>CADACW010000019.1 GCA_902786565.1 uncultured Prevotellaceae bacterium | reverse complement strand
TCCGAGATAAAAGGCACTTATCTCCGAGATAAGTGGCACTTATCTCCGAGTCCGCTTAGTCCTTGTTTTGGGGATGTAAAATATTTTTAACCCCCACCTTGCTTGCGAAAGTTGAATTAAGAGTTATTCTCGCTTCGCTGCGCTGCCTATAATTCTTAATTCTTAATTCTTACTCGCTGAAGGCGACAACTCTAAATTCTTAACTCTAAATTCTTAATTCAGAAATTCTTAATTCTTAATTCAAAAATTCTAAATTCAGAAATTCTAAAATCAGATCAGCGGGAATCCCAGTTGGCGGCACTCCTGCCGCATGGTTTCGGGCCAGATGCTGGCCTGAATCTCTCCCACGTGAGCCTTGTGGAGCAGGGCCAGGCAGAGACGGCTCTGGCCTATGCCGCCGCCGATGCTCAGAGGCAGCTTGTCCTGCAGCAGCTGCTGGTGGAAGAACAGCTGTTCGCGCTGCTCCTGATGCTCCAGTTTCAGTTGGCGCAGCAGGCTCTCCTTGTCCACGCGGATGCCCATCGACGACAGTTCCAGCGAGCGGCCCAGCACAGGGTTCCAAATCAGTATGTCGCCATTCAGTCCCTTGCGCCCGTCTTCGGCCACGGTGCTCCAGTCGTCGTAGTCCGGTGCCCGTCCGTCGTGCTTCTCGCCGTTAGAGAGCACGCCGCCGATGCCGATGATGAACACAGCGCCGTAAGCCTTGCAGATGGCATCCTCGCGCTCCTTGGCCGTCATGTTGGGGTACATGCTGAGCAGCTCTTCGGAGTGGATGAAGAAGATGTTCTCCGGCAGGAACGGCTTTATCTGTGGGTAAGTCTCGCACACCAGATACTCCGTGCGGCGTATGGCGGCATAGATGCGGCGCACCACGTCCTTGAGGAAGGCCACCGTGCGGTTTTCGGGGCCAATCACGGCCTCCCAGTCCCACTGGTCCACATAGAGCGAGTGGGTGTTGTCCAGTTCCTCGTCGGCACGTATGGCGTTCATGTCGGTGTAGATGCCGTAGCCGCGCTCGGTGCCATATTCGGCCAGCGTCAGCCGTTTCCACTTGGCCAGCGAGTGCACCACCTCGGCGCGGGCGTCGCCCAGGTCCTTGATGGGGAAGGTCACTGCCCGCTCCACACCGTTCAGGTCGTCGTTGATGCCCAGGCCCTGCAGCACAAACAGCGGAGCCGTGACTCGCCTCAGGCGCAACTCCGTTGAGAGGTTGGCCTGAAAGAAGTCTTTGATGAGTTTGATGCCCTGCTCGGTTTGCTTTGTGTCGAGCAGGCGTTCATAGTCTATCGGTTTGATCAGTTTGCTCATTTTTACCGTGTGTTTTCTTGAATCGGCTGCAAAGGTACTAATATTCTATTAATTTGCAAACAAAAATCAGGAAAATCTTTTCAAAAAGTAGATATTCTTGCCTTTTTTCTGACTATTTGCAATTATTGTTATATATAAAAAGGTCAGCCCTGCATCATTTTGTTGTCAAAAAACTTTGGCCAAACGAAAAGAAATCATTACCTTTGCAAACAAAATTAGGAGTGCAGGAGTAGAACGACAGCGCAACATAATTAACAACCTAAAGAATAACAGTTATGAAATTAGAAGGAAGAAGACAGAGTTCCAATGTTGAGGACCGCAGAGGAATGAGTACAGGAGCAAAGGCCGGTATCGGAGGTATTGGCGGTATCATCATCATTGCCCTGATGACCTTTATGTCGGGCGGCAATCTTGGCGACGTGGTGAACAACGTGGTGCAGCAGGGTTTCCAGACGGAGACGCCCGCCGGTCAGCGCGAGTTTACCGAAGAGGAGCAGCAGTTGGCCACCGAGTGCACCCAGATTCTGGCCAGCACCGAGGATGTGTGGACCAAGGTGTTCCGCGAGAATGGCCTTGGCGAGTACAAGGCCCCCACGCTGGTGCTTTTCACCAACAGCGTGCAGTCGGCTTGCGGCTCTGCCACCGCTGCCGTAGGACCCTTCTACTGTTCTGGCGACCAGAAGCTCTACATCGACCTGTCGTTCTTCACCGAAATGAAGCGCCAGCTCGGTGTCCAGGGCAACACCTTCGCCTACGCCTACGTCATTGCCCATGAGATTGGCCACCATGTGGAGTACTCGTTGGGTATACTGGGCAAGGCCCATCAGCAGATGAGCCAGGTGAACAAGACGCAGGCCAACCAGATCAGTGTCCGACTGGAACTGCTGGCCGACTACTATGCCGGCGTCTGGGCCCACTATGAGGACGCCATGAACCACTCATTAGAGTATGGCGACATGGAGAAAGGCCTGGAACTGGCCAAGGCCATCGGCGACGACTGGCTGCAGAAGAATGCCCAGGGCTATGCACAGCCCGAATCGTTCACCCACGGCACCTCCGAGCAGCGCAAGCGTTGGCTGAAGCGCGGCTTCGACACAGGCGACATGCGCACTACCACGTTCAGCGTCAGCAACTACGACGACCTGTAGGCCATGAAGCACTTTTGGATGACACTTATTGGGGCGGCATCGCTGTTGCTCGTGGTGGCTTGTGGCGGCGACAGTCCGCGGCGGGCCGAGATTGAGCAGCGGCGGGCCGCCCTGCGTCATAAGCAGGATTCGTCGTTGCTGGCCGCCCAGCAGGAACTGGCCGTGGTCGACAGCACTCTGGAGGCCGTCAAGGCCCAATATGAACGGATGAAGGCCGAGGTGGAGCAGCACAAGGCCGACCTGTGTGCCACCGAGGAGGAGCTGACCGGCCTGACACTGTTGCGCATGCGTCGCGACTCGCTGCAGGTGCAGTGGGATGTGCTCGGTGCAAAAATTCGCTACATCCGCCAGAAGCAAACCGAGCTTCCCAAGTAGTTTTTTTCACAGGTCTCCCAGACCCCCCAAAAAAAGATAAGTGCCTTTTATCTCCGAGATAAAAGGCACTTATCTCTAAAGGCCCTTACGGGCGATGTCCATTTTAGCTCTCTCACCTCTCACCTCTTCTCTCTCACCTCTCACCTCTTCTCTCTCACCTCTCACCTCTTCTCTCTCACCTCTCACCTCTTCTCTCTCACCTCTCAGAAAGAGATGCGCAGACCGAAGGGGAGCGATGGGGCCAGCGAGTGCTCGGTGGTCCAGGTGCTGACGGAGCCGCTGGTGGGGAAATAGTGGTGCAGGCTCGGCTCCACAAAGAAACTCACCTGAGGCGAGAAGTTGTATTGCAGACCGGCACCCACGCCAGCCGACCACTGGAGGCCGGGGTGGAGACGGGTGGTCGAGAAGTTGCCAGCGGTGCCGTCGTGGAACAGATAATGGCTGTCAAGGGTTGAGCGGAGTGGAATGTGCAGCGTGATGCCGGCCGAGCCGTAGACCTCCAACCGTCGTGACAGCGGCCAGTGGTAGGAGATGCTGACGGGAATGCCCAGTTGTTGCACCGTCTGTTGCTGTTGCAGCGAGACATAGCTGTTGCCCTTGCTGAAATCGCTCGTCTGTCGAGTGTACACCAGTCCGGTGCCCACTTGCCAGTGCTTGTCCAGACGGTAGTTCACCGAGAGGGCCACGGTGAGCGGCAGTCGGTGATGGCTCACCGAGTCGTAGACCGTCGGATTCGTCTCCGCGTTGGCGTAGGGCAGTGACAGGTCTGAACCGCCGCCCACTATGCCGTTGCAGGCCAGTTCCACGCTCCAGCGATGATGTTCTGTGTTGATGGGAATGATGTCGTCCCCACGGTCTATAAACTCTTCCAGCTCGATAACCTCTGTCTTTTCAGGGCCTTCCTTCTGCTCTTCCACGTGCTCCCTGTTGTGTTGCTCTTCAGCAACGACTTCTTCCTGCACTGGGGCCGTCCTCTCTTCAACCATCACCGGCCTCTTCCTTTCCGGGGCTTTCTCTTGCGCCACTATTGCCCTTTCTGTTGGCGGGGCCTCGATGGCCGTCTCTTCCTTTCCGCCTGCGCGCCCGCTCCCTGTTTCTGCGGTCTCCTCCACATTTTGGAGCGACTGCCACCGCACGATGCCCACGGGCACCCCTATGGCCAGCAGCACAAGCACCAACGGGCGCAGCCAGCGGCGCAACAGCATCCTTGCGTGGTAGAACTGCGACGACGAGCTGTGCGGTTCGATGTTGAGCAGTTTGCTAATCTCCTGGTGCGTCTTCCCCTCCAACACCGCCAAGGTGAACACCCGGCGGTAGCCTTTGGGCAGGGCGTCGATGGCAGCCATGATTTCCTTTGCGGCCAGCACCGACTCTGCCTGTGGAGCCTCCGTCCGCGGCCTGTCGGCCTCCAGGGCGTAGGTCGAGAGTTGCTGCTGCTCCTGCCTCTGCTGTCGCAAGTGTTGCAGCGCCATCCTCTGTGCCAGTACGGTCATCCATGCCTCGGCACGCGACGGGTCCTTCAGCAGTCCAATCTTGTCGAAGATGTGCAGAAACACGTCTTGCAGCAGGTCTTCGGCCACCGTCTCGTTCTTCACATAGTGCAGGCATATCCCGTGCAGCGGCTTGCGCATGGCCACATAGAGTTGGGCTATGGCTTCGCGGTCGCCCTGCTGACAGCGTTCCACTATCTGCTGCAATTGCATTGTGCCTACACCTTTGTTATTTTACAACAATCTTCCTCCCGCCCACGATGTAGATGCCTTTGGTCAGTCGGCGCAGTTCTGCCTCCCGTCCCTGCAAGTCATAGCAGTTCCTGCTGCTGTGCCTTGCCGTGTCAGATTGAGGGGCTTCAAGTTGCGTGTTGTGGATGGGGCTCCCCTGTGTGCCCCAAATGGTGTCGGGCAGTAGCAAGGTGGCGTAAACAGTATCCTGCTCGTCGGATTCGCTTCCTGCCGGCTCTTCAGCGAAATTGGCCAAAAAGCCACGGAAGGGCTCAATGTGCTTGTCTCCCGCCTGCTTGAAGCTTTCGCTCTTGTTGTCGTACATATAGGTGCCTGTGGGGAGTTGGCGTCTGACCGTCGTCCCTATGAAACTCAGGGTGTCGCCAGCGACAACTGCGTCATGCGTCACCGGCACGTTGATATCCTCGCCCATGAACAGCAGGCGCGAACCTATGTAGACCCCCAGCATATAGGGTTCGTAGGCTGACATCATATTGATGGCGTGCACGTGCGACCAATCCAGCGTGTCGGCGTGATGGCCGTCGTAGCGCAGCAGCTTCAGCATGTTGGCGTGCAGGGTGCCAGTCTGTCCATTGACATCGTAGAGGCAGGCGTAGCTGACGTGGAAGGGCAGCATAAGCGTCTGCGAGAAGCCGTGCCCGCTCATTTCGTCGTCTGCGCTGTCGTATGTGGGGCGCATCAGGAACGACACGAAGTCGGCATGGAAGGCCAGCGGACAGTAGTAGTCGTTGCTGTCTACTACCCTCACGTGGTCGGCCTTCAGTCCGTACACCAGATTGAGCGTAGAGTCCAGCCCCTGCGGCCGCACCTCCTGCTCGTCCATATAGTACAGGCAGTTGGGGTTGGCCCTGCTGGCGTCGAAAGCTGTCAGCGGTGCAATGCCGCCCCGCAGGTCGACGGCCACTGCCTCTGCTGGGATATTGATGCTCTGCTGGCTGGTGGCACTGGTGCCCAACGTCAGTCGTTTGCCGTCCGAGGTCCAGTAGTAGTGGTCGGCCACGGCTGTTGCCACGGTCAGCAGCCAGAGGGTGATAAATGCTATTTTCTTCTTCATTGTTATTTAGTTTTTAATGGTTTTCTCCGTCGCTTCCCCTGACTTTTCTGCCCTGCAGGTCGTAGACGGTTGGGGGGTGGTGTGGGCTTGTCGGGGGTATGATGCCTTGGCTGTCGTTCCGCTTGCTGTCCAGCGACCATTGGGTGGCCAGGTCGGCGGGCAGGGCGCTGAGAGTGGGCGACTCCGGGCGGCTGTCGTGCTGACGGGCATAGGCAAACGCCTCGGCCATGCTCACCGTGCCGTCGCCGTCGGTGTCGGAACTGACGGGTTGGCCCTGCTCGTCGTGCTGGGCGACGGCGCACGTCCAGTAGTAGACAAACTCGTCGTAGGGCCTATCCTTGCAGGCCCACGACAGCTGGTTGGCCGAGCAGGCCGCTGTGACTATGCGCCCTTGGCCCAGCAGCGGCGCCACAAAGGCCCCGGCATAGCACTGGCCCAGGAGTATGCTCACCGTGCCTTGGCTGCACTGGCCGATGATGGCGGCCAGCGCATCAGGGCCGAGCTTCTCGTCGCCCCACAGCCACAGGCAGACGTCGTCGTCCGACGAGCGCTCGCCGTGGTCGGTGATGAAGACAAAGAGCTGGTCGTCAGCGGTCAGACTGACAGACAGTTGGCGGAAGGTGTCGTCCATGTCTTGCCGGGTGGCGGCAAGGTGCAGGTCCGGCTGTCCGTCACCGTCCAGGTCGATGCGTGTCGAGGCGAACCCAATGCCGCCCTCGCGCAGCATGTCGTTGGCTGGATTGTCGCCGTCGGCCATCAGCAGGGTGATGTGGTCTTTGGTGATATGGTAGTCGTGGCGCAGCGTGCGGTAGAGGAAGGCGCAGTCGTTCCAGTAGCGCTCGTGGTTGAACATCTTATGGCGTCCGCCGCTGATGACCACGGCAAAGGTCTCTGCCCGTAGCGTGGCGCAGCAGAGAAGGACCGTCAATAGCAAAAGTCGAATCGTATTCACGCTCTAAAGATACATCAAAGTAGGCAAAAGACTGCATCACAGTCCTTTTTTTAGAGTAAATTAACAAAATCCGTTAAATATTATTTGCTGTGCAGTCAAAAGGGTGGGGCAAGCATCTTAATAGACAAATGTAAAAAACTGAAATGTATGCAAACAATACAACAGCCACCTGCCGAGAATGATGTTGCCGTGCTGCTGGTCTTCTTCACCAGAACTGAGACGCTGCAACGCACTTTCGATGCCATCCGCCAGGCCCGCCCAGCCCGTCTGCTCCTCTATCAGGACGGTCCGCGCAACGCTGCCGAAGCCCTGAAGACAGAGGCCGCCCGCCGAATAGTGGCCGAAAAGCAGATAGACTGGCAGTGCGATGTGCACCGCAACTACCACACGGCGAACAGCGGCGCCTGGGCATCGGCCTACGATGCCTATCAGTGGGCGTTTCGCCTCTACGACAAGTGCATCGTGCTGGAGGACGACTCCACGCCGGCCGTCTCCTTTATCCGCTTCTGCACCGAGTTGCTCCATCGCTATGAGCACGATGAGCGCATTGCCATGATTTGCGGCTTCAACCACGAGGAGCACACCGAGGCACCCTATGACTATCTCTTCACCACCGTCTTCTCCATTTGGGGATGGGCGTCGTGGCGGCGTGTCGTCAGCCAGTGGGATGCCAGCTACGGCGTGCTTTCCGACCCCTTCAACCGTCGGCAGCTGGAGGCATTGGTGGCCAACCGGCACGAAGGTTGGAAGGCGATGGTGAAGGCCATGCGGAAACACCAGGCAGCGGGTGTGCCCGTCTATGAGACGGTGTTCTGGTCGGCCATCACGCTCGGCAGCAGACTGACCATCGTGCCCACGCGCAATATGATACACAACACGGCGGTGTCGGAGGATTCGGCCCACTACCGGGCCTCGCTGCGCACACTGCCACGGAGCATGCAGCGGCTTCTCACCATGCCTGCCCATGAGATGACGTTCCCCATGCGCCATCCGCGCTACGTGATTGAGAGTGTGGAATACAAGCGGCGGGTGTTCCGCATTATGGCGTGGGAACACCCGTGGATAAAGATGGGCCGAAGCGTGGAGGAACTGTACAGGAATCTGCGCTATGGCGACTTCCGTAATATCTGGCAGGCCGTGAAACACCGCGTGAAGAAACTCACGGGGCGCTATGACTATCTGTGAAGCCGCCCTCTCAGTACAGCAACAGTAGGCCGGCGAAGGCCGCCATAATAATCATTTTGATGGGGTTTACCTTGTAGACCTTGGTGCCTACATAGGTGGTCAGGAAGAGGCCCACGCTGATCCAGAACTGCCACGGGTTCTCACTGGGCGTGGAGAAGTTCTCGCGGTTGCAGAGCAGCAGCGTGGCAGCAGCCAGCAGACCCACCACGGCAGGGCGCAGGCCGGTGAAGACCGACTGCACCGCCTGTGTCTTCATATACTTCATAAAGAGGCGGCTGATGATGATCATGAGGATGAGCGACGGCAGCACCAGCGCAAAAGTGGCCACGGCCGAGCCTGCCACCGAGGCGGCCTGGCCCATGCCCGCATTGTGGCAGGCCATATAGCCGCAATAGGTGGCCGAATTGATGCCGATGGGGCCGGGCGTCATCTGGCTGATGGCCACAATGTCGGTGAACTGCGACGTGGTTATCCATACGGGCACCACCTTGGTCTGTATGAGCGACAGCATGCCGTAGCCGCCACCGAACCCGAACAGTCCGATGATGAAGAACGTGCAAAACAAGTCAACGTACAACATATTTCTACTCAGTGGGTTGGATATATTTGCCGTAGATGTAGCCGCCAATGGCTGCGGCCAGGATGATATAGATGGGCGAAACGCCGAGCAGCCAGATGAGCAGCGCACCGCCGATGGGAATCCAGCAGTTGGCCCACGAAATCTTGGCCGACCGGGCCAGATTGAACGTCGGCACGGCGATGAGGGCCACCACGGCGGGGCGTATGCCACGGAACATGGCAGCCACCACGGGGTTGTCTTCAAACCGGTGGAAGAAGATGGCGATGGCCAGGATGATGAGGAACGAGGGCAGTGCGGTGCCCAAGGCACAACAGATGGCCCCCGGTGTCTTGCGCAGTTTGTAGCCGATGAAGGTGCTGATGTTGATGGCAAACACACCCGGACAACTCTGGGCAATGGCAACGAGGTCGAGGAACTGCTCCTTCGACACCCATTGCCGTTTGTCCACCACCTCGGCCTCAATCAGTGGAATCATGGCGTAGCCGCCACCCAAGGTGAAGAGACCAATGCGGAAGAAAGTGGTGAAAGCCTGCCAGTAGATGCTCATGGGAACGATGGGAAGGATGGGAAGGATGGGAATTAATGGGAATTATGGGATTCCACCCACTTCCTTGCGTTGACGAAAGCCTCCAGCCACGGGGTCACCTCGTCGCGGCGGCGGCCACGCAGATACCAAGCGCACTGCCAGGGGTAGATGGCCCTCTCCAGATGGGGCATCATGGCCAGATGGCGTCCGTCGGCCGAGCAGATGCCCGCCACGTCGAAGTCGGAGCCGTTGGGGTTGGCGGGATAGCCGTGGTAGTTGTATTTGGCAATGACGTTGTAGTCGCTCTCCTGTCCGGGCAGATGGAATTTGCCTTCGCCGTGGGCCACCCAGATGCCCAGTCGGGAGCCGCTGAGACTGCCGAACATGATGCTCCGGTTTTCAGGGATGTGGAGCGAGAGGAAGCCGCTCTCGAACTTATGACTGTCGTTGTGCAACATCTTGGCTCCCTTGGCACCGACGAGTCCCAGTTCCACCATCAGCTGGCAGCCGTTGCAGATGCCCAGCGAGAGGGTGTCGGCGCGTGCATAGAAGCGGTCGAGGGCCTCCTTGGCCTTCGGGTTGTAGAGGAAGGCGCCGGCCCATCCCTTGGCCGAGCCGAGCACGTCGCTGTTGGAGAAACCTCCGCAGAAGACAATCATCTGGACCTCGTCAAGGGTCTCGCGGCCCGTGATGAGGTCGGTCATCATCACGTCCTTCACGTCGAATCCGGCCAGATAGAGGCTCCAGGCCATTTCGCGCTCACCGTTGGTGCCCTTCTCGCGGATGATGGCCGCCTTGGCCTTTCGCGGTCCGCTCACGGGCAGTCCCAGTCCGGCCAGCGTGCCCTTGAAGCCACGCGGCAACTTGATTTGCAGAGGCTGCTGCTTGTAGTTCTCGTAGCGCTCACGGGCCTTGCCGTTCATCGACTGTTTGCGGTCCAGCAGATAGCTGGTCTTGTACCACACGTCGCGCAGATGGTCGATGTCGAGGGTGATGGCCTCCGTATCGTTTGTTTTGTTTGCTGCGATAGTATCGCAGCATAGGGGGCATACAATCTCTATGCTGCGGCTGTCCTCCACGGGGTAGCCAATCTTGGCGAAGCCTACGCCTACCTCCTCCATAAACTCGCGGAACTCCAGCTTGTGCTCGTCGCTCACCTCGATGACCACACCGGGGTTCTCGGCGAAGAGTGTCTTCACGATGTCGCCGTCCAGGCAGAGGTCGTGCAGGTTGATGTGCAGTCCGCCCTCGGTGTTGGCGAAGCACATCTCCAGCAGACAGGTGATGAGTCCTCCCGCCGAAATGTCGTGTCCGGCCAGTATCCAGCCCTTCTTGATGAGTTCCTGTATGGCGTTGAAGGCATCGGCAAAGTATTCGGGATTCTCCACCGTGGGCACGTCGTCGCCCACATAGCCCAGACTCTGTGCCAAGGCCGAACCTCCCAGCCGCTGTGGGCAGAAGGAGAAGTCGATGTGGTAGAGCGAGGCGCGGTGGTCGTTCACCAACACAGGGCTCACCACCTTCTTGATATCGTAGACCTCGCCTCCGGCCGAGACGATGACCGTTCCCGGCGAAATGATTTTCTCGCCGTTGGGGTACTGCTGCGAGAGCGAGAGCGAGTCCTTGCCCGTGGGCACGTTGACGTGGAGTGCACAACAGAAGTCGGAGAGGGCCTTCACGGCGCGGTAGAGGCGTGCGTCCTCACCCTCCTGCGAGCGGCAGGGCCACATCCAGTTGGCCGAGAGGCTTACAAAGTCGAGCGGCTCGTCTTTCTTGCCGCCGCGGCCCAGCGGTGCCCATACCAGATTGGTGAGGGCTTCGGCCACGGAGAGCACACTGCCGGCTTCGGGTGAGGCCAGGCCTGCCTGTGGGGCGTGGCCAATGGCGGTGGCTATGCCGGCGCGGCCCTGATAGTCGAGGGCCACCACGCCGCAGTCGGACAGTGGCAGCTGCAGCACACCCTGGCACTGCTGGCGGGCTATCTTGCCCGTCACCGAGCGGTCCACCTTATTGGTCAGCCAGTCTTTGCAGGCCACGGCCTCCAGCTGGAGCACCCGCTCCAAATACGAAAGAAGGTCTTTGCCATATTTGACGGGAGCGTAATGACGCTCCACAGTATTGTCGCGCATGATGGTCTTGGGCGAATGGCCGAACATCTGGCTCACGTCGAGGTCGAAAGGCTTCACACCGTCGGCCTGGACAAACGAGAAGTGGGCATCGCCGGTGGTCTCGCCTACCACGTACATCGGGGCGCGCTCGCGCTCGGCAATGCGCTGCACGTGCTCCAGGTGGCGCTCGTCGATGAGCAGGCCCATGCGCTCCTGGCTCTCGTTGGCAATGATTTCCTTGCTGGAGAGCGTCTGGTCGCCGATGGGCAGGCGCGTCATGTCGATGCTGCCGCCGCATTCCTCGACCAGTTCGGAGAGGCAGTTCAGGTGGCCGGCGCTGCCGTGGTCGTGGATGGAGACCACGGGGTTGACGTCTTCTTCGCACAGGGCGCGCACCAGGTTGTAGGCACGCTTCTGCATCTCGGGGTTGGCGCGCTGCACGGCGTTCAGCTCGATGCCGCTGGCATAGCGCCCGGTGTCGACGCTCGACACGGAGCCGCCGCCCAGTCCGATACGGTAGTTGTCGCCACCCACGACGACCACCTTGTTGCCCTTCTGTGGCTCTTTCTTCAGGCAGTCGCGACGGGTGCCGTAGCCCACGCCTCCAGCCAGCATGATGACCTTGTCGTAGGCGTACTTGGTGGCCTCTGCGGGCGACTTCTCCTGGTGCTCGAAGGTGAGGACGCTGCCGCAGATGAGGGGCTGGCCGAACTTGTTGCCGAAGTCGCTGGCGCCGTTGCTGGCCTTGATGAGAATCTGCTCCGGCGTCTGGTAGAGCCATTCGCGGACGGGGATGATGTTCTCCCAGTCTCTGTCGGCGTCGGTCAGCCTGGGGTAGGCCGTCATGTAGACAGCCGTGCCGGCGATGGGCCAGCTGCCGGTGCCGCCGCCCATACGGTCGCGAATCTCGCCGCCGGTGCCAGTGGCAGCGCCGTTGAAGGGCTCTACGGTGGTGGGGAAGTTGTGGGTCTCGGCCTTCAGCGATATCACGCTCTCTATCTCCTTCACGCGGAACCAGTCGGCTGTGCTTTGGTCGGCCGGGGCAAACTGCTCCACCATGGGTCCCTGGGCAAAGGCCACGTTGTCCTTGTATGCCGAGAGAATCTGGTTGGGGTTCTCCTGGGTGGTCTTCTTGATCATCTGGAAGAGCGAACTCTCCATCTCCTTGCCGTCGATGATGAAGGTGCCGCCGAAAATCTTGTGGCGGCAGTGCTCGCTGTTGATTTGTGCGAACCCGAAGATTTCGCTGTCGGTGAGCGGGCGTCCGTTCTGCTTCTCCAGCCCGTGCAGATAGTCAATCTCCTCGGCCGAGAGGGCCAGGCCTTCCTGCTCGTTGTATGCCTCCAAGTCCTCCACGTGCTTGATAGGCTCCGGCTTGATGTTGATGGTGAAGATGCCTTGGTCCAGCCCGTCGTACTTGCGCTGGAGCATAGGGTCGAAACCTTCGCTGAAGGGGAAGTACTCCTCTATGCGCTGTATGCCCTGCATGGCCATGTTCTGGGTGATTTCCACGGCGTTGGTGCTCCAGGGGGTCACCATCTCGCGGCGCGGGCCTATGAAACTGCCCTCCACGCTGTCGCCCTGCATAAGGGTGGCGCCGCCGTAGAGCCAGTTCAGTTTGTTCACTTCTTCTGCGTCGAGCTGATGGTCCACCTGTGTGGCGATCACGCTCTGCTGTGGGGTCTTGAAAAAGAATATCATACCTTAATAATATATTATGCGGGCTGAATTGCCTGCCCACGTACTTTTGACGGTGCAAAGGTACGAAAACATACGCTAATAACCAAACAATTAATGTCTTTTAAAAAACGGGAGAGTGGGGGTTATATACCTTCTAACTCCCACTTATATACCTTTTAACTCCCAGTTATATACCTTTTAACTCCCAGAGAGGGCCGGGCGGCGGTGGTGTCAGGGCGTGACACGTATCCAGTCGGCCTCCACCCAGCCACGGTCGCACTTGGGGTCGGTTTCGGCGGAGACGAAGCCGAACTTGGCGCCTATCCACTTGCCTTCCTTCATCTGGAACTCGTCGCCGCAGGGCTGGAATTTCTTGCCGTCGCGGCTCCAGGCGAAGTGCATTTTCGAGTTGTCGACGCTCAACCGCAGGTGGATGTCCTCGTGAATGCCGGGTTTATACTCTGTCTTGTCTTCTGCCGTCGGCTTCAGGGTGGCCAGCACCTGTTCCGTCTGGGGCTTTCCCTTGTCGGCGGCCTTGCAGGTCATCTGCACCAGTTGGAACTCCTTGCCCATACGGCGCACCACCAGGGCCGAGTAGTCGAGACCCATCATGATGAGGCCGCCAAACTGGCCGTCGGCCTTCGACGTGAAGCGCAGTTTCGTGGTCACGGTAAAGCGGTCGGCAGGCGTCTTCTGCAGCAGCATGTTGGGCACCAGCCAGAGGTTTTTCCAGCCCTGGTCCAACTTGTGGGTGTAGATGCGGAAGGTGCCAAAGGCCGTGGGCACGCCGAACTTCTCGTCGTAGTTGGCCTGCCACTGCCACTGCTTGCCGATGACAGGCGCATTGAACTCGTCGCTCTCCACGGGGTTGACCACGGTGGCGGCAGCCGCTTTCGGCTTCTGGTAGACCGCCACCGGCTCGCCCTTCTTGCCCATCACGGGCCAGCCTGTAGACCAGTCGACGGGGTTCAGATGGACCACTCGGCCATAGGCCTCCTTGTCCTGGAAGTGCAGGAACCAGTCCTCGCCATACTTTGTGTGCACCCATCCGCCCTGATGCGGGCCGTTGATGTCGGTCTTGCCCTGTGCCAACACTATCTTGTGCTCATAAGGGCCGTAGGGGCTTTTCGAGCGCATGGCCAGCTGGAAGCCCGTAGGCACGCCGCCTGCGGGGCACATGATCCAGTACCAGCCGTCGCGCTTGTAGAACTTCGGACCCTCGCAGGTGCGGTTCTCCGTGCCGTTGCCGTCGAAGACGATGACGGGCTGTCCGATGGCGCGTGTGCCGTCTGCCGACAGCTCCCTGACGGTGAGCACGCTGGCGAACTTGGCGCGGCTGTTGGCCCATCCGTTCACCAAGTAGCAGCGGCCGTCCTCATCCCAGAGTGGCGTGGTGTCGATGTAGCCTGTGCCCTCAATCACGCAGACGGGGGCCTCCCATTCTCCGGCGGGGTTGCCGCCCCTGGTCTTCACCATGAATACGCCGTGGTCGGGGTCGCCCCAATAGATATAGTATTCGCCGGCGTGGTAGCGTATGCTTGGTGCCCACACGCCGTTGCCGTGCTGCGGGGTGTCGAAGTGCTTTAGCAGGTCGGGGTGGCCCGTATAGAGTTGCTTCAGGGCATAGCCCACAATCTCCCAGTTCACCAGGTCGCGTGAGTGCAGGATGGGCAGTCCTGGTGTGCACTGAAACGAGGATGCCGTCATGTAATAGTCCTCGCCCGAGGGTCCTACACAGACGTCGGGGTCGCTATAGTCGGCATTGATGACGGGGTTCTTGTAGGTGCCATTGCCCAGATCGGGGCTCCACACCTGCGATTTGTACTGGGCCGTGGCCATCAGCGGCAGCATTGCCGCCAGGCACAGCCATTTTCTGGTTGTTGGCTTGTTGTTCATATTGCGGAATAATGAAATATGTTCGCAAAGTTAGCCATATTTCCCCAATTACCGCATAATTGAGGCGCAGTTTTAAGGGTATTTAGCAAAAAGAAGGCCATCGCGGGGCTTTCCTTTCTTCTTTTTTGGGTGCGGAGGTCAATTTTTTCGGATTTCCCTTTTTCGTTACCACTTTTTATTGTATCTTTGCAGCGTGAATTGCAAGGAAACATCCTAATATTAGCTGAACAGGTGGCATAAGTATGAAAAATTTCTTCAAGAAACTGTTGTCTCCCATGGTGTGGGGCAATCTGCTGGCAATGGCCACCGTTGTGGTGGCCCTGTTTGCCGGTATGATTTGGTGGCTTGGAGCCTATACCCATCATGGGGAAGGCATAGAAGTTCCCGATATGTATGGTATGGAGTACGCACGTGCCATTGAGGTGGCCGATGCCAAGGGCCTGGTCCTGGTGGCCAACGACTCCACCTACAACAAGGCTCTCCCTGCGGGCAGCATCGTCATACAGAAGCCCGTGGCAGGAATGAAGGTGAAGGAGGGACGCATTATCTATGTCACCATCAACTCGCTGACGATGCCCCGCGTGGCACTGCCCGACTTGATTGACAACAGCAGCTACCGCGAGGCACAAGCCAAACTGCAGGCGCTGGAATTCAAGGTGAACCCGCCCGTGCTCATCGACGGCGAGAAAGACTGGGTCTACGGCATCCGCTGTGAGGGGCGCAACCTCTCGTCGGGCGATATGGTGGCCAAGGAGTCGATGCTGACGCTCGTCATCGGCAACGGCTACCTGGGCGATGAGCTGGAACTCGAAGACCTGATGGGCGACTCGCTCTCCGTGGACAGCACTGCGGGCGACGAGGCAGAGACAATAAACGACGATGATATTGACACTTTCCTGGAAGTGTTTGAATAAGAAGAAGGAATGGCAGAAATGATGGACGACGAGTTGCTCGACGAGCTGGAACTGGACGGGCAGGACGGTGGCCGCAGTGCCGATGGCCAGGCCCTCTATGAGCATTTGCGCATGGAGGTGGACCGCGGACAGGTGCCGCTGCGCATCGACAAGTACCTGACGGAGCACACGCCCCACGCCTCGCGTAACCGTATTCAGCAGGCCGCCGAGGCCGGATTCCTGCACGTGAACGACCGACCGGTGAAGAGCAACTACAAGGTGCGTGGCGGCGATGTCATCACCCTGATGCTCGACCGTCCGCATTACGACACGACCATCGTCCCCGAGGAGCTGCCCCTCGATGTGCGCTACGAGGACGACGACCTGATGGTGGTCTACAAGCCCGCCGGACAGGTGGTGCACCCCGGCTGCGGCAATTTCCACGGCACACTGGTGCACGCCATCGCATGGCATTTGCGCCTGCTGCCCACCTATGACCCCAACGACCCGCAGGTGGGGCTGGTGCACCGCATTGACAAGGACACCAGCGGATTGCTGGTCGTGGCGAAGACGCCGGAGGCAAAGTCGGACCTGGGCAAGCAGTTCTTCCACCATGAGACCAACCGCTCGTATGTGGCACTGGTGTGGGGCAATTTTGTGGAAGACGAGGGCCGCATTGAGGGCAACATCGGGCGTGACCCGAAAGACCGTCTGCGCATGGCTGTTTTTCCCCCCGACAGCGAAATTGGCAAGCCTGCCGTCACTCACTGGCGTGTGCTGGAGCGCTATGGCTACACCACACTGGTGGAGTGCAGGCTGGAGACCGGGCGCACCCATCAGATACGTGCCCACATGCGCCACATCGGCCACCCCCTCTTCGCCGACGAGCGCTATGGCGGCATTGAGATTCTGAGGGGAGAGCGCACGGCCAGTTACAAGGCCTTCATACAGAACTGCATCAAACTCTGTCCGCGGCAGGTGCTCCACGCACAAACGTTGGGATTCCGCCATCCACGCACGGGCGAGCAGATGAACTTCAGTTCGCCACTGCCCCCAGACATGCTGGCTGTCATAGAGAAGTGGCAGCGGCGACTGGCCAACCAACAATGAGATTATTAAAAAAGCAACATATAGCATGAAACAGCAAAAGCGAACCATAGCCATCGTCTGCGGTGGCGACAGCAGCGAACACGATGTGTCACTGCGCTCGGCCCAGGGCCTCTATTCATTCTTTGACAAAGAAAGCTACAATGTGTACGTGGTGCAGCTGAAAGGCACCGACTGGCGCGTGGACCTGCCCGACGGCACCACGTCGCGGGTGAAGATGCACGACTTCTCCTTCCGTGAGGGCACGCGTACACGCCATTTCGACTATGCCTACATCACCATTCACGGCACTCCGGGCGAAAACGGCATCCTGCAGGGCTACTTCGACCTGCTCCATATCCCTTACAGCACCAGTGGCGTGCTGGTGGAGTCGATGACGTTCAACAAGTTTGTGCTTAACCACTATCTGCGCGGCTATGGCGTGAAGGTGGCCGAGAGCGTGCTGGTGCGCCGTGGACAGGAGCAGTTGATTGACGAGCAGCAGCTGGCCGACACTATCGGTATGCCTTGCTTTGTGAAACCCTCAAACGACGGTTCCTCCTTCGGCGTGTCGAAGGTGAAGAACCTGGACCAGTTGGCCCCTGCTTTGCGCGTGGCCATGATGGAGAGCGACGAGGTGATGATTGAGTCGTTCCTGGAGGGAAAGGAGATCACCGTGGGCTGCTACAAGACGAAAGACAAGTCGGTGGTGTTCCCCGTCACCGAGGTGTTGCCTAAGAATGAATTCTTCGACTACGACGCCAAGTACAACGGGCAGGTGGAGGAAATCACTCCCGCCCGCATTCCACAGGAGCAGGCAGAGAGGGCACAGCAGCTCACTTCGGCCATTTACGACATACTGCACTGCAACGGCATCATCCGTATCGACTACATCATCTCACCCAAGGGAGATATCACCATGCTCGAAATCAATACCACGCCGGGCATGACGCAGACCAGTTTCATCCCGCAGCAGGTGAAGGCTGCAGGGCTGAAGATGAGCGATGTGCTGACCGACATTGTGGAGAATCAGTTCTAATTTCAGCCCGACGATGAACGAGTTTGACGGCATCCGGCCCTACGAGCCGGAGGAGATGAAGGAGGCCTTTGAAGGGCTGCTCTGCGACCGCCATTTCAATGCCGTGATGAAGGGCCTGGCCCCATGGCTGCCAAAGTGGCTGCGCAATGGTCTGTTGCGCCTGGCCTTTACGGGGGTGAAGACGCCGCTCGACTTCCAGAAGCGCTTTATGAAGCCGGTTGTGAACTATATCATTCGCAAGCATACCGACGGATGCACCTTCGACGACAAAGAGATGGGCGAGACCAACGGCAAACGCTTCGCCTTCATTTCCAACCATCGCGACATCGTTCTCGATTCGGCCTTTCTCGATGTGATGCTCGTGGACAACGGCTATCCCACAACGGTCGAGATAGGCATCGGCGACAATCTCCTCATCTACCCCTGGATCAAGCGGCTGGTGCGGATGAACAAGGCCTTCACCGTCAGACGGGGGCTTTCGCCGAAAGAGATGCTCGCTTCGAGCCAGTTGATGAGCCGCTACATCCACTATGCAGTCACGCAGAAACGGGAGAACATCTGGATAGCGCAGCGCGAGGGCAGGGCGAAAGACAGCAACGACCGCACCCACGACGCCGTGCTGAAGATGCTGGCGATGGGTGGCCAACTGGGCGAGTTGAACATAGTGCCACTTACCATCAGTTATGAGTTTGACCCCTGCGACTATCTGAAGGCACAGGAGATGCAGCAGAAACGCGACAACCCGGCCTTCAAGAAGAGCAAGCAGGACGACCTTGACAATATGCGGACGGGCATCTTCGGCTACAAAGGGCGCGTGCACTACCATTGTGGCACGCCCGTCAACTGTTGGCTGGCCGAACTGGAGAGTCTGCCGCGCCACGAGTTTTTTGCCGAACTGGCAAAGCGCATGGACGTAGAGATATTCAAAGGCTACCGCCTGTATCCTTGCAATTACATCGCTGCCGACCTCTTGGACGGCGGCAACGAGCAGGCCAGTCACTACACCGAGGCCGACAAGCGCCGCTTTGAGCAATACCTGACGGGCCAGATGGCCAAGATCAGCCTGCCGCAGAAAGACGAGCCTTTCCTCCGCCAGTGCATCCTAACCATGTATGCCAACCCCCTGCGCAACAAGTTGGAGGTGAGCGAAGCGAAACAGAATCCCTAAACAATTGTCTATGAACATACTGACCAAAGTCCTGACAGCCGTTTCCTTCCTGTTCACCGCTTACGCCTGTACGCAGGATGCCTACGACAAGGGCGACGGTGCCTATTCGCTGATGCAGGCCGACCTGGTGATGGCCTATACCAACAGCGACGGCCTGCTGGACCGTTTCGTGACCGACGACGGGGCGGCGCACAGACTGAAGGAGCCCCTCAAGAATGGCTGGATGACGACGCCGGACTCGGCCTACAGGGCCGCCTTTTACTATACAAAGTCCAACGACGGTGGCGGAACGACGACCATCCACCGCATGAGCCGCGTGGGCGTGATGGTGCCTAAGTTCATCACAGACATGAAGACGGACCCTGTGGGCATAGAGAGTGCGTGGGTCAGCAAGAACGGACAGTACCTCAATCTGGGACTCAACTTGAAGCTGGGCTCCGTGACCGACGAGAACGTCATTCAGACCTTGGGTTGCCACATTGACTCTTTGATGGCATTCCCCGACAGCACGCGTGCCGTGCGCCTGCTCCTTTACCACGACCAGGGTGGCGTGCCGGAATATTATTCGCAGCGGGCTTTCTTCAGCATCCCTGTCAAAGTCTTGGCGACCGACACCATCCATCTTCTCATCAACACTTACAGCGGACAGGTGGAGCGCACGTTTGTGGTGGAGCGTTGAAAAATGGGTTCCGATGTCACATCGGAACCCATCACAACACAAACACAAAATCAGTCAATAGTTGACTGTATATCTGTCAGTTCGCTTGTTCGGCGAAATCTCTTTCCTTTTACTGGATGCCGTCGGCGCGCAGTTTCTTCTGCCACTTCCAGGCACTCTTCAGCACCTCTTCGGTAGGCGTGTCGGCCTTCCAGCCCAGCACCTTGTTGGCTTTGTCCACATTGCCCCAGACCTGTTCGATGTCGCCTTCGCGGCGGGGGGCATACTCCCAGTTCACCTTCACGCCGGTAGCCTTCTCGAAGCCTTCTACCACTTCTAAGGTTGAGAGTCCGTGGCCAGTGCCGATGTTGAAGATTTCCACGGCGTCGGTCTCAGGCTTGTCGAGCACTCGCTCCATGGCCTTCACGTGAGCCTTGGCCAGGTCGACCACATAGATGTAGTCGCGGATGCAGGTGTGGTCGGGCGTGTTGTAGTCGTTGCCGAAAATCTTCAGTTGCTTGCGGATGCCTATTGCCGTCTGTGTGACAAAGGGGATGAGGTTCATGGGCACGCCGTTGGGCAGTTCGCCTATGAGGGCTGAGGGGTGTGCGCCGATGGGGTTGAAGTAACGCAGGATGACGCTCTTGATGGGGGCGCCGCTGTGGATGTAGTCCTGTATGATTTCCTCGTTGATTTGCTTCGTGTTGCCGTAGGGCGACAGTGCCTTCTGTATGGGGGCGTTCTCCGTCACGGGCAGATTCTCCTTTGTGGGCTGTCCGTAGACGGTGCAGCTCGACGAGAAGATGATGCCCTTCACGTTGTACTTCGGCATCAGTTCCAGCAGGTTGATGAGCGAGGTGAGGTTGTTGCGATAGTAGAGCAGCGGTTTCTGCACGCTCTCACCCACGGCCTTCGATGCGGCGAAGTGGATGATGCCCTCAATCTTCGGGTACTTTTTGAACACGCCCTCCAGGGCTTCCAGGTTGCAGCAGTCCACCTTCTCGAAGGCAGGTCGCACGCCCGTGATTTTCTCAATGCCGTCGACGACTTTGACATTCGAGTTTGACAGGTTGTCTATGATTACTACTTCGTAGCCTGCTTCCTGCAGTTCTACTGTGGTGTGGCTGCCGATGAATCCGGTGCCACCTGTAACGAGGATGGTTTGTTTCATAGTTTGTCTTATAGTGGTTTTAAGTTGTAGACATTAAACGGTGCAAAGTTAGCCATTATTTTCTTTATACGCAAGGAAAAAGAGTGAAAATGTCATCCTTGCCGCTATTTTTGTCCGTCTTCTCTGAAAGTATGGCGCTGCTTTAGGGCCTTCTGGCCCATTTCACCACGCGCTGGAAGCCCTTCCGGTCGCGCACTGTGAAGGCATATTTGCGTCCGGCCTCAAATCCCCAGCGCACATACTGGTCGAAGCTGTGCACCGGCTTGCCGTCGATTTTGACGATGATGTCGCCTTCGCGGAAGCCTTGCCTGTAGGGCGTGCCCCGTTCCCACACCAGGCCGACGACTGGCATTCCCCTTTCGGGGATGATGGCCATTTCGGTCTGGCGGTTGTCCACCATGGCGTGCTGCCTGTCGCCGTAGGGCTGGAAGCAGAACTGTCGACGGTGGGGATTGAACACCACGGCGCCATAGCGCAGGATGGCGGCTCCGACGTGCGATCCGCCTTGCGTGGTGATGGTGTGCACGCTGTCGAAGGCAAATGTGCCCACCCTGAGTCTTTCTATGCAAAGGAACACCACCTCGCCGAGGGGCTCAACGCCGCCGTGGCCGATGGAGTGGCGGCCGAAAGAGCGGCCTTCCACCTGCCGCTCTGCCACTTTGGCCTCTTTTCTGGCTCCTTTGTCGAAACGCTGCTTGTTGATGGTGTACAGCCGGCGGCTGCCCGTGTCGAATAGTACTGTCTCCTGATATTTCCCGAAGGGGCGCACCTTCACATACGGCACGTGGTAGTTCAGCTTGTAGCGCAGCTTGCACCCGCCCTCGCCGTCGAAGAAGTGCTTGCGGTCGGAGACGATCAGCCTGTTGGCTGCCACGTCTATCTTCAGGTTCAGGCCCCGGTTCACGATGTCAAAGCCCAAGATGCCGTCCAGCCTTTCGCGCTTCACCGTGCGTCGCTGTCTGAGGGCGTGGCAGCCCGTCAGCGTGAGCGTGCCCAGGCTGAGTGGCGGCAGGACGACGGTGGGCACCGTGTCGCGCCTGTTGTTGGCGTCGTAGGCGATGAGGTGTCCGGCCCGCTTCAGACCTTCTGCGGCCACATCGTCGAAGATGACGGTCTGGCCCGCTCCGGTGTCGAGCAGGAAGCGCATCCGCCTCCCGCCCATCTCCACAGGGACGTAGACCTGCCCCATTTCCCACTCGATGGCGATGGTGTCGGCAAAGTTGTGCTTTGAGAGCGTGAAGTCCAGGCAGTAACGGTTCGCCGGGCTGCCTGCCACCGTTGTTGCGACGGTGGCAAACAGCCCGACGGCAATCGTCCGCCATGGCCTGATGGCTCGACGGTTCATCATTGGGTCAGTCCAGGCCGAAGAGGGTGCGCAGTCCGCCGTCGACGCCTGAGAAGCCCATAAAGGCCAGCGAGAGGAGTCCGGCAGATACGAGCACGATGGCCATGCCGCGCATGCCCTTGGGGATGTTGGCCAGCTCCAGCTGTTCGCGCATGCCGGCGAAGACGGTCAGTGCCAGTCCGAAGCCGATGGCGGTGCTGAGGGCGTAGACCACGCTCTGTGCCAGGTTGAAGTCCTTCTGTATGACGAGGATGGCCACGCCCAGCACGGCGCAGTTGGTCGTGATGAGCGGCAGGAAGATGCCCAGTGCCTGATAGAGTGGGGGAGAGACCTTCTTCAGCACAATCTCGACCATCTGCACCAGCGATGCGATGACCAGGATGAAGGCGATGGTCTGCAGATATTCCAGTCCGAAGGGGTTAAGCACGTACATCTGGATGAGCCAGGTGACCAGTGTGGCCAGCACCATGACGAAGGCCACGGCGGCCGACATGCCCAGCGACGTGTCTATCTTCTTCGACACGCCAAGGAAGGGGCAGATGCCCAGGAATTGCGCCAGGACGATGTTGTTGACGAAGATGGCGCTAATGAATATCAATAGGTACTCCATGGCTTATGCTTTCTTTAGTTTGTTGACGATGGCGATGAGGAAACCCAGGGTGATGAAGGCGCCCGGCGGCAGGATGAATAGCAGGATGTTGTAGGTCTCGGGCAGCAGGGTGAAGCCGAAGATGCTGCCGGCACCCAGCACCTCGCGGACGATGCCCAGGAGGGTGAGGGCGATGGTGAAACCCAGTCCGATGCCGATGCCGTCGAAGAGGCTGGCCACGGGGCTCTGCTTGGCGGCGAAAGCCTCGGCGCGGCCCAGGATGATGCAGTTCACCACGATGAGGGGTATGAAGAGTCCGAGCGACTTGTCGACATCGGGCAGATAGGCCTTGATGGCCATCTGGAGGATAGTGACGAAGGCGGCAATGACGACGATGAACACGGGTATGCGCACCTTGTCGGGCGTCACGCTCTTCATGCACGAGATGACAAAGTTGGTGCAGATGAGCACCGCCATCGTGGCCAGGCCCATGGCCAGGCCGTTTTGTGCCGACGTGGTGGTGGCCAGGGTGGGGCACATGCCGAGCATCAGTACGAAGGTTGGGTTTTCCTTGACGATGCCGTTTTTGATGATTCCTATGTAATTCATATTTCTTTCTTTTTTGTCGTTATCACGTTATCATGCTTTTCGTTATCTCGTTGTCACGTTGTTTCGTTATTCCGAGACTTGTTGCGAGGCACCGGTCGTTGCGTCGGCAGCGGGGGGGGCCGTGTAGGCCTTGTAGGCGTTGTTCACTGCGAGGAGGAAGGCGCGGCTGGTGATGGTCGATGCGGTGATGGCATCCACCTGTCCGCCGTCTTTCGAGACGGTGAGCGGCTCGGCGGGGTTGCGGCCTATGATGTTGCCCTTCTGGCCCTGCTGGAACCACTGGTCGGCCTTGGCGCCGAGGCCCGGCGTTTCGGCGTGCTCCAGCAGTGTGTAGCCCAGCACGTCGCCGGCGGGGTTGAATCCCACCAGCACCTTCAGGTTGCCGCCGAAGCCCATCGTGGTGCTCTCTACGGCAGCGCCGAGGTCCTTGTCCTGTGCATCGCGCACGTGATATATAATATAGGTGAGTTCCTTGCCCTTGGCATCGTTCTGGCGGACGGTGTCGGGCTTAGCAACGACAATGTCGTTGCATACCATAACGGCCTTGATGCCGTCGGCCAGCGTCTTTTCCTTCTGCTGGGCTATGGGGGCGGCGGTCACGCTGTTCACCCAAGCCAGGATGGCTCCCACGACGAGGGCCACGCCGGTGAGCACCAGCACCATATTGGTTAAAGATGATTCAAGCTTTTTCATTTCTTTACCTCCTCTCCGAAGCGTTTGGGCTTCACATAATTGTTAATCAGCGGTGTGAAGGCGTTCATAATCAGGATGGCAAACGACATGCCCTCAGGATAGGCGCCCCAGTTGCGGATGATGATGGTCAGCAGGCCGATGCACACGCCGTAGATGAGCTGTCCCTTGCCGGTCATGGGCGAGGTGACGTAGTCGGTGGCCATAAAGATGGCACCGAGCAGCAGTCCGCCGCTGAGGATGACCGTCGTCGGGTCGGCGTAGATGGGGTTGGCCAGGTGCATGATGGCGCTGAAGACAAACACGGTGACGATGATGCTCACGGGGATGTGCCAGGTGATGATTTTTCGCCAGAGCATGAAGGCGAGTCCGGCCAGCAGGGCCAGTCCGCAGATTTCGCCGATGGTGCCGGCACCGCCACCGATGGAGTAGTCGCCCAGCAGCAGGCTGAAGGCGTCGGGCAGCTGGTTCAGCACGTCGGCATTGCCAGTCTTGATGGCCTCCTTCATCACCGCCAGCGGTGTGGCGCCCGTCACGGCGTCGGTGTAGTCGGTCAGTTGTCCGGGCACGGGCCAGCTGGTCATCTGTGCGGGGAAGGCCACGAGCAGTGCGCAGCGGCCCACCAGTGCGGGGTTGAAGATGTTCTGTCCCAGTCCGCCGAAGGTCATCTTGCCCACGCCGATGGCGAAGAGGGCGCCGATGATGATGATCCAGACTGGCAGGTTCGACGGCAGGTTCATGCCCAGCAGCAGTCCGGTGAGGGCTGCCGAGCCGTCGAGGATGGTGTTGCGCTCGGAGCGCAGGATGAACTTGTTGATGGCCCACTCGAAGAAGACGCAGGCCGCCACGCTCGACAGGCAGACGATGGCCGAGCCGATGCCGAAGTAGAAGAGCGACACGAGCAGCGCGGGCACGAGGGCGATGATGACGCCGTACATATTGCGCTCCACGGAGTCGCTGCCGTGGGCGTGGGGTGAAAGTGAAACTATTAATTTACTCATGATTTCGTTATCTCGTTATGACGTTATCTCGTTATCTCGTTATTGCGACGTTTCGCATTAACGTGATCACGGGGGGTGGGGTGGCTATTTCTTGGCAGAACGGGCCCTGATGATGCCCATGACGGTGCCCTTGCCCTGGCGGATGTTGTCCAGCAGCGGCCGGTGGGCGGGGCAGGTGAACTGGCAGGAGCCGCACTCTATGCACGAGACAATGTCCTCGTGCTCGGCACGCTCCCAGTTCTTCACCTCCGAGAGCTTGGCCAGCAGATAGGGCTCCAGGCCCATCGGGCAGGCCCCCACGCACTTGGCGCAGCGTATGCAGGGCTCTGCCTCCTTGCGCCGGGCGTCGTCGCCGCTGAGGATGGTCACCGAGTTGGTGCCCTTGCAGATGGGCACCTCTGCTGATGTCAGCGCCTTGCCCATCATCGGGCCGCCGGCCAGCAGCTTGTTGTCGCCATCGGGCATGCCGCCGCAGAGGTCGATGAGCTCCTGCATCTGCGTGCCCATGCGCACCAGGAAGTTGCCGGGCTTCTGCAGGCGCTTGCCGGTGACGGTGGTGTAGCGCTCGAACAGCGGCTTGTGCTTCATCACTGCCTGATAGACGGCGAAGGCCGTGCCAACGTTCTGGACGATGGCGCCCACATTGACGGGGATGGCGGGTGGAGCCGGCACCTGGCGGCGAATGACGGCGTCGACCAGCTGCTTCTCGCCGCCCTGCGGGTAGCGTTGGGCCAGGGGAACGACCTCGACGTGGTACGTCGAGGCACTGAACGCCTGGGCGGCTTTTTCGGTGAGGAGGTCGATGGCCTTGGGCTTGTTGGTCTCGATGCCTATGTAGCCACGTGTGACCTTGGCACCCTTCATCAGCAGTTCCAGGCCCACCAGTATCTCGTCGGCGTGCTCCATCATCAGCCGGTAGTCGGCTGTGATGTAGGGCTCGCACTCCACGGCGTTGATGATGACACATTCGGCCTTGGCCGTGGGCGGAGGCGTGAGCTTGATGAACGTGGGGAAGCAGGCACCGCCCATGCCCACCACACCGGCATCCTTGATGCGTGTCACTATCTCTTCGGGCGTCAGTTCGGGATGGTCTTTCACCAGTTCCAGCTTGTCGCTGCGGTCTATGCTGTCCTCCCATTCGTCGCCCTCCACATTGACGATGATGGCGGGCTTGCGATAGCCTGTGGCGTCGATGGCGGTGTCAATCTTGAACACCGTGCCGCTGACACTGGAGAAGATGGGAGCGGAGACGAAGCCGCCGGCCTCGGCCAGCAGCGTGCCCACCTTCACCTTGTCGCCCTTCTGCACCACGGGCTTGGCCGGGGCGCCTATGTGCTGGCTCAACGGGAAGATGGCCTGCTTGGGCAGCGGGGCCACCTGCGTGGCCACCTCGTGGGTCAGCTTGTTCTCTTCGGGGTGTATACCACCTATACGGAATGTCTTTGTAGTCATGCTTTAGCCTCCTCTTTCTTTGCGGGTTCAACTATTTTCCCTTCGGCAGAACCGGCGGTCGCAGCGGGAGCGGCTGGCTCCTTGGGCTTGGGTGCAGGCGGTGGGGTGGGGAAGTTCACGTCGTGAATGGCCTTTGTGGGGCAGACGGTGACGCACTTGCGGCAGAGGCGGCATTTCTCCGGGTCGATGTAGGAGACATTGTTGGCAATGGTGATGGCCTCGAACTGGCACTCCTTCTGGCACTTGCCGCAGCCGATGCAGCTCACCTTGCACGCCTTCATCGACACGGCACCCTTGTCCTTGTTGACGCACGACACGAACACGCGGCGGCCCTTCGGCCCCTTCTTGCGCAGTTCGATGATCTGGCGCGGACAAGCCTTGGCGCAGGCACCGCAGGCCGTGCACTTCTGCTCGTCCACTTCGGGCAGGCCCGTCTCGGGGTTCATGTGGATGGCGTCAAACTGGCACGCCCTCACGCAGTCGCCGCAGCCCAGACAGCCGAAGCCGCACAGCGTCTCGCCGGCGCCGCAGGCGTGCATGGCCGCACAGGTGCGCAGTCCGGCATACTCATTCACTCGGGGCCTGTGCTCGCACGAGCCGTTGCACCTGACCACGGCCACCTTCGGCTCGCCGTTGGCAATGGCCATGCCCAGCAGGTCGGCCACCTGGCTCATCACGTCGGCACCGCCCACAGGGCAGTTCAGCCCCTCCAGGCTGCCGGCGTCGGCCCCCTTCACCAGCGCATCGGCCATGCCGCCGCAACCGGCGAAACCGCAGCCGCCGCAGTTGGCGCCGGGCAGCAGCTCGTTGACCTGGGCGATGCGCGGGTCTTCAAACACAGCAAACTTCTTCGAGGCCGCAAACAGCACCACGGCTGCAATCAGTGCGATGCCTCCCAGAACAATCACTGCAATCAAAATAGGATTCATAGAATTTTGTTAGTTATAATTTTTTGTTAATAGTCATTTCCAATTTTCATTCTTCAATTTTCAATTTTCAATCTTCAACCTTCATTCTTCAATTTTCAATTTTCAATTTTCAATCTTCAACCTTCGATTTTAAAGGCCACCGTCCGGCCTATGCGGTCGCGGCATAGCCACAATATAATATAATAAGGTATAAGCACCACTATACTGCCCAGCGCCGCAGCACCCTCGCCCTGACCCAGGGCCAGCATCGCTGCCAGCACCGCGAGCAGAAGCAGCAATGGCACCCCGAAGCCCAGCAGCAGAGCCTTGCCGGCCGCCGCCCCCGACGTACAGACCACCACACTGTCGCCCACACCGAGACCGGGGGGCGGAGTCTGGCGCACATCAATGACTTTCTCCTTCGACTCCGATGCCGTGCAGTGGCCTGCAATCTTGCATCCTGCGCAGGCCGACGTCTGGAGAATACGCACCTGTATGTGCGTGCCTTCAATCCGTTCTACGACACCGTCGTGGCGTATCGTCTTCTCCATTGCGACTGCAAAGGTAATATAAAAATGTGAAATGCCCACACTTTTTCTTTGAAAAAATCTCCTGCTCCCTTCTTTTTGTGCCATTCATTCGGCCCCCCGCCGAAAAACATTCCGACCCCCGTGGCAAAAACACCGGCCCCCCGCACCTAAACTTAACGGCTCGACGTAATTTATATAAATTACGACGAAATTTATATAAATTACGACGTAATATAAATAAATTACGACGTAATTTAAGTTTTATGTCCGGGCACCGTCTGTTTTTTCTCCGGGCGGTAGGTGTTTTTTCTGCGGGTGTCGGTGGTTTTGCCTCTTTCGGCGGCGTTCCTTTGGCAGAATTGAGGCCATCCTCGGCATCGCTGCGACCAAATAATTATAATGTGGCGCTGGCCATCAAGAAAAAGCGGGCGAATCGTTTGGCGGTTCGCCCGCTTTTTCGTAACTTTGCACCCAATTTACAGCCGCTGTGCTCACCCTGTCTGCGCGCTTCTCCCCCCTCGACGCTTTAAAGGGCCTGGAGAGAGCGGCTGACCCCCTCCCCTCTGTAGGTTTGCGGGCGTAACAATACCGATGAAATGGAGAAAAACGACGATGACAGTACACATATTCAATCCTGAACACGACTTGGCGCTGGCAGCCAATCTGGCCAATTTCACGGCCCCGCACGCCGGGCGGCAACTGCGCTACGATCTGGGCTTTCTGCCCGCCCTGTGGGCCGCCGACGGCGATGCCGTGCTGACCGACAATGTGGAGCAGGCCGAGCGCATGCTGCGCAAGGTGGCCATTGCCGCCAAGAAACAATTGGGCCTGCACGTGGGCCGCAACATACAATGGGTGCCCACCGACCAGCCGTCGGAGTCGCTTCGCCGGGCCGATGCCCTGTCGCCCTGGGGCTGGGATGCCGCCTTGGTGGCACGGCTGAAGCGACTGGGAGTGGCCGATGGGTTGCTGCCCTCCGCCGACCGGCTGGCTGCGCTCCGCAATCTGTCCCACCGCCGCACGGCGGCGCAGCTGCTGCCCCTGCTGGCCGATTGTGGCGACAACGTGATATGCGCCGCCCCCGCAGAGTGCCACACGCAAGAAGAGGCGGAACAAGCCCTGCAGCGCTATGGCCGCGCCGTGGTCAAGGCTCCGTGGAGCAGCAGCGGACGGGGCATCCGCTTTGCAGGTCCCGACCAGGGCCTCCAGACTGGCTGGCTGCGCAATGTGCTGGCCCAGCAGGGCAGCGTGATGGTGGAGCCCTATTACAATAAAGTGAAAGACTTCGGCATGGAGTTCACCGCACGGGCCGACGGCAGCCTGACTTACTGCGGCCTCTCGCTCTTCCATACGCAGAACGGGGCCTATACGGGCAATGTGCTGGCCACAGAATCGGCCAAGCGCGAAATGATGGGCCGCTACGTTCCGGCCCACCTGATAGACAAGGTGGCAGAGAGCGTCTGCCGCTGTCTGCCACCGTTGCTTGAGGGCCGCTACCAAGGGCCTCTGGGTGTCGATATGATGGTGTGTGCGGGGCCGTCGGCAGATGCCTTTCTGCTGCATCCCTGCGTCGAGGTCAACCTGCGCCGCACGATGGGCCACGTGGCCTTGGCGCTGACCCCCGCCGACGATGAGGTGACGGGCGTGATGCGCATTGCCTGCACCGGCGGCCGCTACCAAATGGACATCACTTGTCGAAGCTGAAGGTGCGTGAGCCAATCATATTGCCGTCGGCGAAGATGCTGACGCGGTAGTCGCCGGCTATCAGCGTGTTGTCCACCGTCCAGTAGGTCTGCACGGGCAGTTCCTCGCCGGTATACTCCACCATTTTCTTCATCGAGTACTCCAGTTGCCGGTTCTCGTAGGCGAATGTGCCTGCCGTGAGCACGCTGCCTGCCGGTGTCTGTATGCGCACGTAGAGCGTGCGGTTGCCGTTCTGTGCGGTGACGTTGCGGGCAATGGTGAAGTTCACTTGCAGCTTCTTCGTCTTGCTGCTGCTGATTTTCTTGTATGCCTTGCCATGCTTGTCCAGCGGAATCATCTGTATGCCTGTGGCGTCGAGCTGGGCGGCAATGGCCACCTTCTCGGTGAGCTGCTGCTTCTCGTGCTGCAGGCCCTCCTTCTCCAGGTTGGTGCGCTGCAGCTGGTTCTTCACCATGTCGTTCTCGGCCACCAGTTTCTCGTTCACCTGGTTGAGCGAGTCCACCTGTCGGATATAGTCGCGCAGCACTTCGCGCACGGTGGCCAGTTCCTTCTTCAGTCGGGCAATCTCGCGGGCATCGCTGGCCTTCACCTGCTTCAGTTCCTCCAGCAGTTGCTGTGTGCGCATCTGTTCCTGAGTGAGTTGTGCAATGATGGAGTCGTTGTTTATCTGCGTCATCATCTCACTGTATTGCAAGGTGAGCCGCTCGTAGTCGTTCTCCATTTCCTGCTTGTCCAGTTCGGCCAGTTCCTGCATTTCCTGGCGTTCCTGCTCCAGGTTCTGGTTGTCGGTCGTCAGTTTTGCTATCCAGAAACCCATGGCTGCGACGATGGCCACAGCCACAACAATCAATACTTTCTTCATCTTTATGTTTGTTTGTTTAGAAGTTTATAAGTCAGGACGATGGTCTTGTCTGTTTACGGTAGTTGCCTGTTTTGGCGGTGCAAAAGTACACAAAAAGGAAGAAAGGGCAAAATGTTTGGAAAAAAATAGTCCTATTATTTTGGTAAGTTCACATTTAATGCGTAATTTTGCACCGTCCTAATAAGAAAAAGACCTACTATAACTAACTAATACATCACAGAAGAAAGACTATGAGACGCATCCTGCTAAGTTTGTCGTTTGTCGGTTGTGCGCTGGCTTCAGGCTCGGCGCAGCAAGGTTATCCCATCACCCCCGTGCCCTTCACGGCTGTGAAGGTGGCTCCCGGCACGTTCTGGGGCCAGCGCTTAGAGGCTTCACGCAATGTCACCATCCCCCTGGCCTTCTCGAAGTGTGAGAGCGAGGGCCGCTACAAGAATTTCGAGCATGCCGCCGCCCACCTGGCCGACCCCTCGAAAGTGTTCAAGGTGAACGGTGTGGGCTACTCCTTCGACGACACCGACCCCTATAAGACCATCGAGGGTGCCAGCTATATCCTTCAGACCTATCCCGACAAGAAGTTGCGGGCCTACGTTGACTCCGTCATCGACATCATCGCCACGGCACAGGAGCCCGACGGCTATCTCTATACCGCCCGCACGCAGAATCCCGCCAATCCCCACCACTGGGCCGGCGACCGCCGCTGGGTGAAGGAGGAAGACCTGAGCCACGAGCTGTACAACCTGGGCCACATGGCCGAGGCCGCCGTGGCCCATTGGCAGGCCACCGGCAGCCGCAAGTTCCTCGACATTGCCTGTCGCTATGCCGACTGCGTGGTGCGCGAGGTGGGGCCCAATCCCGGTCAGGCCTGTGTGGTGCCCGGCCATCAGATAGCCGAGATGGGGCTGGCCCGCCTCTATCTGGCCACCGGCGAGAAGAAGTATCTGGACGAGGCCAAGTTCCTGCTGGACTATCGGGGCAAGACCGAAATCAAGAGCACCTACAGCCAGAGCCACCAGCCCGTGGTGGAGCAGAGCGAGGCCGTGGGCCACGCCGTGCGTGCCGCCTATATGTATGCCGGTATGGCCGACGTGGCTGCCCTGACGGGCGATACGGCCTACGTGCATGCCATAGACCGCATCTGGCAGAACATCGTCGAGAAAAAACTCTACATCACCGGCGGCATCGGCGCCACCAGCAACGGCGAGGCTTTCGGCAAGAACTATGAGCTGCCCAACATGAGCGCCTACTGCGAGACGTGTGCCGCCATCGGCAATGTCTACGTGAACTATCGCCTGTTCCTGCTTCACGGCGAGGCCAAATACTACGACGTGCTGGAGCGCACGCTCTACAACGGCCTCATCAGCGGTGTCAGCCTGGACGGTGGCGGTTTCTTCTATCCCAACCCTCTGGAGTCCATGGGCCAGCACCAGCGCCAGGCCTGGTTCGGCTGCGCCTGCTGCCCGTCGAACATCTGCCGCTTCATCCCCTCACTGCCCGGCTATGTCTATGCCGTCAAGGCCGACAAGGGCGTGACGCCTTCGGTCTACGTCAACCTGTTTGTGGCCAACACGTCCACCCTCGACGTGGGCGGCAAGAAGCTGGGGCTGACGCAGACGACCGACTATCCCTGGGACGGCGAGACCACCATCACCATCGACAAGAACAGCGTGGGCACCTTCAACCTGAAGGTACGCATACCCGGTTGGCTGCGCGGCCAGGTGGTGCCCAGCAACCTCTATCATTATACTGACAACCGGCGCCTGGGCTGGTCGGTGTCTGTCAACGGCATCACCGTGCCCCTGCTCGTCTCTCCCGACGGCTACATCGACATTGAGCGCCGCTGGAAGAAGGGCGACCGCGTGCTGCTCCACTTCGACATGGAGCCCCGCGTGGTGCGTGCCATCAACCGCGTCGAGGCCGACCGCGGCATGGTCAGCGTGGAGCGTGGGCCGCTGGTCTACTGCGCCGAACATCCCGACAACCAGTTCGACATCATGAGCGCCCTCATCAACCAGGAACCCCGCTTCCAGGAGGGCCGTGGCGAGGTGGCCGGCACACAGCTCGTCACCCTGACCACCGACGCGCAGACCCTCGACTTCGACAAGCAGGGCCGGCTCACCGCCAAGGACTGCCGGCTGACGCTCATCCCCTATTATGCCTGGTGCCATCGCGGCTCGGGCAAGATGCGCGTGTGGCTGCCGCAAGACCTCTCGGCCACCACGCCCGCACAGCCGGCCACGCTGGCGTCGGAGAGCCGCGTGAGCAGTTCCGCCAGGATTCCTGCCCTGTCGAGCATCAACGACCGCCTCATTCCCCGCGACGAGAACGACCGCTCGGTGCCCTATACCCACTGGTGGCCCAAGCAAGCCTCGACCGAGTGGATTGCCTACGACTTCGGAGCCGAGGCCACCGTGCAGAGCAGCACCGTCTACTGGTACGACGATGGCCCTTGGGGCGGATGCCGCGTGCCCAAGTCGTGGCGACTGCTCTATCAGGACACCCAGGGCCAGTGGCAGCCCGTGAGCGGTGCCGATGGCTATCCCACGCTGAAGGGCACTCCCTGCACCGTCAACTTCACACCCGTGAAGACACGCGCCCTCAGGCTGGAGGTGACGCTGCCCGACGACAATTCAGCCGGACTCTTTGAATGGATTGTAAAATAATGACCAGATAACTAAACTTAGAATTATGAGAATGAAACAACTCTGTGGGCGGCTGCTCGTGGCTGCTCTCGCCGGTCTGCCTTTGCAGACGTGGGCTGTCGGTGGCGATGGCCTCTACTTCGTACAGAATTTCGAGGATGCCTCGCAATATCCCGAAACCAAACTCGGACAGGAACAGACGTTCAACGTAGAGGGCCAGGGCGAGTGGATTTTCTACAACTCGTTCCAGTCTACAAACGCCAGCTACAACGAGAATGGGTCAACCATGAATCTGCGTATGCCCAAGAACGGCAGCTACGTCGTCACCCCGCTGCTGCAGCAGGGCGTCAGTCGTATGACGTTCTACATCGGACGTGCCTCGGTGAAGGCTTACACCAGCACCGACGGCGGACAGACCTGGGCCGAGGCTGCCATCAGCACCACGGGCAAGACCTGCACCGTCACGGTGAACAGTATGGACGTGAACCGCATCAAACTGGCTAACGACACCTCGAAGGATGCCGACATCGACAATATTGCCGTCTATGCCCTGCAGTTCGACCAGCCCGTGCGCGTGGCCACCGGCGCTGCCACCGACATCACCACCAGTTCGGCTGTGGTAGCCGCTACGATTGTGGAGAACAGCGGCGAGACGCTGACGGAGGCAGGCTTCGTGTGGAGCATCGTCAACAAGGAACCTACGCTCAACGACAATGTGGCACCGGCCAAAAACGTTCCCGCTTCAGACTTCACCGTCCAGCTGACAGAACTGAAGCAGGGGGCCACCGTCTACTACCGGGCCTACGTGCGCTATGCCAACACACAGACCTACGGCGAGGTGAAATCGTTCAAGGTGGCTGTGGAGGCCAGCGAGCAGACCGTGGCCGCCGACGGCACCTACTTCGTGCAGGACTTCGAGGATCCGACGGCCTTCCCGCAAGAGAGCGGCGCACAGGCCGTGGAATACTATGTGACCGGACAGGGCGTGTGGATATACAACAACGCCTACAAGTCGACCAACTCCAACTATAACGCGGAAGGCTCGACCATGAACTTGCGCCTGCCCAAGAATGGCAGCTACGTGGTCACGCCGGTGCTGAACTATGGTGTGAAGAGCGTCAGCTACTACGGACCCCGCAAGGGCGACAAACTGACCTGCTACACCTCGAAGGACGGCGGCAGCACCTGGAAGGCTGTGGCACAGACAAGCACGGGCAACAACAACTATGCCATCGCCATCAACGACCTGGAGGTGAACCGCATCAAGATAGCCAACGATGGCAGCGGCGACGCCGACATTGACAACCTCGCCGTGACGGCACAAGCCTACGGCACTCCCGCCATCGTGGAGACTGGCAGCGCCACCGATATCACCAAGAACACCGCCGTGCTGACGGGCACCATTGTCGATGCCGGCGACCAGCCCCTACAGGAGAGCGGATTCGTGTGGAGCACCGAGAACAGCGTGCCCACCCTGGCCGACAACGTGGTGGAGACCGAAGACCCGCAGGACTTGCAACTCTCCGTCATGGTGACGGGGCTGAAGGCCGAGCAGACTGTCTACTACCGTGCCTACGCCCTCAGCAATGCCGGCTATGCCTATGGCGACGTGCGCAGCTTCCTGACGGCCGAGGCCACCATGCCCGTGGTGCAGACCCAGGAAGTGGTGAAGAGCGGCTCACGCTATAAGGCCACCGGTATCGTGACAGACGATGGCGGAATGGCCCTGACAGAGGTGGGCTTCATCTACGGTACAGACCCGGTTGCTCCGGAATCGCCGGCAGCAAAGGTCAGCCTCGACCCCAAGGCAAAGTTCACCGCCACCCTCACGCTCAACGACAACACCGTATATTATATACGCGCCTATGCCAAAACAGCCAAGGGCACCGCTTTCGGCGAGATGCTCTCCTTCAAGACCGACGAGGTGGAGGAGAAACCTGACGAGATTGTGGGCGACGAAATATGGTGCTCGCCCTTCGGCGATGACACCGTGGCCGACGGCTCTGAGCAGAAGCCTTTCTTTGACCTGCAGAAGGCCATCGACATTGCCGAGCCCGGCGACCGCATCTGGATGAAGGCCGGCACCTACGTCTACGACAAGCGCATCAACATCATCGACCACAACGGCACGCCTGAGGCTCCCATCCAGGTGTTCGCCTATGGTGGACGTGCCGTGCTCGACTTCAGCGGAATGCCCTATCACAAGCACTCCGACAACCCCTACCAGGGCGTGCGACTGACCTCCAGCTACTGGCATTTCTACAAGATTGACATCACCAACGCCTCGGACAACGGCATGCTGATTGAGCGCAACAAGCCCACCGGCGGCTCGGCCAGCGACATCATTGCCCGCACGCAGGACGCTCACGACAACATCATTGAGCAGTGCAACTTCTACCGTAACGGCGACACCGGCCTGCAGATGAAGAACCTGGGCGCCTATAACTACATCATCAACTGCGACAGCTATGAGAACAGGGACGAGGGCGACGGCGATGCCGACGGCTTCGCACCGAAGATATCGGTCGGCGACGGCAACTATATGTTCGGATGCCGCGCCTGGAACAACAGCGACGACGGCTACGACGTGTTCTTCAAGAAGACGGGTGGATTTGAGGACAACAAGACCATCATTATGGAGTACTGTCTGGCCTATGAGAACGGCATCATGAACGGCGCTGCAACCAGCGGCAATGGCAATGGCTTCAAGATGGGCTCCGACCAGGGACGCATGAACTGCATACTGAACCGCTGTCTGGCCGTGCGCAACCTGAACAAGGGCTTCGACCAGAACCACAATTCGGGCGACATCATCATGAACAACTGCACTGGCATCGGACAGACCGACGTGGGCGGAAAGTCGTACAGCTACCGCATCTACGAGGCACTGGCCAGCGGCTCCGTCTGCGAAATCCAGAACAGCATAGCCATCAACGACCGACTCACCACCGACAGGTCTGAGACCGAGGATGGCAAGCGCGGCGTCTGGGGACGCTTTGAGGTGACCGTGGCATCGAAAGAGGAAGCCTGCGACTGGAAGGCCGCTCCTGAGTGCTTCCTGGCCATGAACCATCCCGAACAACTCATCGGTGAGCGTCAGGAGGACGGTTCGCTGCCCGAGGTGGACTATGCCCACATAGACCTGACGAAGGGCAAGCAGTATATTGATGCAGGAGTGACGGTGGAGGCCAATGCCCAGAAGTATGCCGCCGCCAACGTGGTCATACCTGCCATCGAGTATGCCGGACAGGCACCTGACCTGGGCGCCTACGAGACTGACTTCGAACTGGCCGACGCCACCACGCCGAAAGAGACCACGGTGCTGCCCGACGTGCCGACGGCTGTCAGTTCGCCCCTCAATGCACAGGGGGCACAGCTGAACGTGCGCCAGACCCGCGACGGCCTCTACATCGTGGCCGTTCAGGGAGCCAAGGCCTGCGACACCTTCACCCTGCGCGCCTACACCGCCGAGGGCCGGCTGCTGGGCACCCACACGTTCCACGCTGCCACCGTCGTCAGCCTGCCCCGCATCAGCGGAACAGTCCTCTTCAGTGTCGAGGGCACCAACTTCCGTCAGGCTAAGAAACTGAATGCCCGTTGATAATGAAAAGTTACATAACCCCAAAATAGACTCTATGAAAAACGGAAAAACCTGTTTCGGCGTAATTATCGGAACACGCGCCTACTTTAACTCTGAGTTGGCAAAGGACGTGCGCAAGCAACTGCTGAAGACTCTCAGCGACCTTGGCTATGAGTATGTCATCCTGCCCGAAGACGCTACGCCCACCGGCTCGTCGAGCATTGAGACCCGCGAGGACGGCCTGAAGGTCAGTCGCCAGTTCCGCGAACACCGTGATGAGATTGACGGCATCGTGGTCTCGCTGCCCAACTTCGGCTTCGAGATAGGCATCATCAATGCCATTAGCGATGCCGACCTCAATGTGCCCGTGATGGTGCAGGCCTGCGATGACGAGAACGACAAGGTGGATCTGGATAGCCGCCGCGACGCGTTCTGCGGAAAGATTTCGGTGTGCAACAATCTCTATCAGTACGGCATCCCCTTCACCGACACCACCCTCCACACCTACAGCATCTACAGCCCGCTGCTGGCTCAGGATCTGCAGCGCTTTGCCGCCGTCTGCCGTGTGGTGAACGGTCTGCGCCACTGCCGCCTCGGACAGATTGGCACCCGCCCGCTGGGCTTCAACACCTGCCGCGCCAGCGAGAAGCTGCTGCAGCGAAGCGGTATCACCGTGGTGCCCGCCGACCTCTCTGAGATTCTCTTTGCCGCCCAGAAGATTCAAGACGACGACCCGAAACTGAAGGCCATGTGCGAGCGCACCTGCAACTACGCCAAGGTGCCCGATGCCTATCGTGAGAAACTGACACTCCAGGCCAAGTTCAGCGTGGCCGTTGAAGAGTGGATTGCCGCCAACGACGTGCAGGCCGTGGCCATACAGTGCTGGGACTCGCTGGAGCAGAACTTCGGCTGTGCACCCTGCGTGACCATGTCGATGCTCTCAGACAAGCTCATCCCGGCCGCCTGCGAGACCGACCTGTCAGGCGCCGTGTCGATGTATGCCCTTGCCCTGGCCTCGCAGCAGGCACCAGCCCTGCTCGACTGGAACAACAACTTCGCCGAAGACCGCAACAAGTGCGTCTGCACCCATTGCGGCAACTTCCCACGCCAGTTTGTGGGCAACGACGACCTGAAACTCGGACCGCTCGGCGTGCTGGGACGCACACTGGGCAAGGTGCGCACCTTCGGAGCCGTCAATGCCAAAGTGAGTGAGGGCCCATTCACCTTCTTCCGCATATCGACCGACGACCCGCGTGGCTGCATCAAGGCCTATCTGGGCAAGGGCGAAATCACCAACGACCCCTACGGCATGGACGGCTGCATCGCCGTGACGAAGGTGGACAACCTGCAGAAACTGATGAAGTATATCTGCAAGAACGGATTCGAGCACCACGTGGCCATGTGCCGCACCGATGTGGTCGACATTCTCAACGAGGCCATCGAGACCTATCTCGGCTGGCAGCTCTACGTGCATAATGTTGAAGATTGAAAATTGAAGATTGAAGATTGAAAATGGAACTGCCCTTTACATATTTCATTCTTCAATCTTCAATCTTCACTCAATAATCTTCAATCTTCAATCTTCAATTTTCAATCTTCAATCTTCAATTTTCAATCTTCACTCAATAATCTTCAATCTTCAATCTTCAATTTTCAATTAGAATGACTCAAGAGGAAAAAACACTGATAGAAGGCCGGATCGTAGATGTGCTCAAGACCGTCTACGACCCGGAGATTCCCGTTGACATCTACAGCCTGGGAATGATTTACAAGATTGACGTGCAGGACGACGCGGCGGTGGACATCGACATGACGTTTACCGCCCCCAGCTGCCCTGCCGCCGACTTCATACTGGAGGACGTGCGCACCAAGGTGGAGAGCGTCGAGGGCGTAAAGTCGGCCAATGTGAACTTGGTCTTCGAGCCGGCCTGGGACCAGTCAATGATGAGCGAAGAAGCAAGAGTAGAACTCGGTTTTGACTGACTATGAAGAATATTTATTTCCTTTCCGATGCCCATTTGGGGTCTTGGGCTGTGGAGCACGGGCGGATGCAGGAGCGGCGGCTGGTGCGATTTCTTGATGACATCAAGGAAAAGGCGGCGGCTGTCTATCTGCTCGGCGATATGTTCGACTTCTGGTACGAATACCGCTATGTGGTGCCGAAGGGCTACACACGCTTCCTGGGCAAACTGTCAGAACTGACCGACAGAGGGGTGGAGGTGCACTACTTCACCGGCAACCACGACATCTGGGCCTACGATTATCTGGAGCGAGAGTGTGGCGTCATTCTCCACAAGAAACCTCTCACCACCGAAATCTATGGCAAGATATTCTTCCTTGCCCACGGCGACGGACTGGGCGACCCCAATCCGCGGTTCAAACTCATCAAATGGATATTCCACAACCGCATCTGCCAGGTGGCCTTCTCGGCCCTGCACCCCCGCTGGGGCATCTGGTTCGGCCAGACGTGGGCCAAACACTCGCGGATGAAGCGACCCGGCGGTGAGGAACCTCCCTATATGGGCGAGGACCGCGAGCACCTGCTGCTCTTCACCAAGAAGTACATCCAGTACCACTCCAATGTAGACTACTTCATCTACGGCCATCGCCACATCGATGTGGACAAGCAGCTCACCAAGAAGGCGCGGGTCATCATCCTGGGCGACTGGATCAGCCAGTTCAGCTACGTGGTCTACGATGGCGAGCACCTCTTCACCTCACAGTACATCGAGGGCGAGAGCATACTTTAGGGAAGCTGACGGCACTTCAGCACAAAGCCGCCGCCGGAGGCCATTTTGATGGTCATACGGTCGGCGGCTTTGTGTTGGGTGGTGGTCAGCGTGTAGTCTTCTGCATTGTGGTTGGCATTGATGCCGTCGGCCAGGAGCGTCACCTCATACTGGCCGTCGCCGAGGAATGAGAGGGGCAGCGTCACCTCACGCTTGTCCCATCCTGTCTGTCCGCCCACGTACCAGTTGTGGCCTTTGCGGCGGGCGCTGACGATGTATTTGCCCATCTCGCCCTGCAGCACCCGCGTCTCGTCCCATACCACTGGGATGGCGGCGATGAACTTGGTGTAGTCGGGCTCGCGCTCGTAGTTGCTGGGCGCGTCGCAGAGCATGGTGAAGGGCGAGTCGTGCACCACATAGCAGGCGGCTTGATGGCAGCGCGTACCCATCGAGACGGGATTCTGGTAGCACTCCACCCAGTTCTCGCGGGTACCGTTGCGCATGGCACCCGGCGTGAAGTCCACCTGTCCGGCCATCATACGCATGAAGGGGAAAGTGACGTCGTAGCGCGGCATGTCGGTCTCTTTCTTGGCCCACCGGCACTCCTCCATACCGAACACGCCTTCGTAGTTGACCACGTTGGGATAGGTGCGGCTGAGGCCCGTGGGCGTGTAGAAGCCGTGGTAGTCCAGCATCAGCCGGTGGCTGGCGGCTACGGCGGCAATGCGCTCTGCCATCTCCACCGCAGTCTGGTCGTTGCGGTCCAGGAAGTCCACCTTGAAACCCATGACACCCATGTCGGCGTATTTGCGGCAAGCCTCCTCCAGGTGCTCGTCCAGCACGTTGAACACCGTCCACAGCACGATGCCGATGCCCTTCTTGCTGGCATGGCCGATGATGCGGGGCAGGTCGATGGCCGGTATGGCGTTCATCAAGTCGGCGCGGCTGGAGTCGTACCACCCCTCGTCGAGCACCACGTATTGCAGTCCGTATTTGTCGGCGAAGTCGATGTAGTGCAGATAGGTGTCGGTGTTGATGCCCGCCTCGAAGTTGACGCCGCGCAGGTTCCAGTCGTTCCACCAGTCCCAGGCCACTTTTCCGGGCTTTATCCAGCCCGTGTCGCCTATGCGGTTAGGCTCGGCCAGGGCGTAGACCATATCGTTCACGGGCATGTCGGTGTCCCGCTCGGTGATGGCCAGCACGCGCCAGGGGTAGGTGCGGCGTCCCGTCGACTTGGCTATATAGTCCTCGGTCTCACTGACATACGACATACCGCGCCATCTGTAGTAGTCCATCCGTTTGGGGTATTTGGCGAAGCAGGCCTTCAGCCCGTTGCCGTCTGCCGTCACAAACATACCCGGATAACTGCGCAGGTCGCTCTCCAGGATGGTGACCTTCACTCCGCCGGCCACCTCGACGGTGGCGGGTAGGAAGGCGGGCAAGGGGCGGGCATCCACCAAGTGCGTCTCGTGGTAGGTGTTCTGGAAGGCCATGGCGAATGGCTTTTCCGTATTGGTGGTGTAGGCCAGCCAGCCTTTCGCCTCTTCAGGGAACCGGAAGTCGGCCAGTTCGTCGCTGACCACGGTCTCGCCCTTGTTCTGGGTATAGAAGCGGTAGGCCACGCCCTCGTCGCAGGCCCTCACTTGCAGGCCCCATCCGTCGTTCAGCCTCAAGTCGGCCTGCTGTCCGGCCAGTCTGATGTGTGGCTGTCGGTAGAGCGGCGCGTCCGTATCTATGTTGACCGTGCTCCGCTTTGCGCTGCCGATGCGTAGCGTTTGGCCGTTCATGCCCGCAGTGACGTTCACCACTTCGTTTCCTCCGCACGTCACGCTGATGTGCAGCCCCCTGTTGTCGCTCACCGTCACCCCAATCTTCCCGTTGGGTGAGGTGAGCCTACATTCTTTCCCCTCTGCTGCGCCGCAGTGCAGTAGCAGCAGCGCCAATACCGTGAATATCTGTTTCATTGTCAATTAGCATAACTTTAGTATTGAACGTACTTTGTTGACAAATTTACGCTTCTCGCTCTCACTGGCTGTAATGGAAGTTGTCACATAGGTAGCGCGAACTACCATTGACGCCATTAAACGTTTTTGCACTTCATCTGTGATACATGATGCAATAAGGATTGTTACAGCATTAGGATATTCTGCCAAAGTGTTTTCAAATGATTTCAGCATTGCCCCCAGTCTTTCCAACGCCCCTGCGGGGTCAATTCCCGATTTTATCTCTATCGCTCCTACTGTGTTGCCCTTCTCGTCTTTCATTTCAACATCAGGTTCTGAAGAGAAAACGACACTATAGCCGTTTGTCAGATTCAAAGTTTGGTTCTCCTCTAAGTTCTCTCGTAAGATATCGATGTTCTTTGCTGTGACCTTCTCAGTGTTTCCCTTGTAAAAGACAGAAGACAATTCACCATTGGACGCTAAACCATCAAAGATAATGGTCCGTATCACACGCTCGCCTTCAGCACCTATCTGATTCCGCCAAGAACCATCAATTTTGGTCCCAGCAGTTGCATACATCATGCCTTCTATCTCTTTCTTGTCCAAACTGGTTGATAAGTTTACAATCAGTGATGCCACATTGTTAATTGAATTGACCAATTTCCCGGTTTGTTCCTTGTTTGGTCGCCCCTTGCCACTTTCTATTTTTTCCACGTTGCTTACTCCAGATATGGTTTTCAGTCCTTTTTGTGGTAAAAGGGCAACACTCCGGTAGTATTTCAGGAATTCTGGACAGGTCGTAAGCACTTTCGGATGAAGAAATATCAAGGCTGGTGAGATGTCGGTCACCTGAATGTTCTTCCATGCCTCCTCGCTAATTCCCCATTCTTTGCGGTCATTCCAATCCAAATGCTGTTCTTCGGATTTCAGAAACTTTTGAACTTGGAAGAACAGTTTGAAGTAGCCTTCTGAGCGAAGGCGATTGTAGACGAAAGTGGATTTCAGCAGATACTGTTCTTTGCTGATTTCAATAGGAACTTTTGGCATAGTCAATCCTCCTCAAATAATTGGTTAATTATTTCTTTAGCCACGGCTTCAGCCAGTTTTGGCGGGACGGCGTTACCCACTTGGCCAAACTGTGTCATAGTGGTTTTACGCTTAGAACTGTATGAGTCCAGACGTACTCCTTTAAACTCCCAGTCAATGGGGAATGTCTGGAGGCAAGCCAATTCCCTCACTGTTAGCATACGGTCTTCGTAAGGATGTATGAAATCACGAAACCCGCTTCGGGTCACGGTCGGTGACGGCTTGTTGGGGTCGAGCCGTCGGTAAGTGGACCCAAAAGTCTGCTCTACGTCAGACAATTTGCCACCGATGGGCACCTTCCGAATCTTTTCAAGCGTAGAGGGTGAGTGAGCAGTCACTACGTGGTTTTTTGTTGTTTTAGAATCCATATTTCAGCCTCCTGTCTTTAATAGTTTCCGAAACCCTTAAAGCCGTCTCTGACGGACCTTCCGGAGTGGGCAAATCGCCAATGGCATCCCATACTGTTTTGGGGCGTGTCATTAATGCTGGTGTCGGATAATAAAAGCGTTTGCCCATTCTGTTGCCAACAATAATAAGACGTTCACGATACTGGGGGACGTCAAAGTCTACTGCATTGAGAACCTGAGGTTTGGGCATCGTGTATTGATATGTTTTACCATCCCATTCTATCGGTTTTGAGAGTTCATCTAGCAACAATGCAAGCGCTTTTCCATGATCCCAGTTTGCCAGCCCGCGAACATTTTCCAGCACAAAAGCTTTTGGCAGCGTTTCCCGGACAATTCTCACAAACTCAAACAATAGTTTCCCCCTGTCATCATCAAGTCCTTTTCGCAGACCTGCAAGACTGAAACTCTGGCAAGGCGGACCGCCTATGACCAGTGCGGCCTCACCTTTCTTTATATTGGCGGCTTTAAAGAGTTCTTCGGCTGTTACATCAGAAACACTTTTGTTGATGATGGGCAGATGCGGATTATTTGTCCGCAATGTATCACAGCAGGAAGGGTCAATCTCTACAGCAACAGCAATGTCAAAGCCTGCGTTCCTGAAGCCTATATCCAGTCCCCCGGCACCAGAAAACAAGCTGATGACAGGCAGCCGACGCTTTTTTCTCAATTCTATTTCCATAACGATTAATGGTTATATTCACTTGGGATTGCCAAGCTGACTGCAAAAGTACAAAAATTATTGGAAACAACTGCTTTTTATGCACAAAAACTTTTATTATATGCCTTCTAACTCCCAGATATATGCCTTATAAGAGTCGGCTGGAGCACGTTGGGGAGAGTGAAATGGCGGCGTTTGCCAAAAAGAAAAACCATTGCAACGAATGTGAAAGACCATGGCGCTGGAAAACTGTACCTTTGCACAATAATTATTCAATGAACTGAAATCTATGAAAAGAAATTTACTTTTTGCTTTCCTCCTGCTGCTGGCAGGACTGTCGTCGGCCTCGGGCGAGAACATCACCGTGGGCGGCACGTCGCGCAACTACATCGTCTATGTCCCTAAGAACCTTGGCGAGAACAGACCCCTGCTGATTTCGTGCCACGGCATGAATCAGGATGCCAACTACCAGAAGGGGATGCTGCAGATTGAAAGTGTGGCCGACACGGCCAAATTTGTCACCGTCTTCCCCAACGGCATCGACAAGGGATGGGACATTGGCGGCGACCGCGACATCAATTTCGTCAAGGCCCTCATCGATGCGATGGTGTCGAAATACAAGATTGACCGCAACCGCGTCTACCTGTCCGGCTTCTCGATGGGTGGCATGTTCACCTATCACGCCATGAACAAGATACCCGACCTGATTGCCGCCTTTGCGCCCATCAGCGGCTACCCCATGTGGGGCACCACGGCCAACGCCAACGTGAGGCCCATCCCCATCATCCACACCCACGGTACCAGCGACGACGTGGTGTCGTTCAGCGGCGTGCAGGGTGCCCTGAATGCCTGGATCAACCACAACGGATGCCCCTCGCAGGCCAAGGTGGAGACTAACTACCGCGGCGCCTGGCACATCACTCGCCGCACCTGGGGGCCGGGCAAGAACGGTGTAGAGGTGGTGCTGATGGAGATGGCCACCAAGGGCCACTGGATCAGCAACGACAACGGCGTGAAGACGGGCGACGAGATTTGGCGCTTCTGCAGCCGTTTCTCGCTCAACATGCAGGAGCCTACGGTGCGTTTCACCTCGCCGCAGGGCAGCCTGAACTACGTCACACTGGGCGGAAAGACGCAGATGGCCCCCATCACCGTCACCGTGGATGCCAGCCTGCCCGACAATGCCCCCAGCGGCAGCAAACTGAAGGTGACATTCTATAATGGCGACAACCTGATAGCCACCAAGACAGCCGCCCCCTACACCTGTAAGGTGGGCACACTGGCAAAGGGCACTCACATCATCAAGGCCGTGGCCACCGCCACGAAGAGCGACGGCTCGATGGTGGGCACATCGACGGCCGAACTGCCCATCACGGTGCAAGAACTGACGGGCAGCTACGTGTTCAGCAAGGTCTTCTCTGACGTTGGCAGCGTGCCCGAAGGGTGGATGACCAGCGACGGCAACGAGGAGCGCGTGGGCTATAGCGGCGGCTATTCGCAGGGCTGCCGTGTGTTCCAGTTCACCGGCGACACGCACGACTTCGAGTGGGGACTCTATGTGCGCAACGTCGACGGCAAGCCCGGAGCCGGCTATGCTCGCTTTGCCGACGCGAAGACGTCGACCGTGCTGACGCTCCACGAGGGCCAGTACCAGATGCTCCACCGTCTGGCCAACTGGAACCAGCCATCGTTCTCGCCCGTCAGAATCACCATTGAGCATTTGGATGGCACGGTGGTGCACGAAGAAACCTTCACCCCGACCACCAACATCGGCAATTCGGCCGAGAATGCCTTCAGCGGTGCCACGCTGGGCAGGTTCTTCTTTGATGTCTACGAGACGGCCCCCTATCAGATCACCTTCTATACTGCCGACCAGCCTTGGGCCGACCTGGTGGTGGGCCAGTCGGCTGTGCTCTACAAGGGCGTGCTTACTTCTATCGAGGACCAAGCTGCCCCGCTCTCTACGCCGTCGGGCACCGTCTACGACCTGCAGGGTCGCCGTGTAGAACCCACCAGCAGTCTGAAAGGCATTTATATCAAAAACGGTAAAAAGATAGCATACTGATGAAAAAGACAATTTTGACTTTGACCGCTGTGCTGGTCTCGCTGACTGCATCAGCCCAAACGGGGGCGACGAAGATTGAGTTTTTCACCCCCGGCATCGTCCACGTTGTGAAGGGTAAGCCCACCAAGACGCTCGTCGTCATAGCCAAACCAGAAGGGGTGGCCGTAGAGCAGAAGGGCAACACGTGGAAGAGCAGCCAACTGACTGTGCGCCAGGACGCACAGGGCAACCTGACGTTTCTCACCGCAAAAGGCAAGGTGCTGCTCCGCGAGAAGAGCTGCAACGCCGCTGAGGCCCGCCAGACCTTCACTCTCGACAAGGACGAGGCCGTCTACGGCCTGGGCACCATCCAGAATGGCAAGATGAACCGGCGCGGAGAGAAGAAGAGGATGGAGCAATCGAACTTGGAGGACTTCCAGAACGTGCTGCAGTCTGTCAAGGGCTGGGGCCTCTACTGGGAGAACTATTCGCCCACGCTGTTCGAGGACAATGCCGACGGCATGACCTTCGACTCAGAGGCGGGGCAAGGCGTGGACTACTACTTTATGTATGGCGGCTCGGCCGACGGCGTCATCGCCCAGATGCGCCATCTGAGCGGCGACGTGCCCATGTTCCCCCGCTGGACTTTCGGCTTCTGGCAGTCGAAGGAACGCTACAAGAGCGCCAAGGAGACCGAGGGCATCGTAGACCAATACCGGGCCTTGCAGGTGCCGCTCGACGGCATCATCCAGGACTGGCAGTACTGGGGCTCCAACTATCTGTGGAACGCGATGGACTTTCTGGCCGAAGACTTCAGCCAGGGCCGTCAGATGATTGAGAATGTGCACAAGAAGCACGCCCACTTTATGATTAGCATCTGGGCCAGCTTCGGCCCGATGACCCAGCAGTATCGCGAACTGGACGCCAAGGGGCTGCTGCTGCCTATCGAGACGTGGCCGCAGAGCGGTATCTCGCACGTGTGGCCGCCGATGAAGGACTATCCCTCTGGCGTGAAGGTCTACGACGCCTTCAGCCCCGATGCGCGGGCCATCTACTGGAAATACCTGAAGCGGCTCTACGACTACGGCACAGACGCCTGGTGGATGGACTCTACCGACCCCGACTTCTTCAATCCGAAGGAGAGCGACTATGCCCATCCCGTCACCGGTGGCACCTGGCGCTCGCTGCGCAATGCCTTCCCGCTGGAGACCGTGCGCGGCATCTACCAGTCGCAGCGCAAGACCCCTCTCGCCCAAAAGGGAGGACAGGAGGGGGCCTCTAAGCGCGTGTTCATCATGACGCGCTCATCCTTTGCCGGACAGCAGCATTATGGCTCCAACATGTGGAGCGGCGACGTGGCCTCGTCGTGGGATATGCTGCGCAAGCAGGTGCCGGCCGGCCTGAGCTTCACGTTGACGGGCAATCCGAACTTCAACACCGACATTGGCGGATTCTTCTGCGGGTCGTACAACACCCGCGGTAGCGGCTCGGCTCCGCGCAATCCCCAGTTCCAGGAGCTCTATGTGCGCTGGATGCAGTACGGCCTGTTCTGCCCTGTGTTCCGCAGTCACGGTGCCGATGCACCCCGCGAAATCTGGCAGTTCGGCCAAAAGGGCGAACCTGTTTACGATGCCATCGAGCGCCAGATTCGCCTGCGCTACCGCCTAATACCTTATTTATATAGTATAGCCTGGCAGGTGACCAGCCATGACGACAGTTACATGCGCCCGCTGTTTGCCGACTTTGCCGCCGACCGTAAGGTGTGGGATGTGGCCGACGAGTTCATGTTTGGCCGCAACATCCTGGCCGCTCCCATCTTGGTGCCGCAATACACGCAGGAGAAAATCATCCGCGAAGATGCCATGACGGGCTGGGACCGAAAAACTGTGACCGACGGTTCTCCCGTCGGTACAACGGACTGGACTCAGCCGAAGACCATCACCAAGTATCTGCCGAAGGGCGCCACTTGGTACGACTTCTGGACAGGCCGTAGCTACAAGGGCGGACAGAACGTGACGTTGCAGACTGCCCTTGACCGCGTGCCTATGTTTGTGCGGGCGGGCAGCATCCTGCCATTAGGTCCCGAAATGCAGTATGTGGGCGAGAAATCGTCGGACCATCTGGAACTGCGCGTCTATCCGGGAGCCGACGGCAACTTCACCCTCTACGAAGACGAGGGTGATGGCTACAACTATGAAAAGGGTGTCTACAGTACGATAGACTTCAGCTGGAACGACCGCACACGCACGCTGACCATTGCCGACCGCCAGGGCGCTTACCCCGGCATGTCGGCCAAGCGAAAGTTCACCGTGGTGCTGCCCGACGGTAGGCAGACTGAGGCCGACTATGACGGGAGCAAGACGGAAGTGAAACTTTAGTCCTTGAAGTAGATACGCTTCACGCGGTTGCTCACGCTGGTGAGCACCTCGTAGGCGATGGTGCCGAGCGCATCGCTCAATACCGTGACAGGCAGCTGGCGACCGAAAATCTCCACCGAGTCGCCCTCCTGGCACGGTATTTCTGTGACGTCGATGAGGGCCACGTCCATGCAGATGTTGCCCACATATTCGGCCTTCTTCCCATTCACCAGACAGTAGCAGTGGCGGTTGCCCAAGCGGCGGTTCAGCCCGTCGGCGTAGCCAATAGGGATGGCGGCAATGATGCTGTCGCGCTCCAACACGCCCTTGCGGCTGTAGCCCACGGTCTCTCCCTGTTTGACGTGTCGCAGTTGCAGGATGGTGGTCTTCAGCGTTGAGACGGTCTGCAGAGGTGAGGGGTGAGAGGTGAGAGGTGAGAGGTGAGAGGTGAGAGGTGAGGGGTGAGAGGTGGGCGGGAGATAAGGCTCCACGCCGTAAAGGCCGATGCCCAGACGGCACATGTCGAGCTGCCGCTCGGGGAAGTGCTCGATGCCGGCCGAATTGTCGATGTGCCGCAGAATCTTGTGCGGGAAAGCGGCCTGCAACTGGTCGCTGGCGTGCATGAAGAGCTGGAACTGCTGGGCAGAGAAAGCGTCGAAGTCGTCGCTGTCACTCCCCACGAAATGTGAGAATACCGAGCGCGGAATGATGGCCTGCTGGTGGTGCAGACGGTCGATGAGCTGGCCCATCTCGGCATCGTCGGCGCTGTTGAATCCCAGCCGGTGCATGCCGGTGTCCAGCTTGATGTGTACGGGCCAGCCCGTGATGCCCTGGGTGCGGGCCGCCTTGATGAGGGCGTCCATCAGCCGGAAGCTGTACACCTCTGGTTCCAGGTCGTAGTCGAAGAGTGTCTTGAACGATGACATTTCAGGGTTCATCACGATGATGTTCTGCGTGATGCCGGCGCGGCGCAGCTCGGCACCCTCGTCGGCCACGGCCACGGCCAGATAGTCCACCCGGTTTTCCTGCAGCGTGCGTGCAATCTCCACGGCTCCTGCCCCGTAGGCGTCGGCCTTGATCATGCACACCATCTTCGTCTCAGGCTTGAGCAGCGAGCGGAAGTGGTTCAGATTGGCCACCACGGCCCCCAGGTCGACCTCGAGAATGGTCTCGTGGACCTTTTGCTCCAGCAGTTCGCTGATGTGCTCAAATCCGAAGCGGCGTGCACCCTTGAGCAGCACCACCTCATTGTGCATCTGGCGGAAGAAGGCACTCTCCAGGAAGTGGGGCACGTCGGTGAAGAACCACTTCTTGGGCATGTCGAACTTGTCGGCCTGCGACGTGATGACGGGCCCGATGCCCACAAACTGGTCTATGCCGCGCTTGGCGGCCAGGTCGGCCACTTGGCGGTAGAGTTCGGCTGGTGTTTCGCCGCTCTGCACGATGTCGCTCAGAATGAGTACCGACGGCTGGTCCTTGAACTCACGGCGGTTCATAAAGTCGAGGGCAATGTCGAGCGACTGCAGGTCGCTGTTGTATGAGTCGTTGATGAGCGTGAGTCCGCGCTGCCCCTGTTTCACCTCCAGTCGCATGGCGATGGGCTCCAGGGTGGCCATGGCCTGTGCCAGCTCGTCGGGCCTGACGCCCAGATAGAGTGCTGTGGCGGCGCAGGTGATGCTGTTCTCCACGGAAGCCTCGTCGACGAAGGGGATGGTATAGCTGCCCTTCACGCCCTTGTACACATAGTCGATGGTGGTTGATTGGCTGGCGGACGGCGGCAGTTGCACGTACATGGCGGCCTTCTCGTTGAATCGGCTCCAGCCTATGCGCTCGCCCTGATATTGCGAGCGGCGCACGCAGCGGCTGATGGTGTCGTCGTCGCTGGGATAGACGATGGCTTTGGTGCCGTGGAAGAGCTGCATCTTCTCCAGACATTTCTCCTCCAGCGTGCGGAAGTTCTCCTGATGGGCGGCGCCCAGCGATGTGAACACGCCGATGGTGGGCTGGATGATGTCGTGCAGGGCCATCATCTCGCCGGGCTCGCTGATGCCGGCCTCGAAGAGTCCGATGGCCGACTGTTCTGACAGCAGCCATACTGAGAGGGGCACGCCTATCTGCGAGTTGTAGGAGCGGGGCGAGCGGGTCACGCCGTGCAACACGCCGTCGGGCTGCTGAACCACGCTGCTGCCGCGCAGTGTCTGGTAGAGCCACTCCTTGACCCAGGTCTTGCCGTTTGAGCCCGTGATGCCCACCACGGGTATGTCGAACTCGTCGCGATGGCGCTCGGCCAGCCGTTGCAGGGCGGCCAGCGGCGAGGGCACTTGCAGGAAGGCGGCGTCGGCATAGTCGTCGGCATAGTTGTCGGGCACGTGTTCTACGACGAAAGCCCTGACGCCTCGGCGGTAGAGCTCGCCTATGTATCGGTGGCCGTCGCCCACCTTTGTGCGGAGGGCGAAGAAGAGTGTCTGTTCGGGGAAACAGAGCGAGCGGCTGTCGGTGAGCAGCCACCCGATGCTGATGTTTGTTCGTCCGTAGCGGCGTGCGCCGATGAGCGTCGCCACTTTCTCAGTTGTATATGACATCTGGTGTGTATGATAATTGTTGTTGAGGGGGGAAATTATTTTGCGAAAGTGCTGACGGTGCTGATGAGCGCGTGGGGGTTGCCCATGTCGAAGCGCAGGCCTTTCAGGCGTACGCCCATCATGCCTTTCTGCTGGCGCACGGCCTCGAGAGCGGCCGTCAGCTCTATCTCCTTCTTGTGGTCGCCGGCTTGGTCGGCAGCCTTGATGTCGGCTTCCAGCTGTGCAAACACTTCTGGCGTGAGGATGTACTGGCCGAAGACCGAGCAGTACTCCTTTTCGCCCTGCGCGTTGCGCACGCCGAGAAACTCTTCTGAATAGCTGGCCTTGGGCTTCTCCACCAGTGCGCTGACGTTGAGCAGCCGCTCGTCCTTGTCCTCCCACACGCCGGTCATGATGCCAAAATGGCTCACCTCGGCCAGTTCTACGGGGTAGAGGCCCAGCATGGGCAGATTGTGGCGCTCGTATGCCTCGATGAGTTGCAGGGCGCAGGGCTTGTTTGACGTGGACTTGTAGAGCGTGTCGCCGAGCATCAGCAGCACGGGCTCGTTGTGGGCGAACTCCTGTGCCTGGAAGACGGCGTGGCCGAATCCGCGCTTCTCCCTCTGGTAGACGTAGCGCAGGCGCTTGCCAATGTCGATGATCTGGTTCTCGTACTCCTGGCTCTCGGCGTTGAGCTTGCACAGATGGTCGGCGCTGAGGGGCCGCTCAAAGAAGTCGATGTAGAGCTGGCGCTCCTCTTCGCTGCCCAGCACGAGGCAAATCTCCTCAATGCCGCTCTGAATGAGCTCTTCCAGCAGGATGAGTATGACGGGGCGCACCATGCCGTCGGCGCAGGGGATGGGGAAGAAATCTTTCTTCAGGCAGCGCGTGGCGGGGTAGAGGCGGGTGCCGAATCCGGCCACGGGTATGATGGCTTTCCTGACGGTGTGTACGGGCTGTATGGTCAGTTTGTAGGCGGGCATTCCCAGCGATTCCAGATATTCCACCAGCTGTTGTTGCGTCTGCTCGTCGCGGGCCAGGAATTGCACCGAGCCGTCGCCGTGTGAGCCTACGCCCTTGCCGCCCCAGGTCAGTTGCTTGATGTGCTCGTCGGCCAGCGCCTTCTTCAGGCGGGGCGATGTGAGTTCGCTGGGGCACAGGGGGGCCACTTGGCGGTTGAACACCTCTTCGGTCTCGGTCATCAGACGGCCCAGCCGCTCGGCATCGCCGCGGGCCATACAGTCCAATGCCTCGGCAATGAACTGCTGGTTCTGCACGCCTAAGGCGCTGTGCAACTGGCGCTCCTTCTCGGTCGAAGCGAAGGGGTAGGCCTTGTTCAGGCTGGAGAGTATCTTGATGGTGTCCTTCTCGCCGCAGAGGTCGGCAAACACCCAATACAGGTGGCTCTTCACATTGATGGTCTGCACCTCCACCTCGTCACCGTCGAAGGTCATCAGGCTGGGCTTCACACCGAAGGCGCAGGCCTGGTCCAGACGGCCGCAGCGGCTGGCCGTGCGCAGTTCGCCAACGTAGGCGATGTTCATTTCGCCCATCGTGTTCAGGTTCAGGTTGTACAGCTGGTTGAAGGCGCGGGCCACGAGCACGCAGATGGCGGCGCTCGACGAGAGTCCGCTCTTCATTGGCAGCGTCATTTCGGTGATGTTGATGCGCACGCCGCCCACCTTGTACCACTGCAGCATATAGGAAGCCACACCGGCGCAATAGCAGAAGAAATCGCCAGAGCGGGCTATGCGCTTCAGTTCCTGCTCGTCCATGCGGCAGGCAAAGTCGCGCCATCCGGAGTTCATCTCAGGTGCCACGCTGTGCACCTCGAAGATGCTCGATTTCTCCACTTCGGCATAGATGCCCTGCTCAATGCCGGTCACGATGGCCGCTCCGGGCACAATGTCGGCGTTCATGGTGCGGTAGTGGCCCGCCCAGTCAGTATGTTCTCCAAACAGGCACAGACGGCCTGGTACGAAAAGTTTCAGCATTATTTGTTTTTTTTTGTTGATATTGTTCAATTCGACTACAAAATTACGTGTTTTTCGGCAATGCACCAAATTAAAGGGCCGCAAGTGCGTTTTTTTAACACTTGCGGCACACAGCGTAACTACTCAGTACCCCCTCATAATATGGTCGCTTCGCTCAAAATTATAAGAAAATTTATTTCAAAATGGGCATGCATAGCCTATTTTGATAATTTTCTATCCAATTTTCTTATAATTTTGAGGCCACAGGCCGACCAAACAATAGAGGTGCTGAGTAGATACCACACAGCTGCAATCATCCTCATGATAGGTTATAAGCCTTATAACTATGAGTTAGAAGGTATATAACTATGAGTTAGAAGGTATATAACTGTGAGTTAGAAGCCTTATAACTCCACCACGCCGTCGCCGTTTACGTCACCCAAGCGCGCAATCGTCAGACCTCAAAATGCGTCCTTTTAAGAAGATTTTCTTCCCTATCGGAGCATAATTACAATTTTTTTTGTACCTTTGCACCGAATTTTCAACTTAAATACGTATTTATTATGGCATTTATACAATTATATAAACAAAGACAACAAACAATGATGACAACTGACACAAGAACAACAAGACTGGGACGGCCGTGGCAGATGCTTCTGCTGCTGGCGCTCCTCGCATGGCTCGTGCCCCAGGGGGCACAGGCCACGCACGTGGACGACACTTGGAAGTATCAGGTGGCACTCAACGGTGCGAACACCGTTCGCATCCAGGTGCCCGTCTACGACCAGGACGGTGCCGACTGCTGGGTGAGCGACGGCAAACTGAAAGTGGTGGTTAACGGAGAGGAGAAGACCTGCTTCAATTGGTGGCGCAACGGCGACACCGACAGTGACAGTGAGGACATCTACATCCACTTCAGCACCGGGGTGGGCGGCAGTTTCGACATCACGCAGGGCAACAGCGGCAGCCACTTCACAATGACGCAAAGCGGCTACTACGAGCGTCTCATCTACCGCAACAGCGACGGCAACACCTACACCGTCTATGCCGTTTGGCGCGTGCCATACGAGTACTTAGGCAAGACGCTTAAGTTCACGTGGGACGTAGAGCGCGACGGCAACTCACGCTCCAAGGAGAAGGTGTCGGGCCTCAGCGACGTGGAAATCACCATGCCCGACGCACCTGAGGTCATCCACCCACAGGTGACCATGGCCTCCATGTCCTACAGCGTGGCGGGCATGATGGAGCTGCCATGGTTCATTGCTACCAAAAAAATCTCGGCCTTGCGCTATGAATACATCGACGCCTACGGCATCACCGTCCGACAGGACATTCCTACCAAAGAGAACAACGGCACCATCTATCTCGATGCCACCGTGCCTCACGACAATTTCTGCGTCGTGGCGAGTTACGAAGACAGCAACGAAGATGAAATCAACAACGTATCCTCCATGGTCCAGAACCTGACCATCATTCACGCCCCCTTGGGCCTCACGGCTACGCAGATTGGCGACGTCAAGGCCAAGGTGCGGCTCGACTGGCATGTGCGCTACCCCAGCACCGACGACCTCGCTACGAGCGACTACTTCGAGGTGCAACGCTCGCTGACGGGCCAGGAGGCCGACTTCGTGACCATCGGCACCGTGCCCGTGGTCATCAACGATAAGAATCCGCACTTCGCCTACACCGACAGCACCATCGTCAATGCGCTCGTCGCCGAGCACCTCACCGGCGGCTCGTCGCTGCCCAACCTCACCTACCGCGTGCGCCGCATGATTACGCAGACCTGGGGATGGGACGGCAACCCCTGCGCACAGCGCGTGGAGGCGCCCCTCAGCGGCATACACCTGCAGCGGCTGAAGAACTACACGGCCAAGTGGGCCGACGAGCGGGCCTATACCGTCCGCGTGGATTGGGACTATGTCGATGAGCCTAACGCCGTGTGGGACAGCCGCGCCAAGCTGATGATGGTCGTCACCATGCGTAACAAAGCCGGCGAACAGGTGGACACCAAGACCTACGAACTGACCGACGAAGAGCGCAGCGCACGCACCAAGACCATCGACCTCTCACGCACCTGCGTGAAGTACGACATCCGCATGTTTGTGGACCCCGGCACCTCGCCGCTGCGCTCCTGGGACCTGCCCGACGCCATGCGCATAGCCTCGGCGGCCGACTGGGACGCCTTCTGCCAGCGCGTGAAGGACGCCAAGGGCCAGTACGACGTCAACGCCGTGCTCTGTGCCGACATCACCACCAGTAACTATTGCGGCGCCGACGATGCCACCTACCGCGGTACCTTCGACGGCAACGGCCACACGCTGACCTACAACAAGCAGAACTACAACCAGCAGTACGTTGGACCCTTCTACAGTGTGGGCGACGCCACCATCCGCAACCTGCACACCGCCGGCACCATCACCAGCAGCCAGAAGTTCGTTGGCGGCATAACGGCCTGGAGCAACGGCAACACCATCATCGAGAACTGCCGCTCGTCGGTCAACATCGGCAGCACCGTCAGCGGCGACGCCACCAACGGCGGCATCGTGGCAGCGTGCGGCGGCGGACAACTCACCATCGTAGACTGCCTCTTCGACGGCTCGCTCACGGGCAGCAACAGCCACAGCATCGGAGGCTTCGTGGGATGGAGCAACGGCAAGGTGACCATCGTGAACAGCCACTTCAATCCCTCAAAGGTGGAGATAAAGTACGACCGTTGCCGCAACTGGGCACGAATGAGCAACAACAGCAACCTCACCGTCACTAACAGCCACTACGCCACGTCGATAGAACCGTCAACCGACGACCTCTACGTCATCCGGAACAATACCGACTGGGCGACATTCAAAACGGCAGTAACCAATGCCAAGGGCGAAAAAGACGTGAACGCCGTATTAGATGCCGACCTGTCGCTGACGAGCGGTGACATGATAGGGAGTATTTACGCCTACCGGGGCACCTTCGACGGCAATGGTCACACGCTGAGCGTCGACTTAGATTATTACAAAAATTTTGGTCTGTTCAAAACCGTAACTTCCAGTACGACTATCAGAAACTTGCGGGTGACAGGTAAAGTTAAGGGCGATTATTTCTTTACTGCCCTTGTGGGTATGTGTAATGAAGACTGCACCGACTTGAATATCGACCATGTGCGAGTGTCTGCCGACTTGTCATCTAACCCAGAGAATAATGGCGTAATGGGCGGTTTTGTGGGGCATGTGGAAAAGGGCACCAAGGTCAACATCACCGACTGCTTGTACGACGGCAAGTATGTTACTACGCTTGACTTTAAGGCCGGTTTCATAGCATTTGGTAATTATCCTGACTTTTATGACTGGCACCAAACACGAGTCTATGAGCATAGCACTGGTGATACATTAAGTATATTTGGCTTGAATAATTATATTGGTTATAGTCGTAATGGTACTTCTTCTGGTTGGCATTCATGGTCCGACACCAACGTCTGCCTCTCTTCCCACGACTTCAAGGATGTCCCTGAGGACTGCCGCAACATCACCAACCAGGACAGCGTGATAGTTCGTATGAACGCCAGCAAGCCCGGTCAGTGGGAGAAGGACGGCAGCGGCAATGCCGTGCCCATCGTCGGCATGACCGGTGCGCGCCTGCTGACTGCCCTCGGCCCCTGCTGGCAGCTTTCTGGCGGCAAGGTGACTCCCCGCACGGCGACGGTCAGCGTGAACCCGTCGGCCCTGCCCGACTTCTACCACGAGGGTACGGGCCGCATCGACAAGGTGGCTCGCGCCGAGACGCGGCAGAGCAGCGTGGTGCTGACATGGACCACTGAGGACGGCGTGCTGGATTACTTCGAGGTGTATCGCCGCGTGAAGGGCACCACCGAGTGGGGAGAACCCATCGCCACCGGCATAGACAGGATGGGCTACGAGGACACTACCGTGTCGCCCCTGCTGAAGTACGAATACAAGGTGGTGGCCGTGACCGACTGCGAGGGCCTGCACACCAGCGAGACCGACGTGGTGGAAGGTTTCTGCAAGAACACCGGTCGCGTCAGCGGCTATGTGCGCATGAACGACGGCACCGCCGTGGCCGGCATAGAGGTGGAAATAGCCCCCTCCGACTCACCCGAGGGGGGAACGACCGTCACCGTCACGACTGATGACAAGGGCTACTTCGTGGCCGACGAGCTGTCGTACTACGGCCAGCAGAGCATCACCTACAACGTGACGCCCGTGGCCCGTGACAACATCAAGCTGGAGCGTGGCACCATGCCCGTAGAGTTTAACAGCAAGAGCAACGACGAGACGCTGCCCGACTTCATCATCACCAGCGGCCACCGATTCTCGGGCTATGTGATGTACGAGGGCACGAGCATCCCTGTGAAGGGTGCCCACTTCCGCGTGGATGGCAACGACGTACACAATGCCGCCGGCGAGCTGTTGGAGACGGCCTTCGACGGTTCCTTCTCGTTCCGCGTCCTGGGCGGCAACCGCCGCATACAGGCCGTGATGGATGGCCACACGTTCACCAACCGCGGCTACTACAAAGGCGAGGGCGGCCACTACTTCACCGACAACGTGGCACAGATCTACTTCTACGACGCCACGAAGGTGCGCCTCGCCGGCCGCGTCGTCGGTGGCGACGACCAGGGCCGCCTGCCGCTGGAGAACAACCTCTCGCGCAACAACCTTGGCGACGACCTCACGATGGTCTTCACACTGGAGGGCGACAACACGTCGTGGCTGGTCTATGACAACCTGAACCCCACGCTCTCCGAGCGCAACGACAGCGTCATGCACAGCGGCGGCAAACACAAGACCAAATACACCGTGCAGCGCAAGCGCATGACGGTGAAGCCCGACCCCGTCACCGGCGAGTACGAGCTGCTGCTGCCGCCCGTGCGCTGGAAGGTGTCGCAAATCTACTGCAAGGGCTACCCAACGCTGTTCCAGGACGGACAGGTGAGCGAGGTGGTTGACCTGACCGGCTGCCTGGCCGAGCGCGACAGCATCTTCGAGGGCTACTATACAGACGTCGATGAGCAGACCATCTATTGCCCCCACGAGACGGCCAACGCCCGCTACAGCCGCATCTATCACGCCCCCGTGGAAATCACTTACCGGCAGCTGAACTACGACTCCTTCGAATACTTCGGCGACAGGAACTACTACGCCACCAGCCTCGACGGTACGAAAGCCGAGGTGCCCTTAGTGGCAAAGGGAATGATTGTGGGATATAAAGTGGATGATAATGCAACCCACAAACCTCAGCTGACGGCAACGGTTGGCGATGGCAATTACAGCGCTTTGTTCGACGGCGATTTAAGCACCGCCTGGCAGGGTGACAAAGTGCCCGTCTATGTGGAGTTCAAGACCGACTATCCTGTCAGCGTGAAGGACTACACGCTGACTACAGCCGGCAATGCCTCTGAAAAGTCGGCATGGAATCCAAAGACCTGGACGCTGAAGGCACGGGCGCATGATATGGATGCATGGACTATTATCTCCGCTATCGAGGACGGCAAAACGGGCACGGCCAACAACAGCCCCTGCACGTATGCTGTCAGCAGCACAGACTTTTATCAGTATTTCCGGTTGGATATTACCCATGCTCAGGAAGAGGGCGATGACAAGAACGTGCAGCTGGCAGAACTGTCGTTCACTTGTAGCGGAAAGGGTAAGGCCAACCCCATCTACGACGACAACTTCCACTACACCTTCGACTATCCCGTGTTCAGCATTGACAGGAAGTACCCCATCGAGATTTCGGTGGGAGAGCGCTACATATATAATAATGATTCGCGCGTGGGAAAGGTGGACCGCGTGAACGTGGGCGGCGGCACCGTCAACATACACAACGGCATGAAGAACGGGCTGGAGCAGGAGACCGTACCACTCGACGATGACGGCAAAGGCATCTTCTACCTGATGGCCGAGGCCAAGCCGCGCCTGCTGACGGGCGAGAACGCACTGCACACCGTGACGATGACGCTCACGCAGGACGGCACCACCTACGAGGCCGAACCCCTGCGCGGCTATGTGCTGAACCTCTTTGCCACGGGCGAAGGCAAGGACGTGCTGGCCAGCGACAAACCCCTGCTCATCGACATACTGCGCGACCCGCCAGGAAGCGGCAGCAGCGCCACCCTCTCGAAAGGCTCGACATTAAAGCTGGCATACGAGGTGGACATGCAGTTCAAAGGCGGGCTCACCCTGGGCTTCGGAACGGGAACAGGCGTAGATACCTATAGCGGTACGATAGCGGCCAGCGCTGACAACGGAACGATCAACACCACCAGCTTCACAAACGGAATCAGTCTCGATGTCATCTTCAGCGGAGCAGGAAAGAAAGCCTACTCCTACACGATGAACGTGGGCGAAGACATCACCACGAGCAGTGCCCCCAACATGGTGGGCGCCGATGCCGACCTGTATATCGGCGTGGTGGAGAACACCGTGGTAACGCCCATGAGCACCATACGCGCCATACCCGACGCCATGTACCGGAAGATGCTGGGCCACGAGGGCGGCAGCGTCATAGGCAGCAGTGACAAGCGCGACAGCATAGAGGTGGAGAGCAAGTACGGCTCGATGGTGGAAATAGCACGGGGCACCGGCGCCGACGGCAACCTCTACCACCTGGTGCGCGACGTGTCATTAGGCTACGGCCCTGAGCTGAAATCGCAGTTCATACACTCGCAGAAGTACATCACCACCGAGCTGCTGCCCAAACTGGCACAGGAGATTCGCGACCTGCTGTTCACCGGCACACGCGACGAGGCAGTGGCACTGGTCAACAAGACAGGGAAGGCCGTCTATTGGTCGAATGTGGCGGAGGGCCATAAGGATTTCGGAACAATCGGTGCCTACGAGATGATTAAGCCCGCGGGCAAGACGGGGCTGCAAGACGAGATACTGGAGAAGTACAACAACATGGTCTGCTGGATAGAAATGATTATGTCCAACGAGCGTGAAAAACTGTGGGCCTACGACAAGCTGGCCAACTACGATGTGGACGGCGGAGGGACGGTGACTCACAGCGAGACCTTCGAGAGCGAGTACAGCCAGTCTCAGTATATCAGCTACCCCTTCACCACGGCCGACTACTTCGAGAACGACGGCCAGGGCAGTTGGGACAGGTTGGCCGCTTCGGCTGGGGCACTGCTCTCACAGCCGGCACTGGCATCAACCCTCAATGCACTGATCGGAGTCATCAACATGCGCAAGGCGACCAATAATAATGGTGCCCAACCAGGCCAACAAGGCCAAGATGGTCAAAACAATAATCAAAATAACAATAATAATGCAAAAGAAGCGCGAATAGAATTCTGGGGACAGAAATGGTCGTTCAGCATCAAGCCTGTGGCAGAATACAGCAGCATAGGCACCTACGGCTCGCAGAACAACTACAGCCGCAAGGAGTCTTTCAACCTTGTGATGGATAGCAAGAGCCACCTTAGCGTGGATGTATTCCGGGTCTTTACCGAGGCTACCGACACCACGACAACCAAGAGCACGAGCTGGCTTGACGTCTATCACAACGCCAATTTCAATGAGTGGTTGGACATAGTGAAGGACCACGTCAAGGACGGTGTCTCCTACGAGGGCATCACCTACAGCAAGTCCATCTATCCCCGCAGCTTCATCTACCGCACACGCGGCGGCGCCACTGCCAACCCTTGGGAAAACGCACGCTACACGATAGCCTACCATCCGGGCACGCTGCTCGACGAGCGCACCAAGAAGATTGAGAACCCGAAAATCACCGCCGACCGACAGAGCGTCAGCGGCGTGCCCTACGGCGAGACGGCACGATTCACCATCTACCTGACCAACGACAGCGAGGACCCGGAGGCTGGCGGCAGAAGCCTCACAACCTACAGCCTCTACGTCAGTGACAGTTCCAACCCCTACGGCGCGAAAATCACCTGCGACGGCAAGGCGCTCGACTCCAGCGGACGAAGCGTCATTCTGATGCCCGGCGAGGTGGTGACCAAGGTCATAGAGGTGACGGGAGGCAACAGCTTCGACCTCGAAGGACTGACCATCGGCATCGCCTCCGAACAGGACTGGCGGCAAATCTACGACGAGCTGACACTTGACGTACACTACCTGCACCAGGCCGGACCCGTGAACATCTCGCTGCCAGGCGACAAGTGGGTGATGAACACCTACGCACAGTATGACAATGACCGGGGATGGTACATGCCCGTCATCATCGACGGATTCGACCGTCACCAGCACAACTTCGACCACATAGAGTTCCAGTACAAGGAGACGCTGCGCGGCGATGACGCCTGGACCAACCTCTGCTCCTACTATGCCGACGAGGAGCTGATGAAGGCGGCCAGCGGCCAGCGCGAGATGATACCCGAGAACGGCAACATAGAGGCACACTTCTACGGCGAAGGCACGGTGATGGAGAAGGCATACGACCTGCGGGCTGTGCTCTACTGTAGGAACGGCAACTCGTTCCTCACCACCTCGTCGCCCATCGTCAGCGGCGTGAAGGACACGCGCCGACCGCAGCTCTTCGGCACACCCGAGCCGAAGGACGGCATACTGCGACTGGGCGGCAACATCATCTTCAACTTCTCGGAGGACATAGAGTATAACTACCTGAACGCCATCACCAACTTCGAGGTGAAGGGCGAGGTGAACAACGACAACGTGACGGACGCCGTCAGCGTGCAGTTCACGGGAGAGGGCAGCGTGGAGAGCGAGGCACAGCGCAACTTCAGCGGCAAGGACCTGACCATCGACCTGATGGTGCGCCCCGACAAGACGGGACGCGACATGCCCCTCTTCTCGCACGGCACCAACGGCAAGCGTCTGCAACTGTGGCTCACTGCGGACTACCACCTGAAAGCCATCATCGATGACCAGACGTTCCTCTCCACCGACACCATCGTCAAGAGCGGATTTACGCAGGTGGCAATGTCTATAGTAGCCCCCTCGGGGGCAGAAGAGGGGGCTTTAACCTTCTACAACGGCGGCAAGCAGCTCGGCTCCTTCAAGATGACCGAACCCTACAACGGCACGGGCCGCCTCATCTTCGGACGCACCAACGAGACCAACCGCTCGAAGAGCCAGTACTACGAGGGCCGCATGATGGAGGCCCGCGTGTGGTACCGAGCCATGACGGGCGGACAGGTGGGCACCACCTACGGCAGCAAGCGACTAACGGGCTACGAGATGGGACTTGTCGATTACTACCCGATGAACGAGGGCACGGGCGACTACGCCCTCGACAAGACGCAGGGGGCCAACGCGCAGCTGATGGGCGCCTCGTGGGCCATGCCGCGAGGATGGTCGCTGAGCTTGGACAACGGCGGCGTGGCGCTGACGCAGCAGGCACTGGCCCGCACAGCGGAGCAGGACTACACCATGATGTTCTGGTTCAAGACCGCTGACGCGGACGGTACGCTCGTGAGCAACGGCAGCGGGGAGAAAGACGAGGCCGGCGCAGAGAACCACTTCTGGCTCGGCTTCGACGACGGAACGCTGGCCTTCCGCTCCAACGGCATGACCGTGGAGGCGGGCAGCGGCTACAACGACGACCAGTGGCACCACTACGCCATGACCGTGAACCGCGCACGCGGCGTGGCGAACATCTACGTGGACCAGGCACTGAAGGCCACCTTCTCGCCCGACTCACTCGGCGGCATCAGCGGCGGCACGCCCGTCATCGGCGGTTACGTGCCCGGCGTGACGGACAACACCGCCATTGCGTCTGCCCGCACACAGTTCGCAGAGCCAACGGCTGTTATGGGCAAAACTGTGGATCTCTCGACAATTACCGCCGACTATGAGGCCAAGTACGGCGACGTGCTCACCGGCACGCTCGGCAAGGACGTGAAGATCAGCGTTGCCAGCGGAGCCACCGTGACACTCGACGGCGTAAACATCAATGGCAGCGGAACATGGGTTGGACATCATCCTGGAATCGACTGCTATGGCGGTGGCACTATCATTCTCAAAGGCAACAATATAGTGAAGGGATTCTATGAAAATTATCCCGGCATCCACGTCGCAGAGGGCAAGACGCTGACCATCAAGGGCGACGGCTCCCTCAACGCTTCAAGCAACGGTTACGCTACTGGCATCGGCGGTGGATGGAGCCGAGAATGCGGCAACATCATCATAGAGAGCGGCACCATTATCGCTACGGGCGGTTTTGGTTCAGCTGGCATCGGCAGCGGTACCAGATCGTGTGGCAACATTACCATCACGGGCGGCAACATCACAGCAACAGGCGGTGAAACTGGTGCTGGCATCGGCAACGCATACAGCGACCTAAGCGGCCAATATGGGTCGTGCGGCAAAATCACCATCACGGGCGGTACTATCACCGCCACAGGTGGAAAAAATGGGGCAGGCATCGGCGGGCATGGAGGCTCATGTGGCGAAATCACCATATCGGGTGGCACCATCACCGCAAGAGGTGGTTACCATGCGGCTGGCATTGGCAGTTATAGCGGTTCGTGTGGCGACATAACCATCACCGACGGCGTGTACGAATTGACCGCCATCAAAGGTGCATCTGCCATCAACAGCATCGGCGTGGGGCTCAACAATTCGGTCGGCACCGTCACCATCGGCGGTACTGTAGGCGTCATCAGCGAAAGTCCATACACCTACGCCCCACGTGCTGTGACGGACGTGTCGCTCAACAAGACCACTACCACGCTAACTATAGGCAGCACCGAGAAGCTGACAGCAACTTTAACTCCGAGTAACGCCAGAAATATGAATGTGACGTGGACGACGAGCAATGCCAACGTGGCCACTGTGACTGACGGAACGGTAACCGCTGTGGCTCTCGGCACAGCCACCATCACCGTGACCACCGCCGACGGAGCAAAGACTGCCACCTGCAAAGTAACCGTCATACATCCTGCTACGGGCGTGACGCTCAACAAGACCAGCACCACGCTACCTGTGGGCAGCAGCGAGACGCTGACGGCGACGGTCATCCCCGACAACGCTACAATCAAGAGCGTGACGTGGGCAACGAGCAACGCCGACGTGGCTACCGTGGCTGACGGAACGGTGACCGCCGTAGCACCCGGCACCGCCACCATCACCGTGACTACCGTAGACGGAGGGTATACCGCCACCTGCACGGTCACCGTCATACGACTCACCACGGGCGTATCGCTCAACAAGGTCAACACCACACTTGTCGTGGGCAGCACGGAGACGCTGACGGCAACCGTCTATCCGCCCAATGCCACGGACAAGAGCGTGACGTGGACGACGAGCAACGCCGCCGTGGCTACCGTGGCCGACGGCACGGTGACTGCCGTGGCTCCCGGCACTGCCACCATCACCGCCACCTCCTCCAACGGTCAGACCGCCACCTGCGAAGTGACCGTCATACAGCCTGTGACGGGCGTGTCGCTCAACAAGACAAGGCTCTCGATAACTATGGGCAGCAGCGAGACACTGATGGCGACCATCGCCCCCGCCAACGCCTCGGACAAGAGCGTGACGTGGACGACGAGCAATGCCGCCGTGGCTACGGTGAACGACGGCACAGTGACTGGCGTGGCCCTCGGCACCGCCACCATCACCGCCACCACGGTGGACGGTGGGCTGACAGCCACCTGCACGGTGACCGTCACCATCGAGGGCCTCGTCAGCGACATGACAGGCTACGTGGACGAACTCTGCATGTTCCAGCAGGCACTGCCGCTGACGCTCATCAAGGCATACGCCACGAAGAGCCCGCAGGGCGACGAGGCCGGGCTGCTGACCTACCTCGCCTTCGACCGTCAGGAGCGGCAGAAGGACAACGACATCGAGACGGTGGCCTATACGTGGAGCAAGAAGATATACCTTGACGACAGGGGCGAGGTGCGCTACGAACTGGATCCCGTGACGAAGCAGGCCACCACGACGCCGGTGCGCGACTACGTGTTCGTCGGTTCTGCCGACGAAATCCTACGCCACATCACCAACGAGACGGCAGCACCCGTGGTGCCCTACGAGGAGCTGACGAACCTGAAGTTCAGCTTCGCCGGCAAGGACAACCAGGTGCTGGTGGAACTCGACGAACTGGCCTCGCGCATCAACCGCAGGAACATCTACGTGACGCTGCGCGACGTGGAGGACAAGAACGGCAACGCGATGGTGTCGCCGCAGACGGCCTGCTACTACGTGACCAACAGCAGCCTGCGCTGGCAGAACGAGCGCCAGACCTGGTTGGCCAGCTACGGCTATGAGGACTATATCTACTTCGACATCATCAACAACAGCGCGACCTCTCACACGTACACCATAGAGAACTGTCCGCGATGGCTCGACATGGAGGCCTACACCGGCATCATCGGCCCGCTGGGCACCGTAACCATAAGGGGCGTGGTGAACAAGGGCCTGAACGTGGGCACCTACGACGAAATCATCTACCTGACCGACGAGGACGGCGTGGCCGAGCCGCTCTACCTGAACCTGACCGTGACGACATCGGCACCCGAATGGTCATGGAGCGTGGACGAAGACCTGCTGAAATACTCGATGAACATCGCGGGACAGGTCATCCTGAACGGCGAGGTGGACATCGACAGCCGCGACATCGTGGGCGTATTCGACCGCGAGAACCGCTGCCACGGCATCGCACACGTCAACTACTCGGCACTGACGGGAGAGAGCGACCTCTTCCTCACCGTCTACGACAGCAGCAAGAAGGGCACGGAACTCTACTTCAAGATATGGCAGTACTCCACCGGCCGCGAGATGGTGCTCACCGCCGACGGCAAGGAGAGCATGACCTTCAGGAACGACACCATCGTGGGCGTAGATACGCCCGTGCGCTTCGAGGGCGGCAGCCTGTATGTGCAGACCTTCGACCTGAAGGAGGGCTGGAACTGGGTGTCGTTCAACGTGGCCAGCGAGAAGCTCTTCGACCTGAACACCCTGCTCGGCGGACTGCCCTGGGAGAACGGCGACGTGCTGACGGAGATGAGCGGCAACGTGACGATGACCTACAAGAACGGAACGTGGCTGGCAACGGGCGACGTGAAGAAACTGCGCATATCGCCAAGGAAAGGCTACGCCATCAAGGTGGCACAGGATATACAGTTCCCCGTAGGCGGCAGCATCATCAAGAGCGAGGACACGCGCACCATAACCGTCAGCAACGGCTGGAACGGCATAGGCTACACGCCGATACTGAACCTGAGCGTGGAGACCGCCCTGAGCGACTACTACGACAACGCCACGCCGGGCGACATCATCAAGAGCCACAGCGAGTTTGCCTACTTCACCAAGACGGGCGGCACGGGCCGCTGGCGTGGAAACCTGCAGTACATGAAGCCCGGCGAGGGATACATGCTGTTGCGCAAGGCTGAAGGCGAGGCCTCGTTCCGCTACCCCTTCTATGAGCCGGGCAGCACCTTCCTCGACGCATGGGCAGTGGCCGGAAGCCGCAGTGCCGCAGAAGATGGGAGCGCGGACGTCCCGTCCGCATCTACCGATGTGAACGGCAACGATGCCACTGTGCCCGCCGCTTCTCCGTTGGGTGCCCACAGATACCGCCACACCATGTCGCTGACTGCCGTCATAGAGGGCTTCGAGCCTGAGGAGGGCGACCTCCTTGTGGCCTACGCCGACGGCGAGCAGCGCGGCTTCACCACCACTGTGCTCAGCGGTTCTGCCGCTGAGGAAAGCGAGCCGCTCTACCTCAATATCGGCGGCGAGAAGCAGGCCGACCTCTGGTTTGCCATCGAGCGCAACGGCGACATCGTCGCCTCGACCGGCAACGTGCTCACCTTCCGCGTCGACGACGTGGTGGGCAGTCCCGACGAACCCTTCGCCCTCCGCTTTGCCACCAGCGCAACAGGCATCGACACCCTCAACGCCGACCAAGAGCTGGGCAAGTGGTACACCGTGAACGGCATAGAGCTGCCGCAGCGCCCGACGAGGAAGGGTGTGTACATCTATAATGGTAACAAAATCGTGATAAAGTAATACAGTTATGAATTATAAGAAAATGTTTTGCACTGTCCTCCTGTCGGCAGCCCTGTCGTTGCAGGTGTCTGCCTACACCGTGACCCATGTAGCCGAGGCGCCCCAGTGGCAGATAGACTGGAGCTATAACCAGGAGCGCCCCGACTGGCAGGAGCCCTCAGCATCGAGCTATATGAACTTCTCCGTGATCCTTGTCACCCTTGAGGAGGAACTGCAGCCCTACGCCTCGAATGACGACCTGCTGGCCCTCTTCGTCGGCGACGAGCTGCGCGGCATGTCAGGCCCGGCCCTCGACATGAGCACCGGCGAGACGGACAACAAGCACTTCGTAGTGAAAGCCTACGGCGACGAGAGCGGAGGCGACATGATAGATGTCACCTTGAAGTACTACAATGCCCAGCTGCGTCAGGTTTTCTCACGCTCCACCACCATAACTTACGACCCGGACGAGGTGTTAGGCATCGAGGAGGACTTCATCCCTAATTTCACCCTCGGCTCGGCCAAGTACCCTGTAGTGAAGACCATCGACGTGGCCGACATCCTCGCCTCTGCAGGCATCACACCCGCCGAGGGCGACATCGCCGCCGCCTTCGTGGGCGACGAGTGCCGTGGCGTGAGCCAATTGTCAATGGTCAATGGTCAATCTTCAATGGACAATGGTCAATGGTCAACGGTCAATCTTCAATGTTCAATGATCAATGAAAACGAGACCGTCATCCTGAAATACTACGACGCCGCCCGCCACCGTGTCTTCACCTTCGACGGCAGCTTGACGGGTGACGCAAACGGCGACGGCACGGTTGACGTGGCCGACATCGCCACCGTCATCAGCGTCATGGCCCATGGGAGCGCGGGCGACTCGCCCGCATCTGCCGACGTGAACGGCGACGGCACGGTCGATGTGCCCGACATTGCTTCCATCATCAGCATCATGGCCGGAACACCAACCTCCCCGTCGGAGCAGGTCAGCAACACCCGACCTCTGACCATCAGCGTGACGGAGAAGCCGTTCATCAATCCCGATGCCTCCGCCAGTAGGGGAACCTCCTCCGTCAGGAAAGCGGCCATCACTACCGCCTCGACGCTCTCGGAGTTTAGGATGGACTACACGTATGGCACAACGCCATCCCACGGTTACAGAACAGCCAAAAAAGATGGTGATGGCAAATGGAAAAGCGGCGGCGAGGGCTGGCCTGACCCCGATGCTACTGTCAACTGGTACGCCCACAACGGATACGCCAACGGAAACATCCAAAATGCTCCATTCTATCTGACCGACGATGCCGACAAGAAGCCCTACCTCAGCTTCACCGTCAATAATGATGTCGCCAAACAGAAAGACTTGCTGGTAGCTACGGCTACCGGAACGTGGGACAGCACTGACGGCAACCTCTCCTTCACCTTCGACCACGCCTGCTCCGCCCTGTGCTTCTACATGAAGAAGGCGAAGAACATCAGCGACTACACACTGACGGTGACCGGCGTGCAACTCTGCAATGTGGTGAATGAGGGCAATTACTTCTTCAACACCGCATCGTGGGTACCAGGCACAACGACAGATAATTACAGCATCTTTTCGGGCAGCGCGACGCTGGGCGATACCGACTACACCATCATGGACAACTCCGACAAGCCCTACCTCATCGTGATTCCACAGACACTGACGGCATGGAGTGGTTCCGGCTCGCCTGCCAACGCCTACCTTGAACTGAGCTGCACCATCAGCAAAGAGGGCTACGAAGGATTTACGGGCACTGCCTACATCCCCTTCGGTGCCACCTTAGAGAAAGGCACTCAGTACGACGTGAAGGTGAACATCGGCAAGAATTCGCTCTACAACGCCTCCGGCAATAAAATCATCCAGCCATGAACATGAAAAAGACATACAGACGGCCTCAGGTCCGCTCCATAGCCCTCCAAGGCCCCAGGCTGATGCTCACCGCTTCCGTCGAAGTGAACGAATATCGTAGCGGCAACGACATCAGCATAGGCGACGAGGAGTGACCAAAGACTCGCCGCCCTCTTCCCCGGCACGGCCTACACCGACCGCGGCCATCACGACTTCGACTCGTTCCCCTTAGGCAGCGTTCCCTGTAAAGCAAAAATACAAGAAAAGGACTGAGCGGCAACGCACTGAAGGTCATCGCCATCGTCGCCATGACGATCGACCACCTGGCATGGGTGGGCATCGAGACCTACGAGCAGGCAGAGACACCGACGCAGATATTCCTGCACTGCATCGGACGGCTGACGGCCCCGATGATGATATTCTTCGTGGCCGAGGGCTATCACCACACGCACGACTTCCACCGCTACCTACGCCGTCTGCTCATGCTGGCCGTGGTGAGCCACTTCGCCTTCTGCTATTTCAACATGTCAGGCTTCAACCCGCTCGGCAACCTGCTCTTCAATGCCACGAGCATCGCCTGGCCGCTGCTCTGGGGGCTGATACTGCTGAAAGTATGGGACATG
>CADACW010000018.1 GCA_902786565.1 uncultured Prevotellaceae bacterium | reverse complement strand
GGCCGTGTATAGGGATTCATGTGCATACAGGAACGGATTGCGCGGAGATTGTTACCTCAGCGGGGCAATTTGTTCTCCATTTATAGAGGAAAGGTAAGCGGATTTTTGAGAACCACCAAAAAGCAAGTCCGAAGTGTTAAAATTCAAAAATAGTTGATATACAACGATTTAATTCCATGTGCTTTTCATTGTTTGTGGTTGTTTAGATGGCTCTAAATACAATTATAGGAAGTACGGTATCCTATGCTTGTCACGCTGTTTGGAATCGTGACGGAGGTCAGGCCGCTGCAAACCCAAAATACATTAAACACTGATAATCATTAAATTGCATGCTAAACGGTAGAAAAGTGGCTGTAGTGCTGATTTTTATGGGTTTGAGAGTGCAGATTTAACGTATTTAACCTTTATAAACGCGACGCGAGGGCAAAACGAGTCATCGGATTAATTTAACTATCTCTGTAGAGTTCATATCTAATAGGGTATTAAACCTTGATGCTAAAATGGGGGTACTGCCATCCGTGGTCTCCATTAGCTTTCGGCCAAGGTCAAACATGTCTCTTTTCCTGGCGGTGAAAGGGAGCATCAAGGCAAGACTTTAGCAAGATATATCATTAATTTCTTTAATCGGTCGCTAGATAATAACCATTTATGATTGATGACATATTGCAGCTAGCAATGGAAAATGATGCGTTTGTACAAATATCGCGACCCAATAAAAGTTAAATTTAGAGTGACTCACGCAAAAATATTTGCGTGAGTCTTTGGATTATATTATATTTGCAGTTGTTTTTATATGTACTCACGCAAATTTTATTACTCGAATCATGAAGATATATAGTTTTTCAATCGAAGGTTTTGCCAATATTGAACATGTCCGTTTGGAGATGGAAGATATGAGTGCCCTAGTCGCACCAAATGGTTACGGCAAGAGCAACATACTCCACGCTATTGATTTCGGCATCGGATTTCTTACAGCCGATGAGGCGACGTGCAAGCAGATGATGGACAACCGCTGGCAGCCTATCAATGTTTCTACGAAGGGAAAGGATTTTGCTTTCGCGATAGAGGGTACGATAGACATAGACGGCAATGAGTATTTGTTCGTTTATGGATATTGCATCGCTTGGGCTAAAGACGGTGAGGATGGTCGGGTACTTACTGAAACTCTAAAGGTGAAGCGTCCCTCAGACCAACGCTTCCGCCAGTTGCTCAATCGCCAGCAGGCTGAAGAATGTCTGATTGTGCCGTCAGCGACTGGCAGGTGTAATAAGTTATTCAATGTTTCGTCCGTCAGTTTGGCCCTGCCATCCATTGCCAATGCAACCAACATGTACCTTACGCCATTGGCTACGCAGATATGTGCTATCAGAATCCCCAACCTTGAAACGCTCGACAATCCTGAATCATATTTTTCTGTTGGAGGCGGCAGAGGTATTTCCATGCTGGGCGGCATGACGCTAAGTGAGTATATCTACCAGCTAAAAGCCTCCGATGAAGACCACTACACCTTACTGAAGGACGGGCTGATGCAACTCATTCCGGATATTACACTGTTTACACCAGAAGTGATTGTCTTACCAGACGGACAGCGGAGAATCTACGACATCACTATTCAGGAGAAATTCTGCGCACAACCTACGAGTATCCTTCAATTATCAAGTGGCAGTAAACGCATCATTTTCCTGCTTACCCTCTGTATAGCGGCACGCAAACAGAGTATCCCTATGATTATGATGGAGGAGCCGGAGAACTCCGTTCACCCGCGCATGATGGAAAACCTGCTACTGACACTGCGTAGTTATGCCCTCGATACAAAGATTCTGCTGACAAGTCATTCGCCGTACCTGATGCGCTATCTGCTACCCGCTCAGATGTATTTCGGTCTGCCCAAGAACGACGGGTTGGCTCATTTTGCACGAATCAACCCGTCGAAGCTGCGCTATCTTTATAAATATGCAGGCGACATGGAACTCACCATTGGAGAGTTCATGTTCGACTATATGCTCGACATAGAAGGTGATTACGAAAAGATAGAGCAGTTCTTCAGTCAGCAGTAATCTATGGCAAGAAAGAATGATACCAAGCCATCATTGGTGGTGATATTCGTTGAGGGCGACACCGATGAGGTGCTGTTTAAGGCCCTCATAGAGTATTACAGGATAGTGAGCAAGACGGAGTTGCGCCCCTGCAAGATATGCAACCTGCGTGGTGTCACTCGCTACACCAGCAAGCTCATTGCCAAGTTGCAGAACGAATATCTGCCCGAAGCAAGAAAGAAGGACTATAGGATACTGACAGTATGCTGTTCATACGATACTGATGTGTTCGAGGTTCGCAATCCTCTAATGGTCAATTGGGATGCACTTCGAAAGACCATTCACCGTATGGGCATACAAGGCTTTATCCAGCTAGGCATCAGAAGCAGTATCGAAGACTGGCTGCTCAGCGACATGGAAGGTATTTGCAGTTTTTTAAACCTCGCTGTGGTTCCTAAGTCACTGAAAGGTTCCAATGGCAATGCCAAATTGTCAGATCTCTTTAGCAGGGCAAAAAGGGTCTATCAGAAGGGCTATCAGACAGGTCAACTGGTGAGTTCCCTTAATTTGGAGGTTATACGCAGGAAATATGCTAAAGAACTGTCTGAATTGGAACACGCCTTAAACGTGTATATATAGTTAATCAATTTCTAGTTATCTTGCATGTGTCAAGGAAATAGCGATGCAAACGGTCATCGGAGGTGAGTTCCGGATGGAAAGCCGTGGCCAACTGACGGCCCTGCTGGACGGCTACGATATGGCCCGCTTTCACCGACAATATTTCCACATTGGGGGAGAGTGTCCGATGAATGTAGGGTGCCCGGATGAAGGTCATGGGGAAATCGCCCTAAATGCCCTTCACCTGGCCAACAGTCTGGAAACTGCCTAACTGCCTATCGTAGGCATTGCGACAGACATCGATGTTCATCGTCGAGTGTCCCTCACGGGGCCTGCCATCTTCTTGCCGGGCTAACAGTATCAGACCTGTACAGGCACCTGCTTCTTCGGCGATATGCGCCTGCTCCGGGGTCGTCACGTCCATAATCACACCGCCCTTCAGCATCTGTGCCTTCATTTCTGCAAAGCATCTGCTTTTGCTGTAACAATCTCCCCTCACTCTTCCAAAACAGGAAATTTTTCTGTTTCAGAACTATTTAGAATGGATAAACAGAATATTTTTCCAAAGAGAAGCCGCACATAGGTACTTTTTCTGAATACAAACTAAAATTTAGATTATTTCGCCAAATATTATTACCTTTGCACAAAAATTAAACTAGCATGGGAAAGTATATTCTAGCAGACAATCAGGAACTCACACGATACGCTTTGGAGGCAATTATCCGTGAGAAGGATAACAGCTGTGACTTCTACAGAGCCAGCGACAAGACCGGCCTCGTAGAGAAACTGAAGGAGCATGAGAACGCCGTGGTACTGCTTGACTACACACTGTTCGACTTTGTTGACGAGGAACAGTTGCTGATAGTGGCCGAGCGGTTCGGTCTGTCGCAATGGATACTGCTCAGCGATGACCTCTCGCCGCAGTTTCTGCGCCGCATCGTCTATTCGTCAGCCTCCCATCAGCTAAGCATCGTATATAAAAATGAGACACTGAAGGACATTCGTGACGCCCTCGATGCAGTGAGTCGCCACACCCACCACATCAGCCAGCGGGCACTGGAGACCATCATCTTGCAACAACAGCAGGAGGATGAGCGTCCCAGCGTGCTGACTACGACGGAAATGGAGATTGTGAAGGCCATCGCACAGGGCAAGTCTACAAAGGAGATTGCCGCCGAGCGTTTCTCCAGCATCCATACCATCACCACCCATCGCAAGAATATCTTTCGCAAACTGGGAGTCAACACCGCCCATGAGGTCATCAAGTATGCCTTTCGGGCGGGGCTGGTCGACTCCTCGGAGTTCTATATCTGAACTGCTTGCTTGATATCCTCCAACAGGTCTTCGCCATTCTCCAGACCGATGCTCAGGCGGACGGTGGTGTCGGGAACAGACATTGCTGCACACTGCTCCGGCGTGAAGAGGCCGAAGATGGTGGAGGCAGGATGTATGGCCAGCGACTTTCGGTCGAAGAGGTTGGTGGCACGACGGATTACCTGCAACTTGTCGATGAACGCCCAGGCAGCCTCCTTCGATGCCAGGTCGATAGTAAAGACGGCTCCAGGCATGGGGCCGAACTGCGCCTTAGAAAGTTCATAGAAAGGATTGTCTTCCATGCCGGTATAGTTCACCCTTTTAATCTCCGGCAGTTGCCGGCATTGCTTCGCCAACCAGAGCGTGGTTTCCGCATGACGACGGAAGCGGATGTCGAGCGTATCGAGACCGAGCGTTTCCATGTAGGCAGCCTGCGGGGTCATGAGCGAACCGAGATTGGTGACCAGTTCAGTTTTGACACGAGCCGTGAAGGCTTGGCGCTTGCCTACGCGCTTGACACGTGCCTGAAGTGCCGGCGATGGCGACTGGCTCCAATCGAAGCGCCCATAGTCGAGTAGCAGTCCGCCAAGGCCCGTGCCGCCGCCAGAGATGTACTTCGTGCTCGACACCACCTCGATGTCTACTCCGAAATCCACAGCACGGAAAGCGGGGAACGGCACAATGGTGGTGTCGGCTATCAGCGGCACACCGGCCCGGTGGGCGATGTCGGCCAACTGCCGGATGTCGGCCACGAAGAGCTGCGGATTGGTGATGATCTCGAAGAAGAGGGCGCAGGTCTTGTCGTCGATGAGTGCCTCTACCTCATCGGGGCGGGTGAAGTCCGCAAAACGGACTTCTACACTGAATGTCCCCAATGTGTCGCGCAGCAGCGAGACACTGTTGCCAAACAGATGCTTCGAGGCCACGATGTTCAGGCCCGCAGCACTCACAGCCGTCAGGGCATAGTGGATGGCGGCCATACCCGTGTTGAGGGCCGTCACGCTGAGGGCTCCTGTCAGTTGGCGCACGCGCTCCTCCAAGTAAGTGACGGTGGGGTTGGCGATGCGGGCATACGACGGGGCCATGGAGCGACCGCAAAATGCGTCGCCCATGGCCTTGGCAGACTCAAACTCAAACGCCGCCGTATAATAGACCGGCATCGACAATGCCCCGTAGGGGTCTGGCTTCTGATACCGGGTGGTCAGAATCTTTGTTTCGTATTTCATCGTCCAAGAATCTTTTTGATGGCTATCACTAGTTTGTCCACATCGTCGCGGGTGTTGTAGAGCGCGAAGGTGGGGCGGACGCTCATCTCGTAGCCCAAAGCCCGCAGAGCAGGCTGGGCGCAATGGTGTCCGGCACGCACGGCGATGCCCTCCTTGTCGAGCAGGGTTCCCACCTCAGGCACGGGGATGCCATCGAGCACGAAACTCACAACAGACACACGCTGTTTCGGATTTCCTATAATCGTGAGACCGGGAATCTGTGCGAGCTGTTCGCGGGCATACTCCGTCAGCTGATGCTCGTGGTGCTCGATGTTGCGGATACCCAGGTGCGACACGTAGTCGAGGGCTGCCCCCAGTCCGATGGCATCGGCCACATTGGGTGTGCCTGCCTCGAAGCGTGCGGGCGGCACGTTGTACTCCGTGCGCTCTATGGTCACGTCCTTGATCATGTTGCCACCGCCCTGCCAGGGCTGCATTTTCTCTAATAGTTCCCGTCGGCCATACACCACCCCGATGCCGTTGGGGCCGTAGATCTTATGCCCGCTGAAGACGAAGAAATCGGCTCCCAATTGCTGCACATCGACTGGCGTATGGGCAATGGACTGTGCACCGTCTATCAGCACGGGTATCTGGTGCGAGTGGGCGATGTCGATGATGCGTCCGACGTCGTTGATGGTGCCGAAGGTGTTGTTCACATGGCCCACAGAGACCATGCGGGTGCGGGGTGTGATGAGCCGCTCCAGTTCTGAGAGAATCAGGTCACCGTTCTTGTCGGTGGGGATGGCCTTGAGCGTGGCGCCGCGCTCCTGACAGATGCGCTGCCAAGGCACGATGTTGGCGTGGTGGTCCAGTTCGGAGACGATGATATCGTCTCCCACGGAACAGTACTGGCGGCCGTAGGTCTGCGCCACGAGGTTGATGCCCTCGGTGGTGCCGCGCACGAAGATGATCTCCTCTGACGAGGCGGCATTGATGAAGCGCTGCACCTTCTCGCGCGCCTCCTCGTAGGCATCGGTGGCGCGGGCGGCCAGCGTGTGCGCCCCACGATGGATGTTCGAGTTATACGTGCGGTAATAGTCCGAAATCTTGTCGATGACCTGATTGGGCTTCTGCGTGGTAGCGCCGTTGTCGAGCCACACGAGATCGTGGCCGTTCACCTTCTGCTGCAACACGGGGAAGTCGCGCTTGATCTGGTCGGAGTTCAGCGTGTCGGTCTCCTCGTAGTTCAGGTCGCGCAGCTTCTGCGTCTCAGGGATGCCGATGCCGAAGCCGTCGTCCTTGGGGATTACTGACCCCACCCCCGACCACATTCCCGAGCGGGGCTCGCCTACCCGTAGCCTTTCCCCTACATGGGAGGGGAGCGGCTGCGCGTTGTGCCCCCATAGTGACTCTATCGCCGCGAGGTTCAGCACCTCGTCGGGCAGCACCTCGCGCCGCACCTCCTGCCACTCCTCCGGGCAGTATTTCTGCGCCACCTGCCGCAGCAGTTCAAAGCCCGAGTCGTCAAGGCCATACCCGTTAATATTCTGTATATCTATCATAAGCAGGGCTGTTTACTTCCTTTTCTGATAGTCATGATAGTACCCCACCTCGACATTCTCAAGTACGGCGATGGCATCGTCGGTGAGGGCGGCGAGCGAGAAGTACTTCGTCAGCAGATAGGAGGCCACGCCGAACTTGTCGAGACCCATCAGACGGGCACTCAGCGACGGGGCTATCTCGCCTGGTATACCGCTCTGGTGCAGACCCACCACACCCTGGTTCTTCTCGCCCACACGCACGAGGATAATCTTTGTGGTGCCCACACCGCGCCCCGTCAGGTACTGGCCCTCCACCTCTACTTTGTCCGATGGAATGAGGGGCACACCGCGCCACAGGATGACCTTCGTGCCGAAGATGTCGGTAGTGACAGGCGGCACGCCGCGCCACGTACACTCACGCTCGAAGGCGGCAATGGCCCGTGGGTGGGCGATGAAGAAGGCCGGCTCCTTCCACACTAACGACAGCAGTTCGTCGAGGTCGTCGGGCGTGGGCGCACCGTAGCGCGTGGTGATGCGGTAGGCCGGGTTGGCAGCGGCCAGCAGACCGAACTTGCGGTTGTTGATGAGCTCCCACTCCTGACGCTCCTTGATGCTCTCGATAGAGAGGCGCAGCTGCTCCTCCAACTGGTTGTAGGGATTGTTGTAGAGGTCTGAGACGCGGGTATGCACGCGCACCACCGTCTGTAGCGTGTTCAGCGAATACTCCGCAGGCTGCTCCTCGTAGTCGATGTAGGTTTCGGGGATGATGTTGTCCTCCTCGTGGCCTGATACCAGGTCGATGTGCTTCTCGCCGTTGTCATTCACCGAGGCCTTCAGGCGCAACTGCTTGTCGACAGCTTTCTCGAAGGTCTCGCGGAAGTCGGGCACCTCCTTGATGAACTTGATCAGTTCCTTCAGCTTCAGACCGAGGAACACCGTTGGGGTGATGGCACGCACGCTGACCGTCGATTCCTGCTCGTCGAGCAGGTCGGCCTCGCCGAAGTACTCGCCGTCGCCCAGCAGCGCTATCCGCAGGTCCTCGCCGTGTGGCCCCTTGCTGATGACCTCCGCCTGACCGTTGGCCACGATGAAGAAGCGCTGCTTGTCCTTGCCCTCCTCCACGAAGAGCTTATCGACATCCACCTCCTGCGCCTCGAAGGCACTCAACAGTCGGGCGAGTATCTCGTCGTCAAACTCCGAGAACAACGGAATCGCCTTCAGGTCCTTGGCCGTGAACGACGGCTTGCCGTCGACATACTGTATGGGCAGGCGGTCGTTCTTGCGTAGCTCCACCTTCGTGCGGTTCACGCGGAAGGTGCCGCCTGAGACCTGCACCCAGGGCAGCAGTTTCAGCAGTAGTCTCGGAGTAATCGACCCCATCTGCGGGGCAGTCTTGGTGGTGGTCGCCAGCCGTCTGGCGGTGGCAGTGGTCACACTGCGCTGAAGATTTGAATCTGCCATAATCGTAATGTTTTTATTGAGTATATTACTTATTATTTTTTAATCGTCACCTTATGTGTCGTGCCCTCCACGTGCTCCACTGATAGCACGTTGTAGCCCTGTTCGCGGGCATTGCGGGGAACGTTGTCAAGGGGTTCGCCCTCGCTGAGCAGCACTTCGAGCGTGTCGCCCGGCTGGAGCTTCGAGAGTTCGATCTTGGTCTTGACGAAGGTCATCGGACAGTGCTCCTTCGTGATGTCTAAAGTTTTTGTTGCCATAATTGTCAATTATCAATTATCAATTAGATAAACAGCGTCTGTCCGCCTTCCGAGAGTTGGAGGAACGAGGCCACGCCGAGCACGTCCTTCACCTCGGGGATAAAGTCTTCTTTCTTGAGGCCGAGCACGTGCATCGCCATCTCGCAGGCATAGAGGTTGATGCCGAGCGCCTTGGCGGCCTCCACCAGTTCTTCGAGCGTGGCCACATTGTTCTTGCGCATGAGGTAGCGGAATATCTTGGGGCCTGCCCCGAAGAAGTTGAAGCGGCTGGTGGGCGTAGCCTTCAGTCCACCCATCATGAAGCCGAAGAGCTTTGTCAGCCAGTTGGAGCCGATGAATGCCCTACCCTGCTTCTGCTTGATGGCGTCGAGACCCCAGAAGGTGAAGAAGATGTTCACCTCGTAGCCCACTGCCGCCGCACCCGTACCTAATGTGAATACAGCCGTCAGCTTATCGAAATCGCCACTAAAAGCGATGATGCTTAGTTTTTTCTGTTCTGCCATAAAAATCTGCGTTTGAGTTTCTGGGTGACAAAGTCAGTGCCGCTCGACCTTTGGTCGCTTATTCCCGAAGGGTCTTAAGAAACCGAGTGCAGAGAGCTTGCTCTATGCCGAGGTGCAGCCTGACTTCGCAGTGTGATTGAATCACGCTGCAAAGTTACGGCGAATCTGGCATTCCGGCAATCGCCCGTTTATGGCATTTTGCATACCCAAGATGTGGTATGCGATTTACCCTGACTGTGGGATTGCTGCACCCGCAAAATCATCGTACCTTTGCACCCGAACTCAAACGTAAGAAATATGGCAAAGATTTATGTAAATGGAGAGGCGCAGGAGGTAAGCCTGCCGATTAATGTAGCAGAGCTCATCAAGCAGCTGTTGGTGGAAAATCCGGAGATGGTCTCGGTGCAGGTGAACGAGGAGTTTGCCGAGCGTGGGGACTGGGAGACAACCGATATCAAGGAGGGCGACAAGGTTGACTTCCTGTATTTCATGGGCGGTGGATGTTAATTAACGACAACTATGACAACAGAAACAACAAGATAAGAAGTTGTCAAAGTTGTTTAAGTTGTCGTCAAAACAGTAATCATTATGATAGACTTTACAGAAGAACAGATACTACGCTATTCGCGCCATATCCTGCTACAGGATGTCGGCGTGGAGGGACAAGAGAAGATAATGAACGCGCGTGTGCTTGTGGTGGGAGCCGGCGGACTGGGTGCGCCTGTCTCGCTCTACCTCGCAGCGGCAGGCATCGGCACCATTGGCATTGTCGATGCGGATGTGGTCGATCTGAGCAACCTGCAACGACAGGTCATCCACTTCACGAAGGACGTGGGCCGCCCGAAGGTGGAGAGTGCCAAGGAGAAAATCCAGGCCATCAACCCCGATGTGAAGGTCGATACCTATTATGAGTTCCTCGACTCGTCAAACGCACTCGATATTATTAAGGAGTACGACTTCATCGTCGATGGCACGGACAACTTCCCCGTGAAGTTCCTCATCAACGATGCCTGCGTCATGGCTGGCAAGCCCTTCTCGCACGGCGGCATACTCCGCTTCAACGGCCAGACATTCACTCATTTGCCCGGCACGGCCTGCTACCGCTGCATGTTCAAGGAACCGCCACCCGCAGGAGCTGTGCCCACCTGTTCGCAGGCTGGTGTGCTGGGTGCCATCGCCGGTATGCTGGGCACCATCCAGGCTGCCGAGACACTGAAATACTTCACAGGTGTGGGCCAGCTGCTCACCAACCGCCTGCTGACGTTCGACGCCAAGACGATGCAGTTCCGCACCATTTCCGTGCGCCAGCGTCCGTCGTGCCCCATCTGCGGCTCTCAACCAACCATCAAAGAACTGATAGACTACGCGCTCGCGCCTTGCGCGCTTGCTACCAAAGGGACGCAAGAACAGGCCGCCTGCGACCTTCATAAGTGAAGAGTAAAGAGTGAAGCGCTCGACCTCTGGTCGCTTGCTACCGAAGGGACGCAAGAATTTGCTACAGCACAGACATGATTATACCCCAAACAATTATAGATGAATTGATTAGCCAGGCACGGCAGGACGCACCCAACGAGACGTGCGGCTACCTGCTGGGCATCGTAAGCGTAGCCGAAGGTGCGGTGGTGACGGAAAACTACTGGATGGAGAACATAGACCATTCGCCTGAACATTTCTCCTTCGCCCCCAAGGACCAGTTCGACGCCCTCCGCTATGCCCGCTCGAAGGGACTGAAGATTCTCGCCAACTGGCACTCGCACCCTGCCTCGCCCTCGCGGCCCTCTCAGGAAGACCTGCGCTTAGCCAACGACCCCACCATCCGCTACGCCATCCTCTCTCTCCACGAAGGCATCCACCTGAACTCCTTCAAAATCCTGAACGGCGAAGTCATCGACAAGGAAGTACACCTATAAGAGTTGATTTAGAGGCGAGTGGTGAGAGGTAAGAGGTGAGAGAAATGCTGGCAAGCCAGGCAAGAGACACGAGTAGGAAGCGGAAGAGGTATTCTCTTACCTCTCACCACTTACCTCTTACCTCTTAAAGTTGAGCAATGACAGTGTAGTAGGCTGCTGTGCCCTCATCAACCACCCGGAAAAAGACTGCCACGAACTGGCGAAGATGGCCGTCTCGCCCAAGGCTCAGGGACAGCACGTCGGCCTGCAGCTTGGCCGCGCTCTCATCGCATACGCCCGTGAGCACGGCGTGCGCCGCATCTTCCTCGAGGGCAATACCCGTATGGCCCCCTCCATCCACCTCTACCGCAAACTGGGTTTCCGCGAGATTCCCCTCGATGGCCATACCTATGAGCGCTGCGACATTCTGATGGAAATGATACTGTAAACAGCCTCTATACGTCAAATACCGTGATTGCGGTATGCAGAATGCCGCAAGGCGGGGATTGTGGGAATGCGGAATTCGCCGTACCTTTGCACCCAGAAAGTTATATTAAACCGAAGTGCGCACCATCAAGGCTCCGCGCTTTGTCCGGGGACTGGTAGAGAAGTGGATAGAGGAATACGCCAAGATTGAGCCGGGCATCACGTTCCAGATTGTAAAAGGCTCAGGAAGTCAGGAAAATACAGACCTGAACATCGTATCGGGTTCTCAGGATAACAACACAAAAGACTTTAGCCATATTGTTTATTTCGGAGAGACAGCCGTGCTGCCCATCACAGCCCGTAGCTCGGAGGCAGCACGCCTGCTCGAAGGAAAGCACCTCAATGCCAAAAAGCTGAAGCAACTCTTCTTTCTCGGTGGCTACGCACTTTGCCCGCAACCTGGGCGAAGAAGCCGCCAACTTCCGCGGCAAGCGCATAGCAGGCGACGACCTCGGCAGACGGCGATGATGCAGGCAAAGAGTGCGAAAAGTCTTTTCATTATAGTCAGTGGTCAGTCATTATACGTGTTAACTGGCTACAATGACACTACATTTTTCGGGGAATAGCCAAGAAAGCGGGCTAAAATTTGGCCGTTTGGCAAAAGATTCGTACTTTTGCATTGCGAAACGATGGGGCCTCTCCATTCGGGAGACCCTCAATGATGTTGCTGATGAAGACGTTATACTATCCTGACTGCCAGCAGCCGGAGGGTGCCTTTGCTGCCACCATCGGCTTTTTCGATGGTGTGCACCGTGGGCACCGCTTCCTCATTGCGCGGCTGAAGGAGGAGGCGGTGCGGCGCGGACTGCGCCCAATGGTGGTCACCTTCGAGCGGCACCCGCGCCAGGTGGTGCAGCCCGAATGGCAGCCGCGACTGCTGTCTACGCTGGAAGAGAAGTGCCGCCTGCTGGCCCTGACGGGCATTGACACGCTGGTGGTGCTCCGTTTCGACACCGCGATGGCACGCCTCTCGGCCCGCGAGTTTATGGGCGAGGTGCTGGTGCGGCATTTGGGCGTGCAACTGCTGCTCACAGGCTACGACAACCGCTTCGGCCACAACCGCCAGGAGGGCTTTGCCGACTATGTGGACTATGGGCGCGAGCTGGGCTTGGAGGTGGTGGGCTGCCAGCCTTTCATGTCATCACCACGGGTCAGCAGTTCTTTCGTGCGCCAGCTCTTGGACGAGGGTAGGGTGGAGGAGGCCAACGACTGTCTGGGCTATCCCTACACCATCTGCGGACGGGTGGGCCACGGCCAGCAGATAGGCCGCACGATGGGATTCCCCACGGCCAATCTGGAGATGGACGACAGTCAGAAACTTATTCCCCGTGTGGGCGCATACGCCGTGATGGCCAGCATCGACGGCGGCGAACCGCTGCGCGGAATGACCAACATAGGCCTGCGTCCCACCTTCGGCGGCAGGCGGCTGACGCTGGAGACCCATCTGCTCGATGCCACAGGCGACTTCTACGACAAGCCTATCAGCATCAGCCTGATGGCGCGGCTGCGCGACGAGCGCACTTTCGCCTCGGCCGAGGAGTTGGCCTGCCAATTAGAGGCAGACAGGAGAGAAACCGTCAATAAATTGAAAAAACTATGATGAAGAATAATGTTAATGCACTTGCTGCAGTGGCTTATGTGCTGATATTTCTGGCCATACAAGTGGCAGCACAATTCTTGATGACGGCCATCCAGGCTATCAAGCAGGGCGGGCCAGTGGAGCAGCTCAGCACTATGGGCACCATGATTGCCATGGTCACCTTCTCGCTCGTTACCATCATCCTGTTCACGCTGCTCAAGTGGGCCCCCGTGTCGCGCCATTACCTGATGTCGAGACCTTGGGCGGTGCTGCTCTGGAGCCTCTTTGCCGCCCTGGGGGCCATCATCCCGTCGATGTGGCTTCAGGAGTCTATGCCGGAATGGCCGGAGAGCGTGCAGCAGTATATTGACCAGGCAGAGATGGTGGCCACCCAGCTGATGAGCACTACCGGTGGCTATGCCGTGGTGTGCCTGCTGGCCCCGGTGGCCGAGGAACTGGTGTTTCGTGGGGCGGCCCTGCGCTCGCTGCTGCTGTGGAAGCCCGAGTGCCGATGGACGATGATTTTCCTCTCGGCGCTGCTGTTCGCCTTGGCTCACATGAATCCGGCCCAGTTCCTCCACCCACTGCTCATAGGCCTGCTGTTAGGATGGATGTACGAGCGCACGGGAAGCATCATTCCCGGCATAGTCTATCACTGGACCAACAACACGGCGGCCTACTTGCTCTATCATGCCTACCCGTCGAGCGACATCACCCTCTCTGACATCTTCGGCAGTCCGATGCGCACGGGTATGGCTGTCTTCTTCTCACTGCTCATCCTTCTGCCCGCCATCTACCAGCTGAACCAGTGGATGAAGCGCCCCGCCCCTACAGGGTTATAAGCCTTCTAACTATGGGTTATATACCTTCTAACTATGAGTTATATACTTTATAACTCTACATTCCCAATATGCCTTGGCAAATTTCCCGGAGATTAATTACTCCCCTTCTATGGGGTAATTGGCCGACGGGGTGCGCAGTTGCTGCATCAGGCGCTCCATTTGGCGCAGCACGTCGGGCCGCTCCTTGGCCAGGTCGTGCTGCTCTAAGGGGTCGTCCTTGATGCGGTAGAGCTCCAGCGGAGCACCCCTCTTCACTGATACCGCCTTCCAGCCCCTCCAGCGCACAGCCCTCTGCTTGCCGGGAAACTCCCAGTAGAGCGGGCGGCTGTCGGTGTCGATGTCATGGCCGTAGAACAGGGGCGAGACGTCAGTGCCGTCGGTCTTCTGCGGCAGATGCTGCCCGGCGCGTGCCAGTGCGGCCAGGGTGGGCATGAAGTCGGGGAAATAGACCAGATGGTCAGTCTGCCGGGCCGGCACGCGACCGGGCTGGTTGACGATGAGGGGCACGCGGATGCCGCCCTCATAGAGCTGGCCCTTGCGGCCCTTCAGACCTGCGCCGCAGTTCAGCTCCTTCAGCGGGGCCATCACGGCGGCACCGTTGTCGCTGGCAAAGATGACCAGCGTGTTCTCCCTCAGCCCCAGCGCGTCGAGCGTGGCCAGCAGGCGCCCGATGTTATAGTCCATGTGGGTGACCAGCGCCGCGTAGCGCTTGGTGTTGTCGCTCCATTCGCCCTGCTCGTCGTACCACGATGTGTCATCTATGTTGTAAGGCTCGTGGGGTGCGTCGTAGCCCAGGAAGAGGAAGAAGGCGCGGTCCTTGTTGCGGTGGATGAACTGTATGGCGTCGTCGGTCGAAATCTCCGTATTGTGGCGCACGTGGGCATCGTGCTCGTTCTCCCGAATGTTGATGAGCGAGTCGCCGTGCAGACGGTAGTAGGGATAGTAGTACGGCGCATTGCTGTGGACGGTGGAGATGGTCCAGCCGTAGAACTCGTCGAACCCCCGGTGGTTGGGTGCGGCCTGCGGGTCGTAGCCGTCCAGGTGCCACTTGTTCACCAGACAGGTACGATAGCCTGCTGCGCCGAGGACAGTGGCCAGTGTGGTGTCCTCGGGCAGCAGGTTGGCGCGGCGCACGATGGTGGTGTCGCCGCGTGGGTTGATTTTCAGGCCGGTCAGTCCTCCGGCGTAGCACTGGTTGTCGCGTATGCGGGCGTGGCCGCTGCTCAGTCCTGTCATCAGCGAGCAGCGCGACGGCGAGCTGATGCCGCTGCCGGCGTAGGCCTGTGTGAATGAGGTGCCGGTGCGTGCCAGACGGTCGATGTTGGGTGTCTGGATGTACTGGTTGCCGTAGCAGGCCAGGTCGCCATAGCCCATGTCGTCGGCCAGGATGAACACGATGTTAGGCCGCTCGGGCGAGGCCTTCACTTCAGGCGCTCCGCCCTGTGCCTGCGCCTCTCCGCCAAACGGAACCAGCGCCCCAACTGTCAGCAAAAGATGCTTCATTCTTCACTCTTCACTTGACGGGCACATCTTCCAAAGTCTTTTTGAGCAGCTGCCAGAAAGGCTCGACGGTGGCGATGAGGGCGCGCTCGGTGGTGGTGTGGGGCGACTTCATCGTGGGGCCGAGGCTGACGATGTCCAGCCAGGGGTACTTGCCCAGGATGACAGAGCACTCCAGTCCGGCGTGGTCCACCTGGATGATGCCGTCCTGGCCGAACAGCTCCTTGTACTCCTTCAGCAGCAGGTGCAGAATCTCTGAGTCGGGGTTGGGGTCCCAGCCGCCGTAGCTGCCTGCGGTCTCCACCTTCATGCCGGCCATGGCGAAGCAGCTCTTGAGCATTGTCACCACGTATTCCTTCATGTCCTCGCGGCTGGAGCGTGCCAGTATCTTTATGCCGGCGTGGCCTTCGGCAATGTCGATGATGGCCAGGTTGCTGGAGGTCTCGACCACGGCGGGGTAGGCGGGGATGAAGCGGATGACGCCGTCGTGGCAGGCGAAGATGGCATCGATGATGTTGTCCTGAATCTCTTCGGGCACCTGTGTCTTCGGGGTTTCCACCTCTTCAATGTCAACGTTGATGCCCTGCGGCTCAATCAGCTTGAACTCGTCGTTGAAGGTCTCCCGCCAGTCGTCCACGGCCTCGCGAAGGGCGGCGATGTTCTCTTTCGGCAGGGTGAGCACAGCCTCGGCCTTGAAGGGGATGGCGTTGCGCATGTTGCCGCCGTGCCACGTGGCCAGACGGGCCTCGCAGTCCTCGATGGCCTGGCGTACCACCTGCACCAGCAGCTTGTTGGCGTTGCCTCGGCCCTCGTTGATTTCCAGTCCGCTGTGGCCGCCGCGCAGGCCTTGCACGGTGATGCGCACGGCAGCGTCGTCGGCGTCGGTCTCTGCCTCCTTGTAGTCGAGCGTGGCGGTCACGTCGATGCCACCGGCCGAGCCGATGACGAACTTGCCCCAGTGCTCCGAGTCGAGGTTCAACAATATGTCGCCCTGCAGCTCGCCCTCGGACAGTTCGTTGGCGCCGTACATGCCCGTCTCTTCATCGCGGGTGATGAGGGCGTCGATGGGTCCGTGCTTCAGCGTCTTGTCCTCCATGATGGCCATGATGGCGGCCACGCCCAGGCCGTTGTCGGCACCGAGGGTCGTTCCCTTGGCTTTCACCCACTCGCCGTCAATCCACGGCTGTATGGGGTCAGTCTCGAAGTTGTGGGTTGACTCCGGCGTCTTCTGCGGCACCATGTCCATGTGTGCCTGCAGGATGATGCCCTTGCGGTTCTCCATGCCGGGGGTGGCGGGCTTGCGGAAGTGGATGTTGCCGGCGGGGTCCTTCACGGCATAGACGCCGCACTGCTGGCCGAAGTCGAGCAGGAACTGCTGGATTTTCTCAAGATGGCCGCTGGGGCGGGGCACTTGCGTCAGGGCGTAGAAGTTCTTCCATACGCACTGGGGCTGTAGGTTCTGAATCTCGTTCATTTTTTTTCTCTCTTTTGTTTTTATAGGTTAATAATATCTGTGGTTTTTCCTTAGGCGCTGCAAAGTTACGAATAATTTGCGTAACGGCCAAACGTTTACTGATAGACCTTTATCTCCTGCTCGCCACGCATGGCGCGTAACACGTTCATGGCCAGAGCGGTCAGCTCGTCCTCGCCGGGGTAGACGAAGACTGGGGCCAGAAAACTGATGCGGCGTTTCAGCCCGTCGGTGATGTACTGGCTGTGGGCTATGGCGCCGGTCAGGATGACGGCGTCTACATGGCCGTTGGTGGCGGGGGCCAGCGAGGCCAGCCACCGTGCAATGCTGTAGATCATGGCATCGAGCACCAGCCGCGCCTTCTCGTCGCCCTCGGCAATGCGCCGCTCCACCTCGCGCACGTCGTTGGTGCCCAAGTGGGCCGTCAGTCCGCTGTGGCCGTTGATCTTGCGCAGCATCTCCTTCTCGGTGTATTTGCCGCTGTAGCACAGTTGCACCAGTTGCACCGTGGGCAGCATGCCCGCCCTTGAGGGCGAGAAGGGCCCGTCGCCGCTCAGGGCGTCGCTGCACTCTATGGCCCGTCCGTGGTGGTGCATGGCGAATGAAATGCCGCTGCCCATGTGGCAGACAATGAGGTCCTGCTCCTCGTACTTCACGCCGTGCTCCTTGCAGTAGCGCTTGGCTATCTCGCGCTGGTTCAGGGCGTGCCAGATGGTCTGGTGGGGCATTTCGGGCAGTCCGGTGATGCGGGCCACGTCGTCCAGCTCGTCCACCACGCCGGGGTCTACGGTGAAGGCGCGGCAGCCCTCTATCTCGCGGGCAATGCTCAGGGCCATCAGCGAGCCCAGGTTGCAGGCGTGCTGCAGGCGGGGGTGGCGCGTGTCCTCAATCACCTTGTCGTTCAGTTCGTAGACGCCGCTTTCTATGGGCTTCACCAGTCCGCCGCGGCCCACCACGACGTCGAAGTCCATGCCGATGTGCTGTCGTTGCAGTTCCTCCATCACCTTCTCTTTGCGGTAGTCGAACTCGTCCATGATGAACGGATAGCGGCACAGTTCCTCGTATGGGTGGTTTAACGTGGCGTGCATCACCAGTTCTTCGTCGTTGAACACGCCCACCTTTGTGGAAATCATTCCAGGATTGATAGCAAGTATTTTCATAGTTCTCGGTTTTGGTTTTCCATATCTTCAATGAGGCACTGCCTGAAGGCAGCGTTGCACACAATTGATTAATTGCTGCAAAGTTAAGCATTTATTTCGTAACAGCCAAGAAAAGACCCTCAAAAAAAACAGCACTGCCGCCCTAAGTCGCTTCTGGAAGCACTTAGGGCGGCAGCTAAAGTATAAGGGTCAGAGGGGAAGCTTAGTACTCATCTCCCTCATCGTCCCAGACCGAACTACGGCGGGCGGCTCCCTCTCCGTCATATTCAGTCTCCGTCAAGGTGACGCTGACGTTATTTTGGTTTTCTTGGCCTTCCAATTTGGAAAAGGCAAGCATACCCTGGGTCATCACGGTGACCACAAGGGTCTGCGGCTGAAAATATGTCTTTTTCATAACTGTTTAGCGTTTTAACTTTTTGTGATTCATTCTGTTTACTTGCGCACAACTTTCTTGCCGTTGATGATGTAGAGACCCTTCTGGGTGCCCTGCACCTTCTGGCCCTGCAGGTTGTACATTGCGCCAACCTCCAGTTCGCCATCGGTAGTGATAGCGCCAATGCCAGTGGTGCTGTTGTCGAAGTTGATGGTCATACGGGCACCAGCAGGAGCTGTGAAGTAAGCGCGGAAGGCCTTCATCGAAGCATTGGAGCCAGCCTTGGCAATCTTGGCCTCTGTGGTCAGCACGTAGTTGCCAGTCAGGTTGCCGGTAAGTATCGGGTCGAAGCAGCCTGTAAAGGTGACACCACCAAATACAGCATCATGTGTGGCAGGTGAAATAGAGACGCTCTCGAAGAACAGCTCGCTGCTGACAGCGCTGGGGATGTAAGCCAGGTAGGGAACGCCGGCGTCCATGCCATTGCTCAGGTTGATGGCTGTGAAGCCCAGACCTTGTTCAGCACTGTAGCTCGTGAACTGATAGATTTTCACATTGTCGCCAAACACCGACTTGGGGTTCAGGATGGCGAAGGGCACGCAGATGGTGTTCCAGCCCTGGATGAAGCTGCGCTTCAGCAGTACGGGCACCAGCTGGCCAGACTCGACAGCATTGCCGTTAGCCTCGTCGAAGGTGATAACCTCGTGGATGGTCACGCTCTTTGACGTGCCGTTGAGCTCGCCGCCAGCGTAGCTCACCACAATCTTAGCTGTAGCGCTCTGAGCATCTTCGGGAGTGAAGGTCAGCGTGAACTCAGTGTTTCCGCCTGCGGTCAGGTTTTTGGTCTCGGAAGCCATTGCCTCATCGCCGAAGTACAGCGTAGCCGTGGCATTCTCACCTTCCTTGCCGAGTTTCTCGGCGACAGTCACAGTAGCCGTGTAGCTTCTGCCCACATAGCCGTTAGTAGGAATGTTGGTGTCAGTAATCTCGGCATCGTGTTCAGGAACATAGCGCTTGAAGCCTTCGAAGTTGTCAAGATTGTAACCCATAGCCTGGAAACGGAACTGATAAACGCCAGCGGCATCTACAGAGATAGTGAATGTACCCTTGTCGCCATTAGGAAGTGATTCATAGGTCTTACCATAATCTGCAGGATAGTATTTGGCTGCTGACCAAGTAGCACCACGGTCTGTTGACACTTGATAAGTGATGGCAGCACCGAAGCTGCTTGTAATCTCATAATCGACGGTAAGCTCTTCGCTTGCATCAGCCACTTCAAGGTAAGGAGTGTACAGGTATCCGGCTCCACTATTACCTACAGCCTTGCCATCGGTGATGCTCCAGCCGCCCTTAGTCCAGCCTCTTTCCTCAATGTTTGCATCTGCAAATTCCTCGCTCCACACATTAGGATTCTTGGCCTTTGCCGTAGCAGCAATGATAACGTTTGCTGTCTCGTCATAGGTCGGGGTAACGGTGATGTTAGCAGTCTTTTCACCGTAATTACCTTCTACATTGTTATAATTGAAGGTCACGGTAAAGTCTTTGCTCTGATTTGCGCCAATTTCTGTCAGTTGAGCGGGATTAATGGTAAACAGGGCGTTGTCACTTGTTATGTTGACAGTCATCGACCCAGTTCCAATGTTGGTCACCGTAATGGTCTTGCTGTCGTTAGCAGACACCTTGCCGAAATCAATAGGAGTAGCGTCAATGCTCATCTCAGGGGCGTCATAGCCACGGTCGCTGCCAGTAACGTTGACAACAAAGTCACCGTCGTCTGTAGTAACGGTAACAACGGCCTCCTGTACGCCAGTGCGGGTGCCGTCGTATGTGCGCGTGATAGTAAGGTCGAAGGGAGCTGCAACGCTCTCAGTCCAGTTGGTGCTGTAAGCTGTTGCGCCCTCGCCGGTAATAGCAACATTCGTGATGTTCAGAGTTCCGGCTCCTGCGTTAGACAGCGTGTATGTCACAGTAGCATCAGCAGTAAGATTCTCACCGAAGTTATAGGCTACGGGCGAAGTGACGGTCTCCTCACCCTGCTTAACAGCAAGTTCAGGAGCATAATACAGGCCGGCAATCTCATCAACGTGGCAATAGAAGCCAACGAACTGAAGTTTATTTACATTAGAAGGAATGTCACTAATAATTAAAGTCGTCCAATCGCTGTTGCTGATGAAATTGGAAGATGGGATTTCTTTTGTGTAAGTCCATGTAGAACCGTTGTCAGTTGAGCCCTTTATTGTGATTTTATTTGTTGCGTCCGTGTCATAGTTCTTTATCTTAATAGCTAAGAGGCTACCTTCAGCAAACACGAGCTTTGGAGTGGTCATTGTCGAGGTACTATTAGCAGAAGCAATACCATCAGCAAATGACCATCCGCTGTTAGTCCAGTTCTCAGGCAGACCTTCTGTGAACTCTTCCTTAGGCAAGCCTGCTGGCACAATAGCACCAGTCACGGTGAACTTCACGTCTTCCATATCAGTAGCACTGACGGTGATTTCAGACGAGAGAACGCCAGTTGTGGTGGCAGCCATTGTGATGGTTACATCCTGGCTTGCACCAGCTTCAAGAGAGGTGGGAGCACCACTAATGGTGAACACATCGCTATTTGAAGAGGTGACGGTGATACCATTCAAAATGGCCTTGCCGGTATTTGCAATCGTAAAGGTCTTAGCCGTGTTCTCAGTAATGGCTCCGAAATCAAGTGAAGTAGGCTGGGTTACAACCATCCTTGGTTCAACAGGAATAGAACCGCCATAGACATTATCTATAGCCATGTAAATACAATTGGCAAAACGAATATATTTCACGTCAGCCGAAGGGATTTCTACTGAGAAAGAATTCCAAGCAGAAGAAGATATTTCCCCGCTAGTAATGGTCATCAAGTCACTAAATGAATTGCCATCAGTTGATGTCTGTATGGTCATACCAGCAGCAGTAGCATTATAAGTTGAACTCATCTTCGCATCGAAGAAGAATTTCTCACCAGCTGTAAAAGTAAGTTTGGGAGTGGTCAGATTACCGGAATAAGATGCACTATATCCTCCATAGCTGGCATAACTACTGGTAAAGCTCCAATTATACGAATTACCCGTAGCTGTCCAATCTTCGGGCTTTGCATTACCAGAGAAATCTTCAAACAACTTATTAGGATCTTTTGCAGTACCGCTTACATTGATGGTGAACGGCTCCAGTCCGCTCTCGGCAGCAGGCGTGATGACGACAGCCTCATCAGTGATGTCCTGTGCGGGCATAGCCACGGTGAAGGTAGCGCCCTCGGCGGTGGGAGTCACGCTGGTGGGGTCAACGGTCAGATTCTTGCTGCTGATGGTTGCCACGTAGGGCGTAGCGGCAGTGTTCTTCAGCGTGAAGGTATGGGTAGTGCCAGCCTCAGCCAAACCGAAGTCAAAGCTTGCGGGTGAAACGGCCAGCTCGGTCTCACCGTCGAATACCTTCAGCTCAGAGCCAGTCTTCTCCTGATAGCCGATAGTGGTCTTGGGCTGGAATTTCTGTCTGCTTCCATTCGGCGAATAATTTGACATGTTACTGCTTGCATTATTGCCATAGAATGTAACATTCCAGTTAGAGCCAGACTTGTCGGTAGAGGTCTTATGAATACCAACCAACAGGTTGGAACCAGCATAGTTGAAGTCGGAGGTGAAGGTGATGTTCATCTTGCCTCCAACGATAGCTATTGTGCCGCTGTAAACTTTCGTCCAGTCCTCTGCATCCCAAGCATACATAGAGCTGCTGGGGAAGTATGTGTCAGACACTTCCTTCAGGCATACATCGAACTCGGCATCTCCGTATGCATACTCAGAAGTGGCCGAATAGAATGTCAGCTTCTTGATGACCTTGTTCTGTACATCCGTCAGACTGGCGGCAGGGATGATGAACTGCCCGCCCAGGTTTGTAGATTCACTGAAATATCCATAAACAGGAACGTATGAGTTTGTCGTTGTTCCGTCGTTCACCGTCAGATAGGTGTTTGCCGACGGCAGGAACTCGCAGGCAGCACTCCATGCGCTGTAGTTGTTGCCGTCCTTCGTGCGCACGAAGGCGTAGTAGGTGGTTTCTTCGGTGAGCTCGGTGAACTCGTAGGTAGCGGCATTGACAACGGTCCCGGCCTCTGTGGGGGTCTCGCCGGTGGTGTTGACAGCCACCTCCCAAGCAGTTGCCTCGCCGGCGGTCCATGTCAGCGTGGCCGACGTGGTGGTGAGGTTGCTGATAGTCAGGCCTGCAGGAGCAGGATAGCGCTCGGTGGTGGTGAAGCTGGCCTTGTCGCTGGCCTGACTGACATCGGTGCCCTTTACGGCCTTGACATACACGTCGTAGGCAGTCTCAGGCGTCAGGCCCGTCAGCGTGTAGGGATTCTCCGTGACGTCGATGGTCGTTCCGTCGGTCTCGGGGTCGAAGTCCGTAGCACCGTAGATGACCTTCCAGGCGGTCTCGTCGCTGCCAGCCGTCCACGACAGCGTGGCACCCTGCCAGGTAGGATTGCTGGCGGTCAGGGCTGTGGGCTTCAGCACGGAGGGAGCCTCCTCGACAGTCACGTCGTCAAGATAGATGTAGGCATCGCCATAACCATAGTTTGAAGTTCCTTGGAATACGATGACTACGTTATCGGTGAACTCGGCAGGGATAACCATTTCCATCTGCTTCCATTCGCTCTGGCCCGTCAGCCCGGTGGCAAGATCTGTGGTGTAAGTGGCTCCCCCGTCACCGGAAACGTAAACCGAGAAGTCGCCACCGGCAGGATTCTTGTACCAGAAGCTCAGCTGCATGGGCTTACCCGTAGGCAGGTTCATGGCAGGAGTCTTCAGCATATTGGTGTTACCATTTCCGTTATTATAACTATTGAAACGTACGCCTACGCCATCATGACCTGTAGCATAATAGCTCCATTTATATGAGTCTGTGGTAGTCGTTCCCTCGCTGTTATCCCAATTAGCGGGAATACCCGAGACGAGGCTATTGAAGTTCTCTGTCCAAGGGAAAGCTGTAACGGGTGCCACTTTCGTGGTTAAACCAACAGAACTCCAAGCACTCTTATTGTCGCCACTTACAGCACGAACAAAGAAATAATAAGTCGTCCCATCCGTCAGACCCGTCAAGTTATAAGATGCAGTGTTAGTAGTCGTATAGCTACCATCTGTAGCAGGCACCGTGTTTTCAGTTCCGTAGCTAATTTCCCAAGATGTCTCATCGCCTCCTGCCGTCCAGCTGATAGTGGCCGAGTTCATCAAGATATTGCTGGCTGTTACATTCTTTGGCTTCTTCATTACGCCAACGCCAGCAGTATACTCAAAAGTAACTTTGGGAAGGAAATTGTCACGTCCGTTATGACTGGCACCGTCACTATGGAATGCTGGATAAGTTCCGTATGAGAAGGTTTCGCCATAAAAATATGTATTAGCATAATAACCTTTTGTTGTTACTTTGAAACCTACTAAAAGATTTCCTCCGCCATAGACATAGTTAGAAGAAAAGGGTACAACCATTGTGCTTTTGCTTCCGTCCAAGGAACCCGTATAGACAACCGTATTAGTCCCCTCAGTGTTGGCTGTTTCCGAAGCGTATGTTGTTGCGGTCACTTCCTTCAGATATACCTCAAATACTACATTTTCCCAAGAACCTGATACTGGTGTGGAGAGATAGAAGGTCATCTGTGAGATAGTGCCACCCTCAAGGTTTTCCAGTCGGTCGGCAGGGATGATGAATTCCGAAGTGGTGTTTTGAGTATCTACATAGTAGCCATAGATAGGAACATAATTACTTGTCTTCGTCCCGTCATTGACGGTCAGTTCGTCAGCCCCTGCCGGGCTTGCGCCCACGACGAGCATCGTGAGCAGCGTCAAGAGCAGTAGTTTGCCTGATCGGCCATGTTGCTTATGCTCTGCAAAACGAACAGGTTCGCTTTGCTCTCGCTTAATCGCAACATTGCTCTTTCTTCGGTTGAAATAATCTTTCATACGCATTTTGTTTTGTTTAAAAAGTTGATGTTGAAAAGTGAATTAAAAATTTATTTGTTATCTTCTTGTATGAATCCTATTCTGCGTCGAGGCATTTGGGGCGGCTCCTTGGCCTGCAGTTCTGCCAGTGCCTCGCTGATGGCATCCAGCTGTGCGCGGGTAGACTCGTTGATGTCGTTTTGGTCAGCAAGTATGTCGTCAACCTTTTGCCTTAAACTATTTATACTACTTTCGATTTCAGCAATCTTTGATGGCAATGCCAATGCCGTGAGGGTTTGACGCATTGCGACAAATGCCCGTGTGACAATAATGCCAGTCTCAATGGCAACATCGCTTCTGAGTACACTCGTCAGTGCCAATGCTCCATGCTCGGTGAAAGCCAATGGCAAGGCAGACTTAGGACGTTTCGCTCGTGATGTCATCACAAATTGTGACGAGATGGCAGCCCATTCTGTTCCATTCTGTCTTCTTCTCCCTTTTGCTGTCATTGCGTTGATGGTCAAAGGTTTGTTGTAATAAGAGGTGCAAAAATAGTGTATTTATATGAAATAGCCAAGAAAAACGAGAAGAAAATGACATTTTGATACTAAAATGTGGCGTTTTGTTTACATAAATCAATTATTTATGTTGAAAAAGTGAATGGCTGGTCATCGACCAGCCATTCACTTTGTTTAGAGGTAAGAGGTAAGAGGTGAGAGGTGAGAGGTGAGAGGTGAGAGGTGATCTCTCAATCCTTCTTGGCAGCGGCTTTTTTGGGGGCGGCAGCCTTCTTGGCGGCGGGCTCCAGTTTCTCCAGTTTCTCCAGCTTGGCCTTCAGGCGCTCTATCTCCTTGTCTTTCATCTCTATCTCGTCGCCCTGGTTGCGTATGGTGGTCAGGAGCGAGTTGAGCTGTTCGTTGTCGATTTCTTCGGGATAGAGGGCGTTGACGCGGTTGATGAAGTCGCCCAGGATGTTCATGTAGTTGGTGAAGGCATCGAAGGGTCCGCTGTAGATGCCGCGGTCCAGCCCCACGTTTGAGGGCTTGGTGGTCATGAAGCGGAAGTTGTTTGATGCCTGCAGATAGTCCCAGTCCTGCATGATGCGCGGGTCGTCGGCAATGAGCAGTCGCTCGGCCACTGAGTAGAGCTTGTTGAAGGCTTCGCGCTGCATGGCGTTGCCCAGCCAGCATGAGCAGTCGCGCTCTTCGTCGACCCACGAGAGGGTGTCGGGGCAGTCAATCTGTCCCACGCTCTTCACCTTCATGCAGATTTCGGTGGGTGTTGAGAAGGTGATGCCCTTCTCGCGTGCGCAGACGGGCAGGGCCTTGATGAACTCAAGGATGTTTGACGACAGCGGCTGTGCGATGCCGAGTGCCGACAGTTCCATGAAGATGTTGATGATCTGCTCCTCTTCGGGCAGTCGTGCTATGCGGTCTATGTAGGTGTCGGCAAAGAGGGGGTAGCCCTCCCACTCGGCGTTGTTGAAGCGCAGCGAGATGTCGTCTGAGAGTTCCACGTCGCGCAGCAGCAGCTTCAGGTTGGGGGCCATGTTGCAGTGGTACACGTAGTGCGGGCTCTTCCATCCGAGCACGTGCTTGGCGCCTTCGGTGAGCATGCCCTTGAATCCGAGTGCGGCTATCTGTGCGCCGATGTCGTCGCTGTAGATGAGCGACGAGTTGCGGGCCACCTTCGGCTCCTGTCCGAAGTACTCCTTGATTTTCTCCACCTGTTTCTTCATGTCGCGTGCGAAGCTCTCGGGGTTGGCCAGCGACGAGAGTCCGTGGCTGTAGGGTTCGGCCAGGAACTCCACGCAGCCGGTCTCGTTCAGTTCCTGCAGTTTCTCCAGCACCTGTGGTGCGTGCATTTCGAGCTGCTCAATGCCTGTGCCTGAGAGCGAGAATGCCACTTTGAAGTACTGGCCATTGTCCTTGATCATCTGCAGCAGGGTGTTCAGGGCCGGCATGTACGAGCGCTCTGCTATGTCGCTGATGGAGCGCTCGTTCTCGTAGTCGTCGTAGTAATAGTGGTCGGTACCGATGTCGAAGAAACGGTAGCGCTTCAGATGTATGATCTGATGTATTTCAAAATATAAGCAAATTGTTTTCATAACTATCAAATTATCAATTTTCTATTTTCAATTTTTCAATTTTCAATTAACTACCCTTCCCATCCGAGTGTCCGGCGGTAGAGTGTGCGAATCCAGGTGCCCACCTTCTCCCAGGTGATTTGGTCCACCTCGCGCTTTCCTTCCTCCTGCAGATAGTGGAAGAGCGAGTCGTTGACGCAGATGCTGTAGATGGCGTCGGCCAGTGCGTGCACGTCCCAGTAGTCCACCTTGATGCAGTTGTTCAGTATCTCTGCGCAGCCGCTCTGCTTCGATATGATTGACGGCGTGCCGCACTGCATGGCCTCCAGTGGCGAAATGCCGAAAGGCTCTGACACTGAGGGCATGACGTAGACATCGGAGTCCTTCAGGCACTCGTACACCTGCTTGCCGCGCATGAATCCCGGGAAGTGGAAGCGGTCGGCAATGCCGCGCTCTGCTGCCAGATAGATCATGGCGTCCATCATGTCGCCGCTGCCGGCCATGCAGAAGCGCACATTGCGTGTGCGGTGCAGCACCATGTTGGCGGCCTCGACAAAGTATTCCGGCCCCTTCTGCATGGTGATGCGTCCGAGGAATGTGACCACCTTGTCCTTGCCCTCGTGGTTGGGTCGCGGTATGTCCTGATACTCCTGTGGCAGGGGGTAGACGGCGTTGTGCACGGTGAAGCATTTGCGCGGGTCCTGGTGATACTGGTTGATGACCGTCTGCCGTGTCAGTTCGCTGACGCACATGATGCAGTCGGCGTTGTCCATGCCGTTTTTCTCGATGCTGTACACGGTGGGGTTCACCTTTCCGCGTGAGCGGTCGAAGTCGGTGGCGTGCACGTGTATGCACAGCGGTTTGCCGCTGACCTGCTTGGCGTGTATGCCGGCGGGGAATGTGAGCCAGTCGTGGGCGTGTATGATGTCGAACTGCTCGGTTCGTGCCACCACGCCTGCAATGATGGAGTAGTTGTTGATTTCCTCGTGCAGGTTGCCGGGATAGCCTCCTGCGAACTCCATGGCTCCCAGGTCGTTGACGTGCATATAGTTGAAGTCGGCGTAGATGTGCTCACGGCACTTGAAGTAGTATTCGGGGTCCATGATGTTGCCCACGCGCTGCTTCACGTAGTCATAGCTGACGTCGCGCCAGGCTATGGGCACTGCGTTCATGGCCACGATGCGGGCGGCGTGCTGGCTCTCGTCGCCGAAGGGGTGTGGCAGGCAGAGCACCGTCTCTATGTCGCCCTGGGCTTTCAGACCCTCTGATATTCCGTAATTTGCGGTGGCGAGTCCACCGAACACATGAGGAGGATACTCCCATCCAAACATTAGTACTTTCATAGTCGTTCCTCCTTATTTTTGGTATGAATACTTTTCGAGCAATTTCATGGTGCGCAGGATTTCGGCCACGTTCATGGCAAACGACATGGCGCCGCGCCCGTGGAAGGGCGGGTTGCCGTCGAACAGCTCGGAGATGGTGCCAATGGCGTGGTAGTCAATCTCGTCCTCGTAGCCCACCATCTGGCGCTCTATGAACGACAGGCGCGAGCGCTTGTACAGTTTCAGGCAGGCCTCCATATAGAATCCGCCGAGCCACGGCCAGGCCGTGCCCTGGTGGTAGGCATAGTCGCGCTGCGTCTGCGGCCCCACGTACATCGGGTTGTAGCCGCCGCTCTTGGGCGAGAGCGAGCGCAGTCCCTTCGGTGTGAGCAGTTCGCGTGTGCAGATGTCAACCACGCTCTTCATCTGCTGCTGCGTCAGGGGCGAGTAGTCCAGCGCCACGGCGAATATCTGGTTGGGCCTGACGCTCCAGTCCATCATCTGCCCGTCGACATAGTCCAGCAGATAGCCGTACTCGTTGACGAATGTGTCTACGAATGCGGCCTTCGTCCTGCCGGCCAGCTCCTCCAGATGGTCGGCGGTGGCCTGGTCGCCACGGTCGGCAGCCATCGATGCGCAGAACTTCAAGGCGTTGTACCACAGGGCGTTGAACTCTACGATGTAGCCCGAGCGGGGCACCACGGGGCGCCCGTTGGCCGTCGAGTTCATCCATGTGATGGCACGGTCGCGCCCGTTGGCATAGAGCAGTCCGTTGTCGTCCAGCCTCAGGTTGGGGTGTCCGCCCTCCTCCACATATTTCACAATGTCTGTGAGCAGCTGTCCGTACTTCTCTAAGCACTTGTCGCGGCCCTCATATTTGGCATACTGCTGGATGGCCCACACGGCCCAGAGGGGCACGTCGGGCTGCTCCATCTCGTATATCTTCACGCTCAGTGGCTTGTCCTCCATAAATTCGCGCAGCCCGCGCTCGGCGGTGCTCATCACCAGTTCGAAGTAGTCGGCCTCGTCTATGGCCAGCGTCAGTCCCGGCAGCGAGATGAAGGTGTCGCGTGCGCGGCACTTGAACCAGGGGTAGCCAGCCAGCAGATAGCGGGTGTCGTCGGCCTCGCGGTTGTGGAACTGGTGGGCGGCTGTCACCAGGCAGTGGTAGAAGTTGTCGCGTGGCACGCGCACGTCTATCTCCTTCTGGAACAGCGACTTCAGGGTCGATGTCTTGATGGGCTTGGTCGAGGCGGCAAAGACGATGCTCTCGTCCTTCTTGATGGGCACCTCGAAGTAGCCCGGCACGTAGAGGTCCTCGTTTGAGGCGTAGCCGCGCTCCTGCTCCTTCGGGTACTCGATGCCACGGTACCAGTCGGGCTGGAACACAAACTTGTTCTTCTTGTTGAACTGCATATACAGGTCGGGGTAGCCGGCATACATACACGTCTTGATGCCATTGTCCACCTCGTAGTACTCGCGGCTGGCCACCGAGTTCTCGTGTGTGAACTGGCGCACCGAGCGGAATGCCAGGAACGGGCGGAAACGCAGCGATGTGGCTGAGTGGGCGTCCACCAGCGTGTAGCGGATCAGGATGCGGTCCTCGTAGGCTTGGAAGATGGTCTCGCGCTTCAGGATGACGCCTCCCACGCGGTAGGTGGTGGTGGGCACCAGCGATGCGTCGAACTCACGAATGTACTTGTGCCCCTTGGGGCTGAAGTTGTTGCCCTGATACTTGTGGATGCCCAGGTTGAACTCTGCCCCGTGCTGCACCACCGTACAGTCGAACGACGACAGGAGCACGTGGTTCTCGTCGTCAATCTCGGGCACTGGCACCACCAGCAGCCCGTGGTACTTGCGTGTGTTGCAGTCCACGAGCGTCGACGCGCTGTAGGCGCCCGAGCGGTTTGTACGGAGCAATTCGCGGCGCAGACTCTCCTCAAGGTTCGTCATCACGGCTTTTTCAAATCGCAAATAACTCATAGTTACTTTCTCGTTTTTGTTTATTTAAGGTTAAATTGTTTTAGTTTTAGCCCCAAAATTACGCATTTTATCTGACACAGCAAAGGAAATCAGATAATTTAACACTTTTAGGGGCAAAAACTGAGCAGAAAGATAATATTTTCCGCCCGTATATAAATATTATATAGGTACGCGCAAAAACATCGGGAGGTGCCGGATAAACTTAACGGCTCGACGTAATTTATTTAAATTACGACGTAATTTATATAAATTTCGACGTAATTTATCTGAATTACGACGTAATTTAAGTTTTTGCTTCTTCGGGCCCCTGTTTTTTCTCCGGGCAAAAGATGTTTTTGGGCGGGGCGTTCTGTAAAATGCTAATAATGGTTAATATGTGGTGCCGTTGTTTGGCCATTACGGTGGAATGTCTTAAATTTGCAGCGTAGTAAATCAAATGATAGAGAAAATGGCGAAGATTGCAACTGGCTATTGGTGGCGCTGCTCGGGATTCAAACAGTCGTGAGTCGCTTACCTGTGTGTGTCAGTATGACAATAAACGCAAAAGGGGTCTGCCGTTCTTACGACAGACCCCTTTAAACTTCCGACGGATATTTATTAACCATTTTAACAAAAACAGCTATGAAACAGAAGAAATTCATCCTTCAGGAGAGTGAGATTCCCACGCAGTGGTACAACATCCAGGCCGACATGCCCAACAAGCCGCTGCCCCCCATCCACCCCAAGACCCACCAGCCGCTGAGTGTCGACGACCTGGCCCACATCTTCCCCCGCGAGTGCTGTGTGCAGGAGCTGGACACCGAGCACAGGTGGATTGACATACCCGAAGACGTGCTCGACAAGTACCGCTACTACCGCTCCACGCCGCTGGTGCGTGCCTATGCCCTGGAGCAGGCCATCGACACCCCGGCCCACATCTACTTCAAGAACGAGTCGACCAATCCCCTGGGCTCGCACAAGATCAACTCCGCCCTGCCGCAGTGCTACTATGCCAAGCAGGAGGGCACCACCAATGTGACCACCGAGACCGGTGCCGGCCAGTGGGGCATGGCCCTGAGCTATGCCGCCAAGCTCTACGGGCTTGACTGCGCCGTCTATCAGGTGAAGATCACCATGCAGCAGAAGCCCTACCGCTCCATTGCCATGCGCACCTTCGGCGCCGCCGTCACCGGCTCGCCGTCCATGTCTACCCGTGCCGGCAAGGACATTCTCACCGTCGACCCCACCCACTCCGGTTCGCTCGGCACCGCCATCAGCGAGGCCGTCGAGCTGGCCACCACCACGCCCAACTGTAAGTACACGCTGGGCTCGGTGCTCAACCATGTGGGGCTCCACCAGACCATCATCGGCCTGGAGGCTGAGAAGCAGATGGCCATGGCCGGCGAATATCCCGACCAGGTGATTGCCTGCTTCGGCGGCGGCTCCAACTTCGGCGGCATCGCCTTCCCCTTCATGCGCCACAACATTCTCGACGGCAAGCAGACGGAGTTCATCGCTGCCGAGCCGGAGAGCTGCCCGAAGCTGACTCGCGGCAAGTTCCAGTACGACTTTGGCGACGAGGCCGGCTACACGCCCCTGCTGCCCATGTACACCCTGGGCCACCAGTTCAAGCCTGCCAACATCCACGCCGGTGGTCTGCGCTACCACGGTGCCGGCATGATTGTCTCGCAGCTCATCAAGGACGGTCTGATGCACGGTGTCGACATTCCCCAGACTGAGAGCTTCCGTGCCGGCATGCTCTTCGCCCGCACCGAGGGCATCATCCCTGCGCCTGAGAGCTGCCACGCCATCGCCGCCACCATCCGCGAGGCCAAGAAGTGCATTGAGACGGGTCAGGAGAAGGTGATTCTCTTCAACCTTTCCGGCCACGGGCTTATCGATATGCCCAGCTACGACCTCTATGTGAATGGTGACCTGCAGGACTACTGTCTCAGCGACGACATCATCGCCAAGAACGTAGCCGAGCTGGAACAGATTCTGTAGTATATTTCCGCCTCTCCCCCCCCCCGCCCCTGCAAGTGGAGGGGTGGGGGAGGGGTGAAACCGCCGCGAAACCGTCTTTACATGGCCAGACGGAGACCTAACGAGTTGTTGCGCTCTGTGGTGACTTCGCTGCCGCGGGAGCTGACGCGGCATACACGCTCCACATTTCGCCACGCGCCGCCGCGGCGCACATGGTACTTGCCCGATTCGGGCCCCGTGGGAGCGACGGCCGGCGACGAGGCGTAGTAGCTGGCGTTGTACCAGTCGGCACACCACTCCGCCACATTGCCGCTCATGTCGTAGAGCCCCAGTTCGTTGGGCTGCCGGGTGGCCACCTCGTGCGTCTTGTTGGCGCTGTTGTCCTTATACCACGCCACGTCGTTGACCGTGTCGCCGCCTGCAAACTTGTAGCCCTTGCCCTGGCTGCCGCCACGGGCGGCATATTCCCATTCCGCCTCCGTTGGCAGACGGAAGCGCCTGCCCGTCAGTTGGTTCAGCCGGGCGATGAACTTCTGGCAGTCGTCCCAACTGACAAAGTACACCGGGTAGCCGTCGCCCAGCCCCACCGTGGTGCTCCACTGGGTGCCCTCGGCGGTGGGCGTCTGGCCCATCACGGCCTGCCACAGCTGTTGCGTCACCTCCGTCTGGCCCATGCTGAAGCTGCTGAGTGTCACTGCGTGCACGGGCTTCTCCTCGTCTATGGCGTCAGTGCCTTGCTCTTCGGTGGCGCCCATCTGGAAGGTGCTGCCCTCTATGCGAACCATCGTGAAGTCTACGCCGTTCACCGTGAATGTCTGCGTGCCGCCGGTGGGCAGCGTGCCGTTGTCGCTGGCTATCAGGTCCAGCAGCGTCATCACGTCGCCTATGTCCCGGCGGTTGTCGCCGTTCAGGTCGCCCTTGATGCCGTCGGTTGTCGACTGTGCGCTCATGCCGTTGGCCGAGAGCAGTGCTGCGAGCATTAGAAAGAATGTCGGTTTCATATTTCTTTTCAGGTTAGTTAGCTCAGTTGAAGTATAGGTATAGTGCCACCATCACCGCTGCCAGTGCCGTCCATAGTCCGGCCACCAAGGCGGTGGGCTTGTGCGGGGGCAGCTGTGCCATTCCGGGTTTGCCCGCCGGCTCCGGCCAGAGCAGCGAGACCACCACCATCATTGCTGTCAGGGCGGCGCAGAGCAGGAACGACAGCATCATGAAGTGGGGCCACGGCAGCTGCAGCCACTGCGGCGGCCACAGGTAGAGCACGCCCACGGTCAGACAGAAGGCCGTGCCCACCGTCAGCGCCAGGTTGGCCGCCCTGGTAGTGGCCTTGGGCCAGAACACGCCCAGCAGGAAGACCGCCGTCATGGGCGGGGCGATGAAGCCGAGCACGCTCTGGAACACATTGAACAGGTTGAGGCCCTTTATCGAGTCGATGGCCACGGTGAGCACGATGGCCAGGAGCGCACCGCCGACGGTGACCATCCGCCCCACGTAGTTGATGCGGCGCTGCGAGGCGTCGGGGCGGAAGCGCTTCACATAGATGTCGATGGTGAAGACCGTGCTCAGTGCGTTGAGCGCCGAGCCAATGGTGCTCACCAGGCAGGCCGTGAGCACGGCAAACACCAGTCCCACCATGCCCACGGGAAAGAGATTTTCGACCATCGTCAGATATGCCTCGTCGGGATTCTCCAGCGTGGGGAAGAGGGCGAAGCAGATCACGCCGGGCAGGATGTAGAGAGGCACGTCGAGTATCTTCAGCCATCCGGTGAAGTTGGTGCCCAGCTGGCCCTCGCGCAGGTTCTTGGCGGCCAGCACGGGCTGCACCATCGACTGGTCGGTGCACCAGAACCAGACGCCCATCACGGGATAGCCCAGCACGATGGGCAGCCAGGGGAATGCCTCGTCGCTGTTGGGCTTGAACAGCACCCAGTAGTCGGCGGGCACCTTGGCGGCCAGTGCGCCGATGCCCCCCACGTGGCTTATGCCCACGATGGTCAGCACGGCTGACACCACGATGAGCAGCACCATCTGGTAGACGTTGGTATAGGCCACCGCCTTCAGTCCGCCCAGCATGGTGAAGAAGGCCGATATGGCCAGCAGCACCAGTGCCGACGCCCACATGGGTATGTCGAAGACCTGACGGATGAGGATGCCGCCGGCAAAGAGCGTCAGCGACAGCCAGGAGATGATGATGGTCACGATGGTATACCAGGCCAGGATGTTGCGTGTAGACTGGCCGAAGCGCAGCCCCATGAACTCAGGCAGCGTCTGCACCTTGGCGCCCAAGTAGCGCGGGGCGAAGACGAAGGCCAGCAGGGCAATGAAGACAAAGGCGTACCAGGCGTAGTTGCCCGACACGATGCCTGTGGTGAATCCGGCGCTGGCCGATGCGATGAGCATCGACGGCCCCACGTTGGTGCCCCACATCGAGAAGCCTATGTGGTGCCAGTGCAGCGACCGCTCGGCCAGGAAGAGCGACCCTTCCTTCTTGCGCTTGCTGCTGGCCCAGAGGCCTATGGCGATGAGGATGGCGAAATAGGCGGCCAGAATGAGCCAGTCAAGGGGTTGCATGTAGTGTGATGTCATAGTTTTAGTGGTTTTAGGTCGTTACAAGGCGTTTGTTCCAGTTGCCTTTCCAGAGGCGGGCCAGGAAGATGAGTCCGCGGAAGGTGAGCTCGATGGCCATGGCCGTCCATACGCCGCGCAGACCGTGGTCGCGGGCCAGCCAGGCGGCCAGCGTCAGCCTGACGCCCCACATCGACATGAGGCTCATGATGGCCGGCATCAGCGTGTCGCCAGCACCGATGAAGACGCCGTTGCACACGATGGCGGCGGCAAACATCGGCTCGGCCCACGCCTCGATGCGCAGCGCCTGCGCACCCTCGCTGACGATGGTCTCCACAGGCGACATCAGCTCCATCAGCTCTGGGGCGAAGACGCCCATCAGCACGCCCATCACCGTCATCACGGCGATGCCCAGGCCCACCGACATCGTGGCCAGCGAGCGCGTGAGCAGCCGCTGCCCGGCGCCGATGCCCTGTCCCACCAGCGTGGTGGCCGCCTCGGCAATGCCGTAGCCCGGCATGTAGCACAGGCTCTCGACGGTGATGGCCAGCGAGTTGGCCGCTATGGCCACCGTGCCCAATGGCGCCACGATGATGGTGCTCACTATCTGTGCGCTGCCCATCAGCACGTGCTGCAGGCCCATGGGGGCACTGATTTTGGCGGCGGTGCCCACCACGTCGGCCCGCGGCACATACCACTCCAGCCGCTCGCCCTCGGCCCGCTGCTCCTTGAAGATGCCCAGCATGTCGCTGCGCCACAGCAGAAACCAGAGCATCAGCAAGGCGGTGACCAGCTCGGCGGCGCCGGTGCCCAGGGCGGCACCCGTGACGCCCATGCCCATCATGTAGATGAACACATAGTTGAAGCCCACGTCGAGCACGCACATCAGGATGTTGAGCGCCGACGGAATCTTCATGTTGCCGCTGCACTTCAGCATCGACCCGGCCAGACCCTCCATCTGGAAGAAGATGCCGCAGATGCCTATCAGCATGAAGTAGACGGAGGCATCGTGGGCAATGTCGGGCGTGCCGCCCAGCCAGTAGGGCAGATAGCTGTGCACGGCGATGCCCGTGAGCGAGAGCATGAGGCTCCACAGCAGCGAGCACACCAGCGACTGGCGCAACACGCGGCGTGCCGACTGGAAGTCGTTGGCCCCGATGAAGTGGGCCACCTGCACCGAGAAGCCCATGTTCACCGCCGAGCCCAGTCCGCCCATCAGCCACGTGGTGGTCTCTACCAGTCCGATGGCCGCCGTGGCCTTCTCGCCCAGATGGCCCACCATGGCGGCGTCGATGAAGAACATCACCGTGGCCGACAGCTGTGCCAGTATGCTGGGTATGGAGAGCTCTACGATGAGCCGCAGCTTCTCCCTTGGTGTCAGGCTTTTCCCGTTGCGTATGTATGAGAGCAGGTCTTTTCCCATTGCGCCGTTTTGTCCTTGTTGGCCACGAGGAAGTCAATGTCGTCGAGGCCCTCCATCAGGCAGTGCTTCTTGTAGGCATTGATGTCGAAGTGCTCGCTGTGGCCGGTGGCCAGGTTGGTGATGGTCTGTGCGGGCAGGTCCACCTCCACCTTGGTCTTCGCGTTTGCGGCGATGCTGCCGAACAGCTCCTGCAGGAAGGGCTCCGAGACCTGTACGGGCAGCACGAAGTTGTTCAGCTCGTTCTGCTTGTGTATGTCGGCGAAGAAGCTGCTCACCACCACGCGGAATCCATAGCCGGCAATGGCCCAGGCGGCATGCTCGCGGCTGCTGCCGGAGCCGAAGTTGCGTCCGGCCACGAGCACCACGGCATGCTTGTAGCGCGGGTCGTTGAGCACGAAGTCGCTGACCGGATGTCCCTGCTTGTCGTAGCGCCAGTCACGGAAGAGGTTGTCGCCGAAGCCCTTCTTGTCGGTAGCCTTCAGGAATCGGGCCGGAATGATCTGGTCGGTGTCCACGTTCTCCAGTGGGAGTGGCACACAAGTCGACACTATCACATCAAATTTCTTTTTAGCCATATTATCAATACTTAATTTAAGACATACTGCCCTCTTTGAAACAGCGGTTAATCTGTCTGTAAGAGGGAACGGGGATCGGTGATTTCGCCGGTGATGGCGGCGGCGGCGGCCACTAAGGGCGAACAGAGGACGGTGCGGGAGCCGGGGCCCTGCCGGCCCTCGAAGTTGCGGTTGCTGGTGGAGATGCAGAGGTGTCCGGCAGGCACCTTGTCGTCGTTCATGGCCAGACAGGCCGAGCAGCCCGGCAGACGGATGTCGAAGCCCGCTGCCTCCAGCGTCTTGTCTATCCCCTCCTCGCGTATCTGCTGCAGCACGGCCCATGAGCCCGGCACCAGCCAGGCCACCACGCCGCCGGCCTTGCGTCGGCCCGCCACAATGCTGGCAAAGGCGCGGAAGTCCTCAATGCGGCCATTGGTGCAGGCCCCCAGGAAGACGTAGTCCACCGGTTTGCCCGTCAGGTGCTCGCCGGCCTTGAATCCCATATAGTCCAGTGCCTTCTGTCCGCTCTCCGAAGTCTGTTCCGGCACCCGCTCGGTGATGCCTATGCCCATGCCGGGGTTGGTGCCGTAGGTGATGCGAGGCTCTATGTCGGCGGCGCTGAAGGTCAGTTCGCGGTCGAACACCGCGTCGGCGTCGCTGCGCAGTGTGCGCCAATAGTCCACCGCCTTCTCCCAGGCCCTGCCCTTGGGTGCATAGTCGCGGCCCTTCAGATAGCTGAAGGTGGTCTCGTCGGGGGCTATGAGTCCGCCGCGGGCCCCCATCTCTATTGACAGGTTGCACAGCGTCAGGCGGCTCTCCATCGACATGGCCCTGACGGCCTCGCCGGCATACTCCACAAAGTAGCCCGTGGCGCCGCTGGTGGTCAGCTGTGCCATCAGGTAGAGGGCCACGTCCTTGGCGGTGATGCCACGGCCCAGCTGCCCCTCTATGTTGATGCGCATCGACTTGGGCTTCTGCTGCAGTATGCACTGCGATGCCAGCACCATCTCCACCTCGCTGGTGCCAATGCCGAAGGCCACGGCGCCCACGGCCCCGTGGGTCGACGTGTGGCTGTCGCCGCAGACGATGGTCATGCCCGGCAGGCTGAGCCCCTTCTCAGGCCCCACCACGTGGATGATGCCGCTGTCGGGGGTGTTCATGCCGAAGTGCCTCAGTCCGAACTCCTTGGCGTTGCGTTCCAGCGCCTCCACCTGCTTGCGCCCGGTGTGGTCGCTGATGGGGCACGGCTCAGTGGGCACGTTGTGGTCAGGCATGCAGACAATGTTTTCCGGGCGGAAACACTTCAGGTGCCGTGCCCTCAGTCCGTCGAAAGCCTGTGGCGACGTCACCTCGTGGCAGTACAGCCGGTCTATGTACAGCTGGGCCAGTCCGCCGTCTATTTGTTGCACCACGTGAGCATCCCAGATTTTGTCGAATAGTGTGTTCATAAATCTTTGTGTTTGGGTTATTGATGGCGCAAAGTTAGCCATTTTCCCCCGTTCACCCAAATTATTCACCTGAAAAGATGTGAAAAGAGCCGCAAACCTCATTCCACGGTGTGCAACATTGGTCGCACGCCGTGGAATGAGGTTTGCAGCCCTATGCAGGGGCGTGTGTTGAGAGAGCGTGGCAGAGCGGGCGTCACTCTCAGCGTAGCGCCGGCTACTCTTTGCCAGCAGCGACGCCGGTGATGGTCAAGATGTCGCCGATGTCTACTGAGCCGTCGCCATTGACGTCGGCGCGCTGCTTGATGTCGTCGTCGGTCACAGTGCCGGCCATGACGCCCATGACCCAAAATGGTTATTAATTGTTCTGCAAAGATAGTAAGAAATCTGATAAATGCCAAAACTTTTTAGTCATAAATTGTCTTTTACGGCTTAATTTGGCTTCATAATTCGCACTGTTTGAGCAAATTTCTCCCCCGTTTTCTTGCTCATTCCATTTGTTGTCCGTATATTTGCAAACGGAATCAAAATAAATATGCAATGGATACACAATTGGAGGGCAGGCGCGTGGCACTGCTGCTTTCGGGAGGCGTAGACAGCGCTGTGGCATTGGCCGAACTGGTGCGGCGGGGCTGCAAGCCCGACTGCTACTATATCAAGATAGGCCCGGAGGAAAAGGAGGGCTGGGACTGCTCGATGGAGGAGGACGTGGAGATGGCCACCGCCGTGGCCCACCGCTATGGCTGCCGGCTGGAGGTGGTGGACTGCCATCGGGAGTACTGGAGCCAGGTGACGGCCTACACTATGGAGAAGGTGAAGGCGGGCCTGACACCCAACCCCGACGTGATGTGCAACCGGCTCATCAAGTTCGGCGCCTTCCATGAGAAGCGCGGCGGCGACTATGACCTGATAGCCACCGGCCACTATGCACAGACGGAGACCGATGCCGACGGGCGCAAGTGGCTGTGCACCAGCCCTGACCCGGTGAAAGACCAGACCGACTTCCTGGCCCAGCTCTACGGCTGGCAGCTGTCGAAGGCCCTGTTTCCCATCGGCGGCTACCTGAAGGAGGAGGTGCGCCAGATGGCGGAGCGCGAACACCTGGTGAACGCCCGGCGGCGCGACTCGCAGGGCATCTGCTTCCTGGGGAAAATAGACTACCGTGAGTACATACGCCGCTATGTGGGCGAGCAGGAGGGCGACGTGGTGGAGCTGGCCACCGGCCGCCGCATTGGCCACCACCGCGGCCACTGGTTCTACACCATTGGCCAGCGCAAGGGGCTGGGGCTGGGCGGCGGCCCGTGGTTCATCGTGAAGAAGGACGTGGTGCAGAACATCATCTACGTGGCCAACGGCTACGACCCGCAGACGGCCTACACGCAGACGTTCCCCATCGTGGGCTTCCACAGTATCAACGGCGCCATGCCGCCAGCCAGCGTGACCTTCAAAATCAGGCACACGCCGGAGTTCCACCGGGCCACGCTCCTGCCTGATGTCGACGGCACCTTCATGGTGCAGTCGGCCGACCCCATCCACGGCGTGGCTCCCGGCCAGTTCTGCGTGGTCTACGACGAGCAGCACCACCGCTGCTATGGGTCGGGGGAGATTTCGGTTTTTTGAATTAAGAATTAAGAGTTTAGAATTAAGAGTTATCGCCTGTGGCGATTAAGAATTAAGAGTTTTTGAATTTAACTTACCTCTCACCTCAAAATTGACAAATACTCCTTTTGACGAGAATATGTCTGCTGAAGAGCGGACGAAGATGGGCATTGACCGCTCGGCACTGTCGCTGAAGATTGCCACGCACGTGATTTGCCACACGCTGGTGGACTGCCAGGACCTGCTGGCCGGCGACGAGCGGCTGATGACGGCCCACGCCTTTCTGCAGAGGGCCACGTCGACACATCTGTGCAACCACAAGCTGACCACCGAGGGGCTGGTCTACGAGTTCAGGGGACAGCCCTTTGAACTGCACGAGGAGTTCAAGACGATGACGCTGACACGCTCGGTCTATGAACATCTGGCCATGTTCTACTTTCTCTTTGAGCATCCGCACACCGACGAGGAACGCGACGTGGTGTGGAAATACTGGCAGCTGAACAGCATCAAGAGCCAGCTGGACTTCAGTACGGCCGGCAATGCCGAGGAGCGGAAGGCGGAGATTGAGCAGATGAGGGCGCTGCGGCGGGCCATGCTCCAGTCGCGCATAGGCCGTGAGTGTGCGCAGAAGCTGGACGAGTGGACGGCCATAGAGTCTCCGGCGAGCACGGGGGCGCTGGAGTGCCTGCACCGTGGCGGCCGCTACGACGTGCGGCGCGTGTCGTACAGCATGGCGTGGCGCCGTCTGTTCCACAACGACGAAATGGCGCTGCTCTACAGCCACTTGAGCATGCACTGCCATCCGGTGTACAGCGGCTTGGTGCAGTATCAGAACCAGGGCGTGGCCGACGAGGGCGGCGATGCCATCCCCCTCTATTTCTCGGCCTGCTTCCTGGCTTATCTCTGCAAGCTGTTCCTGCGGATGATTCCAGACGGCGAGGCCATTGTCAGCAGCGAGTTCAGCGCTGCCGACATACGGCTGTTTGAAGCCCTGCCGAACATCAAGTAAGTCTTTCTAAAGTTTTCCCTGGTCGCCAAGGTAGGAGTCCTTGAAACCGAGGAAATAGAGCACGCCGTCGAGACCGATGGTGTTGATGCTCTGCTTGGCATTGGCCACCACACGCGGCTTGGCGTGGAAGGCAATGCCCAGGCCGGCCTCGCTGATCATGGGCAGGTCGTTGGCGCCGTCGCCCACGGCGATGGTCTGCGCCAGGTTCACCTTCTCCACTTGTGCGATGAGCTTCAGCAGTTCTGCCTTGCGGTGGCCGTCGACAATCTCGCCCACGTAGCGGCCCGTCAGCTTGCCGTTGTCGTCGACCTCCAGCTCGTTGGCATAGACATAGTCGATGCCGTAGCGTCGCTGCAGATACTCGCCGAAGTAAGTGAAGCCGCCGCTGAGTATGGCAATCTTGTAGCCGCAGCGCTTGAGGATGGTCATCAGGCGGTCTACGCCCTCGGTGATGGGCAGATGCTCGGCAATGTCCTGCATGACGCTCACGTCGAGGCCCTTGAGCAGGCTCACGCGGCGGGTAAAGCTCTCCTTGAAGTCAATCTCGCCGCGCATGGCGCTCTCGGTGATGGCCCTCACCTGTGCGCCCACGCCGGCACGCTCGGCCAACTCGTCGATGCACTCGGTCTGTATGAGCGTAGAGTCCATATCGAAGCAGATGAGGCGGCGCATGCGTCGGAACATGTCGTCGCGCTGGAATGAGAAGTCCATCTCCTGCTCGGCCGAAATCCTCATCAGGCTGGACTGCATCTCCTGGCGGTCGCGGGGCTCTCCGCGTAGCGAGAACTCTATGCAGGCGCGGATGTGCTTGGCGGGGTTGCGTATGCTCTTGCGCCCCGTCATGCGGCGGATGGCGTCGATGTTGAAGCCCTGGTCGGCAATGACGCGGGTGGCGGCCTCAATCTGGCGTGCCTCCAGCTGCCGGCCCATCACCATGAGGATGTAGCGGTTCTTGCCCTGATGGCCCACCCACTCCTCGTACTCGTCGTCGCTGATGGGCGAGAAGCCGATGTTCACGCCCAGTTCGGTGGCCTTGAAGAGTAGTTCCTTCATCACCTGTCCGGAGTGGGTCTCGTCCATGCGGATGAGGATGCCCAGCGAGAGGGTGGAGTGTATGTCGGCCTGGCCAATGTCCAGGATTTGAGCGTCATACTTGGCCAGTATGCCCATGACCGACGCTGTGAGCCCCGGGCGGTCCTGCCCGGTGATGCGTACCAATATCTGTTCTTCGCGTATGGTCTGTTCCATAGTTTACGGTTATATCTTGTTGATGTCTACATAGCCGTTCATCACGGCGTAGATGGTGAGTGCAGAGACGCTGCGTATGCCGAGCTTCTCCATGATGTTCTTGCGGTGGGTGACCACGGTGGAGAGGCTGATGCAGAGGCGGTCGGCAATCTCCTTGTTGATGAGGCCCTGCACGATGAGGACCATCACCTCGGCCTCGCGGTCGGAGAGTATTTGCTGCTGGCGGGAGCCCAGCACGGGTGCGGCCCCGCCGTGGTGCCCCGCCTGCAGCATGGTCAGGATGGTGCGCACCAGCTGCTTCTCAGGCACATTGATGCAGATGCAGTGAAACTCGGAGAGCTGTGTGCTGCCGTCGAGCGAGAGGGTGAGCACGATGGTCTTGCGCCTGTTTTTCAGGAAGAAAGGGCGGTTTTCGAGCGCCAGGTTCATCGCCACGAAGTAGTGCATGTACTGTTCGGGGTGGTTGGCCTCCAGTTCGGCCATGCTGCCGAAGGTGTCGATGGTGAGCATGGGCATCACTCCCAGCAGCAACTGCCGCAGCCCCATTGCGGCCAGCGTGTTGGGGTCGATGATGGCTACTGTCGGATTGTGTGGTGTCATTGATGATGGTTGAGGAAGTGTGTGATTTGTTCGGCAATCTGCTGCATGCCCTTGATGGAGGGGTGGCCCGACTTCTTGTGGATGTCGTGCAGGGCGATGACGTCGACGCCGTAGTGCTGGCAGATGGTCAGCACCGACTCGTTGATTTCGGGCTTCAGGCCGTCGTTCAGGATGAAGTAGAGCCGGGTGCCCAGATAGCGGGTGGTCATAAAGTGGAGCAGACGGGCCAGGGCGGGCCTGAACTGCCACAGGTCGGTGGGCGTGATGGCATCGTACTTGTAGTCGCCGATGGGCGAGCCGGCCCAGCTGTCGTTGGTGGCCCCGAAGATGAAGATGATGTCGGGGCAGCCCAGATTGGCGGCACGGTTGACGAATGAGCGCTGCGAGTAGTCGTTGCCGTTGTAGCCGGTATAGCAGATGGTGGAGCCGCTGTACGAATTGTTCAGGCAGAGTTTCCAGCCCTGTTGGCTGATGAGCTGGTGCCACCAGGTCTGGCGCACATCGGTGACGTCGGTGCGCCCGCCGGCCGTGTTGGTGAAGTACCATATCTCGTTGGTGGCAGGCGTCAGGTAGCCCTCGAAGGTGGAGTAGCTGTCGCCCAGCACCGACACGCTCTTCACCTGTGCTGTGGCCGCGGTCAGGCAGAGCATCGCCGCCAATATGATGCCGAATAGTTTTTTCATTACTTTCATGTCTTTTTGTGTGATGATTGCCTCTTCTGCTGCGCTTCCTGTCGCAAAGATGCTGCAAAAATACGCATTTTATGCGAAACGGCCAAAGAAAAGCGCAAAAACATTTGGAGGGTTCACGCTTTTTCACTATCTTTGCCAGCAAGTATCGCAATAACGCTAAAAGCTGTTTGCCAAAATCCAGATTAATATTAACCTAATAACTTGCTAAGATGAAGACAAAACGACTTTTATGCTTTTTGTTCCTGTGCCTGCCGCTAATGGCTGTCAATGCGCAGGAAGAGTTTGTTGCCGACGGGTTCACCTATCGTGTACTTTCAGAGAACACGGCAGCCCTGTCACGTGTGCCTGAGGAGACCGAGGGGGCCGTAACCGTTCCCCCGACAGTCACTAACGGGGGCAAGACCTACACCGTGACGCAAATCAACAATGGCGAAGACATGGGCGCCTTCTATGCCTGCGCCAAAGTGACGGCCATCACCATCCCCGCCACCGTAACCACCATTGCCGGCTGGCTGGCATACGATGCCACGGCGTGCAACGACGTGACATTCGAAGACGGCGATGCACCTCTTACGTACACCAGTCTAAACACCGAATGGGTGCCTTACGAGAACCTCTACTTAGGCCGCGACTTGGTGTCCGAGAATCCCGTTACCTTCTTTAACCAGGTGAAGCATGTCACCGTGGGGCCGAAAGTGACCACTATTCCCACAAAAATGTTCGAAACAAACGAACAACTGGAAACGCTCGACCTCAGCCAAGCCACCAGTCTGACCACCATTGGCGATTTTGCCTTTCAATCTTGCCCGGTACTGACAGCTGTTGACATGCCAAACACCGTGACCACAGTAGGCGAGGGAGCCTTCAATTGGTGCACCTCACTTGCCAGCGTCAGATTGTCGGAAAGCCTGACCTCCATCGAGCCTAACACCTTCTCCTTTTGTTATAACCTTGAGGAACTCACCATCCCCGCCAGCGTCAAGTCCTTCCATGGCTCGGCCCTGTGGGACATCAACAGCGACAAGCACTTCACGCTGACCATCGCCGACAGTGACGAGCCGCTTACGGTCACCCGCGATTGGGCTGCCACAATCGACGACCCTCAGTCGGTGGACGTCTATATAGGCCGTGACTTGGTGCGCACGGAGGAGAACTTCTCGGACCCCCTGTTCGGCGAAAACGTGACGAGCGCCACCTTCGGACCGAAAGTGAAGAGCGTCTTGCCCTATTTGTTCTACTATAGCCGGAACCTGGCCACACTTACCTTCGCCGACAACAGCGCACTTGAAAGCATCGGCGAATTTGCCTTCGGCTATTGTATGGCCCTGACAGCCATCAATCTGCCCAACACGGTGAAGACCATTGACGCCTACGCCTTCAATAATGCAGGCACTCAAATCGAGCAGGATGAGATGTCCGTATGGCTTGGCACCAGCCTCACCACCATCGGCGAGCGCGCCTTCGAAGGGTGCAGCAAGGTGAAGAACATCACCATCCCCGCCAGCACCACCCACATCATGGCCAATGCTTTCTGGAACATGTACGCCGATATCAACGTAACCATTGAGGACAGCGACAAGCCGCTGACAGTGAACTATGAAAATGTTTACTATTCAATCTTCGATTCCAACGCTACCGTGAAAGCATACGTGGGACGTAACATCGAGCGCAGTGGCAAAGCCGTGAATACCTTCGGCTCTAACCTCGTGAGCCTCACTTTCGGCCCGAAGGTGACTGCCATTGGCGACGGTGAGTACAAGGAGTGCTATAATCTGGAAGGGGAAGTCCTGGGCCTGACCAACGTGGTGAGCATTGGCAACCGTGCTTTCAGCCAATGCAGGAAAATGACCTACATCGAACTGGGCGACAAGCTGCAGACGCTGGGAGGCAGAGCATTTGACGAGTGCGGACTCACTCGCATCGACCTGCCTGGTACGCTGAAGGCCATCCCCGGTCTCTACGAAGACACAGGCGTGTTCGAGCAGTGCTTCGACCTTGCTTCCGTCACCCTGGGAGAGGGTATCGAGGAGATAGGCAGCTGCGCCTTCTACAATGTCCTGGCCTTAGAGGAAATCACCATCCCCTCGACGGTGAAGAGAATAGGCCGCGCAGCCTTCTACTGCAACCGAGGTGAGGGGTCCAGCATTAAGCGCCTGATTATAGCCGACAGCGACATGCCGCTCAAGTTCGACAACGGCACGTCGGAGCACTCATGGGGCCATGGCTACCTTATTTCCAACGAGCCGATTGACTACGTCTATCTGGGCCGCAACGTGACGAGGGAAACAACGGACGACCCGCTGGTATATGCCTGCAATGACATAGAGATTGGACCGAAGGTGACCGATATAGGCATCCTGTTCAACCATACATCTATTGGCTCCCAGGAGAGTGTGCAGAACGTGAAGGTGCACCACGTGACGCCCATCGCCATCGTCGACGACGCATTCGCCAACGATTTCTACACCAAAGCCACACTCTGGGTGCCCGGCGGCACCGTGCCCGACTATCAGGGTGCCGACGGATGGAAACAGTTCCAGAACATGAAGACGTGGTCATACGTGGTGTACTTCGAGTCAAAGGGCAATGGCACCATAGCCATCGACGACATGGAGGCAAAGGGATATGAGTCGAAACTGACACGCAAACCCAACGGCGACACGCTCAACAACTCAAGCTTCACCGTCACACTGACACCCGACACGGGCTACGAACTGGCCAGCCTGACGTTGGGGGACTTGACAGAAAGCACAGCCGAAGAGGAAATCTTCGCTGGCAGAACGGACTTCACAAACCCGTTTGTCTATGAGACTGCCATCAACCACGACCTCTCATTCGTGGCATCATTCACGCCCGTCATCTACACCATCACCTACGACCTCGCAGGTGGACAGCTGCCCGAAGGCCAGGAGAACGAGAAGACATATAGCATAGAATACAACAACATCGTCCTTGTCAACCCAATCCGAACCGGCTACACCTTCACGGGATGGACAGGCACTGAACAAAGCGAGGCCGCCACGGCTGTCACCATCGCCAAAGGCTCAACAGGCAACCGCACGTACACCGCCACTTGGAAGGCCAACAACTACAAGATTCACTTCGACGCCAACACGGGCGACGGCACAATGGCCGACCAGGCGTTCACTTACGACGAGGCTGCAAAGGCCCTGACCGCCAACGCCTTCAGCCGCACAGGCTACGAATTCACCGGATGGAACACCAAGGCCGACGGCAGCGGAACAGCCTACACCGACAAGCAGGCTGTGAAAAACCTGACACCCGAAGCCGATGCCACCATCACACTCTTCGCACAGTGGAAGATTATCACCTACATCGTGACCATCGTCCCGGCGGAGAACGGCACCGTAGAGCCGTCATCATTCACCGTTGACTACGGCGGACAGCTCGTGCTCACAGTCAAGCCGGACGAGAACTACAAACTGAAGCAGCTCACGGTGAACGGCACCGACGTCACCAGCCAGGTGACCGAAGAGGGCACCTACACCATCTCCTTCGTCACGGCCAACGTGAACGTCGCCGCAGAGTTTGAGAGAGCCGAAAGCTGCGACGTGAACAACGACGGCAAGGTGGACGTGGCCGACATTGCCACCGTGATCAGCGTCTTGGCCGGTCAGGCAGCTGAATTCAGAGAGGCAGCAGACACAAACAAAGACAACAAAGTGGATGTGGCCGACATCGCAACCATCATCTCACGCATGAGCCAACTGGCAAGACTGCAGAGGGAAATGGAAGAATGACATAAGGCAACCTGAAAATTCCCACCGTGGGAACGAAACATTCCCACGGTGGGAATTTTTTGCCACCCATGTGGACAGGCGGGAAAGCGGGCGGTGGGCTATGCCAAGAGCAGCTCCACGGGGCAGTGGTCGCTGCCGAGGATGTCGGTGCGGATATTGGCCTCCTTGACGGCGGGGCGCAGGCGGTCGGAGACGAGGAAATAGTCTATGCGCCACCCGGCATTCTTCTGGCGGGCCTGGAAACGGTAGCTCCACCAGGAGTAGGTCACCTCGTCGGGGTGCAGCCACCGGAAGGTGTCGGTGAAACCGGCGGCGAGCAGCTGCGAGAACTTCTGCCGCTCCTCGTCGGTGAAGCCGGCGTTGCGGCGGTTGCTCTTGGGGTTCTTCAGGTCTATCTCCTCGTGGGCCACGTTCATGTCGCCACAGACGATGACGGGCTTCCTGGCGTCAAGGGCGCGCAGGTAGGCCTGGAAGTCGTCCTCCCAGCGCATGCGGTAGTCCAGGCGCTTCAGCTCGTCCTGCGAGTTGGGCGTGTAGACGCAGACCAGGAAGAACTGCTCCATCTCCAGGGTGACCACGCGGCCCTCGTGGTCGTGCTCGTCGATGCCTATGCCGGTGGTGACGGCCAGCGGCTTGTGGCGGGTGAAGATGGCGGTGCCGCTGTAGCCCTTCTTCTCGGCGTAGTTCCAGTAGGAGTCGTAGCCGGGGAAGTCCAGGTCGAGCTGCCCCTGCTGCATTTTCGTCTCCTGCAGGCAGAAGAAGTCGGCATCCAGTTGGCCGAACACATCGCTAAATCCTTTTCCTTCGCAGGCTCGCAGCCCGTTTACGTTCCAGCTGATCAGTTTCATCATATTGAAAGACATACTAACAAAAGAACAGTTTTATTGTTTTGGGGTTTTCTTCTTATTCTTATAGAAGTTGGCGGCAACGTTCAGCAGGGTGTACAGCAGAATGTCGATGAGCACTATAAGGTTTATGTTAAGGTTAGCGTTCAGACAAAGGTTCACCACAACGATGAGGACGGCTGTGGCGAGGATGACCGCCAGCGTCTGGTGCTGAGTGAGCCCGGCCTGCATCAGCTTGTGGTGGATGTGGTTCTTGTCAGCCTTGAACAGGGGGGCGTGGTGGAAGAAGCGGTAGAGCGTCACCCTGATCACGTCGGCAATGGGTATGAACAGCAGGGTCAGCGGCACCAGCAGCGCCTCTTGGCGGTAGGGCCAGATGAAGTCGTTGTGCATGGCGCTCTTGATGGACAGGAAGCCCAGCATATAGCCCAGGAACAACGAGCCGCCGTCGCCCATGAATATCTTGGTGTTCTTCTCCGTCTTTCCGAAAACGTTGAAATAGAGGAATGCCAGCAACCCACCTATGATGGCGGCCACCATGATGGAATAGGTGTTCACGTAGACGTTGTACTGGCGGAAGTAGACCAGGAATCCGCCCAGCGCCAATAGAGACAGGCAGGCAGCCAGGCCGTCGATGCCGTCGATGAGGTTGATGGCGTTGGTGATGAACACGATGGCAAAAACGGTGAGCGGGATGCCCACCAAGGGCGGAATCTCGTAGATGCCCAGCAGGCCGTACAGATTGTTCAGGTAGAGGCCTGTCAGCGGCAGCAGGGTGGCCACGATGGTCTGTGCCACAAACTTGATGGGGGCATTCAGCCCGATGAAGTCGTCGACGATGCCCACGATGTAGATGAATCCCAGCCCCGCCAGGTAGCAAACGCTGGCAATGTCGAGCGAGGTGGTAGAGGGCTGCTTGAACAGGAGAATCGTCAGGCATGTGCCAAACCCAAACAGCATGCTTGGGAAGAAGGAGAGGCCACCCATCCTTGGTGTGGCCGTGGTGTGCATTTTCCGCTCGTTGGGTATGTCGTATAGCTTGTGGTGCTTGCAGTAGCTGAGAATCATGGGCGTGAATATCATGCCGCAAACGGCACCCAGCAACAGTGCTCCTATCAGATAAAGGTAAAAAACTAACATGATGCGTAGAGTTTGTGGTATATCTCCAGATGACGGGCGATGACGTGGTCAATGGAGAATTCGTGTTCAGCTTTCTGGCGGCCTTTCTCACCCATACGCACCCGCAGCGGCCGGTCGTTGATGAGTGTGCGGAGGCGGTCGGCCAGTTCTGCCGCGTTCTTAGGACTGATGAGGAAGCCGTTCTCACCGTCATCGACGGTGTCCTTGCAACCGTAGGAACGGGTTGTGATGATGGGGCGGCCAATGGCGGTGGCCTCAATCAGCGACTTGGGCACTCCCTCGCGGTAATAGCTGGGCAGAACGACGATGTGCGACTGCATGAGCAGCTCCTTCATGTCGCTGCGATAGCCCAGCCACTCGATGTACCGGCCGTCGCACCACTCCCGCAGCTCGTGCTCCTTGATGCCTTTGGGGTTGTTGGAGAGCCCCCCGCAAAGGGTGAACACCACCTTCTCCTGCATCTCGGCTCTCAGCCGCTCTGCCGCCCTAATCAGTGTGACGATGCCTTTCTCGCGCACCATCCTGGCCGACAGAATCACCCTGACGGGCGGTTCGGGCGGCTCGGGCGTAAAGGCATATTCCTGCAGGTTGACGCCAGAGCCCTTGATGAACTCGCACTGCGCCTCGGTGGCAATGTGCAAGTCCTGGAACAGCTGTGTGTCTTCCTGGTTCTGGAATATTTGCGAAATGTTCTTGCGGTGGCAGGCAAAGCGCATCACCCGGATGGCCATCTTGGTGGTGAGGCCGTAGCCGTCGTCGGAGAAGAGCACCCCCAGTCCGCTGACGGCATTGACCACGCCCTTCACCCTTGTCAGCTTGGCGGCCAGACCGCCCCAGAGGATGTTTTTCAGTCCGACATGATGGACCACGTCGGGGCGGAGCCGCCGGTAGAGGTTCAAGAGGAACCAGAAGGTGCGCAGCTCCTCAATGGGGTTGCTGCCCGTGGGATTGATGGGCAGCTCAATCATCTTCAGGCCCAAGAGGGCCACCTCCTGCTTCCGCCCTGTGTCTTTGCAGACAATGGTTACGTCCCACCCTTCGTTTTGGGCTGCTATGGCAATGTCCTTCCTGTGTGAGAGGAAGAATCTGTCTTCGTTGACAACCATCAGAAGCCTTTTCGCCATATTTTTAATTTACAATTATGAGTCCACTTTAAAAAGTCGGTTGCCCGACCGTTATTAAAATTACATTAGTTTAACACAATATTGCTCTTTGACATTTTGTACTCTGGAGATTTTT
>CADACW010000017.1 GCA_902786565.1 uncultured Prevotellaceae bacterium | reverse complement strand
TCTAAGGGGGGTATTTCGGCCGTTTGAAAAAAAACGACAAAGCAGCTCCTTTACCCCTCAACTCCTTAGCCTGAATTATTCACGGCAATTAAACTGAATGCCGCTAAGTCTTTCTTTTTCATGCGAATTACCATAAATTTTCCGAATTATTCATAAATAAAAAATTAATGATTAATTCGCGATAAATAATTGATAATTAGCGTTTTACAAAAAGAAATACATTTTCTATGAATAATTCAGGCTAGAGAATTGAAGAGTTTGGACGGTTCTTTCTCAGCGTGGGGGCGGAGGCGAGTTCAAGTTTGCACGGCTCTTCCTCAGAGAAAGCCCTGACGTGTTTAGGAAAGAAGTTTGTTGAAACGGCAACACCCTTTGGCAGATATTTGCCAAAGGGTGTCGCAATTTAAATTTTATTCAGTTTCGTTGGGGGGACAGAAAGATGGTTCATTCGTAGGGAATCATGGCCAATGCGTCGGCCACTTTCTCCACACCGTCCTGCAGTGGGCCGCTGACCATGGCTTTGAGCATGAAGGGGATGTCGGCATCGACTGTGACCTTTATCTTCGACGATGCATCGCCCGTGGGCAGCACCTGTATCCAGAGGTGGAAGGGTATGGGCGACTGTTCGGTCTCAAACTTCACGCACTTAGGCTCGTCGCGGTCCACGATGCGCAGGGTTATTTGTCCCACGGGGGGCACGTCGACCGACACGGTGTCGCGGTCGAAGGAGAAACTGTTGATCTTGTCCTCCGGCACAAGGTGGCGCACCCGCTCCAGATTGCTCAGGTCGCTGATGTTCCTGTATACAGCCTGCTGTGGGTAAGGCACCTGTTTTACGCTGCTTTCATATTTTGCCATCGCTCTACTCCTTTCTCCATTCACTGGGATTCTTGCGCCATTCGGCCAGCACGGGCTGGTCGTTCTCGGCAATATAGCCTGTCTTGGCGGCCTCGGCCACCACGTGCTCATAGTCGCTCAGGGTGAAGAGCTGGATGCCGGCCTCTCTGAATGCCTCTTCGGCCACGGGGAAGCCGTAGGTGAACGAGGCCACCATGCCCACCACCTGTAGGCCGGCCTGGCGCAGGGCGTCGACGGCCTTCAGGCTGCTGCCTCCGGTGCTGATGAGGTCTTCGACCACCACCACCTTCGACCCTGCGGGCAGCTCGCCCTCAATCTGGTTGCCCATGCCGTGGTCTTTTGGCTTGGGGCGCACGTAGCAGAATGGCAGGCCCATCTCGTCGGCCACCAGTGCCCCTTGGGCAATGGCCCCCGTGGCCACGCCAGCCACAGCGTCGGCTTCGGGAAAATGCTCCTGGATGAGGTGGCACAGCTCAATCTTCACGAATGAGCGCAAGGCGGGGTAGGAGAGTGTCTTACGGTTGTCGGTATAGATGGGCGACCGCCATCCGCTGGCCCAGGTGAAGGGCTCGTCGGGTTGCAGTTTGACGGCCTTCACCTCCAGCAGTTTCTTTGCAAATATGCTTTTGATTGTTTCCATTGTCTTATTGAAGTCTTAGAGTGTTACACCGTTCTTGAAGATGGAGATTTCGCGGTAGCCGTTTTCCTCGTTGCGGGCTTTCTCGCCGCTGGCCACGCTGAGCACCTTGTCTATGAACTCCGGCACCAGTTCCTGCATGGTGCGGCCCTCTATGAGTTGTCCGGCGTTGAAGTCGACCCACATGGGCTTGCGTGCTGCCAGTGTGGGGTTGGTGGCCACCTTCATCGTGGGCACGAAGGTGCCGAAGGGCGTGCCGCGTCCGGTGGTGAAGAGCACGATGTGGCAGCCGCACGAGGCCAGTGCCGTGGCAGCCACCAGGTCGTTGCCGGGTGCTGAGAGCAGGTTCAGTCCGTTGTGCTGCAGCCGGTCGCCATACTCCATGACACCGCTCACCGGTGCGCGTCCGCACTTCTGTGTGCAGCCCAGGGCTTTGTCCTCCAGGGTGGAGATGCCGCCGGCCTTGTTGCCCGGCGACGGGTTTTCGCCCACAGGCTCGCCGTGTGAGAGGAAGTAGTTCTTGAAGTTGTTGATCATCGACACCGTCTGGTCGAACAGTTCGCGGGTCTCGCAGCGGTTCATCAGGATTGTCTCTGCGCCGAACATCTCGGGCACCTCGGTGAGCACGCTGGTGCCGCCCTGTGCCACCAGCCAGTCGCTGAACTCGCCCACCAGGGGGTTGGCTGTGATGCCGCTGAAGCCGTCGCTGCCGCCGCACTTCAGTCCCACGCGCAATTTCGACACGGGCACCTCCTCGCGGCGGTCCTTGCCGGCTATGTCGGCCAGTTCGCGCAGGATTCTCATGCCCTCTTCCACCTCGTCACCATCCACGCGCTGTGTCACCAGCAGGCGGATGCGCTCCTTGTCGTAGTCGCCCAGCATCTGCATGAAGTCCTCGGGCTGGTTGTTCTCGCAGCCCAGGCTCAGCACCAGCACGGCGCCGGCGTTGGGGTGCAGACAGATGTCGCGCAGCACCTTGCGGGTGTTCTCATGGTCTTCAGAGAGTTGCGAGCAGCCGTAGTTGTGGTGCCAGGCTTGAACCTGAAGCGCAGAGTCTTCGCTCTTCATCCTCAACTCTTCACTCAGTTGGCGTGCCAGCTTTTCGGCAATGCCGTTGACGCAGCCCACGGTGGGCACAATCCATATCTCGTTGCGCACGCCCACGTCGCCGTTTTTGCGCACGTAGCCCTTGAAGGTGCGGTTCTCATGTGCAATGGCCAGCTTCTCGTCCACCGGCTCGTAGGTGTACTCCAGCGTGCCGCTCAGGTTGGTCTTCAGGTTGTTCTCGTTCACCCAGTCGCCAGCTTTCAGGCTCTGTCGGGCATGTCCTATCGGGTAGCCGTATTTGATGATGTTCTCGCCCTCGTCAACGTCGCGTATGAGCACTTTGTGGCCCGCCGGCGTGTCCTGTGCGATGACTATCTGCTGTCCGTCCACTTCGATGATGTCACCTTTCTTCTTCGGCTGCAGGCATACCACCACAGAGTCAGCCGGATTGATTTTCAAGAATGTTGCTTGTTCCATAAAGATTGCTGTCGTTTTAGTTGTTTTGCCTGCAAAGGTAAGCAAAAAATGTATACCAGCCAAAAAAAAGTATAAATTGCTTTTGTGTTTTGGAAGTTTTTTGTACTTTTGCACGTGTTATGAAAATTTTCACAAGTACCCAGATACATGAGCTGGACAAGTACACCATAGAGCATGAGCCCATCAAGCCGATTGACCTGATGGAGCGAGCTGCACGCGCAATCACCCAGGCCATTGCAGACCGTTGGCCCTCCAGTGTGCCGGTGGTGGTGTTTGCCGGACCGGGCAACAATGGCGGCGATGCGCTGGCTGTGTCGCGGCTGCTCATCGACCGTGGCTATCAGGTCCAGACCTTCCTTTTCAATATTTCCGGCCATCTTTCGGCCGAGTGTGCCACCAACAAGAAGCGCCTTTGCGACAAGAAGGGCCGCATGCTGCTCACCGAGGTGACCCAGGAGTTCGACCCGCCCCGCCTGGAGGAGGGCATGCTGGTGGTCGACGGTCTCTTTGGTTCGGGCCTGAACAAGCCCCTGGCCGGCGGCTTCGCCTCGCTGGTGAAGTATATCAATGCCTCGGCGGCACAGGTGGTGAGCATCGACGTGCCTTCGGGGCTGATGACCGAAGACAATACCTACAACGTGCGGGCAAACATCATCCGCGCCGACGTCACGCTGACGCTGCAGCACAGCAAGCTGGCTTTTCTCTTTCCTGAAAACCAGATGTTCGTGGGCGAACTCTGCATCCTCGACATCCAACTCAGTCAGGAGGGTATTGAGAAGACCGAGGCCCACTACACTCTGACCGCCAAAGGCGACATCCGCCGGCTGCTGCTGTCCCGCAATCCGTTTGCCCACAAGGGCGTGATGGGCCATGCCCTCATCGTGGGCGGCAGCTATGGCATGGCCGGGGCCGCCATCCTGGCCGCAAGAGCCTGTCTGCGCAGCGGAACGGGCAAGGTGACGGTGCACACCCCCAAGCGCAATGCCTATATCCTGCAGACGGCCGTGCCCGAAGCCGTGCTCCATCTGGACCGCGAGGAGACCATCGTCTCAGAGACCATCGCCACCGACGACTTCCAGGCCCTGGGCATAGGCCCCGGGCTGGGCACCACCGAGCAGACCAGCATAGCCATGGTGGCGCAGCTGCGGCGGGCGCAGTGCCCCGTGGTGGCCGATGCCGACGCCATCAACATCATGGCTACGCGCCACGCCTGGCTGCAGCAGGTGCCCAAGGGCATCATACTCACCCCGCACCCCAAGGAGCTGGACCGCCTGGAGGGGCAGTGCGTGGACAGCTACGAGCGGCTGACCAAGGCCCGCCAGCTGGCCGAGCGCCTGCAGGGCTATGTGGTGCTGAAGGGCCACCATACCGCCATCTGCATGCCCGACGGCCACGTGGCCTTCAACACCACGGGCAATGCAGGCATGGCCACCGCCGGCAGCGGCGATGTGCTCACCGGCATCATCACCGGGCTCCTGGCCCGCGGCTACCAGCGGCGCGAGGCATGTCTGCTGGGCGTCTATCTGCACGGGCTGGCTGGCGACCTGGCCGCACAGCAGCTGGGCGAGGAAAGCCTCATAGCCAGCGACATCGTAGACTTCCTGCCGAAGGCGTTCATGCAGTTGCAGAACGGCACGGGGGCGGAAGACCAGACATCAATTGAAAACCTTAGATAAATGAAGACATTGTTCAGAGCAACCGCACTGGCAGCCAGCCTCCTGACCGCTGCCGCCGCCGTGGGCCAGACATCCGTTTCACCATACCGGCCAGGACTCACTGGCGAGGGCGCCGTCTACTTCCTGCCCAAGACGGCACTGCGCATCAGCGTGCTGGTAGAGAAGACCACCTATACGCCGGGCGACCTGGCCAGCTATGCCCAGCGCTACCTGCGACTCACCAACGTGGGTCTCGAACCCACCGTCAGCCATCGCGTCATCAGCGTCGGCCAGATGGCTGTGGGCGTGGCCGACGAGACCAAATGCTATGCTGTGAAGTACAATCCCGCCACCGTGGCGGCCAACGTGGTGCTGTCGGACGACGGCTGCCTGCTGGCCGTCAATGCCGAGGCCGACCGCCCGGAGCTGCCGGCCCCATTCCGTCCTGCCGAAAGGGAGGAGGCACCCAATCCACGTCTGTTTATGGGCGAGGAGATACTGGCCGCGGGCAGCACCGCCAAGATGGCCGAACTGACGGCTCAGGAGATATACGACATACGCGAGAACCGCAGCATGCTAGTCAAGGGGCAGGCCGACTTCATGCCCAAGGACGGCGAGCAACTGCGGCTGATGCTGAACCAGTTGGAGAAGCAGGACAAGGCACTGACGTCGATGTTTCAGGGCGTCACTGTGCGCGACACCACCGAGCACATCATCACCTTTATACCCGACGGGCCGGTGAACCGCCATTTGCTGTTCCGGCTGTCGAAGGAGCTGGGGATGGTCGATGCCGACGACCTTTCGGGTGCACCCTTCTACATCAGCATTGACGACCTGACCAGTCTGCCGCCCACCGACGAGGAGGCCGTGGCCAAGGCCAAAGCGAAGAAGAAAACCACCGAGCAGGGCATCTACTATGTGGTGCCGGGCCGCATGCGGGCCACCATCTTCCAGGGTGTGCAGCCCATCCAGTCGGCCGAGCATCCCGCTGCCCAGTTCGGCAATGTGCAGTTGCTCGGCGGCAATCTGTTCAACCGTCATTTCACTACCCACCTCTGGCTCTCGCCCGTCAGCGGTGCCCTGGAAAAACTGCTCCCCCTGCCCGAAGAGGACGGGAAGAAAAAATAAGAACCCAATCGCAGAAACACAATACCCAACTGGGAGCTATAGTGGACGGAGCAAAAAAAAGCCTGCAACGAAACTGAATGTTTCTTGCAGGCTCATTTTTACTTTGCTATAAGGGGAACTATACCTTGATCTCCACCTCAACACCACTGGGAAGCTCGAGCTTCATCAGGGCGTCAACGGTCTTGGCAGTCGACGAGTAGATGTCGATGAGGCGCTTGTAGTCGCTCAACTGGAACTGCTCGCGGCTCTTCTTGTTGACGAAGGTAGAGCGGTTGACGGTGTAGATACGCTTGTGGGTGGGCAGGGGGATAGGACCGCTGATGATGGCACCCGTGGCCTTCACGGCCTTCACAATCTTCTCTGCTGACTTGTCGACCAATTTGTGGTCGTAGCTCTTCAGCTTAATTCTGATTTTCTGACTCATTGTTTGATTTTACAATTTTGTTATTAAACTATTTTACTATTCTGCGCTGCTAAAGAGTCATTTGCTCAACAGCGTTTTTTCGTTTCGGGCTGCAAAGGTAGTGATATTTGCCGACACGGCCAAGCACAAGGCCCCTGCACGCCTCACCATTTAATTTTTTTTAACCAACGTTCAGCTCGTCCTTCCTGTTTGGCTTCCTGGAGGGGGGCGAAATGATGAAGAAGGCCGGACCCTCAGCGGGGCCCGGCCTTTCAACATGAGTTGGTTGTTTTGATTAGTAGGTAGTCTTTTTGAAAGTGCCGTCGGCCTGGCACACGATGTGCAGCTGTCCGCTGACCGCGTGGCGCTGACCGTCGATGCGGCGGCCCAGCATGTCGTACACGGCGGGGGCGGCGGTGCGGGTCTGCTGGCCTACGGTCTCAATGCCTGTGGGCGTGCTGTCGGGATGGCCGAACTGCGAGAGCCCGCCAAACTCATTGACTGCCTGCACCTTGTAGCTGTCGGCATCGGTGCCGGTGACATCGAACTCCGTCTCGGTGGTGAAGCCGACGACCTCGTCGTTGCGGGTCACCACGTAGCAGATGGCGTAGGGCACTGGCTGCCAACTGATGGTGCCATTGGCTTTTGTCACATGAGGTGCGTCGCAAGCCTCGCACATCAGGTCGGGCTGCCAGTTGTCATCGCCACCCATCACGTTCTTGATGGTGTACTGGGCAGCCTCCTCGGCGGTTAGCGTGTTCTTCACCCCAAACACCTCATGCTTATCGCCCGTTTCGCGGTCGGTATAATAGTAGTAACTCTCACGCTGAGAGAGGTCCACAGGGTTGCCGTTGGCATCGGTGGTGTTGTATTCGGCCCAGAGGGCAGGCAGTCCGCCCATGGTGTTGTACCAACCCTTAGCGGGAATGTTGACGAAGCTCTGCGTGTTGATATAGACGGTCTTCGGCTGGTTGTGCCAGGGGCGGCCAAGCCACACGTCCTTCACGTCGATGCCACGGCGCGGACGAATGACGTTGTTCTGGAACACATAGCCCCACTTCACATCCTGTCCGTGGCTGGGAGCCACTATGTAGCCACCAGAGGGGCGGTTGATTTCGAGCGTGTCACCGTCGAGATAGACATTACCACTATTATATATGAAGTCTACGGCACCCTCGATGACGGAGTGGCGGATGTAGTGGCGGTTGTTCGAGGTGGAAGTGGTGATCCAGGTGTCCTGATAAGAGAGCAGGGCAACGCCGTTCATGGCGATGCGGTCGCCCATGGTGTTCAGAGCCAGTGCCTGGGGGCCGTTCAGCTGCTCATGGCCGTAGCTGTTCTCCATCGTAAGGTTCTCGAAGAAGCAGTTGTCGGCGTTCACCACAACGGTGGCAGCCACACTGACGTGCTGGGCGTTGTCGCCACCGGCCATACGGTCGTCGAGGATGACGGTCTTGTCACGATTCTGGCCGATGAGGTGGATGTAGGGTTTCGTCTTGGGGATGTCGACGTGCTCCTTGTACTGGCCGTTCTTGATGAAAATAAGCCAGGGCTTGCCACGTCCGGCAGGAGCGGCATCGATGGCGGCCTGGACGGTAGAGTAAGTCTCTCCGGTGAAACCGGCCGGTGCCGTACCCTTGGGGTCGACCACGGCATCATAGAGTCGGGCGGCTGGCTGCTGTCGGTCCATAGTGGTGAAGGTCAGTGTGAGGCCTTCGGCGGCATTGCCGGAGCGATCCTGCACATAGCCGGCAGGCAGGGTGAAGGTGTACTGCATGCCGTATGCCAGCCCCATATAGCTGAAACTGACAGAGCGGCTACTCCAAGTGGGGGTGATGTCGACATTTTCGGCAGAAGTGCTGACGACTGCCGGACGGAGGGTTGCCTCTCCATTCGCTTTACCCGGCTGTATGCGCTCGTCAAAACTAATGGTGATGCGACCGGTAGCGCTGACTTCAGTAGCGCCGTCGGTGGGGAGGGTGGCGGTGACTACCGGAGCCACATCGTCGGCTGTTACTTCAGCGGTGCCAATGACATAGACATTGCCCACGCCACTCTCAGAGTGTGAAGTGTAATCCAGACCGTCAAAAGTCTGGTCGAAAGCATAGCTCGACGAGAGCATGTCGCTGCCGTCGCCCGTGATGCGCAAATAGACGGTCTCTATACCCATGACAGAGGCAGGCAGTTCAATGGAAAGTGGCATCACGGTATTGGCCGTCATCGTCCAAGTTGCGCCGTTGATGGGGCTGAACTCCTTGCCATCAGTCGATACGAGTGCTTTCCAGTATTTCGATGCCATGTTCTTCGCGGCCATATCGGCGGTGAAAGTAGCAGTAGTGAAGCCCTTCGTTGAGAACTGGAACTGGAAAGCGATGTCGGTGGTACGATAGCCGTTCTGGTAGAGGCCGTTGATGCCCGAAAGCACCACACCTTCGCGGTTGCGCACCACTGGGAGGCCGCCGTCCTGAGTGTAGGCCAATGAACCGTTGGAAACTTTCACCACGGAACTGAAGGCGTTACGCTCGTTGTCCCAAGTGAGGTCAGCCGGGAATGGATAACCCGACGTGGAGGGATAGACGTAGTAGTTGTTAGCCGAAGCGTCGAAGACGGCGATAAAGTCCTGCACCTCATAGTTGGCCACCAGCTCCATGTCGCTGTTCACGGTCAGGGTACGAACAGCCGTAGTGCCGGCATTCTCGTTCTCGTCAGTCCACTGGAGGAACTTCAGAATCTTGCTCTCATTGGCCGTGACGGTAATCTCTGAACCAGCCTCATACTGGTTGTTGTGGTCGTTGGGGGTCAGTGTGATGCTGCCCAGCGTGCGGTCGGCATCGTTGGTGACGCGGGTAGTCACGGTATAGACGGGCACACTCTGAAACACGGCCTTGACGGTCTGTTCTGCGGCCATCTTGACGGTGAAGACGGCATCGGTAGAGAGCGTTTTGCCCTCGTTGTCCTGCCACTCCACGAAGCGGTAGCCAAAGTTCTTGTTGGCGGTGAGTATCACCTCAGCACCTTCCTTGTACGACGTGAGGTCTGGCTCACGGGTGACGGTTCCGGCCTCGGCAGGCTCGACGATGGTGTTCAACGCATATTTCGTGGTGGTAGAGCTGCTACCCACGAGCTGCCCTTCAACGACGATGTTGGAGAGTCCCATAGTCTTGGTCTTGCCCAGTCCGATGAACGAGAAGTTGAGACGTAGCGGCTCGTCGAACGAGGCCACGAGATTGCTCAGTTCGAAGCTGAACTGCGACAAGTCGAGGCTCTTGCCGCTGCGGTTCACATTAGCCTTCTCGCAGAGGGTCTGCTGATTGTCTCCAACAGCGGCGCTGACGGTCAGCGTGCCACCGTCGGTGCCATAGCGGGCACCTTCAAACGACAGTTTGGCGGGCACGAATTGATAGCCGTCCTCTGGTGTGAGTGTCAATGTCAGCGTGTTTTCCGGCGTGGGAGTAGAGGGGAACGAGCCATCGGTGCCGTTGTAGATGCTGGTCTGCGTGGTCTTCTCGTTGTTCTGTCCGGTGTAGGTAGTGGTGCCGTTCAAGGTGAGCGAGCTGCCGGCAGTGAATTTCTTGGCGGCAAAGCCAGCCTGCATGTCGGAGGGGGTGAAGACGGCATCGTCGGCCTGCTCCACGCCGCCCTTGTCGAGTTTGAAGAGAATATTGCCCTCAATGTTTACACCCCCGGCACTCTTCATCTGGCCGCTGACGGTCAGGTCCTTCACACAGATATACTTGCCCGTGGCATTGCTGGTGTACCAGGGATAGACGCGCAGCTGCAGCTCCTCGCCCTCCTCAAGGCTGATGACCGGCTGTGCCTCAACGGTGTTCATTGTGTTCGATGTCATCGACGAGGGGGCATAGATGGTGGTACGGGTGCGGAACCCGTCAGTGGAGTAGTAGACGTGGCAACGCATACCATTGCCGCCGCGTGCGCCTACAAGCATTGCGATGTTGTTGATGTCGATTGTCTGACCCTCAGGGCAGCGCAAGCTGAACTGCACATAGCGGTCAGGATCGTCGTCCTCGGCCTTTGCCCAGCCGCCCTCAACGTATGCCAGAGTGCCGTAGTCGGCGTTGTTGCCATACTTGGTGAGCATACTGTACTTCACATCCCCGACAGGCAAGCCGTCAGGCACGGTGACGGCAGCATCGTTGGCGGTCAAAGGCCACGTGACGCTAAAAGGGGCGCCGCCACCCAGTTCGATGATGTTTACCGAGAGAGGCACGTCAATGCTCTTGCTGCCCTGAGCGGCAGTGATAGTGCCTGTGAAGAGGCCGGTGTCGGCAAGCTGCACACGGGCAAAGAAGGTCTGCACGAGCGTGCCGTTCTTATAGTCCACACTGAGGCTGCTGGCCCATGTCTTCTTGTCAAGCGAGAGCTCGATGCCGTCGGTGGCGGTGATGCTGATGGTGCCCTCGGCAGGCGAGAGTCCGAAGCCGTTGAGCGTCAGTTCCTTGGTGGCTGTCTGGCCCTTATAGCCGTCACCCATATCGGCCACAGCAGGGTTCACCGAGAGGTCGGTGGGCACAATGATGGCATCACTCAGGATGCCCTGCTCCTTCATCAGCTGTGCACAGAGACGGGCTGCGAGCAGAGCGCCCGTGGCGTTGTAGTGGGTGTTGTCGTTCTCGTTGAAGAGCGTGGCCTTGCACTTTGTCGAGCCATAGCTCTCATACAGTTCCTTGGTGGCGGTGGTCATGTCGATGAAGTCCACGCCAAGCTCAGCCGCCAACTGCTTCATGTGGTAGGAGTAGTCCATCGAGTGGTCATCGGTGCCAACCTTGTTGCCCTCCACCAGTCCGTTATCGGTGAGGATGGTGAACTTGTCGCCCAAATCGTGACGTCCGGCACGGTTGATCTTCTCGTTGGAGAAATAGCAGCGGCAGACGGCCGAAACGAGCACGGGTGTGGCATTTTTGGCCTTCACCTCGTTGACTATTTTGGTGAGCCACTCCTTGTAGGTGGTCGAGGGCGTGGTGCCACGGGTGTCGAGTGCGGCGGCCTCGGTGGTCATACCCTTGCTAATATAATAATTATAGACAGCGTCACGGTCGGCACCACCTATTTTCTCGTCGTTGTGGGCAAACTGGATAAGCACATAGTCGCCGGCCTGGACGCTGCTCTTGGCGTTCTGCCACAACTCGTTGTAACCGCCGCGAGAGTCGCGTCCGCCCCTGGCGTAGTTCACACTGGTCCAGCCGTTGGTGAGGAAGTTGCCGAAGTACATGCCCCAGCCTCGGGTGACTGTGGCGTTCTCATCGTAAGGTGCCATCGTGGAGTCGCCCAGGGTGTGCACCTTCTTGGCCTGCATCGAGAGGCCGAAAGCCAACGACAGGAGGAAGATAATAGTTGAAAGTTTCTTCATAATGGGTTGGAATAGATAAATTTGGGTTAATAATAAAGTTCTTGGCTGCAAAATTACACTATTTTTCTATTTGTAGGGAGCAAAAAAGCGTCAATCAGGAGGATTTTTGCGTCGCAGACCAATTTTTACCACTAAAATCAACAAAAAAGCCAGGGCACGACTGGAATGTCTGCCCTGGCATATCATAATGGTGGATGATTCGCCCTTATTTGAGCAACTCCTGCGGCAGAGCGGGCATGGCGCCGTTCTGGGTGCAGACGAAGGCGCTGACCTGTACGGCGGTGCGATGAGCCTCAGGCACCGACTTGCCATTGAGGATGCTGCCCACGAAGGAACCCGTGAACGAGTCGCCGGCTCCGACGGTGTCGGCCACCTTGACCTTCGGTGTCTCCTGGAACGACATCTGGCCGGGCGTGAAGACATACGAGCCGTTGGTGCCGCAGGTCAGGACGAGCATGTCCAGGTTGTACTTGCCCAGGATGAGCCAGCACTTGTTCTCAATGTCCAGGCCGGGATAGCCGAACATACGGCCGATGAGCACCAGCTCTTCGTCGTTAATCTTTAGAATGTTGCACCGCTGGAACGACTCGCGCAGAATCTCCTGGGTGTAGAACTGCTGGCGCAAGTTGATGTCGAAGATTTTCAGGCAGTCGGCAGGTGTGGCATCGAGGAACTTCTGGATGGTTTCGCGGCTCACCACATTGCGCTGTGCCAGCGAGCCGAAGCACACGGCGCGGCAGTTGCGGGCTATCTGGGCGATGTCCTCGTCGAAGGGGATGTTGTCCCAGGCCACGTTCTCCTTGATGTCATACGTGGGGATGCCTTGCTCGTCGAGCTGCACCTGTACTGTGCCCGTAGGATAAGGCACGCGGGGCAGCAGGTCGTTCAGCCCGTGCTCCTTCAGGGCGTCAACTGTCTCGTCGGCCAGTTTGTCGTTGCCCAGCGCACTCACGGCGATGGTATTGTCCATGCCTAAGAACTGCCCGGCATGATAGGCGAAGTTGGCGGGTGCGCCACCCAGTTTCTTACCTTCGGGAAGTACATCCCACAGCACTTCTCCGAGTCCTACAACATAACGTTTCTGATTCATAATTGATTTATGCGGTTTTTAGTTGTTTGATATACGTAAAGAGATAGAGCACACCCACGGCCATGACCAGCACGGCGCCGGCCTGCCCCATAGCATCGCTCATAAAGCCCATAAGCAAGGGGAAGACTGTTCCGCCGAAGAGACCCATAATCATCAGGCCACTGACCTCGTTCTGCTTGGTGGGCATCGACTCAAGGGCGGTGGCAAAGCACATGGAGAACACGTTGGAGTTGCCGTAGCCCACAAGGGCGATGGCCGTGTAGAGCACCCACTGCTCGTGTCCGAAGAACAGGCCGCACATTGACAAGGCCATCAGCACAACAGAGATGATGAAGAAGGTGCGCATCTTCAGCACACGGAGGAAGAACGACCCCGTCAGACAGCCAATGGTACGGAAGATGAAGTAGAGCGAGGTAGCGAAAGCGGCCTCATTGAGCGACATGCCCAAGCGCTCCATCAGAATCTTCGGAGCTGTGGTGTTTGTTCCCACGTCGATGCCCACGTGGCACATGATGCCGAGGAACGACAGCAGCACGATGGGGGTGCCTAGCAGCTTGAAGCACTCCACAAAGGTGGAGGGCTTGCCCTCGATGGGCGGTTCCTCGATGGGAGTGACAAAAAGCAGGATGGTGGAGAGCACGCCGACGATGAAGAAGATGGCGAAGAGCACGCGCCAATTCAGCCCAAACTCAGGGATGACCATCGTAGCACCCCACATGGCCAGATAAGGAGCCGAGAACGAGGCGATGGCCTTGACGAACTGTCCGAAGGTGAGCGTCGAGGCAAGGTTGCCGCCGCCCATCACCGTTGACACCAGCGGGTTGAGCGAGGTCTGCATCAGGGCGTTGCCGATGCCCAAGAGGGAGAAGGCCATGAGCATGATGCCGAAGGACTCGCCAAACAGGGGCAGCAACAGTGACACCACCGTCACCACAAGCGAGAGCAGCACAGTCTTCTTGCGGCCAATCTTATTCATCAGCATACCGGTGGGAACGCTGAAGATGAGGAACCAGAAGAACACCAGCGAGGGGAACACGTTGGCCACAGAGTCGGTCAGCGAGAGGTCTTCCTTCACATAATTGGAGGCAATGCCCACCAGATCCACGAAGCCCATGCAGAAGAAGCAGAGCATCACGGGGATGAGGGCCAGTTTACTTGTTTTACTCATAATATCAATTGTCAGTTATTAATTTTCAATTTGGTAGATTGTTGCCTTTCCGCCCTTTACCTTTATTGTGTTGTAAGGCTCCGAGGGGAATACGAGGTTGGTCATGGCCATCTTGCCCTCGGCATCGAAGGCCTCGATGCTGCAGCGGTCGATGAAGAGGCGCAGCTGCTTGATAGTGCCGTAGGTGGGAGCCACAGTCACACAGGGGAAAGCCTCGCTGAAGCTCACGTCGCCGCTCTTCGTGCGGTCCATGGCAAAGGTCTGCTTCGCGGCGTCGTAGGTCATCACCACTTGCTCACCCTTCGTGTTCGACAGCACAATCTCCGTCTGGCCCTTCATGTCAACCACTATCTCACAAGCCTCCGTAGGCTTCTTCACCTTTGCGCCGCGCAGGGCGAGCATCTCTTTTGAGGGCACCACGCTGACGTAGGTCTCCTCGCCGTGGGTAAAGAGGCCAAGGTCGCGGGCAATAGAGTTGGCCGAGCGGAACTGCTTCGTAGGCACCTGGTTGGCATACTGCCAGTTCGACATCCAAGCCAGCACCACGCGGCGGTTCTCCGGGGCGTTGTAGAACGACACCGTGGCATAGTGGTCCTTGCCATAGTCCATCCACTTCGTCACCTTCGGCATCGACTCGCAAGTGAACTTATGACCGTCGAACTGCCCCACGAAATACTGCGTTGCCGAGCCGCCAAACGGGCCGCCGGGGTTAATGTTGCAGAGCAGCACCCACTTGTCGCCTATCATAAACAGGTCAGGACACTCCCACACGCCACCGTGACAGCCATACTCCTGGCCAAACGACGACTCATACTTCCAGGCCTTCAGGTCGGCAGAGGAGTAAATCTGCATCTCCTGCCCCACAGCCAGAATCATAATCCAGCGCTTCGTCTGCTCATGCCAAAACACGTTGGGGTCGCGGAAGTCGGGCTTGCTGGATGTCAAGACAGGGTTGCCCTCATATTTCTTAAAGGTGCGCCCGTTGTCCTTCGACACTGCCATCGACTGCGTCTGGTGATGCCCGGCCGAGGTGTAGAAGGCCACAACGTCAGAGCCATTGGTGATGCACGAGCCACTGAAGATGCTGCCCAGCCAGTCGGGCTCGAAGGCCATAGGCTGGGCCTCCCAGTGCACCAGGTCCTTCGATGTGGAGTGGCCCCAGTGCATGTTCTCCCACTGCGAGCCGTAGGGGTTATACTGATAGTAGAGGTGCCAGACCCCGTCCTTGTAGAACATGCCATTGGGGTCGTTCATCCATCCGTAGAGCGGAGTGTGGTGGTAGAGGGGGCGGAAATGCTCACGGTTGGTCGTGTCGAAAGTGTCGGAGAACTTCATCTCTTTCCAGCACACGAACTCGCCCACGGCTCCCTTCTGCCGGCGGTCGCCGTGGAACTCGATGTCCAGAAGGCGGGCACCCTTCAGCTCGTAGGGCACATAATAGTCCACACGGTCAACGGCCAGCTTCACGTTCAGCCGCTGCACCATCTCGTTGCGCCCGTCGAGCACGGCGATAGACGCAATTTCCTCCGTCTCCTGCACAGGCAGAAGCACGAACTTCGTTGTCTGAGTGCGCAGCATGGCGTGTTTGTCGCCCAGCACCATCGGTGTCACCTGGGCCTTGGCCAGTGACACCACCATCGCTGCAATCAGAGAGAATAATAGCTTTTTCATTTCTTAAGTTTTTAGTTAATCGAACAATTATGGTGCAAATGTACGCATTTCCCCAAAAATACGCTGCTATTTCTGTAACATAGTTAAAGAAAAATCGTTCAATGTAACATTTTTACTTGTTATTGAACGATTATTGCTACCACGACGCCGATTTTTCCTGCTATTCCAATTTCTTCAGCGTTCCACCCCAAACATTCCCACGGTGGGAATTTTTACTTTGCTCCGTGCCGCCAAAAAAAAAAGAAACAAGTTTCTTTGTTTTGCGCTCGACTTTTCGTAACTTTGCAGCGGCATTATATTATAATATGGTATGAAAAAGGAATTACTTCTATTGTTTTTGGCCGTGGCAGCCTTTGCTGGGGCTTTCGGCCAGACCAGTTTCAGCGAGGCCACTACGCTGTTTCTGATGCACAGCAGTGGCAACCATCTTGAGTGCGGCACAGACGATGGCGGGTGGACCGAGGCCCCCGGCATTGCCAATCCGCAACAGATGACCGTGACGCCCTCCGGCCAGGGCTACTACACCATTCAGGTGGCCGGGCAAGAGAAATTCCTGTCCATGTCAGGGCAGTGGAACTCAACATTCATTGACGACGGTTCGGCCGACGAGGCCCAATGGAGCATCGAGCAGGGCTCGGGCCAGTATGTCAGGATACGCTGCAAGGCCAACAGCAGATTTATGGGCACCGACAGCAACGATGCCCATCAGAAAGTCTTCACCGACAAGGACGGCAACGACATGAAGCACCAGTGGTACTTCAGCGAGAAGGTGAACGGCACGCCGCCCACCGACACCCTCCGCTACATGGTCTGTCCGCAGGTGGTGCGCCAGCACTTCGACGGCTGGGGCGTGTCGCTCTGCTGGTGGGCCGGACAGTGCGGCAAGTGGCCGGACGAGAAAATCGACCAGATTGTAGACTGGCTGGTCAGTCCCACCGGGCTGAACTACACCCACTTCCGCTATAACATCGGTGGCGGCGACGACCCCGAGAACCGCAATTGCGACCCGCACCACATGGGGCGCGGCAAGGGCCTGCGCGCCGAGATGGAGGGCTTCAAGGACTTCAGCGGCGACGCCTATCACTGGGACCGCGATGCCGCACAGCGCAAGATAATGCTGAAAATCAAGGAGAAACGGCCCGATGCCGTCTTCGAGGCGTTCAGCAACTCCTGTCCCTACTATATGACCTACAGCGGCTGCGTCAGCGGCAACACCGACGGCGGCAAGGACAACCTGAAGCCTGAGTACTACGAGGAGTTTGCCCATTATCTTGTAGATGTGTGCAAACACTACAAAGACGAGTACGGCATCGAGTTCAAGACGCTCGAACCCTTCAACGAGTCGGTCACCGGCTTCTGGTATGCCAACGGCCCGCAGGAGGGCTGCCATTTCGACTATCAGTCGCAAATCAATTTCATACGTGTGCTGGAGCCCATCTTGCGCGCATCGGGCCTCAGCACGGTCATCTCCGCCAGCGACGAGACCAATGTGGGCCTGTCGGTACAGGGATTCAAGGAGTATCAGAAAGCTGGCGTGCTGTCGAAGGTGGGACAGTGGAACACCCACACCTATCAGGCCAGCAATGCCGACCGTGCCCGTCTGGCCCTGCTGGCCCATCAGGCCGACATGCCGTTGTGGATGAGCGAGACCGGCTCCGGCGGCAATGGCCTCGGCGGCAACCTCGCCCTGGCCCAACGCCTCATCAACGACGTGCGCTACATACAACCCGAAGCGTGGATTGACTGGCAGTACATGGAGGAGGCCAACGACCAGTGGTGCACCATACAGGGCAGTTTCGCCAACCAGACCTACAAGAAGGTGAAGAACTACTACGTGCGCCAGCACTGCACACGCTTCATCCGCCACGGCTACGACATCATCACTTCGCCCTGCCCGCAGTCGCTGGCCGCCGTCAATGCCGACCGCGACACGCTGGTGCTTGTGCTGCTCAACGAAGGCTCCAAAACCGTGCACACCATCGACCTCTCGCTCTTCACCGACGTGCCTGCGCTCAACACCATCAGGGCCTACCGCACATCGGCGAGCATGAATCTGGCCAGCAACAAAAATGGCATCACCCTCGACGGCACCACGATGACGGTCGTCATGCCCGCCCAGTCCATTGCCACACTCATCATTCCCGCCCACAGCGAGGCTGCAGGTCCTGACCAACTGCTCAGAGACGGCGGCGAGTACCTCATCATACCACGCCACGAGACCACACGCGCCATCACCGCAACGGGCAGCCGGGTGACCATCGAGGACATCAACTACGGCGATGCCCAGCGGTGGACACTGACCGAAATGGGCGACGGCACTTACGGACTGCAGAACGCCCTCGGACTGCGCCTCACCGCCCACCGCAACAGCAACAGCACGTCGCTGACGGCACAGGAGGCACTGGCCAGCGAGCAGAACTTCTATATAGATATGGTAGACTACCCCTTCTTCAAGATACTGGCCAGCAAGGGCCGCAGCCACGGCTTCGACCTCAGCAACGAGTCGACGGCGGCGGGCACCACAATCACCGTCTGGCAGTATCAGGACAGCAACCCCACGCCCATCCACCGGCAGTGGACGCTCCTGCCGCTCAAAGCCTCGCTGATTGTCAATGGAATTGAAGAGATTCCCCAATACCGCAACGACCAACCGGCAAAAGGCAAATGCTTCGATCTCTCTGGCCGTCAGCTGAAGGGGCAGCCGAAGCGGGGGCTCTACATCGTCGATGGCCGCAAAGTGGCCATACAGTAAACCGAGATTCAATTCGCAATCAGCAAGGTGATGGTTGGAAAAAGTTTTACATCTCCAAAAGGGGCCCAAAGCGGACTCAGAGATAAGTGCCACTTATCTCCGAGATAAAAGGCACTTATCTCCGAGATAAGTGGCACTTATCTCTGAGGGGGGTATTTGGGCTGTTTTTGGTGGGAATAAAAAAAACTGACACTCAAGTTAGGGGATTAAAGGAGTTTCGCACTTATGCAACCCAATGCACCATAGGGGCCAGACAGCGATAGCCAGCCGTTTCAACGGCTGGGAAACCGGGATCCCTCACAAGATTATCTTCGCCCCCGACGGCACCATCCTCTCCCGCAGGATTGCAAGCAGCAGAGAACTTGATAGCCTAAAATCCGCAACTAATTGCCCTCTAACGTAGTGAAGTAAACACCTCCGTTCCGCCGGATTTGCCGCTCGGCATCCCGCAGGGTGACGCTTGGCTCGTCCAAGAATCCGGCGGGACTGAATATAAGCATTTGTAATGCGAACGGCGCGAACGTTTTACAGCCGCAGGCATCCGCCCGATGTCCTGCGGCTGTAGTTTTTAATGATTCCCCGCGTTTTTTTTCCGGCGAATCCTTTGGCGGTCTGAGGAATAATGCTTAACTTTGCAGCCAAGATGAAGAAAGAGTTTGGCAAATGGCTGATGGACATCGCAAAGTATATGGTAACGGCACTGCTGCTATCTACTATTTTTGCTGACATGGAGGAGCCTATCATAGTGTACATGGTTGTTATACTTTCCATAGTGGTGTTAATCATCGGCCTAATCCTTGTCTCTGACGATACTCCTAAACAAAATAGTAAGAAAGGAAAGAAGAAATGAACACATTAATTGTATCAGGCTCAATGGCCTTGCTTGCCATAGTAGGGCTTATTTATTTCAAGTATAGAGACCGTCATTCCGTCTCAGCATCAGAATAGATGCCTAAGCAAAAGAACTGAAAAAAACATGACCATCCACCGGACGACTACCACGCTGCTCATGGCAGCGATGCTGCTGACCTCGGCTGAGGCCGCAGCGGCAAAGACCACGGCCATCCAGCGCAAGCAGCTGCTCAACACTGAATGGCAGTTTGTAGAGAACGACAGCGACTTCACCCGCGCACAGGCCGTGACGCTGCCCCACGACTGGAGCATCAGGCACCAGTTTGACAAGACGGCACCCGCAGGCGGTGCCGGTGGCTATCTGCCTACGGGCAAGGGCTGGTATCGGCGCACACTGACGCTGGGCAAGGCCTACGCCGACAAGAAGGTGCGCCTCTACTTCGAGGGCGTCTACATGAACTCGCACGTCTACGTCAACGGCCATCTGGCCGGCGGATGGCCATACGGCTACTCGTCGTTCTGGGTAGACGCCACACCTTATATTAATATAGGGCGCAACGAGGTGGTGGTCAGCGTTGACAATGCGCAGCAACCCAACTGCCGCTGGTACTCAGGCTCAGGCATCTACCGCAATGTGTGGCTCGTCACCACCCCTCAAACCTACATCGACGACTGGAGCGTTGCCTATACCCTGACCGGTGCTGCGGCTGCTGGCACCTGCCGTGTCGACTTCACCGCCACGGTTGTGCTGCCCGACGGCTCCACACGTCCGCTTCAGCGCACCATCAAGGTGGAGAACGCCCGCCTCTGGTCGCCCAGCGACCCCTATCTCTATCATACCGAACTCACTATACCCGAAGGCGACTGCATACCCGTGACCTACGGCCTGCGCACCATCGAATACAGCGCCGAGCGCGGACTGCTGCTCAACGGCCAGCCGCTGCTGCTCAATGGTGCCTGCGTGCACCACGACAACGGCATACTCGGAGCCGCTGCCTACGACGATGCCGAATACCGCAAGGCCCGGCTGATGAAGCAGGCTGGATTCAACGCCGTGCGCACATCTCACAACCCGCCTTCGGAGGCATTCCTCAGCGCTTGCGACGAGTTGGGGTTGCTGGTCATCGACGAGGCTTTCGACGGCTGGAGGGAGAAGAAGAACGACAACAACTTCGACTACTCCACCCTGTTCGACCAGTGGTGGCAGCGCGATGTCGATGCCATGGTGCTGCGCGACCGCCTGCACCCCAGCATCTTCTGCTGGAGCACGGGCAACGAGGTGATAGAGCGCAAGAAGATTGAAATCGTCAAGACGGCCCACCACCTCAGGGCACGTGTCCGTGCCGACGACCCGCAGCACCGGCCCGTCACCTCGGCACTGGCCGCCTGGGACCGCGACTGGGACATCTACGACCCGCTGGCTGCCGAACACGACATTGTGGGCTATAACTATATGATTTTCAAGGCCGAGAGCGACCACGAGCGTGTGCCAAGCCGTGTGATGATGCAGACGGAGAGCTACCCGCGTGACGCCTGGCGCAACTACCAGACCGTGCTGAACCACGACTACATTCTGGGCGACTTCGTGTGGACCGGACACGACTACATAGGCGAGTCGGGCATTGGCCGTACCTACTACGAGGGCGATGTGCCCGGCGAGTCGTGGGAGCGTCCGCTATACCCCTGGCATGCCGCCTACTGCGGCGATGTAGACCTGACCGGCATGCGTAAGCCCATCAGTTATTATCGCTCAATGCTCTGGAACGGCGGCCCAACGGCCATTGCCGTGCGCGAGCCCGACGGCTATATCGGCAAGGTGAAGACATCGATGTGGAGCACATGGCCCACACAGCAGAGCTGGACTTGGCCCGGCTGGGAGGGCAAGCCCATCCAGGTAGAGGTGTACAGCCGCCAGCCGAAGGTGAGCCTCTATCTGAACGACCAGCTGATTGGCGAGCAGGAGACCAAGGAGATGAAGACCGTCTTCACCCTGAACTACCAGCCGGGCACACTGCGCACCGTGGCTGGCACCGAGCGTGCCCAGCTGCAGACCGCCGGAGCACCCGTAGCCATACGCCTCACCCCAGAACCCAAGCCGACGCCCAATTATCAATTAACGCCCCTCACTTTCGTCGCCGTTGAGATAGTCGATGCCCAGGGCCGCGTGGTGCCCACCGCCGACACCGAATTGACCTTCAGCGTGACTGGCGCTGCCACCCTGCTGGCAGCAGGCAATGCCGACATCAAGGACAATGACCCCTACTTCGACGCCCGTCACCACGTGTGGCATGGCCGTGCCCTCGCCGTCGTCCGCCAGGCAGGCAAGAAAGGAAAGGCCGTGCTGACCGTCGCAGCCAAAGGCTTTCCCACCGCCAGACTGACAATTAACAATTGATATTTGAGACAAACGCCCAGACTTCCACGTGGAAGCCTGGGCGTCACTTTGAGAACTATCTCTTCTGCTCTGCTGACTATTTCTTCCAAACACTCTTCAGCTCTCGAACCTTAGCCTCACACGTGGCACCTTCAACCGTCAAGCTGTTGTAGATGGACTGCGGGAACACAAGGTTCGTCATGGCCATAGTGCCCTGTTGGGTGAAGATTTCGACAGACGACTGGTAACACCATCGACACAAACCAATCCGTTGGGGTCGTTAATCCAGTTCTTGGCAGGAGTGTAGTGAATCTGAGGACGATACAACTCGTCGTACCCGGCAGTGGCAGAACCACCATCGTCAGCAGGCTGCTGCTCTTCCTCCTTGGGGTCGTCAATGAGCGGGTTGTAGTCCTGACCATGGTCATCTTTTGAACAACCTACAATGGTAGCTGCCGAGAGGGCAGCCACCATTGCTAAACACGAGAAACAGTACTTTCTCATAAAAATAACTAACTACTAACTAATAAAACTAACGTGTTTTCAGGTATTCCAAAGAATTTTGCCGCTTTTCAGCAATTTTTAGCCCTTTGGGTATGTTTTCGGCAAGGAATTAGCACAAAAGCCAATGTGTGCCCGACAGGAAATCGTCGGACACACATTGGCTAATTGATTTAAAAAGTTATCCTGAAAAACAATTCCTAACCAATGGCAAGAACTAACAGCCTTGTCCGTTTGGCCGTTTTACTATTGCTGGCTGACCTTCACGTCGCTGACGGTGACGGAGCCTCCGTAGTTGTTGATGCTCCAGCAGTTTTTCTGTATGCCGTAGATGCGCTGTGTGTAGGCGCAGACATCATTGATATACATCACCAGGACTGAGTTGTCGGTGTAGATGTCAACGTTATATGTGTTGTCGGCAGGGCGCTCGAACCAGTATCCGTCGATGCCCTCTATGAATCCCTTGCCCTCTTCGCCTTCCTGCTCGAAGTTCACCTTGCGGTGGTTCTCATCCTCGGGGTTGACCACTATGGTGTAGTATTTCTTCGAGTCAGTGCCTCGGACGAAGGAGATGCCGAACTTGTCCCAGTTGTTCGAGGTCTTCACCGTGAAGGCGATGTGGTTGCAAGTGCCCAAGCGGTTGTAGAGCACGAAGGCCCCGTCGCCACTCAGCGCCCCACCGTTGTATCCGTTGGAAGCCATCACGTTTGCAGCAACGGTCTTGCTGTACTTGGCGGCCATGGCGGGCACGGCTCCGAGTGTCAGCGTGCCGTCGGCATGCTGTATGAGCTTGTGGCAGACGAGGGCACCGCTCCAGTTCGGCTCGTTGCCGTCGCCGGCGCCCACGTTGATGTTCTTCTCGTGGATGTCGCCCCCCGAGCGGAAGGGGCACCATCCCCAGATGAAGCGGTCGGTGCCGTTGGAGGCCGTCTTGCCGGCGTAGAAGGCTCGGCTGTCGAGCACGCCCTCATGGCCGTCGGCGGGCCACTTCGGACCATCGTTGAAGCAACTCTTCAGCTCGTTGTAGCTGCGGGCCATCATGTACTTCACCTTGCGGCTCCACGAGGTGCGGAAGCTCTCGCTGTACACCATGTACCAGTAGTCGCCCATCTTGAAGATGTCGGGGCACTCGAGCATACGGTCCCAGATCATGCGGATGCGGCCGACATGCTCCCAGGTCTTCAGGTCGGCTGACTTGAACTCTGCAAAGCAGGGGTCGCCTCCGCCGGCGGGATAGGTGGCGATGACCATGTGGTAGAGGTTGTCGTCGGCCACGAAGACCTGCGGGTCGCGGAAGTCGTTGCCTGAGTAGCCGTAGTCGGGGCCGTTGAGTGTCCACAGCTCGTCCTTCGTCCAGGTCTTGAAATCGGAGGACGTGGCGCGCATCACCACCTCGCGGTTCTTGCAGTTGCCGTTGTGGCCTGTGTAGTAGATGTAGTAGGTGCCGTCCTTCTCGTAGGCGCAGCCTGTGCCGAGTGCAGCATCCTGCTGATAGTCGTTGGCGCCGAAGGGCAGCAGTTCGCCCAGCGACTCGTAGCTGGCGCCGTCCTTGGTGGCCACGGCCCAGATGGGGTGGAAGCGGTGGCTCATGTTATTGATGAACTCCTGCAGGTAGAGCACCTTGAATTCTCCTGTCCGCTGGTCGTAGAAGGGCATGGGGTCGCCGACACGTCCCACGGTGGGGGTGTAGTAGGTGCCGAAGCCCTGTTCGTCGGTAGGTGTGAAGAAGGTGGTGGTGCCTGCCCAGTCGCGGTCGGGGTCGCCGCTGAAATCGTCGTCACTGCAGGAGGCGAGGGTTGCTGGGGCTGCAATGATATTGCAGCATAGGAGACAATCCAGGAGGTAATGCTTCATATTGTTGGTTTTCATAATGGTGGCTTTTTTATTTGGTTAGGTAATCGAGTGCGTTGAGCATGATGCGTCCCATGTTGTCATGATAGACGGATGTGTAGGGCGTTGGCGAGTTCCAGTCGAAGAGTCCTGTGCCGAAGCAGATGATGCCCCCCTTGCCGTAGTTGCCGTTGGCAGCCTTCAGCTCCCAAGCCACGATGGCACCGTCGCCACCATGAGCCAGACCGCGATTGCCGGTGATTTCCTCAAAGGCTTCCACGCCGGTGTAGGGATTCCAGAGGGCAAACTGCGACGTGGTGTTACAGATGGTGTAGCCGTTGTCGAGCGTATAGACGGCATCGTCGGGTGCGCCGGGATAGGTGACGAGATTCTTCCACAGCGGGTGGTTGACGTCGTAGGCGAAGAAGTGCCAGGGGTCGTCGCCCATGAGGTCGGAGCCTTCACCGCCTCCGCCGCCCCAGCAGTTGTTGGGATAGACGTTCTCGGGCATGGCACCGAGGGCGATGGCGTAGTTCACGGCCGAGCGGCTGAGCACGAAGGCACCTCCGTTCTTCCAGAACTCCTTCATCTTGGGCAGTGCCGTCATGGCGCCTGTAGCAGCCTCGGCAAATCCGTTGTAATTGCCGTAGGCAGGGCTGTGGCGGTGGAAGAAGATGAGCTTGCACTCGTCGAGCGAGATGCTGCCGCTGGCCACCATGTCCCATGAAGCGTAGGCGGCACCCTCGACGTTGCCTGTCAGCCACTTGGCAGCGGCCTTCTCCTCGTCGTTGAGCAGTTCCACATTCTCGGCATCGCCCACGAAGATGGCCACGGGGTTCTCGATGAGCGTCACGTTGACCGTATAGGTGTTGGTGGCGGTGTTGTCGGTGAGTGTCAGCTGGAATGGCTCGCGGAAGTTGGCCTTTGTCCCGCTGGCGGGGCTGCAGGTGGCATCCTCGCTGCACTCCACCTCAAAGGTGGCGTTCTCCAGGTCAATGCCGCTGTTGGCCATCACGCTGACGTTGACAGTCTTGTCGTCCTGATTGATGGCTCCCTTCACACCCTCGAGGATGAAGAGCTTGAGCAGTGCCTCGTCGTTGCGCACGCTCACCTGATAGTCCATGACGAGGTCGCCATTGAAGATGTGCAGGGTGCGGTCGCCGTCGAAGTTCACGTGGTCGCCCACTTTCATGTTGGTCTGTGCACCGGGCGACACCGTCAGGGCGGTCACCTCCATGTTACCCTTTTGGTTGAAGTCCACTGGCACCTTCACCTTCACCAGTCGCTTTTCGGTGTTGATGGTGGCTTCATATTGTCCGTTGAGCACGAACTTCTCCACGAGGCACGAACCGCTCACGTCGATGCTGCCCGTGTTGTCATCGCTGCAGGAAATGAAGAATGAAGAATGAAGGATGAAGAATGCTGCGCAGAGCAACTTCATCATCATGTCCATGCTTCTTTCCTTATTACAATTTTTAGCCTGATTATTCATAATTCTATTGTTTTTTAGCCCCGCCAAAGCGGTAGCAAATTCTTCATTTTTCATTCTTCACTCTAAATTAACAATTACCACTGTCCGCAGTTCTGCGTGTAGTGTCCGTTAGATGCCGAGAGCTGCTCCCAGGGCACGGGAAGATATTCGTTCTTGTTGGCTGTGAACATCGAGCCGCTGAGGAAATTCATCTTCTCGCTCTCCGTGCTATAGAAACGGTTGATGACGGTGGCGGCGTCGCCCCAGCGCACGAGGTCGAAGAATCGCTCGCTCTCCATGGCCAGCTCCAGTCGGCGCTCCATCTTGACAATCTTCATGGCCTCGTCTTTGGAGTATGTACCATTATATTTGCCAATGGCATAGTGCACGCCATATTTATTGGGATAGTTAGCTACGATGCTGTTGCGGGCCATATCGGCAGCGCGCGTGCGCACTTGGTTGACGAGTGCTATGGCCTGGGCGGTATTGCCGGTCTGTGCCATGGCTTCGGCACGCATGAGCAGCACGTCGGCATAGCGGAATACGACGCGGTTCATGGAGCTGGCCCACTGGTTGTCGCACACGAAGAGGTAGCTGTCGGTCAGTGCGGGGTCGACGTTCTGCTTCAGCGAGACGAAATAGCCGTATGTTCCGCCCGAGCGGCTCCATGTGTTGGTCTTGTCCATCATGAAGTTGGTGTTGAACATGTAAGGCGTTCCGGGAACGCCGACGGTGACGAAGAGACGCGGGTCGACGGTCTGAGAGGAACCGACGGTGTAGTCCTCGGCGGGTGAACCGTCGAGCGCGGGCAGGCCGTCGCTGTTCGTGCGGTAGGCGTTGACCAGATTGATGGATGGCTTGTAGAAGTCGCAGCCGGCATCGTGAACCTTGGGAATACAGGGTACGATGAGTCGGTAGGAGAAATTGAGGTTGCCATAGACGGTGCCGTCGTTCTTCGAGTACTGTATGGCCCAGAGGCACTCCTTTCCGTTCTCGTACTGCTCCTCGGGGCGGAAATTGTTGTGCAGGTCGGTCTCCAGACCGTAGTTGGCGTAGATGGTGGGGGCGGTGTACTCGATGACCTTCTGCAGGTCGGCTTCGTTGATGGCTGTCACCTGGTTGCTGTTGGCATCGTCCTGGCGGTAAGCCTTGTAGAGATAGACCTTGGCCAGGAAAGCGGCGCAGGCGGCCTTCGTGGGGCGGCCCTTCTCAGCCTGCACGTCGGGCAGCACGGCGTAGGCATCCTCCAGGTCGTTGATGATTTGCTGCCATCCCTCGTCGTTGCTGTACTCAGTGTTCGAGAGGTTGTTGTAGTCGTCCTCCTCCATGTTGGGCTTGTTCACGAACGGTATTTTCTTGAACAGTCGCTTCAGCTGGAAATGTCCGTAGGCACGCAGGAATTTCATCTCTGCGGTGCGCTGCTGTATGGTGGCGTTGTCCTGGTCGGCCACAGCCAGCATGTCGAGCGACAGGCTGATGCGCGAGAGGTATTTGTAGAAACGGTTCCAGATGTCGTTGTATGGCCAGTCGGTGGTCATCACTCCGCTGCTCTTCTCCAGGATGTGGAAGGGTTCGCCGTCGGAGAAGTCTGCTCCGCCGACATAGGCATCGTCCGAGCGGGTGTCGTAGTTCCAGAGGGAGAAGGAGGAGTTCATGTCCTCGATGCTGAGCAGTCCGGCGTAGGCCGAGATGAGCACGTTGTCGATATACTCAGGGTTCTTTACCTCGTCCTGGGTGAGCGTGGCCTGTGGCACCTGTTCCTCCAGGAAGCCGGAGCAGGAGGTGAGGGCTGCAACGGTGTTGCAGCAGAGAAGACCAGCAATAAGTTTATATGTCGCTTTCATGTTTTTGCTGTATTTAGAATGAAACATTGAGTCCGAAGGTGAGGTTGAGAGGTATGGGGTAGTTGAATCCGGGGGTCTCCGGGTCGGCTCCTGTGAACTTGCTGCTCTTGATGGTGAGCAGGTTCTGTGCCGAGGCGTAGAAGCGCAAGCGGTCCATGTGTAGCTTTTCGGTGATGCGCTTGGGCATGTTGAAGCCTATCTGTATGGTGCGCAGTTTCACGTAGCTGCCATTCTCGATGTAGTATGACGACACACGCCCCTCGCGGTTGGTGTCGCTCGTGGTCAGTGCGGGTATGTCGCTGTCCATGTTTGCGGGAGTCCAGGCATCGAGCACGCGCACGCCCTTGTTCAGATAAGGCACGTTGATGGCCGAGTTGGCCCAGAAGTCGGTCTGCGACTTGAACCCTCGGCAGTCCACGTCAACGCCCTGCACTCCCTGCCAGAACATGGTCATGTCCCAGTTCTTGTACTGCAGGTAGATGTTCAGGCCCCAGGTGAAGGAGGGTGTCGGGTCGTAAATCCAGTCCTGGTCGGCCTCGGTGATGATGCCGTCGCCGTTGAGGTCCTTGTAGCGTATGCGTCCCAGGGCGGCGCCTTCCTGCACGGCGTGGTTGTCTATCTCCGCCTGGCTCTTGAAGATGCCGTCGTAGATATATCCCACCTGCGAGAACATGGCGTGGCCGACGACGCTCTTCACGCCGTTGCCGCCGTACTTGCCGTTGGCGGCCACCGTCTCTGGCAGCTTCGTAATCTCGTTGGTGTATTTGCTGATGTTTCCGCTGATGTCCCACGAGAAGTCATTAGGCAGGCGGTGACGGTAGCCTATGGTGAGTTCCCAACCGTTGTTCTTCACCTCGCCGGCGTTAATCCACTGTCCGGCACCCTCGCCCATGGCGGCGATGCCCTCCATGAAGAGGAGGATGTCGGTGGTCTTCTTGTTGAACCAGTCGAAGGAGCCGTAGATTTCGTTACCCTTCAGGGCGAAGTCCAGTCCGATGTTGTGCTGCGTGGTGGTCTCCCACTTGATGTCGTCGTTGCCCCGCTGGTTGCGCACGTAGCCGTTGTCCAGGGCGTAGCCGCCGTTCTTGCCGGCGATGTCGTAGGACGAGCCAGCCTGTCCGCTGCCCCATAGGCCTGTCGAGACCACAGACTTGTAGAGGGTGTAGCGGGCGGTGTTCGATATTTCCTGGTTACCGGTCTTTCCCCATGAGTAGCGCAGTTTCATGTTGTCGAGCCAGCTCTTTGTCTTGGCCATGAATTTCTCCTCGCTGATGCGCCATCCGGCACTGACGGAGGGGAAGGTGCCATACTGTTTGTTCTCGCCGAAGCGGCTGGAGCCGTCATGGCGCAGGGTGAACGAGGCCAGGTACTTGTCGTCGTAGGTGTAGTTCACCTTTCCGAAGAACGACACGAGCGAGAAACCCTCGCCGAAGCCATCGGCCAGCTGGCGGCCTGCGCCTGCGCCGGGCCACATGTAGTCGGTGTTGAGGATGGCCAGTTCGTAGCGCTTGGCCGAGTTCATCTTGTAGTCAGAGCGGTTCACCTCCGTGCCAATCATGGCGTCGGCGCGGTGCTTGCCAATCTCTAGGTTGTAGGTGGCGATGGCGTTCCACATCCAGCGCATCCAGTGCTCCTGCTTGCCCTCCACGGCACTCTCGGTGCGCATCACCTTACCGTTGGCAATGGGGAAGGTGAAGAAGCGCTGCTCCTTCTGCGTGTAGTCCATGCCGAGGGTGGTGCGTATCATGAAATTCTTGAACGGAGTGATGCTCAGGTGAACGTCGCCAAAAGAGCGCCACTGCGTGTATTCGTTCTCCTTGGCATTGTCAATCATGCTCAGCGGGTTCTCGCGCTCGGAATAGGCGCCGAGGGCCTGGGCATACTTGCCGTTCTCGGCGTAGATGGGGAAATTGGGGTTGAACTCCAGGGCGTGCTCCAGCACTCCGCCGGGAGCATCGACGCCCTTCGTGCGGTTGATGGTGAAATTCTCGCCGATGACCACCTTGCCGTCGAACAGCTTGTAGTCGGCATTGGCACGGCCGGAGAGACGGTTGAAATAGGAGTCCTTGATGGTGCCCTTGTTGTCGTAGTAGCCAACGCTGAAGAACGAGCTGCCCCTCTCAGAGCCGTTGCTGACGGAGAGGTTGTACTGCTGCACGATGCCCGTGCGCGTTATCTCGTCGAACCAGTCGGTGTCGCCGGCACGCACGGTGGCGTTGTCGTCGAGATACATGTTCATCGTCATCTTGTTGAGCACGGGGATGCCCTGGGCGTTGTAGCCCCAGTCGTAGTTGTAGCCCAGGTTGTTGTTCGAGGGGTTCAGGCCGTCGTTCACCGATGCCTGCCAGAAGGCGCGGCCCCACTCGCTGGCGTTCATCGTCTCAATCTTGTTCGTATAGAAAGAGGTGGCTACGCTTCCGTCGAAATTCACCTTGATTTTGCCGTCCTTGCCCTTCTTGGTGGTGATGATGATGACACCGTTGGCGGCACGCGAACCATAGATAGAGGCCGAGGCGGCATCCTTGAGCACCTGGATGCTCTCGATGTCATTGCCGTTCAGCTCGTGCATACCGGCCTTCGTGGGCACTCCGTCGATGATGTAAAGCGGGTCGTTGTCGTTCAGAGTTCCCACACCGCGTATGCGCACCGTGGCGGCACCGCTCGGATTTCCATCGGCCTGGATGTTCATGCCCGGCACGCGGCCCTGCAGGGCCTTCATCGGGTTGTTCTCGTTCTGCTTGGCCATCTCGTCGACACTCACCGTGGAGATGGCACCTGTCAGGTCGGCCTTGCGCTGGGTGGTGTAGCCTGTCACCACCACTTCCTGCAGCACCTTGTCGTCGGGCAACAGTTCCACCTTCATGCCGTTCTTGGCGGGCAGCTCCTGCGTCTGGTAGCCGATGTAGGAAATCACCAGCATGGTGCCTTCCTGAACTTTTAGTTTGAAATTGCCGTCGAAGTCGGTGGCCGTGCCGTTGGCCGTACCCTTCTCCTTCACCGTGGCGCCGATGACCCCTTCGCCAAGGTCATCGACCACCGAACCCGTGATTTCTGTCTGCCCATACGACAGCGTACAGAGCAGCAGAGTCACAAGGCTCAAAAACAATCGTTTCGCTTGTTTCATTTGCATTACGTTTTTTAGTTAGTACTTTATAATTTCAGAAAACTGCTGCAAAAGTACTAATCACAAACCGTTGAGGCACAAAAATATCGTTCATCCCGTGCAAAATATGTTGCAATGTAACAATTTTGCGATGGAATGAACGATTATTGTTAGAAACCTGTTATTTCCTCACATCGCCCGGCACCATGCCGTATTCCTCCTTGAAGCACTTGGTGAAATAGCTGGGGGCGGTGAAGCCGACGGCGTAGGCCACCTCTGAGACGCTCTTGTCGGTGGTGAGCAGCAGCTGGTAGGCGCGGTTCAGGCGGGCGGTGCGCAACAGCTCCACGGGCGACGAGCCGGTGACAGCCTTCACCTTGCGGTAGAGCTGCACGCGACTGAGGTTCATGTCGGCCGCCAGGTCGTCGACCGAGAGGTCGCTGTTGTCCAACCGGGCCTCTACGGCCTCGCGGAAGCGGGAGATGAACGCGCCGCCAACGGCGCCTGGCGTGGTCTCACCGACGGGTGCGCAGGGTTCCTCCGTGGGGTCTTCCTCGGCAGCGGGGGCGGTCTCTGGGGTGCTTTCGGTGGCAGAGGCATCGGTCTCAGAGGCGGAGGGGGCGGCTTCAGGGGCTATCTCCATATTCCACAGCGTATGCACCACACGCTCACGCCGCAATGCCACCTTGCGCAGATGGGAGAGGTAGAAGAGCACGAACACCACCACCAGGAGGACGATGATGCTGAGGGCCAGCCAGTTGATGATGCGCTGTGTGTCGAGGGCATGCAGATAGCTGTCGGCCTTCTCGTGGAGCAAGTCCAGGCGATGGGCCTGCTCCATCATCTCCTCGCTCTGCAGATAGAGCACCTTGGCATTGTCGCTCGTCACGAGGGCCGACATCAGCAGGGTCTCTTTCTTGTAGGGGGCACCCTCAAGGATGCTGACAGCCAGGTCGATAATCTGGTCGCCGTGGGTGGGATAGATGTACGAGGCGTCGAGCAGCGAATCGCGCACTAGCATGATGCCGCCATTCTCGCCCGGCAGGCCGTCGATGCCGCAGAACAGGGGGAAGGGCGCACCGAAAGCGCGGCGGGCGCCCATCGCCGTGCGGTCGTTGGCACCGAACACCAGGTCGATGGCCACATCTTTATGTTGTGAGAGCCACTGGCGGGTGACGTCGTAGGCCGTAGGCTCCGTCCAGTCGCCCTGCAGCGAGGCCGCCACCTTGATGCCGGGGGTGTCCTTGATGGCATCCATAAAGCCGTTGTGCCGCTCGATGGAAGGCGACGACCCCTCCAGGCCCTTGATTTCGAGGATGGTGCCCTGGCCGTGGAGGCGGGTGACGATATACTCGCCCATCACGCGGCCCATCTCATAGTTGTCGGCACTGATGAAGGCGGTGTACTTCTGCGAACTGGTCTTGCGCTCGAACACAATGACGGGGATGCCCTTGTCGTAGGCGCGGTCGATGGCGGGGGAAATGGTCTGCACCTGGTTGGGGGCCACGATGAGCAGGTCAATGCCGCTCTGCACCAGACTGTCTATCTGCTGCACCTGGCGCTCGTCGCTGTCGTAGGCGGCGGCAAACTTCAGCTCCACATTGCTGTGGAAATAGGCGCCCATCTTCAGCTCGGCGTTCTGCTTGTCGCGCCAGATGTCGGCCGAACATTGCGAGACACCCACACGATACCTCACCTTGCCGCCGGAACAGGAGGCGAGCAAAGCTGCCAATAGGACGATGAATGGAATACTCTTTCGCATTTTCTCTGATTATTTGAATACGGCCCTGACGACGAACCAGCAGTGCATGAGGATGGTGGAGACGTGGCCGTAGTGGCGGGCCATGATGCGGTAGCGCTCCAGCAGTGAGGCGCGGTGGTTGCGCGTGGTGGTGCCCTCTTCGGTGTAGCAGGCCACCACCTGTCCGGCATTGCTCAAGGCCAGGCCCAGCCGGTCGGCCTCGCGCATCACGCGGATGCACCAATCCACATCGGCCGAGAAGCGGTAGCGGGTGTCGAAGGGCAGGTTCTTGGCCAGGTCGGTGCGGGCATAGAAGGCCTGGTGGCAGACCAGCATGCCCTGACGGAACGAGCGCCAATTGAGCTCGCGGGGCGGTTGTAGCCGGCGGGGGCGCAGATAGCGGCCCTCGTTGTCCACGATGTCGGTGTTGCCATAGAGCACGGCGGGCAGCTGGTCGCTGGCCTTCTCGTTGAGGTGGCAGTTGTGGGCTATCTGCTGCAGCGTGTCGGCAGTGGGGAAGAAGTCGCCGGCATTCATAAACACCACATAGTCGCCCGAGGCCTGGCTGAGGCCCTTGTTCATGGCGTCGTAGATGCCGTGGTCGGGCTCTGAGTGGATGATGACGGTGTGGCCGCCCTCGGCGTCGTCGCTGCGGGTCTTGTAGGCTTCGGCCAGGGGCAGGGTGCCGTCGGTCGAGGCGCCGTCGACGATGAGGTGCTCCACGTCGGGGTAGCTCTGCCGCAGCACGCTGTCGAGCGTCCGCTCCAGCACGTCGGCGGCATTATAGGTGATGGTGATGACCGTAAAGCGTGTCATAGCCCAAGGTTGAATCGGCTGGCCTCCTGGCCCGCCATGATGGAGATGACGGTGGCAATGTCGGCCACGTCGATGATGCCGTCGGCGTTGGCGTCAGCCTCCTGTACGAACTGGGCTTGGGCCAGGATTGAGATGATGGTGGAGATATCCGAGACATCGACCGCTCCGTCGAGGTTGACGTCGCCCTTGGGTGCAGGGGCCGTCCCCTCTTCGGGCGACATGAGCAGGCAGAGTTCGTTGATGACGGCGCCGTTCAGCACATTGGTGGCATAGATGGCGGTCACGTTGAAGTATTTGCCGGTGATGTTCGACGGCAGCGAAATCTTTGGCGACTTGATTTGGAACGTGTTCCACAGGCGGACGCGCTGGTCGCCCTGCACGGCCCAGACACCGCCGGTGCGCACCAGCGTGGCGCCCATCACCTTGACCAGGTCGGCATAGCAGCTCTGGTCCAGCTTGTCCATGGTGACCATGCGCGGCTGGGCGCTCTCGCCCTCGCTGATGCGGATGTCGCTGTCGGTGGTCAGCCCGTCTACGGGCACCATCACGGGCATGTTGTTCAGGGTGCTGCGCTGGCCGGCGATGGTGCCGTTGAGCAGATTGTCGCGGGCCACGCTGAGCGAGACGCCGGAGAGCATGACGGCTGCCGACGCGTCGCGCAGGAAGATGTTGCCATCGTAGGCGTAGAGCACCTGGGTGTCATCGAGCGTCAGGCGGGCCAGCGACCCTTCGGGCAGGGCCAGGAAGTGGGCAATGTCGGCCACCGTCTCTATCTCGCTGACGGTCACCGTGCAGGTGGCGGTCACGCCGCCGTCGCCGGTGGCGGTGATGTGGGCGGTGCCGGCTGCGTGGCCGATGACCAGGCCGGTGGCGGTCACGGTGGCCACCGACTCGTTGTCGGAGCTCCAGCGGAGTTCGGCCTCAATGTCTTCGGGCTCAAGCGTGGGACTGAGCTGCACGAAGGAACCTACCGACAGGGTCAGGCTCTCGGGCAGGATGATGTTCTGCAGCACGTGGGCATTGTAGGCCTCGAAGGAGATGACGCCGCCCGACTCGGTGATGGTGCGCAGGCCCAGGGGCGACTGCAGTCCACCCCACGAGAGCAGGTTGGCCGGGCTGGTGGTGTTGTCGATGGTTCTCACGCGGGCGGTGCCGGGGAAGGGGTCGCGCCCTGACGAGGTGGTGCCGCCCTTGGCCCTTATCAGCTGGTAGTAGGGGTGTTCAGGGTTGTCGTTGATAAAGTTGTATATCCACGCGTCGGCATCGGTGGAGTCGACCCTGAAGATGAGCATGCCGTGGCCTGGCAGCTGCGAGTCCCACTTCACTTTCTGCCGGTTCTCCAGCAGGAAATACTCTTTCTTCTGGGGGGTGTCTATGCGGTAGCCGCCGTTGCCCTTGTGCAGGGCCTCAATGCTGTACTTGCCCGGCTCGGTGAGCTTCTGCGGGTAGGCAAAGCCCAGGGCGTAGCGCTCGAAGAGCGACAGGTTGCAGGGGGTGCGGCCGTAGTTGAAGTCGGCGCCATTGGCCATCACCGACCATTCCTGCGGATTGTCGCAATCGCCCTCATCATAGTAGTTGTTAGTGTCGTAGAAGTCGGGCAGGCCCAGCACGTGGCTGAACTCGTGGCACATAGTGCCGATGCCCTCCAGCACGCTGCCTTCGGCAGAGCCGAAGAGCTCGGTGGAGCAGGCGTAGCGGCCCAGGTAGACACCGTCTTTCCTGACGTGGCGCTCGTAGCTGATGTCCCACTGGTGGGGCCACAGCAGGTGCCCGTCGTTGCCGCTGATGTAGGAGGGCAGACCGGCGAAGATGAAGTAGATCATGTCCACCAGCCCGTCCTTGTCCACGTCGTAGTCCTTGAAGTTCACTTGCGAGTCGGCGGCGGTGCAGGCGTCAACCATCAGCTGCACATAGTTGTCGCCCTCCGAAGTGCCGTTGGGGCGCGGATAGTATTGGCTGCGGTTCACCTTGACCGGCCCCACCACGTCGAAGGTGGGCACAAAGGCGCCGCTGGAGTTGTCGCGATAGAAGTCGCGCATGCTGCCGGTGCAGGCGATGTTGCCGATGTTGGTGGCGGCCACGCCCTGGTAGTTGTCCTCATTGATCATCTGCTCCATGATTTCGGCGTAGTTGTCGTAGCGGAATTTGCAGTCGTTGTACTCCACCAGAATGACCAGCCCCTTGAATTTTGAGTAGTCATAGCCGGCGGCACGGCGGACATTCAGCGTCTGCTGGCGGGCCACTCTGTTGCGCCGCCGGGCCTGCGCCGCTGCCTGCGGCATCTTGCCGCGGAGCTGCTTGCCCACGGTCTGCAGATAGGCCACCTCCTGCACCGTGCGCTCCCCCAGGTCGCGGGCCACGTGGGCGGTGGGGGCCAGACGGCCGGTGCCGTCAAGCTGGGCATAGACATAGTAGCCCTCGGCATTGCGCACCAGCGAATAGCCGTCGTCGGTGGTGTTGTAGTTGTAGTACTCGTCGCCCTCAAGGCGGATGGTCAGCATTGTGCCGTCGGGCTGCTTCACGCGGGCTGTGCCCTTCAGGGCGGGGCGCGACAGGGCTGGAGCCAGGTTCAGCAGCAATGCTGTCAATATCAGTGTCAGTCTTTTCATTTCTATTATATTATTGCACTTGTTTTACACCTTATTATATATAAGGGGCTGCAAAATTACTCAAAAAAGGTGAAATGGCCAAAGGTTTTGGTTCTTTTCTTCATTGCCCGTAGCTAAAATACCCTCTGCCCGGAGCAAAAATTCTCTTTGCCCGGAGCAAAAACTTAAATTACGACGTAATTTATTTGTATTACGTCGTAATTTATATAAATTTCGTCGTAATTTATATAAATTACGTCGAGTCGTTAAGTTTATCCCGGAGGGGTCTGTGTTTTTCTCCGGGGCTGCCAACGTTTTTTCTCGGAGGGGTCCGTGTTTTGCCTCGGAGGGGTCTGCGTTTGGCCTCGTGTCGGCGCAAATTTTGGCTTCGGGCGGCGTTTTGGTTTGTTAATTTAAACTAAGAATGTTGTTTGTTGTTAAATATTGGGTTACTGCGGGCAATTATTTCTGAAGAAATTAGGTGTTATGAAATAAAATGTGTACCTTTGCACCCCAAAAAGCACCCTTTCCAGCGAGGGAGCGTTATAAGACATTGAAATATATACAAATAAATAAATACAATAAACAAAAAACAAAAAATTAAATTATGCCTACAATTTCACAATTGGTTCGCAAGGGCAGAAAGGTGATCGTAGACAAGTCGAAGTCGCCAGCGCTGGACAACTGTCCTCAGCGTCGCGGTGTCTGTGTACGTGTCTACACGACCACGCCCAAGAAGCCTAACTCGGCAATGCGAAAAGTTGCCCGTGTTCGCTTGACCAACCAAAAGGAGGTCAACAGTTACATTCCCGGAGAGGGCCACAACCTGCAGGAGCACAGCATCGTGCTGGTGCGCGGCGGTCGTGTGAAGGACCTTCCCGGTGTGCGCTATCACATCGTCCGCGGTACACTCGATACCGCCGGTGTGGCCAACCGCCTGCAGCGCCGCTCGAAGTACGGAGCCAAGCGCCCGAAGGCTGCAAAGAAAAAGTAAGATGAGGGAGTGAGTTTTTGAGTTTTTAGGTTCTATGGGTGCTCGGTGATGAGCAGGCTCAGGACCGAGGAGATTGAAAATTGAAGATTGAAAATTGAAGATTGAAAATTTTCCTGAAATACTCAAACAACTCAAAAACTCAGAAACTTACTATACTCAGAAAACTTAGAAAGAAAAAAACGTTTTGCTGGAAGGAAATCTTAAATGAAGGTTGAGTAAACGTCCGAGAGTGGATGTTGAAGACACAGACAAAGAACAGCCCCAAGCAGACAAAAACAGTAAAAACAGAAATGAGAAAAGCAAAGCCAAAGAAGCGCGTGATCCTGCCCGATCCCGTGTTCAACGACAAGAAAGTGTCGAAGTTTGTGAACCACCTGATGTTCGACGGTAAGAAGTCGAAGTCGTATGAAATCTTCTACAACTCCCTGGAGATTGTGAAGAACAAGATGAAGGATGTGGAAAAGTCTCCGCTGGAGATTTGGAAGCAGGCCCTGGACAACATCACCCCGCAGGTGGAGGTGAAGAGCCGCCGTATCGGTGGTGCCACATTCCAGGTGCCCACAGAGATTCGCCCCGACCGTAAGGAGAGCGTCTCGATGAAGAATATGATTTCGTTTGCCCGCAAGCGCAGCGGCAAGTCGATGGCTGAGAAGCTTTCGGCAGAGATTATGGATGCCTTCAACAATCAGGGTGGCGCATTCAAACGTAAGGAGGATATGCACCGTATGGCCGAGGCCAACCGTGCCTTCGCACACTTCCGCTTCTAAAATTTATTGAAAATTGAAGATTGAAGATTGAAGATTATTTAAGCCAGAGTGGCATAATTTTCAATTTTCAATCTTCAATCTTCCATTTTTATTATAAGGTAAAAAGACAATGGCAAAACAAGATTTACATTTGACACGCAACATCGGCATTATGGCTCACATCGATGCCGGTAAGACCACCACTTCAGAGCGTATTCTGTTCTACACTGGCAAGACCCACAAGATTGGTGAGGTGCACGACGGCGCCGCCACCATGGACTGGATGGCTCAGGAGCAGGAGCGTGGTATCACCATCACTTCAGCCGCTACCACTTGCTACTGGGAGTGGGCAGGCAAGAAGTATAAGATCAACCTGATCGACACTCCGGGACACGTCGACTTCACCGCCGAGGTGGAGCGCTCACTGCGTGTGCTCGATGGTGCCGTGGCCACCTACTCGGCTGCCGACGGCGTTCAGCCCCAGTCGGAGACCGTGTGGCGTCAGGCCGACAAGTATAACGTGCCTCGCATTGGCTACGTGAACAAGATGGACCGCTCGGGCGCCGACTTCTTTGAGACGGTGCAGCAGATGCGCGACATTCTCGGAGCCAACCCCGTGGTCATCCAGGTGCCCATCGGCGCCGAGGAGAACTTCAAGGGTGTGGTAGACCTCATCAAGATGAAGGCCATCCTGTGGCACGACGAGACAATGGGTGCCGAGTACGACGTGGAGGATATTCCCGCCGACATGAAGGACGAGTGCGACGAGTGGCGCAACAAGCTGCTCGAGGCCGCCGCTGAGTACGACGAGGCCCTGATGGAGAAGTATTTCGACAACCCCGGTTCCATCACCGAGGCTGAGATTATGGCCGCCATCCGCAAGGGAACCTGCGCCATGCAGTGCACACCTATGGTCTGCGGTTCCAGCTATAAGAACAAGGGCGTGCAGCCCCTGCTCGACTATGTCTGCGCCTTCCTGCCCGCTCCTATCGACGTGGAGGTGATCAAGGGTACCAATCCCACAACCGAGGAGGAAGAGGACCGCAAACCCTCTGAAGACGAGCCCACCGCAGCCCTGGCCTTCAAGATTGCCACCGACCCCTACATGGGCCGTCTGGTGTTCTTCCGCGTCTACTCAGGCAGCGTCAAGGCAGGCAGCTACGTCTTCAACCCCCGCTCGGGCAAGAAGGAGCGCATCAGCCGCCTCTTCCAGATGAACTCCAACAAGGAGATTCCTATGGACAGCATCGACGCCGGCGACATCGGCGCAGGCGTGGGCTTCAAGGACATCCGCACCGGCGACACCCTCTGCGACGAGGAGAAGCCCATCGTGCTGGAGTCGATGACCTTCCCCGACACCGTGATCTCTATCGCCGTGGAGCCGAAGAGCCAGGCCGACATCGCCAAGCTGGACAACGGTCTGGCTAAGTTGGCAGAGGAAGACCCCACCTTCACCGTGCGCACCGACGAGCAGAGCGGCCAGACCATCATCAGCGGTATGGGCGAGTTGCACCTCGACATCATCATCGACCGCCTGAAGCGCGAGTTCAAGGTGGAGTGCAACCAGGGCAAGCCCCAGGTGAACTATAAGGAGGCCATCACCAAGACGGTCGAGATCGACGAGACCTACAAGAAGCAGTCGGGCGGTCGCGGTAAGTACGCCAAGATGCTCGTGCAGGTGGGTCCTGTGGACGAGGACTACGACGTCAAGACCAACGGCGGACTGCAGTTCGTCAACGAGGTGAAGGGCGGTAACATCCCCAAGGAGTTCATCCCCTCTATCCAGAAGGGCTTCGAGGCAGCCATGAAGAACGGTATCCTGGGCGGCTACCCCATGGACTCGCTGAAGGTGACCGTCGTCGATGGTGGCTTCCACCCCGTGGACTCCGACCAGCTGTCGTTCGAGATTGCTGCCCAGATGGCCTACAAGGAGGCCTGCGCCAAGGCAAAGCCCGTACTGATGGAGCCCATCATGAAGCTCGAGGTGGTGACACCCGAGGAGAACATGGGTGACGTCATCGGCGACCTGAACAAGCGTCGCGGACAGGTGGAGGGCATGGAAGAGGCCCGCAGCGGCGCCCGTGTCGTGAAGGCCAAGGTGCCCCTCTCAGAGATGTTCGGCTACGTCACCGCACTGCGTACCATCACCTCTGGCCGTGCCACCAGCTCCATGGAGTACAGCCACCACGCACCGCTCTCCAGCTCGATTGCCAAGGCCGTCCTCGAGGAGGTCAAGGGCCGTGCCGACCTGGTGTAATCTTTAGCAAACCAAATAATGACCGCCGGAATCCCGTTTCAGATTCCGGCGGTCATTTTTTTTGAACTGAATTAAAGGCCCAAGCCATGTTTCGTTGGTAAAGGTTGGTCCGAATTTACAGCCCTTGTAGTTCTGCAATCACTTCGTCGGCTATATAGTTGTCGCTGAAGGAATAAAGCATGGTCTCTGGGTTGTGCAGGTCATCACAGGTCTTGGATGTGTAGAACAGTTCAAGTGCCCTTTCTGGACTAATGTTCAGCTGCGTGGCAAGCGACATGACAATGCCGCCAATCTTATACCACATCTGGTCGTTTCTTAGCATACTGTTGACTCTATAAAATGAAGATTGCGGTCTACGACCTTTTGATTAAGAATACATATTTGGTTGTTTGGCTGGTGCTTGGACAGTTCTGTCAAGGCGGCTTCTGCCGACATGCGCCCATGAATATAGTCTTCCACCGTGTCGATGACATTGTCGTTTGCAACCCCGCCTTCAATGACGTCGTAGGCCTTCCATTGCTGTTGCCCTTTGCGGCTGGCGACGATGAAGTCGAGCCAGTCTTTATCGTAGGCTTCAAATCGTAGATACCTGTAGTTCCCTCTGGCCTTCTCCCTGTCGAAAGCATAAACATTAAGGACAGGCGCGGATAGTCGTCTGGTAGCCATTCTTGTTGCCCATCGGATGGCTTGCTCTTTTATGTCGGTGATATAAAATCCTTGCCCAAAATCCAAGTTCTTACGCCCTAACATGACCAGCGGTTTGTCTACCTGGACTACGGAACCATGAAATACTGTAATCATGCAGTGACTCCTTTCTTTTCTTCCCAAAAGGCGAGTGTTTCTAAAATATCGGCAATAACGTTTTCCCTGCTCTCCGTATGCAGGGTGTCATAGCAGGGGATGATATAGTCGTGGATAAGTCCTACACGATTCATACGTCTGAACATGTCTGATGCCTTGCAGCCTTCGTGGATGGAAGCGGCCTCTATACATGAACAGACAAAGGTGTAGAGCCTGTCATTTTCTGAAGGTCGTGGATAGCCATCATCCCATACGTATGTTTCAGACAGAGGCTTTGTCGTTTGTGTCATCGTTTCAGTATTCATGGGCGCGATAATTAGTCTTTAAGGATTCAACATTGCTTATCGTCGGCAAAGGTACTGATTATTTCCGACACGGCCAAAGAAAATGTAGGGCAAAATATGGCGTTGTTGGAGATTTTCTGAAAAACGGCGCACTCTACCCCTTCCTTTTTGCTGTGCGCTTGCCCGGTGTTGGGGCGGACCCTGTGTCAGCCCCTATAGGGGTGGATTTCCGGGCGCATAGTTAGTTCTGCTAAAAGCCCCGCCCGAGGGGGGAATCATCCCCCAAGGGCAGGGCTAAACACGCATTTATGAGAGTTGTCTGTCTGCGAATCAATTCTCGTCTTCCCATGCAGGCTGCTCTCCGCGGGAGCCTGCAGGCTGGTCCGGCTGGTCAGGCTGCACCGGCGAGGCGTTTAAGAGCTGATTTTCCACACGCACCAAGACAAGTTCAGTCGTTGGTTGCACATAATTTTTCTTTTCCATTTTTCCGATTTGTTTATGATTATTATTTAAAAGAAACTTTCTTTGTTGAGCCATCGGCCGAGCGCTTGATGTAGACACCCTTGCCAGGATTCTGCACCCTGACGCCGTTGAGCGTAAAGTAAGTGTCGCCCTCTTCGCCAGCGACCACTCTTTCCAGGCCGGTGACCGTCGTGTCGTCTTCTTCGATGAAGCCGATGCTGCGTGCATAATCAATGCCGCTCTTCGTCTCCATGCGCAGATACCACCTGTAGGCTCCCACTGCGATGGTGCTGCTGGCAGGATAGCTCAGTTTACCGTTGATGCTAAGATAGTAGTCGCGATGGTCGCTTGACGGCTGAAGCCTTGTTGTCTCGTAGGTGCCGTAGAACGAATAGGTGGCTTCGGTCGTGGCCGTCTGCAGGAGCACGCTGCTGGTGGGAGCCTTCAGCGTGACGTTCTCGGAGACAAACTCGTAGTTGTCGACGGCAGCCTTCGGCTTGTACAGATAGGGCTTGTTGGCATACAGCGTGCTGCCAGCCTCTATGCTGTTGACAAAGATCCAGACATCGCCAGTAGCGGACGTCTCGCCAGCCTCGGCGGCATTGGCTATCATGTTGATTTTGAAGAACGAGAAGTTCTCAAGGTCTTCGTCGGTGATGGTGTAGTCAAACGGAAGCAGCCATGCCTGATACTTGTCCACGCGGTCTTCATTGTAGGAGCGGGTGTAGGTGACTTTCTCGGCCTGCACGTCGCTTGTCAGGGCATACGGGAAGTTGGTGCCGTCGGCCAGTTCGTAGATGCCTTCCGACTCCTTCGAGACTACGGTGTAGGTGTACGAGCCGCTGGTCTCGGTCTCAACCACCATCTCCGTTTCGTTGGCAGCAATGAAGAAGTTCTCATAGTCGGCTACCTGAGTGTCGGTCGTAACGGTGACGTCACTGCCCAGTGTAACAGTGTACTCGCCACGGTCCAGTCTGTGGCCGCCGAAATTCAGCGTGAACGAGTTGCTGCTGCTTACGCTCTGTACCATCGTGACATCTTTCAGCAGGGCGATGACCGACCCAGCTGCGGGCATGCCCTCGCCAAACACCTCCTCGAAGTAGTAGTAGGCGCCGTCTGCGCTGTAGGACACCTCGTGGTGCTCTGCCACGCAGCTCACGGTGTAATAGTCGGGAGCAAGGACCGACGTGGCAGGAACCAAGTCGTCGCGCTCTTCAATCTTTGCAAACACATCTGTTGTCGCCGTTACAGAAGCAATGACACCCGTAGGCAGAAGAATGTGGCCTCCACCAGCCGTCAGGCTATGGCTGCCGAGGTCAATTGCAAACTCCTGGCCTGCTGCTAGAGAGATGGTGATGTCTTCGCTGAGGGCAACGTCTGCCATCAAATCCATCTGAGAGCCTGCCTCGAAGATTTCTGTGCACGCAAATGCCTCTGCCAGCGTGTTGAACAACTTAGACGTTTTCATATCAGCAGAATAGAGATTCACCACTCCTGTGAACTTCAGCGTGTACATACCGTTCTCGTCAGGTTCGGTTGAAGGAACCACGACATCAAGGGCGTCAATCAAATTGGCAAGATTCTCCTTGGCAGTGGCATCGAGATTTACTGTGTTGCCCTGCAGTTGAGCCTCGTCATGAGTCAGACCGCCCCGGTCCTCAGCACCCTCGTTGATGGTGTAAGTCGTATTGCCTGTGATGTTGACGGTCGAACCAGCGCCACGCAGCGCCACCAGATTCTCTGTTGCCGAAGAAGTAGCTGTGGTGTAGGCAGCCTCGCTCAGGTTGGCAATGAAGGTAACGCCATTGATGGTGTATGTGTTGTTCTCTGCATTCTCATTCTCCACAACGCAGGCAAATGCCTCTGTAGGGCCAGTCTCGTTGTTCAGGCCATGAACCTCCACGCCATCGAGCGTCAAGGCGTTGTTCTTGCCCCAGATGTTGAGAGCGGCGCGGCCGGCGGTCTTGCCGCCTGTCATCGTCACATCGACGTTGCTGCCATTGCCAGGCAGGTTGATGTCGTAGGCGAAGCCCTGTACCGTAGAGTTGGTGATGTTGGCGGCAATGCGGCCATCGGCAGCAGAGAAGTTGCACAGGTTGATGCCACGTGTGTCGGCATTTGAATAGCCCGTGTTGTAGTCTTCAATGCCACGCAACTGTACCGTGCTGCCGTCAAGATTCAGTTTGAAGGCTTCTCCCACATTGATGAGGTTGATGCCGCGAGTACCGACGGTGAAGGTCGAGTTGTTGATATCCAGTTTGCCAGTATAGAGTGAGCTTGCGTCTGTAGCGGTTCCAGCGGCAAGTCCAATCTGCGAGGCATCGACATTCAGATCGTTCAAGGTCACGTTGAAGCTGCCGGCGCCAATCAGCACAGCCTGTGCAGCGGTGCTGCTGACAGTATGGCCCTGGCCGTCGATGGTGATGCCATTTTCGATAGTAAGGCTCTTGGCAGCCAGGTCGAAGTCGGCATACAGCGTGACTGTCTGTCCGTCTTCTGCCTCGGCTACAGCCTTGGTCAGGTCGGTGTAGTAGCCGTTCACCTTGTCGCCAGTCTTGCGGACAACGGTATAGGCTTCTGCGCCGCCCTCGGGAATCATCGTGGCGTCGTCACTGGTGAATGTGACCAGGTCGTAAGCATTGGCTACATTTTCGTCAACCCAAACGGCATTCACATTGTCGGCAGCGACATTGGTAATGTCGAGGTTTGATGCGGTTATGCTCGTTTCAGCAGCAGATTTCACAAGGATTGCAGCCTTTTTGGTTGTGTTGAATGTTGCTTCAGTGATGTCCAGTTCCACATTCTGCACATCTCCATATTGAGCAACATACTGGTCGTCAACCTTGATGCCACGCTTGCCAGTGAGGTTAAGCCCGTCGATACTGACAGTCTGGTTTTCTGCTCTTGGCGAAATCCAGATGGCATAGGCATCAACGTTGGTGTCGGCATTGATGGTCACGTCATTGACACTTGCTGAGTTCTCAAACGCGACAGGCCTGTTAGAGGTCACATCGTTCAACTCAACAGCGCTATGGAACACAATGTCGTAAGAGTTCCAAGTGGTCTTTGTGTTTTTGCCACCTTGGTCGATAGTCATATTGTTGAGGACGAGCTTCGTCTTGGCGTCGTTCATCGTGGCAACATTGTTCCAGTCGGTGTTAGTGGTCATGAACGTCAGTATGTGGTCATTACCGTTGATGGTGATGGTTTCCGTTTCTTCTGTACCGATTGAATAACTGTTCTGCGCACCATTCCAAGCGCCAATGGGCAGATCGGCATTATGCAGCAGATTGACCACGATGTTCTTGTCGCCAGCGGCTGCGGCAGCATCGAGAGCTTCCTTCAGCGTGTCGTAGCGGTCGCCGTTGTACTCTGCCACGCGGGTGGTGTAGAGCACTTCCTCCACGCCCTCAGTAATCTCAACCACGTCGGTGACAGAAGCCACGGCAGGATTGATGTCGTCCACCTGAACGAGGGCGTTCAGCACGACGAGAGACTCGCTTGTGCTGGCTGCGGGCCAAGAGCCGTTGGCTGTGCAATCCTCGACTGTGACTTCATAAAGGAGTGCTGTTGAGCCACTGGTGGCCTTGACATTGAAGGCAGCCTTGTTGGCAACGGTTGAGTTGAACGTGCAGTTGGTGGCAGTCACACTGAACGGGGTGGTATAAACCTGGTCGTTGTAAACGTTGACAACCTTACCTGCACTGTTGAACGTACAGTTGGTGTAGGTTACATTGCCTGAGTAAACCCACATGCAGTAGTCCGTGTTTGAATAGCCTGAGGCTTCAGTGCCGGGCGCATTGAACGTACAGCCCTCGAACACCATATTATTATAGTTGAAGAACTTGCCATTGAGGGTACAATCCTTCATGGTGATTTCTCCCGAATGTTGGAAACCATGATAGTCGTTGGTTCCGAAGTTCATGGTCACGTTCTCGAATGTGGCACCGTTGGGAACATCGGCTATGTTGCCAGAGCCCTCGCAGTTGAAGACGACATCGCTGGCAGTAGCCTTGATGGTGATGTTTGCGGGGAGGCTGGGCATGGTGTAGGTATCGGCCACATAGATTTCCACGGTCTGCCCTTTTGTTGCGGCAGCCACGGCGAGAGCCAGCGTAGCGTAGGTCTTGTCGCCAACGCGGGCCACATCAGCACAGGTGGTCGTGACTTTGGCGGCTGTGTTTGTCTCTTCGGTCTTAGCCGTCTCGGAGCTGCGTCCGCCCACAATCTGGCCTACGGTGTATGTCATATCGTCCGACTTGTAGGCATTGATGTTGCTCTGAACGATTTCGGTGTCTTCCACAGAGCTTTCCGTAACGGCGCCGCTGGTGTAGCCGGCAATACCGCCAAGGTCACGATAGCCAGTGATGGTTACGTCTTTCACGGAACATTCTGTGATAACGTCGGTGGCTGTGGCATAGCCGACGATGCCGCCAACCTTGTCGCCGTTGTCGTATGAACTGCCAATAAGCTCTGGCGTTGAGAAGATGGAACCGCCGTCAACGTGGCAGTTAGCAACAGTGACTACTGTGTTGTCGCCATGATAAGCCAGGATGCCGGCAGCATAGTGCTTGCTCTGGATGTCCACATTCGTAAGGGTGACGTTCTTGATAGTGGCACCACTGGCAGACCCAAACAGGGCGGCACAAGCATAGTTGACCGTGTTGTCGATGCACTTGAGGTTGCTGATGGTATGGCCCTTGCCGTCGAATGTACCTTGGAAAGCACGTCCGGGATAAGCTGCAACATTGCCGATGGGCGTCCATGCTACACCGGTCATGTCGAGGTCTGCGGTCAGTTCGTAGGTGTTGCCTTTGGTTGCAGCACCGTTAGGTGTGTTCACCAGTGTTGCCAGTGCCTGTAGGTCGGCCACTGTGGCTATCTGGATGGTAGGCTTGACGATGTATGCACCACTGATGAGGTTGGTGGCATAGTGGTCGGCCAGATACTGCTCGTCGATGTCGTTTGCAAACTTGCCGGTAGTCAGGTTCAGGGATTGTGAACCCGTGACGTTGATGTCATTGGTGCCGCACGACTCGCCGAACACAAGCTCACCGCCGTCGGCAACGACCTCACCCTTGATGCTTCCGCTGGCGATGGTCATCTTGCTGCCATTGGTGAGAACCAGGGCGTCAGTCAGTTCCTCCTGGCCTTGCAGATTGGCAGTCACGTCAAATCCGTCGGCGAGATAGGCACTGGGCACCACATGGTTGAACTGACCTGTCGAGACAGAGAAAGCATCTCGGTTGGTGGCGTCAGTCAGTGTGGCGTAGGTGGCCGTGGTGCCTGTCAGGGTCACGCTGTTTCCGGCAGTGCTGCCGAAGGTGGCCACGCTGCCTGCACCTGCATTGACGGTCGAGTTTTCGATGCTGGCCGTGATGTTGTTGTCGTAGAAATAGAGCGCAGCAACTGAGCTGGTGAACGTGCTGTTAGCGATGGCCACAGTAGTGCCTGTGGCACCGGTCGACTCATCGGCCTCGGCAAACTTGATGGCCGTGGCAGCCGTCAGCGTTGAAGCTGTGATGTTCAGGGCAATAGGATTGACCATGGTGATGGCATCGCCCTTGGCTGCATCAGCATCGGCAACGATACGGCTGCCGTTGATGATGTTGACAGTTGCGGCTGTAGCCTGACTGCCACCAATGAACAGCGGCGAGAACGTGCCGTTGTAGGTGCTGCCATCCGTTGTCAGAGTGACATTGTCAAGCGTGAGCGACCCCAGCTTGCCACGGGTGGTGATGCACCGGCCACCATATCCACGCGACTGCGAGGCCGTGTTTTCGATGGTGATGTTCTTGACGGTGACATGGAAGCCGTAAGTGCTTGCGGCTGCAGGGGCACGCATGGCACGCGAGTTGTTCGACTGCGGCGCCACCGATATGCCTCGGCGGTTCACCGTCAGCTTGTGGCCGCCACCGTCAAAGGTGATGCTGTTGGGAATCTCGGCGCAATACGGGTCGGTGCCAGTGGTTACCGAGATGTCCAAATCCTGCAACAGCTCAACCGTCTGGCCGGCGCTGGCATCGTAGAATGCTTCAGTCAGGTCTGTGTACTTCTGACTGCCGATTTGAGCCACATACTCATCGGCCCAGGCTGAGCCTGTACCGACAAACAGCATGCACAGCATCAGCCACATTGTTTGCAGGCTGAAGCCATGAGGAGCTTTCCTTGTTTTGAATCTGTTCATAGCTGAATCATTTTTAAATAAAACATTATAAAGGGTTAAAAAAAAGAGTTGACGGCATAGCTGTCCGTTGCCTATAAACACCCCTGATTCAGCTTTCTACTATATTTATTATGGTTATGCTCAATACACAAAAAAGGCGTAGGTGTCTGTTCTTCAGTCCATCCTGAGAGCACAGGCCTTCGCATTGCCCAACCTACACAGGACAGACAACGCAGTTAGCCCACGCCAGTACGTACTATATATAATTATGGTATACAGTAAACGTACTACGTAGACGTCTCGGTTGTCATCTGTCGGCTGTAGGTTTGGAAGTTGCGAAGTTCGTGCTCTACAACGACAAACGTTCGAAAACGTCTTTCTTAAGTACTAAGATCGCCCGCCCTGCCCATTACAGGCTAACGTGCGACGGTGCAAAGATAAACCATTTTTTTGAGACACGCAAGAATTTTTACCAAAATTTACACAGAATTCTTTCATAAACGTGGAATTTCTGAAAACAGGCTGTCGTCTGTACTAAAAAAAAGCACCCTTTCTGCCAAAATAGCGGGAGAAATTTGGCAGATAGCACTTTCTTTCGTAATTTTGCAATCCAAAAACTAAACGCAATGGATTTAGAAGCGATACTGCAGCAACGCATCGTGATACTCGACGGGGCGATGGGCACCAAGATTCAGGCCTTGGGCCTCACGCCGGAACACTACCACCGGGGGCGGTTTGCCCACTGGCCGGTGGCGCTGACGGGCAATAACGACGTGCTCTGCCTGACGGCTCCCGAAGTGATAAAGAGCATCCACCGCGCCTACATCGACGCCGGGGCCGACATCATCACCACCAATACCTTCTCGGCCAACCGCATCAGCCAGCACGAGTACGGCTGCGACGACGTGGCCTGCGAAATGGCCCTCGCCGGTGCCACCATTGCCCGGCAAGTGGCCGACGAGGCTCTCACCTCTCACCCCTCCCCCCTCCCCCCTCTCACCTCTCACCCCTCACCTCTCACCTCTAAGAAAGTCTGGGTGGCCGGGTCGATGGGCCCCACGTCGCGGTCGCTCTCGCTGGCCTCCGACATGGGCGACCCCGGTCTACGCGCTGTCAGCTTCGACGAGATGGCCGCCGCCTATCACGAGCAGGCCGCGGCCCTGATGGAGGGCGGTGCCGACCTGCTGCTGCTGGAGACCTGCTTCGACGCCCTGAACGCCAAGGCCGCGCTTTACGCCATCCAACAGCTGAACGAGGAGACTGGCCGACAGATTCCCGTCATGGTCTCGGCCACCATCAACGACCGCAGCGGGCGCACGCTGACAGGCCAGACACTCGATGCTTTCTATATCAGCATTTCTCACTATCCCCATCTGCTCAGTTTCGGTCTGAACTGCTCGTTTGGCGTTACCGACCTGCGGCCATTCGTCGAGTTGCTGTCCAGTCACATTCCCGTTTTCCTCTCCATCTATCCCAATGCCGGACTGCCCAACGAGATGGGCGAATACGACGAGCTGCCCCACTACACTGCCAGCCATCTGCGCCAGATGGCCGAGGCCGGTCTCATCAATATTGCCGGAGGCTGCTGCGGCACCAACGAGGCCCATATCCGCGCCATCAGCGAGGCCCTGAAGGGTCTGCCGCCCCGCAAGCCCGGGGTGGGGCAGGGTAGGGCGGCTGCCTCCCAGCTCTGGCTGTCGGGCCTGGAGCCCCTGCTGGTTGACAAGGCCACGCAGAACTTCACCAACGTGGGCGAGCGTACCAACGTGGCCGGCTCGCGCAAGTTTGCCCGTCTGATAGCCGAAAAGCGATACGACGAGGCCATGACCGTGGCTCGCCAGCAGATAGAGGGCGGCGCCGCCATCATCGACATCAATATGGACGACGCTATGCTCGACAGCCGTCAGGAGATGCAGACCTTCTGCCGATACATTGCCACCGACCCCGCCGTGGGCCGCTCGGTGCTGATGATCGACTCGTCCGACTGGGCCACCATCCTGGCCGGACTGAAGAACGCGCAGGGCAAGTGCATCGTCAACTCCATCAGTCTGGAGAATGGCGAGGCCGACTTCCTTGACAAGGCCAAGGAACTGCGCCGGCTGGGAGCCGCCGTGGTGGTGATGGCCTTCGACGAGAGCGGGCAGGCCACCACCTACGAGCGCAAGATTGCCATTGCCGAGCGCGCCTACAGACTGCTCACCGGCATCGGCTTCCCTGCCCAGGACATCATCTTCGACGTCAATATCCTTTCCGTAGGCACAGGGCTCAAGGAGCACCAGGCCTACGCCGTAGACTTCATCAAGGCCGTGGGCTGGATCAAGGAGCACCTGCCCCTGGCCAAGACCAGTGGCGGCGTGAGCAACCTCTCGTTCAGTTTCCGTGGCAACAACAGGGTGCGTGAGGCTATGCACTCCGTGTTTCTCTACCACGCCATCCGCGCCGGACTGGACATGGCCATCGTCAACCCCTCGATGCTCCAGGTCTACGACGACATCGACGCCGACCTGCTGAAGGCCGTCGAGGACGTGGTGCTGAATGTCGACGACGGTGCCACCGAGCGGCTCATCGCCCTGGCCGCCACCGTGCTGGCCGAAGCGCAGGGCGGCCAGGGCACCGCTGCACCCGCCGACTCGTGGCGCGAAAAGTCTGTGGAAGACCGCCTGGCCTACGCCCTGAGCAAGGGCGTGAGCGACCATCTGGCCGTCGACATCGCCGAGGCGCTGCAGAAGTACAGGCGCCCCATCGACGTGATAGAACAGCCGCTGATGCAGGCTATGGAGCACATAGGCCAGCTCTTCGGCGAGGGCAAGATGTTCCTGCCGCAGGTGGTCAAGTCGGCCAAGGTGATGAAGGAAGCCGTGGCTCATCTGCAGCCCTACATCGACCAGGCTAACGAGAGCGACAGCAAGGCCCGCCCCTGTGTGGTGCTGGCCACGGCCAACGGCGACGTGCACGACATCGGCAAGAATATCGTGGGCATCGTGCTGGGCTGCAACGGCTTCGACGTGGTCGACCTGGGCGTGATGGTGCCGGGCGAGACCATTCTGCAGGAGACCCGTCGGCGACAGCCCTGTCTGGTGGGCATCAGCGGCCTGATTACGCCCTCGCTGAAAGAGATGGAGCAGCTCTGCCAGCTGTTCCAGCGCGAAGGGCTGCGCGTGCCTATCGTGGTGGGCGGCGCCACCACATCGGCCGTCCACACCGCCGTCAAGCTGGCCCCCCTCTACGGCGGTTGCGTGGTCTATGGCGGCGATGCCTCGCAGACATCGCTCATTGCCAAGCACTTGCAGATGGATGCCGCTGCCACCGTCAGCCAAATCAAGGCCGAACAGCAGCAACTGCGCGATGCCTACGAGGAGCACCACACCCCGCTGACCCCCTACGCCGAGGCCAACGCCAAGGCACCCCACTATGCACCCTCTCGCCTCTCCCCTCTTCCCTCTCCCCTCTCACCCCTCACCTCTCACCTCTCACCTCTCATCTCTCACCTCTCCCCTCTCATCGACTGGCGCATGTTCCTGCTCTTCTGGGGCTTCAAAGGCGAGACCCTCCAGCAACTACTGGTGAACCCGGAGGCCGAGCGCACCCTGAAAGAGGGCCAGGCCTGGCTGGAGCAGGCCATTGCCCACGACCGGCTCAGCCTGCAGGTGGCCCAGCGCTACGAGCCCGCCACCCGCCGTGGCAACGACATCGTGCTGGCCGACGGCACCCGGCTGCCCATGTTGCGCAGCCAGAGCGCCGCGTCGCATTACCGCTGTCTGGCCGATTTCTTCGACCCTGAGCAGCCCAGCCCCCTCGGGCTCTTCACCATTGTCTGCCGGCCCAAGGAGCAGCCAGCCGACGAGGCCGAGCGGCTGATGAGCCACGCCATCTGCGCCCGGCTGACCGAGGCCTGCGCCGAATACCTGTCGCAGCAGAGCCCTTACCCCTCGGCACTGCGGGTGGCCTTCGGCTATGCCACCTGTCCCGACCACTCGCTCAAGCGCACAGTCTTCGACCTGCTCGATGCCGAGCGGCAGTTGGGCGTCAGCCTGACCGACCACTACTCCATACAGCCCTCGACGGCCATCTGTGGCCTGTTGGTCACCCACCCGGAGGCCCGCTATTTCTCCGTGGGCCGCATCGACAAGGTGCAGTTGGCCGACTACTGCCAGCGGCGCGGCATCAGCGTGGCCGAGGGCGAGCGGCTGCTCTCCAAATACATTGCCAAACAATAACAAGACCGATATGAAAGTCATCGACATCATCAACGCCTCCCAGCGTCCATTCGCCAGTTTCGAACTCGTGCCACCCCTCAAGGGCAGCGAAGTGAGCCGGCTGTACAGCAGCATCGATCCGCTGATGCAGTTTCGGCCGCCCTTCATCAATGTCACCTGCCACCGCGACGAGGTGGAGTATGTGCCCAACGGCGACGGCACCTATACGAAGATGACGCTGGCCAAGCGGCCAGGCACCATTGCCATCGTGGCGGCGATTATGCGCCGCTATCCGCAACTGGAAATCGTGCCCCACGTCATCTGTGGAGGTGCCTCTCGGTCGAAGGTCGAGAGCGAGTTGCTCGACCTCCACTTCCTGGGCATCCAGAACGTGGTGGCCCTGCGCGGCGACGCCATCCCCGGCCAGCGCTACTTCATGCCCGAAGCCGACGGCTTCAGCCACAGCTCGGAACTGGTGGCCATGATCAGCCGCCTGAACCGCGGCCAGTATCTCGACCCTACTGTCAAGAACGGGCTGTCTACCGACTTCTGCGTGGGCGTGGCCGCCTATCCGGAGAAGCACTTCGAGGCCGCAAACCTCGACGTGGACATACAGCACCTGAAGGCGAAGGTGGAGGCCGGTGCCCACTATATCGTCACCCAGATGTTCTTCGACAACGACCAGTATTATCGCTTTGTCGACCGTCTGCGCCAGGCGGGCGTCACCGTGCCCGTCATTCCCGGCCTGAAGCCTGTCTCCAATGTGCGGCAGTTGGACTTGCTGCCCCGCTCGTTCCACATTGACATACCGCAGGCATTGGTCAGCAGGCTCAACCAGACGCCCGCCGATGCCTATCAGGTGGGCATAGAGTGGGCCATCGGCCAGAGCCGCGACCTGCTGGCCCACGGCGCACCCGCCATCCACTACTACACCATGGCCAAGCCCGACAATGTCTGTCAGATTGTGCGTGAGGTCTTTTCAGACCAGTCTACAGATTGATGCCGTAGTTCTGCTTCACCTCGCTCATCACGAAAGTGCTCTCGATGGAGCCAACGGTGTCGATGTCGCCGAGCTTGGTGAGCACAAACTCCTGATATTGCTTCATGTCCCGGGCGCGTACCTTTAACAGATAGTCGTACGCGCCCGACGTGTTGTAGCACTCCGTTACTTCGGGGATGCGCTGTATGCGGCGCACGAAACTTTCGGCTATCTCGCGGTTTATCTGCTTCAGTTTCACTTTGCAAAACACCAGCAGGCCCTGGTTCAGCTTCTCGGGGTCGAGTATGGCCACATACTTCTTGATGTAGCCTTTCTTCTCCAACCGCTTCTGGCGCTCGAACACGGGCGTTGGGGTCAGATGGACGGCGTCGGCCAGCTCTTTGGTGGTCAGTTTTGCGTTTCTTTGCAGTGTTTTCAGTATCTGCAGGTCGGTTTCGTCGAGGATTTCTGCCATCATTCAGATTTTTATTCTGTAGGAGGGGCCTGCGAGTGCCCCAAACGGAAAGTTTTTCTTTTGCGGCTGCAAATTTAGGAATATATTCTGAATTACACAAGAATTTTGGTGGATATTTCCAAAGTGCGTACCTTTGCAGCGTCAAAAAGACATACGAACAGTTTTAAAGACATAATAACATACGAACAATTTTAAAGACATAATAACATACGAACAGTTTTAAAGACATAATAACATACGAACAGTTTTAAAGACATAATAACATACGAACATATTTAAACTAATAAAATTAAGAAAGGATTAAGTTATGAGTACTAAGAAGAACTATCGTTTTGAGACTTTACAGCTCCACGTAGGCCAGGAACAGGCCGACCCCGCAACCGACGCCCGCGCCGTGCCCATCTATCAGACCACGAGCTACGTGTTCCACAACTCGCAGCATGCTGCCGACCGCTTCGGACTGCGCGATGCTGGAAATATCTATGGCCGACTGACCAACTCCACGCAGGGGGTGTTCGAAGACCGCGTGGCTGCCCTTGAGGGGGGCGTGGCCGGACTGGCCGTGGCCAGCGGGGCCGCCGCCATCACCTACGCGCTGCAGAACATTGTGCAGGCTGGCGACCACATCGTGGCGGCCGACAATCTCTACGGCGGCTCTTACAACCTGATTACCCACACCCTCGCGACGCAGGGCATCACCAACACGATAGTGAACGTGAACGACCTGGAGGCGCTGGAGGCTGCCATACAGCCCAACACGAAGGTGGTGTTTGCCGAGACCTTCGGCAATCCAAACTCCGACGTGACCAACCTGGAGGGCGTGGCTGCCGTGGCCCATCGGCACGGCATACCCCTCATCGTCGACAACACCTTCGGCACGCCTTACCTCATCCGTCCATTGGAGCACGGCGCCGACATCGTGGTGCATTCGGCCACGAAGTTCCTCGGCGGCCACGGCAGCAGCCTCGGCGGCGTCATCGTGGATGGCGGCAAGTTCGACTGGAAGGCCAACCCCGACAAGTTCCCCACGCTGGCCAAGCCCGACCCCTCCTATCACGGCATCGTCTTTGCCGAAGCCGTGGGCGCTGCAGCCTACGTCACCCGCATCCGGGCCGTCATCCTGCGCGACACCGGCGCCGCCATCTCGCCCTTCAATGCCTTCATCCTGCTGCAGGGCGTTGAGACGTTGAGCCTGCGCGTGGAGCGCCATGTGGAGAATGCCCTCAAGGTGGTCAGCTTCCTGAGCAAGCACCCGAAGGTGGCCAAGGTCAACCACCCCGCACTGGAGAGCCATCCCGACCATCAGCTCTACCAGAAATACTTCCCCAATGGTGGCGGCTCAATCTTCACCTTCGAGATCAAGGGCGGTCAGGAGGCGGCTTGGCGGTTCATCGATGCCCTCCAAATCTTCTCGCTGCTGGCCAACGTGGCCGACGTGAAGAGCCTGGTCATCCACCCAGCCACCACCACCCACTCGCAACTTTCGCCCGAGGAGCTGGCCGAGCAGCACATCACCCCCTCGACCATCCGCCTGAGCATAGGAACCGAGCATATAGACGACATCATAGAGGATTTGTCGCAGGCTTTCGACCAAATCTGACGCAATCGTGATGCTGCGATGAGGAACTTTATTATAGCAGACAATCAGGAGCTCACGCGTCTGGCGCTGATAAGTCTTATCAGGGAAGATGCAGCATGCAAACTCTACTTGGCCACCGACAAGGCTGGCCTTGTAGAGTTGCTGAAAGAGCACGATGATGCCACTGTGCTGCTTGACTTCACACTTTTCGACTTTGCCGATGTTGAGCAGTTGCTCATTGTCGGCGAGCGGTTCACGCTGTCGCAATGGATACTCATCAGCGACGAGTTGACCCCTGACCTCATGCGCCGCGTAGTCTATTCTTCACACCAGTTCAGCATCGTCTTCAAGGACGGGCCTCTGGGCGAGATTCGCGAAGCGCTGAAGACCGTAGGCAACCACAGCCGGTACATCAGTCAGCGGGCGATGGAGGCCATCATCAGGCAGCAGTATGAAGACGAGACCCCCGGCGTGCTGACTGCCACGGAGACAGAGATAGTGAAGGCCATAGCACAGGGGAAGACCACCAAGGAGATTGCCGGCGAGCGCTTCTCCAGCGTCCACACCATCAACACCCACCGCAAGAACATCTTCCGCAAACTGGGCGTCAACACCGCCCACGAAGTCATCAAGTACGCACTGCGTGCCGGACTCGTTGATACCTCTGATTTCTATATTTAAACCACTCTTTTCTATATTACCAACATGAAAACAGTATTAGTGACAGGTGCCAATAAGGGCATCGGATTTGGAATTGCCAAGCACCTCGGCCTCAGTGGCTGGAGAGTGATTATCGGCGCACGTGATGAAGAGCGTGCCACAAAGGCCATAGCCGCATTCCGGGCGACATGGGCGTGGACAGCGTTCACACGGAAATCAGCGACATCCGCGAGACGCTCGACGTGAACTTCATCGGCAGCTTCGCCTTGACCAAGGCCCTGATTCCCCTGATTGCCAAGAACGGCGGCCGCATTGCCAACATCACCGTGCCCTCGGAAATCAGTCCCTACTGGCACCCCCTGGCCTACGTGGCCAGCAAGGCCGCCCAAAACGCCATGATGGGCGTGATGGCCATAGAGAACTCGGTGGAGATTTTCTCCGTTCACCCCGGCCCCACCACCACCGACCTGAACGGCAATATGGCCCTGCCCGGCTTCCACGACATTGACACCGTAGGCCGGAAGTTTGCCGAACTCATCAACGACGGCCAGAACCATCAGGGCGAGTTCATTGAACTCTATCCCATCGTGAAAGAGGATTGACAAATAAATCCCCCGCTTGGTTGAGCGGGGGAATTTGCCTCATTTTACATAAACCTTTTGTCCGTTTACTATATTCAGTCCCTTCTGCAAGGTGCTGAGTTGTTGGCCCTGAAGGTTGTAGATATGGGTCACGGGAACGGGAACTTTAACGGGAGCCTGGATGCCTGTAGCTTGAGACTCGAATTGTCCAACAAAGGACTCGCTGCTATTCTCAATGGTTACGGTGTAGCGGCCCTTTGCGTAGGCAGAGATATCGATGTTGAGGGCTACGACGGTGCTTGCATTGACGGCCTTCTCGTAGACCACTTGGCCTGATTCGCCAGTAATGCTTACCTGATAGGTGTCAGCAAGCGGATCAAGGTTGAAGTGTCAGCGGGAAGCCTCCTCGGTGCTTTTGGCTTGGTTTTGATGGTATGGGTGAAGTCGAAGCGGCTTTTGCGGGCTTCTGTAGGAGTAGCCCCATCTTCATATTCGTCGTTGAAGTAGATGACCTCATCGCCTACGGTACACGACATCAGGACTCTTACTGGTTCTACTGGTCTTGAATAGACATTCATCAACGGGCCGTCAATACTACCGACACCTTCCAACCAAGTTGGACTATATAAGTTACCTTCATCAAGACACATCATAACATTTCTATATACGCCCTTGAAGCCATTTATGCCTCCCGTCTGTCTTGGCCCTATCACGTATGCTGGTAATTCTTTATATATCCGCAGAGTGTCATTCGCATTGAGAGAAAAGTCGTACATAATAACAAACCGTTTCATATCATCGAGAATGTACACTTTCTTGTCCTCTTCGTACCATACTCCTACTTCTACTAAGGGCCATTGGGTTATCTGGGAATCAGATCTTTCATATCGCTGGCGCATCATCTGCTTGCAAGTCTTCCCATCGATGATAGTATCCCCGTCGAAGTAGTAGTACTCCACCAGCTGAACAGGATTACCAGAGTTCAAGGCTCCCACCTTCCACACCTTGCCGTCTTCGATGAATGGGCGGTAAGCCAGCTCTGTTTCAAGCGGAACAATATACTTGAAGTCACGCCACGGGGCAGTTTCCTTGTAGGCTTGTAACGATGCTGCAGGCACATGGAGTATAGCTTCTGGATTTGAATAATGAAACTGATTTGTTCCATTTGTATTAGGAGGTGTGGCGGCACGGCAATATACATTCTCCAATTTATCACAACCGGTAAAAGAATATTCATCAATGTTTGTTACACTGGCCGGAATGTCTATTACATTCAGGCCGCGACAGCTTTGAAAAGCACACCTACCGATAGTGGTAAGGCCATCAGGAAGTTTAACCGAGGTAAGGCCATCACAGCCAAAGAAACTTAAATCTCCTATGGAAACAAGACCCGATGGCAATGAAACCGACGTAAGACCAGTACATTCCCTGAAGGCTTCATTCCCAATTTTTCTTACTCCTTCAGGAATCACAACGGAAACAAGTCCTGGAAGATTGTAAAATGCACGGTCGTCAATCCTGTCAACAACACAGTTAATTCCAAACAACTCTACTGATGGCAGGATAACAATACTATCCGACAACTCGAAAGTTTCCGAGAAATAGTTTGAATAATAGGGAAATGCAGTCTTGGTTGACAAATCAACATAGTACATTACTGATTCTATCCATAAGCTTGTACCGTATTGTATAGGCTGTCCGCTGTCTTTATAGAAATCATCGTTTGTAAAGATGCGTGTTTCGCCATCGTAGCAAGCTACAAACTGTATGCTGTCGGCCAACGCGCCACCTCTATAATCAAAAAGGCCTTTCGAACTGCCGATGCCTTCCACCCAGTAATACAGACTGTCCTTTTCTGTTGGCAGATATTTCCCGACATAGTTCAATAGCATAAGCCTGTGGTATGTATCATTGTTTACCTCTATATCATCCGTATTAACCACATAACGAGCAATGTCACTCCACCCAAGCTGACCTCTTGGGCTGTAAAAACTATAAAGAACCACATCTTTGCTATTCCCCTTCGCCAGATAGTTTATATGTCCGCCTGTTTGATGGAAAGCACCGACATAGCCGGATTGTACCACTTTGTTTGTTTTGCTGTCTACCAACGTCATGCAGACTTTGGCACGATGATAGGCTTGCAACAGGGTGTCGCCATCAATGTAGTATGTCAGCTTACCTTTCATCACTCCATTGTCATAATCATACACCCAACGACGTCCTTTGGTCAGCATCTTGTTCGTGATTCCATTCTGGTTGTTTATGGCAACGTTATAGTCCTGCGCCAGTATAGCTGTATAGGTGTCATTTGCCGATTTGATACCAAAAGAGATACACACTCCAATATCCTTATAGTCGGACTTAGTGTTAAGCCAGAATAGCATCAGTCCGCTTGAAAAGTTGCATCCCACACCCTCTATCAGTTCAAAGCCATTGCTTAGTATGAGAATGCGACGCGTCACTCCGTCCTCCGTCTTCATCACGTCGGTCTTGGTTACTGTCAGCGTTGTGCCATCAGCCATCTGACCATAGACATCGCCCACGTTCTTATTAAAGTCGTAGAGCACTATTTCTCCGTCTTCTGTCACCTCGTATGGGAGGTTGTCACCATCTGCTTCATTGTGCAAGACGGTTCCTTGTGTTAACAGCCCCAAATAATCTTCCTTATCAACATATACACGACCACCTTCATCCCTTATTCCTATGGTAGCTTGATGAGAAGGGGCTGAAATGGAAGCATCAGCCCTTCTTGCTCCGTCGTATCCATCCTGATCTATATGGAGTAGACCATAAGTCTTTCCATTCACCACCTTTGAGCCATCGATAAAATAGCTTTCTACCGTCCATCTCCCCCTGTAAACCCATGTCATACCGTCGCAAAACAATTCGCCGTAACAGGTTTCTCCATATGCAGTTGCCGAAAGCAGTAGCATCAATATAAAGAACTTTATCCTTTTCATAATTATTGTTTTTTAGTTATTTGTTTAATGCGCAACTTAAATGCCCACCATCTTGCCCACCGACTGGTTCGATGATGTTGTTTAGAAACGAATTACGCCCGTAATTACCGCAATTAAGACAATTATAGATTATTATGTTAATCACGGCAATTCGTTTCAAACATCATTTTGTAGACTTTTGCACAATAACCTTCTGCCCGTTCACTATAATCACTTTACAATCTTCAATCTTCCATCTTCAATCCTCAATCCCTTCTGCGAGGTGCTGATGCGCTGGCCCTGCAGGTTGTAGATCTTATCTTTTTTGTCAGTTGGATGCAAGGTGTCGCTGATTCCTGTCAATTGTGTTTCAAATTCGCCAGTAAACGACTCGCTGCTATTCTCCACGGTAACGGTGTATCGGCCTGCTGAATAGGAAGAGATGTCGATGTTGAGGCCAACGATGCTGGCTGCATTGACGGCCTTCTCGTAGACCACTTGGCCTGATTCGCCAGTAATGCTTAAGTGTCAGCGGGAAGCCTCCTCGGTGCTTTTGGCTTGGTTTTGATGGTATGGGTGAAGTCGAAGCGGCTTTTGCGGGCTTCTGTAGGAGTAGCCCCATCCACAACTCCGTCGTTGAGGAAGATGACTTCATCGCCAACGACACATGACATTAGGAACTCCGGTACAGGATCACCTAATATCGGATTACATGGATTTCTGGTGGGTCCATCAATATCTCCAACACCTTCTAACCAGATAGTGCTTGGGAATCTTTGGCCTTCATCTCCACACATCATAATATCTCTATAAACTCCTTTAAAGCCTTCTAACCCTCCTGTCTGCTTCGGTCCTATTATGAAAGGTGAAGACCAATCCGTCAAAAACTGCAAGGTGTCATTGGCCTCGAGTGAGAAGTCATACTTGAGCGCCATCGCCTGTTTGCGCTCGTCGTAACAATACACCTTCTTATCCTCTTCGTACCATACCCCCACTTTGGTCAGGGAATTCGTTGGCATCCCGTATTCATTTGAGTATTCTGGACTGACAAACCGCTGGCACATCATCTGCTTGCAGGCCTTTCCGCCAATAATCGTGTCGCCATCGAAATAGTAGTAGTCAACCATCTGCACAGGATTCCCAGAAATGGTTCCCACCTTCCATACCTTGCCCTCTTCGACCATTGCACGGTAAACCATCTGTTGTGTCTTGTTGATGACAGGATGTTCCTCGCCTTGATTATCGACAACGATGTAGGTCATGTTTGGGTCGAAGCCTGGGACATAGAAGTCGGTTTCATGGAGAGACATACAATTCGCTAATGGCTCCACTTCTTGTATTTCAAATTCAATCTTGTGGACTGAAGGGTCATCTGTCGGTTTTTCTAAGAAGAAGGCATAGCTGTTTGGCCCGCAATTTGTATACGCTTTTCCGTAGATATGAAGGCGGTCGCCTTCCAATTCGTAGGTAAGTTGATGTTGGAAGACCCACGAATGGTCTGCTGCACCCTTAGGCAGGTCGCAACCATAAATCTGATTATTCAGCGTGTCATAGAATGAGAATGGCAGGTAAGTGAAATAATCATCGTTACACTCCACGTATCCCAGATAATCCCAACACATATTGGGAAGTACAACATCGTAGAGGTTTCCTAAAGGTCCTTTAAGAGAGCCCACACCTTCTATCCATGTCTTTTGAAGATGTTCGTTATCAGTACGACATACTGTCCATTTCTTCAGATAGCGACGATGTGTTATCAAACTGCCTTCTTGATTATAGTCGTAGCGGATCACCTCAGGCCCTTCTTGATAATCGCTTACGGACAACACTTTATAGGTTACCATTCTCGGCTCATCAAATGAAAAGGTCTCGTATGTGTCGCCTGCCTTCAAAGCATAGTCGAACATCAGAAGTTCCTCTTGCCTATCAGGGTCGAAGCGATATACCTTACGGTTTTCCTCACGGAAAAGGCCAGTATCATAGATAACATCCATACCATCCTCACCCCGATACATCTTCATATAAGTCTTTCCGTCTTTTACAATTCCTTCATTCAACAGCATGTACTTTTCAAGATGGCAGCCTGTGTCGAAATCTGAGCGAAATACATTCCACTTCTTACCTTCCTTTACAAAGGGAATATAGTCGGAATTATCCTGTGCCTCTGTCAACGGACAGACCGGGCCGTTATAGATGGCCTTGTACTTCTCCACCTCCGACGGCAGAACATAGAGTTTCGTATCTGTGCCCAAGCCATAGAGTAAGTCGCTGTTTATGTAGCGAGACTCCAGGACTCCCCTGATAATCAAAGAGTCCAATTTGCAGCCATAGAATGAATAGCGATATATGGTACTGACACTTTCGGGAATGTCCAGGGTTTTTATTGTTGTACAGTCACGAAAAGAATTGTAGGTAATGGTTTTCACTGCATAGGTCTGCCCCTCATATTCCAGTTCCGCAGGTATGCGCATCACGGTCTTCTGCTTGATTACTTTTGTCAGCGTAGCTGTTCCAAGGGTTTTCTTCAGTGTGTAGTTCACGCCGTCGATAGTGGCATATAATGTAATATCCTCCAACACCAACGGCTTTCCTTCCTCCAGTGTGACCAGCCCTTCATACCACCAGCAATTCAGGTAGAAAGTGTTGGTTTCTAAGTCGCGTATTGTGAACGATACGTTGAACGGACAAATGCAATCAGCATCCAGGCCATTATCGTAAGGAAACACGTTGATTGTCAACGATGGTATACCGTTACTGCCTTCACTTATGCTGTTCTTAACATTAAATCCCGCTGTAGCGCACTGGCTTTCATAGTTAAGTATTTGCACCGACAAGATACTTCCCTCCTTTGTCAGGACAATCGTTGGAGTCGGTTCAACATACTCTTCCCCTCGCGTTCTTGCCAGGCAGCCGCTGTTCTGTAAATCCTCAACAGGCAATCCTTCTTGTGCTAACATCGTAACAGATGCCAGTACACACGCAATAAATAATAATGTACGTCTCATAATAAATTTGTTTTTAGTTAATCTTCAATCTTCAATGTTCAATCTTCAATGTTCAATCTTCAGAATCTGCTCCAGTGTCACGTCGGGATTGGTTTCTCCGAACACCTCTTTCTTCAGCTTGAGCTTGCGGTGCTGTACGGCTGAGACGGTGATGCAGTAGATGTTGCCGATGGTGCGGTTGCTGAGACCCAGACGGGTGAGGATGCACAGGCGTATGTCGTCCTCCTGCATTTTGGGGTATTGCTCACGGAGGTTGGCGAAGCGGTTGCCGTCTATGGCGTTGAGCGTGCGCTCTATCTCGCTCCATTCGTGCGGACTGAGGTAGATGAGCGAGTCGCCGCTTTGGTTGAGCTTCTTCAGCACTTCCGTGCGCTCAAGGATGAAGCCTTGCAGGAATGTCACCACTTCGTTGGCCTGGTGCAGCAGGGTCTTCTGGTGCTCCGCCTCTTGCTGCAGCTGGCGTTTCTCCTGCCGTTGCGCCCTCATCCTGTAGCGCGCCGCCAGCACAATGGCTATGATGACGACGAGCGAGGCCGCTACGGTGACGAGAAGCGTGCGCCTGTACATCTTTGAACGGTAGGCCAGTTGCTGGTTCTCCGTTTCCTGGCGCAGCGTCTCCTGGTAGTACTCGTCTTTCTGTTCGAGAGCCTTGTAGTAGAAGCCCTCTATCTGCCCGAAGGCTTCGTCCACGCTGTCCTCCACCTCTGTGGCGCCTAACCGTCGGAGCGCAATCTTGGCCAGGCTGCTCTGCACTATATAGGCCAGATGGACGTCATCGCCCGGGTCAATCTGCCGATAGACCGTTTCAGCCGAATCGAGCATGTTGAGACTGAGGTAGCTGCGGGCCAGCACCTGCAGGGCGCCGGGCCGCAAGTCGGCCGTGGCTGCCGCTTCCGCCCGATGGCCGTAGTCCAGCGCCTGGCGATAGTCTTCCTTGGCCCAGGCGATGTTGGCCAGGCTGGTGAGCGTCTGGCACTTCAGGTCGGTCATCTGCCTGCTCTCTGCTATCTGGTATGCGCGGCGGGTGAGGGTGAGCGCTTCGTCGTAGGAGCCTTCTGTGGTGAAAGCCACTTGGGCGGCGTAGGTGCCGGCATAGTCGAGCAGGATGACGTAGTTTCGCTCATTGTCGGGGTGCTGCTCATAGACGGCCAGGGCCTTCCTCATCAGCCGCAATGCCTCCTCGGGGTTGCTCTGCGACAATGCCTCGGCCAGTCGCTGGTGAGCGATATAATTGGTGTGCCAATCGTCCGACGCTTCCGCCAGTTGTGTGGCCTTGCGCAGCAAGGTCTCGCCCTGGCGGATGCTGTCAACGGCCAGAGCGGCCTCGGCCTCCTCCAGACAGCGTGCTGCCGTCTGCGGCTGTTGTTGCTGGCGGCAAGCAACCGTCAGCACGCTTATAATAATTATGTATAAAAGCCTTGTAAACACCTTCGCCACTTTTTGATTGTTTTTTCGGATGCAAAGTTACGACATTGTTTTCAAATACGTATCAATTGACTATGGAAAAGATGAAGATGAGAGAAAAGGATAAACTGCTACAAATAAACGAATTATGAGAATGTCTGCTCCGCGCCCTATGGAAAACTTCCCGTAAGGGTATGGAAAGAGTGGCACAAAATACCAAGAACGTGGTATGCAAATAACCTGTAAAAGGTATTGCGGGAGTGCGGAAAACGCTGTATCTTTGCACCGTCAATTAAACGTATTAACAATAACAATTATGACTAAGATTGCAAAACAGCTGACTGAGCTCGTCGGCAACACCCCACTTCTGGAGCTTAACAAGTATTCAACGGCAAAGGGGCTGGAGACACCCGTCATTGCCAAAGTAGAGTTTTTCAATCCCGGCGGATCGGTGAAAGACCGCATCGCACTGGCCATGATCGAGGATGCCGAGCAGAAAGGCATACTGAAGCCCGGAGCCACCATCATCGAGCCCACCAGCGGCAACACGGGCGTAGGACTGGCACTGGTCAGCGCCGTCAAGGGCTACCATCTCATCCTCACTATGCCTGAGACCATGAGCATTGAGCGTCGCAACCTGGTGAAGGCCTACGGTGCCGAGGTGCGCCTCACCTCTGGAAAAGACGGCATGCCGGGGGCCATCCGCGCCGCCGAGGAGCTGCGCGACAGCATTCCCGGAGCCGTCATCCTGCAGCAGTTTGAGAATCCGGCCAACCCCGCCAAGCACTACGCCACCACAGGGCCGGAGATATGGCGCGACACCGACGGACAGGTAGACATCTTCATAGGCGGAGTGGGCACCGGCGGCACCATCAGCGGCACAGGCAAGTACCTCAAGGAGCAGAACCCCAACGTGAAGGTGATTGCCGTGGAGCCGAAGTCGTCGCCCGTGCTGAACGGCGGACAGAGCGGACCACACAAGATTCAGGGCATAGGGGCAGGATTCATACCCAAGACCTACGACGCTGCCGTCATCGACGAGGTGTTCGACGTAGACAACGACGATGCCATCCGCACGGGCCGCGAGATTGCCCAGCAGGAAGGCCTGCTGGTGGGCATATCGGCCGGAGCTGCCCTCTATGCCGCCATACAGGTGGCCCAGCGGCCGGAGAACAAGGGCAAGAAGATAGTGGTGCTGCTGCCAGACACCGGCGAGCGCTATCTCTCCACCGTGCTCTACGCATTTGAGGATTACCCCCTGTAAAAACTGGCGGGTGCCCGTAGCAAAAACCTGGGCACCCGCCACCTAAACTTAACGGCACGACGTAATTTATTTGAATTACGACGTAATTTATATAAATTACGACGAAATTTACATAAATTACGTCGTAATTTTAGTTTTAGTCCGGGGCGGAGCAGGTTTTTCCTGCGGGCCCCCTAATGTTTTGCTGCGGGCTCACGCCTGTTTGCAAAAAAGCGCGGATTCACACAGATACCGCTGCACTTTGGTCAGCAGCAGTCTGTGTGAATCCGCGTTGCTTGTGTGTTATGAATACTCTCTCTACTCTTCCTCGTCCTCCTCGTCCCAGACGTTGCTGTTGCGGCGTGAGTTGAAGCTTCCGTTGTATTCTTCATTGTCGAGGTCTACCACTGCATTATTGCCTTCTTGTTTGATGGGGGAGGCTGCAATGAACTGGTGCGTGTTCAGCCGGAGCACCTGGAGTGTGGGCTGCAGATATGTCTTTTTCATTGTTGTTGTTCCTTTCTGATTTTTTGATTGATAATGTGTGTTCATTATTTCACGATGACCTTCTTGCCGCCAACGATGTAGAGGCCCTTCTTAGCCTTCTCCACGCGCTGTCCGCTGAGGTTGTACACCTGCTGGCCGTTGTCGCCCTCCAGGGTCTTCACCAGTTCGCCGATGGCTGTGGTCGTGCCGCTCTCGTTGTCGATAACCAGCGTGAGGCTGCGGGCAGTGGATGACGGAGACAGTTCCAAGTAGGCGCGGTAAGCCTTGATGCTGGCACCGCTGCCACCCTTGGCCACGGTTCCCTTGTTGGTCACGCCATACTTACCCTCCATGCCCGGGGCGGCGATGGGGGCGAAGGTGCCCTTGAAGGTGATGTCGCCCTTGGTCTGAGTGATGTTGCCGTGTCCCCAGTTGTAGCTGCCGGCCGACACACTCTGCAGGTAGACACCGTCGGGATGGCTCTCGGCATTGGGGGCATAGACCAGGAACGGCGTAGTGGTGGCCATGTAGTCAGTGCTCGTGAACGTCACTTTGCCCTCATCGAAACTGTCGATGGTGTAGGCTGTCCAGCCCTCGCCGAAGATGGTGTTCATATAGGCAGGAGAGCTGCTGAGTGAGAAGGGCATGACGATGGTGTTCCAACCCTTCTGGGCGGTGTACTTCACCTTGACCACGCTATTGCTGCTGATGACGGGGTTCACGTCGCTGTTCTCGTCGAACACGTATGGGGTCTCCGAGATTTCCACAGCCACCTTGTCGGTCTCTAAGGTGCCGATGTTAGCGCCAAAGACCTTGATATACACGTCGCCGCTAAAGGTCTCGGTGGGCAGATAGGTGAGCGTGACGGTCACGTCGCGGTTGCCGCCTAAGGCGATGCCAGTCTGTTCGGCCACCTTCTCGGTGCCGAAGTAGAGTTCAGCGTTGACAGTCTCAGTCGAGCCGCCCAGCTCCTTCACCACCACGGAGGCTGTGTAGTCGCCGTGTGCCGTGCCTGTTGCGGGGATGGTGGCAGTGCCTAACTTCGTGTCGTGGATAGTTTCGGCAATGGTCCAGCCCGTCATATTGTCGATACCGGCCTGGCTGGCAGTGAACTCCACCCAGTAATAGCCTGTGGCGGGAGCAACAATCGTGTACGTGCCGTCGGTGCTGTAGGTTACTGGGCTGCTCCAGTTCACGCGGTCGGTGGAGTACTTTGAAGTCACTACGTTTGAACTGTATTTGCCCGCAATCTTCACGTCGAAGCCCAGAGCCTGGCCCTCTTCAGCATAGAGGCGCGGGGTGCGCAGTATGTCGCTTGATTTATAGCCAGGACTTGCATAACCGCTAAGTCCCGATACATAGTTCAGCCAAGAGTCGTTCTCGTTGTACCATGTTGAGGGGATGCCACTGTCGAAGTCCTCCCAGACGGCAGCATTGGCGGCGGTGGCCGTCACGGCGATGACCTTGGCGTCGGCAGCGGCGTAGCTCGGCGTCACGGTGATGTTGGCCGTCTTGTCGCCCAGGTTCGTAGCGTCGTAGTTGAAGGTCACGTCGAAGGTCTTCGACTCGCCTGCGCCGATGCCCGTCAGCGAAGTGGCAGACACGGTAAAGTCCGTGGTGTTGTCGTTACCGATGGTCACATCCATTGAGCTAACGCCCGTATTCGTCACCATCACGGTCTCAGTGGCGATGGCGCGGCAGGAACCGAAAGCGATGCTGTTGGAGCTAACCGAAAGACGCGGTGTTTCTACTACTGCATTCTGGTAGGTAAAAGTGGTGATAGGACACCAGTAGCTACGTCCCACTGTGCCATTGGAATCCGTCGTATAAGCAGAATAATATGTTGAATAATCGTCTCTATAAAGCTTGAACTGAATGTTGCTGTTCGTTCCTGTCTTGGTGCAATACACGCCAATCAAAAGATTGCTGCCGCTATAGTCAAACGGAGTAGTGAAATTGATGTCTATAGAGGTTTTGGTTGGGTCAAGTGAACCTTGGTACACCACGCTGGCATCAGTATCGCCTATGAGTGAAGGTGGATTGCCATAGCTCGTTTCAGTTACTTCCTTTAGGAATACTTTAAATTCAGCCTCGCCCCAAGAAGTTGTAGCAGAATGGAGTTGGAAAGCCATTTTCGTGATTTGCTTGTCCTTCATATCTGCGAGTTTGGAACTTGGGATAATAAACTCACCCTGTATCAGCGTAGTATTCAGCAATGAACTGTTGATGAAAATGTTATTGGTATAAGTGTTGTTGCCGCCACCTGATGCTTTGTCTACCGTCAGTTCATCGGCCACAGCCACGCTGCTGCTCCCCACTATGAGGGCAGCCACAAGAGCCAGTCTTGTGAAGAGGCTCTTTCTTTGAATAGTTTCTGTCTTTTTCATGTTGTTAATTATTATTTGTTTAGAACGTTAATTGTCGTCATCCAGTTCCCTGTTCGGTCGCCCCTGTTCGGTCGGATTTGTAATCCGACCGCTGCGAATATAAGCATTTGCAATGCGAGGACTATATTTCGGATTAAAAATCCTTATACTCACTGCGGTCGGATTGCAAATCCGACCGAACGGGCCGAACAGACCGAGCGGGAAAGTTAATCCTCGTCATCCCAAGAGCTGCTGCGGCGCGAACCGAAGCTGTCCTCGCTGGTAATCTTTTGGGCTTTGTCCAGCGTTGCTGAGGCGTCTGCCATCAAGAAAGGCTGCATAACGTATACCTTTGTCTGGGGGGTTGAATATTGCTTTTTCATTGTTGTTGTCTCCTTTTGTTGTTAATTAAATGATAATGATAAACTATTATTTAAAGGCTACTTTCTTGCAGTTTACGATATAGAGTCCCTTGGTTGGCTGGGCCACGCGGCGACCCAGCAAATCGAAGACCGTAGTATCGGCAGCCGATTTGGCGGCGGCTGTGGTGGTCTCGCTGATGCCCGTTGCGTCGAAGAACACGCACATCAGTCGGCTGGTGGCTGAATCTTGTACCTTCAAGTATGCCTTATTGGTGGGTATAGCCACTGAGGCGGGTTCAAATGAGCCAAAGGTGAGCGGGTCGCTGTCCTTGATGAGTCCGTAGTAAGTGTAGCCACTTTCAGCAGCGAATGTTCCTCCTGTAGAGTTCACTAAGAAATCGTTGTCTGTCACTGTTGTACCATTGTCAGCTACGGGGATGCTGTAGGGCTCTCCGGCAGTTCCTGCCAGCAGTATGCCCGTATTGGCGGAAACAGCCTGGTTAATCTCAGTAAAACTCACCTTAGAGTTCGCTTCATCCACCTTAGCCTTGTATGCTTTCAGACCAGTGGGCAGGTTGGCGAGGTCAAGAGGACGGGGGCAAGCAAAGGTCAAGTAGCCGTTGGTACCGAGGGTGACCGGGAGGGTAGAAGATGTACAACTTATCGTCACATAGGGGAGATAGCTTTGCCCTGTAGAATAAGTGTATGAACCGGTATTATAATATGCAGCGGACGGATAACTGCTTGTGATGTTCTTTGCATACCACGTTGATGAAATAGTACTGGTAGAAACTGAAATTTGTTGGAAACCAATCAAGAGGTTTTTACTATCGGTACCTGTAAGCAAGAATGGAGTTGTCAGGTCAATTATCAATTTTCCGTCATTTACAGTTAATGAAATACCCTCAGCGACCTTTGTGCAGTTACTCCAATCTATAAAGGATGCTGAATAGCTAAAAGAAGCTGTACTTGTTTCTGCGAGGTAAACATCATACTTAGCTGCCCCCCAGTCAATAGACGATGTGTTGGCATAGAATATTAACTGTGTGATATATTTACCAGTCAAAGAACTGACATCACTATAGGGGTAAATCATTTGACTTTTAGTCAAGTAACTGCTATTAGCTGTATAGTTGGGAATGGCAACATTTGCAGATGTCTTGTTATTATAATCACTGCATACCGATATATCTGATTTTGGTGTAAAGGCCACTTTATCATTGCACCATTCACTATAAACAGATTCTTCATTTATTACATATTTAGAGCGAACGTATGCATAGTAAGTTACACCTTCGGTCAGGCCAGTTAACGTATAAGGATTGTCCGTTACATTAAGTTTGACGCCCTCCATTGAAGGAGAAAAATCAGCCTTTGTTGAGTAAGCAATTTGCCAAGCTGTTTCATCGCTTCCCGCCGTCCAAGAGAACGTAGCAGAAGAAGTGGTCTGCGAATCAATGGTAAAGTTCTTGGGCCTTTTGTAGGTTTCAGCAGCCTCTATGGTAACATCATCAATAAAGACATTATGTTTATTTGCTGATACATGTTTAATTGCAACATACTTAATGCTAGTATTATTGATAGTGACGTTATATTTCTGAAAATCGCTCATATTAGCAGCAGGTACAAGGGCATCTTCAAGCCACGTAAACGAACTTGCTTGCGGCTCTCCCACTCCTTCTATAGAAGAGTATCCCACATAGAACGTTTCCTGGGAATTAGCAGTTGCATTCTTATAGTAGAAAGACAATTCAATTCCTGTTGATGAAGATTCAAGTAATGGAGAAACCAAATACTCAGTTTTGTTATATCCGCTATAAAAACGGAAACTATAATCACCTGTTCGTACTTGTACTCCATACGAACCATTTTTTTGAATAGAAGTGTTTGAAATTCCATCAATTATTGTCCACCCCTCTGTAGCCAAGTTATTATTCTCAAACCCGTAGGTATACGGTAGGCGCTTCTGCGCCCACGCAGACATTCCTCCCCCTACAAACAGGGCGACAAGTAGTACGAACTTCCCCAGGAAGCCCATGCTGAATACATTCTTTTTCTTTTTCATAATTAGTTTTGTTTTTGTTTGTTGATAATGGTTGTTATTTGTGTTTTCTGTTTACGAACTTGCGGACGGTGACTGTTCCGTCGGCATTGACGCTGCGGCGCAGCACGAGGCCGCTTGTGGCGGCATTGCCTGTGACGGGGCGGCCCTGCAGGTCGTAGTCGGTCTGGGCCACGGGCGATGACTGCTGGATGAGGCCCTCGATGCCGTCAGCATCCCAGAACTTACTGAGGTCGAACCAGACGATGTCGGAGCGGTGCTCTATGCCGAGGCCACGGTAGATGGTCTGCATGCCGAGGCGCGACCACGACTTCAGTTCGTCGAGGCCGAGCGACTCGAAGTAGATGGTGTAGCTGCTGAAGTCGAAGCCGTCGGAGAAGCCATAGGGCAGTTCGCTGACATCCTCCTTCAGGCGGCTGTACTTCGAGGCGGGGAAGACGACCGGCTGGTCCTCTCCGTCCTTGGTGCAGAAGAACTGATAGGCGAGCTTGTCGGAGAGCAGGGGCCGTCCTTCAGTGTCGACCAGCGGCACGAAGATGTCGGCCGTGTAGTACTGCGATGCGCCTGTCGACGATGTGCTGCCCGAGAATGTGAACTGCGGGTTGGCGGGTGTGGCCTCGCGCTCCACCACTTTCTTCATCGTGACGGTGCGGTAGAAGCTGTATGGCTCGTAGACGCTCTCCTTGCGGTTCATGACGAGGGTCTGGCTGGAGGTGATGGAGCCGTCGGCGGCATTGTAGTTGAACACCACATCGATGAGGTTGTAGGAGCGGTCGATGGCCGCCATGTAGTGCGGGTAGACGTAGGCTCCCCATCCCAGCACGTCGTAGTCGCCCAGATACTGTCCGGCGGGCACTACATACTGGCCCTTGGCGTTCTTTGTGGCCTTGCACCATCCGTCGGGCACATTGCCTGCCAGACCCTGTATGTAGAGGTCGTCGCCATGGAGTCCCACTTTGACGGGTGCCTGCCAGGGCTCCTGTATGGTCTGTGTCTGGTTGTTGTCGTCGACCTCGAAGTAGATATAGGTGCTGGTGAAGAGATAGGGCTCTGTGACCAGGTCGGCAGGCACCTCCACCTTAGCCTTCTCGGTGGTCTCGTTGCTGCGCGGTGTGTAGGTGGCCCCCTTGATGTAGGCCAGCAGGTCGCCCTCGGTGCCGTTGGCCACGCCGGTCTCACCTATGAAGATAAGGTCTGCGCGGTCGTATGTCAGTATGTCGGCTTCGGCGTTGTAGTGCAGCTTGAAGTCGCAGGTGACCACCTCGTTGTTGGCATCGAGGGTGAAGCTGCTGATGTAGACCTCGCTGAAGAGGTCGGCTCCCACAAACTGGCCCGAGGGGAATGTGGCGGTGCCGTCGCTGGCGAGTGTGCCCTTGACGTAGGCCTCGGGGTAGAAATATGACAGTCCGGCTACGTAGATGTCGGAGCCGTTGATGGCAATCTTGGCCACCTTCTCTTGGTTTTTGTCGGTGTACTGGTCGAGGGCATCGTCTTTCACGCTGAAGACGGCTCTGAGGGTATAGTCTTTGGGCTGAACGCCAAAGGGCAGTGTGACCGGGGTGGCGGCATTGGCCACGGCGGTCAGGAGCAATGCAAGCAGTAAGCATTGAAGTTTAGAGGTAGAGAGGATCATAGGTATTGTTTTTTGTTTATGTTGATGATTATTTTGTCTTCAGTACGAACCACTTTGTGGGGTCGTTGGCGCTGGTGAGGCGTATGGTGGTGGGTGTGTTTGGATTGTCGAACTCAAGGCGGTAGGGGCTGTTGTCGGTGACGAAGGCCAGCATTGGTGCTACGAAGGCCGCATAGTTATAGAAGAGGTTGCCGCTCTCAGTGGCCTTGATGTCGATGAGTGATTGCTGCTCGTCGCTGACTGTCATGCTGATGCCGTGGCACACCTCGTATGCCCATGAGGCATAGCTGGAGGTCCATCCCATGACGATGCGCTGTTCGTCTTCGGTGCGTGGCAGCTTGTTCATGCCGATGTAGACGTCGGTGAGCGTCTCGAACCGCTGCCGGCTGAGCATCGAGGCGGTGCTCTTAGTGAGTGTGCGCATGTCTTCGCACATCTCGTAGCTCTCGTCGGTGCGTCCGAAGCTGAGGTGCCACTGTGTGCTGGCGGCGCAGAAACGCTCCAGGGCCGTGGGCATGGGCAGTTCTACGCGTCCGTCGGGCGAGCGCAGGCTCTGCGAGGCATTGTCGAGCTGAAGTTCGAAGAGAGTGGCGCCACCGATGGTCACAGGGGCGTAGAGGCGCAATCCGGCCGGGGTGTAGACGTAGGGCACGGTGTGGATGGTGCTGTCGGTGGTGTACTGGAAGTGGCTCTCCATCATGGTGAGGGGGATGTCGACGGGTGAACCGTCGACGGCGAGCCGCTTGCGGGTGATGGGCGCGAGGAGGTTGCGCATGTCGGCGACCTTCTGCAAGTAGTCGGCCGAGGCCTCTTTCAGCGGGTACATGCGCAGCAGGTTGCCGTGCTTCACACCGCGCAGGAGCACCGAGTCGGGCGAGGCGCTGACGAAGGTGAACTCGTAGTCGCTGGCATAGCCGTCGTAGTCGGTGCCCGACGGCTGCGACCAGTAGTGCAGCAGGGCGTTGTAAGTGTCGAAGGTGAGCACTACGCCGCGTCCGTTGACTATGCGGTAGTCGGAGGTGACGGGCTGTGCAGCCTTGAACTGCCCATTGACGGCTGAATTGTTGATGGGTTGTTCGCAGGCCAGGGTGGCTTTGCCGTCGGCAAATTGTGCTGTATAGGCAATGCCGCCAAGCTCCAGCTCGCTGGGGTAGAAGTCGAGCGACCACCCGCTCTGCTGGCCCTCCAGTATGGATGCGTAACGCTCGGCTGCCTGCTGCTGGCGCTCTGCCGGCGAACTGCCAAACACGTTCTCGGTGTCGGGCGAACAGCCAAGGGCCAGCAGGAGGAGTGCAGAGCTGAATGTGGAAAGTCGATAGTTCATAGTTCGGAGTTTAAGTGCATTACGAATTGTTTTTGATGAACTCGTCAATGCGTCGCTGCAGCACATCGCGCATCTGGTCGAGGTCTATGCCCCATGCGGAATACATGTATTCGCGTATGATGGTGAGTTTGCGGTCGATGATGGCCTTGCCGCCATCGCCGGCAGTGCGCATCTTGCGTTCCCACTGCGCCGGGGTGTCGATGAGGTAGTAGGAGAGGGTCTCGGCGAAGTCCTCGTTGTATTCGCTCATGGCGTAGGCATCGATGAATCCGGCGCGCAGGGCGTCGCTCTCCTGGATGGTGGACCAGTTGCCGGTGACGTAGTCGTTGTCGGAGATGACGCGGAACTCGGTGTCGTAGTCTTTGTTCTGCGTCAGTATGTGCGCAAACTCATGGTGCATGATTTGGAAATAGGTGTTCAGCGTGGTGAGGTCGGTGCGGAAGAAGTTAACGGCGTAGAGTGTCACCTTGAGTCCGTCTTCTGCCGTACCCATCTTCACCGTGCCCTTCTTGTTGTGTGCGTATGAGCCTACGAGCTGTATGACTTTGGGCGAGTAGGTGCGCGTAAAGTCCTGTCCGGCCACCTCGTCGTAGGCCTGCAGCCAGCAATAGAGCACGGCCTGGGCCAACTTGACTGACAGCTCTCTGTCGGCAGGCACGAGATAGTGCTCGTAGTCGGTCTCACGGTCTTCAAGCCTGTACTTCAGGTCAATGTTGTAGGGCACGACATAGCTGTCGTATATCCACTGGTCGAACTCTGAGCGCGGTGCCGTGCTGTCCTGGAAGATGCTGGTGCTGTTCAGGTCGTCGTCGCCGCTGCAGGCGGTGAAGAGCAGGGCGGCCATTGTTGCGGCAAAAGCGCAACCCACTACGGATCTTGTTGCGACAGAGCCGCAACCTACACGAAACCATCGCTTGCTTTTTATGCTATTAGTAATCATTGGCATTTATTTGTCAATTATCAATTACCTCGGATTGGGCGTTATGCCAGCCTTTATGACGTTTGAGGGCAGCTGGATGGCACGTCGGGGGTCATCCTTGGTCATGGTGTCGTAGACGGTGATGTTGCCCTCTTTCACTGCGCGGCGGTATATCTCTATGCCATATCGCTTCACGTCCTGCCAGCGCAGCCCCTCGTGCAGGGTGGTGACGCGGCGTGCGTGGAGTATGGCGTGTATGAGGTTCTCCTGTTCTCCCGGCTGCACGGTGAAGTCGGGGTTGAGCCGCTTCTTCGGTGTCGGCTCGTCGGGGGTGTAGTATGCCATTCCGATGGTGCTGAACATTCCCGTGCCCTTTGGCTCGCCATAGATGTTCTCCAGCCGCTCGGCATCGACGGTGGCTGTCGTCTTGGTGAAACTGAGCTGCCAGGTGTTCAGGTCTTGGTAGGCGTTGGCGAAGTCGCCTTTCAGTGCGTATGCCTCTGCCCGCTCCAGTAGGAGAGCGTCGGTGGTGAGCACCGGCATCATCATCTTGGGGTATCCGATGCCCTTGGTGACGTCGGTGTACTGTATGAACATGGCCAGCTTGTACATGAGCACCTTTGGCCCGCTGGTAGAGACGTCGACGCCGAAGTAGAAGCTGTTGTGGTCGCCCCAGAATCCGCGGCTCTTCACGGTCTCTGTCTCGGCAATCTTGTCGTTGTGGGTGTATTTGAATCCCACGCTTGTTGGCCCGTAGAGCCACTCCCAGTACGAGTTGGTGCTGAGCAGCAGGAGGTTGGCCTTGCTGTCGGCGCTGACGAAGGCATTGGCGCGCTCGCCGTTGACGATGCTCACCTTGCCCAATGTCTGCCAGTCGCGCAGGTTCTCGGGAGTTGAGGTGCCGAGCACCCGGTTGGCATAGTAGATGGCCTTGTCAAGGTTCGACTTGTCTTCCTGCATATAATAAAGGTAGAAGCGGGCGGCAAAGGCACAGGCGGCACGTGTGTTGAAGTGGTAGCGGAGCACGTCGTGCAGCTCGTCGCTGACCAGTGGCAATCCCTCTTCTATGTCGTCGGCAATGTGGCGGTACAGTTCGGCCATGGTGCCTCGGGGGTAGACGGGTGTCACCTCAGTGAGCACCCGGTTGATGTAGGTGACGCCCAGGTCTTCGTTGCACGTCTTCGGGCTGTATGCCTTGCAGAAGATGTTTGCCAGCATGAAGTGGCAGTAGGCACGGCAGAGCAGTGCCTCGCCCAGCTGTGGGTTGAGCCGTTCCGGCCGTCCCTCTTTCTCTATGGCGAATATCACGTTGTTGGCCGCGGCAATGCTTTTGTAGCACTGGTCCCAGAGTGCGTATGGCGTGTCCTGTATGGTCTCTGTGACATCCTGCCACGTGGCGGCCTGTTCCTGTGTGGGCCTGTAGGGCGTGTAGGCGCTGCTCTCGTCGTTGCGGTCGGTGTTGTCGCTGTAGAGTTCGGCAATCATGGCGCCGCTGGTGTTGGGATAGGCGCTGACCAGCAGGTCGGTGATCTTCTCGTCGGTGTCGAGGGCGGCGCGGTTGTCGGGCTGTACGTCGAGGTAGTCGCCGCACGAGGCGAGGGTTGCGACAAAGCCGCAACCTACACAAATCCGCATCAGGCTGTTTATGCTTTTTGCTATCATGGGTGTTCTTTCAATCTTCAGTCTTCTATTTTCTATTTTCAGATGCCGAGGCGCAGGGTGAGTGTGTACTGCTTGGGAACCGGTGCGGCCACACCGCCGGCCTGGAAGAACTCAGGGTCTTGTCCGTTGAGTTTCTTGTCAGAGTATATCAGGAACAGGTTGGTGGCCTGCAACTTCACCGAGAGGTCGGTGATGCGCAGCGGCTTGAGCCAAGCCTTGGGCAGGTCGTAACTGAGCGACATCTCCTTCATGCGGATGAAGTCGCCCTTGGCTATGCGTGCCGTGGAGTAGTTGTAGGCATTGTAGAGCGCTCCCATATACGAGTCTTCTGCCACCTGCCGCTTGGTGAGTATGGCGGGCACGTCGGTATGCTGCTCGTCACCGGGCATCGTCCAGCGGTTGATGAACTCACGCGGCATGGCGTCGAGGTCGCTGTAGCTGCTGCTGAACATGGGGTTCAGACGCACCACGTTGCCGAAGGCGTAGGTCATGAAGATGTTCAGACGGAAGCCCTTGTATCGCAGCACATTGCCCAGACTGCCCGTGACGGTGGGGTCGCTGGGACCCTCATAGACCAGATTGTCGGTGACCTGCGACTGGAAGTTGATGGTCTGTCCTGAACTGACCACCTGTCCGTCCTGGTTGGTGAGCTTCGGCAGGCCGTCCTTGTCGAGTCCGTTGAACTTGAGCGAGAACAGGGCGCGTGCGGGGTAGCCCTCCAGGGCAAAGCCGCGTCCCGACACGAGTTGCACCACGCTGGCATCGGCCTCCAGGTCGGTAATCTCCGTCTTGGCGAAGGAGTAGATGAAGCTGGTCTCCCAGCTGAAGTCCTTCTTCACGATGTTCTTCGTGGTGAGGCCCAGCTCTACGCCGTGCGACTTCATGCTGGCCACGTTTGCCATCTTCGATATGGCACCGTCCATGCCCGATGTGTACACCAACCCGATGAGGTCGAAGTTGTTGCGCTTGTACCAGTCGAAGGTCAGGTTGATGCGGTTTCCCACGAAGCCCATGTCCACTCCGATGTTCAGTTCGTGCTTCTTCTCGTAGGTGAGGCTCTCGTTTGCAGGCGTCTCAATCTCCATGCCGCTCTCCTGAATGTTGGTGAACGGGCGGTAGGGCTTGTAGTTGCGCAGAACCACGGTGGCGTTGCTCACGCTGGAGGGTCCGGGGTCGGCGGTGAGTGAATAGCTGGCCTTCAGCGAGAGGTGAGACATGGCGGGCTGTAGCTTTTCAAAGAATTTCTCCTCGTGCACATTCCATGCTGCCGAGGCATTCCATGTGGGCAGCCATCGTGCCTGACGGCTGGGCCCCAGTCGGTTGGTGCCCTCGTAGCGGTAGGTGCCGTTGATGATGTACCGTCCCTTGTAGGAATAGGTGGCGTTGGCGAAGAAGGCTGCCGAGCGGTTGCGGTAGTGGTTGAGCGAGTAGTAGTCGGAACCGTCCTCTATGCTCTTCTTGAAGAACTCAAGCAGATAGAATGGCAGTTCGCCCTTGCTGTACTGCATGCCCCAGCCCAGCACGTAGTTGCGCTGGCGGTCCACGGAACCTATCTCGGTGCCGCCGAAGAGGTTGACGATGTGGGTGTTGTTGAACACGTGGTTCCAGTTGCCCGTGAATCGGAAGTCGAGCGAGCGCATCTTGTTGTCGGTCTTCATGTAGAGTCCGCCTGTGGGCAGGATGCTGAACTTCAGCGAGTTTGGCACGTCTTTGTCGAGGTATAGCCACGGGTTGGCCTCGCGCACCACTGCGTCGGGCATGGTGCGGTAGGCAATGGCCTGGTTGCTTTCCTCCCTGACCTGGTGCTCCTGTGTGGCGGTGGTGTACTGCACGGCTCCCAGTGCGCTCAGTTCCAGTCCGCGCAGGGGTTTCCACTTCAGTTCGGCCTGGAATTTCAGGTCTATCTTGTCAATGTCGATGAAGTTGTTGTCCAGTTCGTGCTTGATGCCAAAGTCGGCATAGTTGCGCGTGTAGAGCACGTCGGGGTCGAGTGTTCTCGACGAGTTGATGGCATAGCTGTAGGGGTTGATGTCGAAGTCGCGCTTCACCTCTCCGTTCACCACATCGGTAGTCTGGCTCAGCGTGCCCGGTGCGCGCTGCTTGCGGTAGCTGCCCAGCGAGATGAGGTTGAGCGACAGCTGTGGCGACATGTTCACCGTGGTGTTCATATTTGCCGTATATCGCTCCACCTTGCTCTGCTTGTACCATCCGGGGTCGAACATGGCGCTCAGCGAGCCGTAGAAGTTGACCTTCTCCGTTCCTGCAGTGATGCTGGCAGAGTGGTTGTGCATGATGGCCTGCGTGAAGAGTTCGTCGAACCAGTCGGTGTTGCGGTATTCTGCCTGTCTGAGGTATGCGTTGCGTGCCTCCTCGGTGTTCTCCAGGGCGAAGGTGCCGGTGGCCTTGTCGTACTGGTTGGTGAGGTGGTACATGCGTCCGTAGACACCGCTCTCGGCAGCGCGGTAGGCATCGCCGAAGTTGAGCCAGCCTTTGTCGTAGAGTTCGCGGTAGACGTCCATTTGCTCCTGCGAGTTCATGATGTTGAAGTTGCGGTAGCTGGGTTTCAGGCGCGTGGTGTACTCGCCGGTGTAGCTGACGCGAGCTGTGCCTGCCTTTCCGCGCTTTGTGGTGACGACGATGACTCCCGACATGGCGCGTGCACCATATATAGATGTGGCACTGCCGTCCTTCAGTATCTGGAACGACTCTATGTCGTCGGGGTTCAGTCCTGCTATGGCCGATGAGATGAGCGTCTCTGCGTCGCCGCTTGACAGCTCGTCGGCAGAAATGTCGCTCACGTCGTCGATGATGACGCCGTCGATGACCCACAGAGGCTTGGACGAACCATAGATGCTGGTTGCTCCACGCACACGGATTCGCGGTGCTGTGCCGAAGGTTCCCGTCAGGTTCTGCACCGAGACGCCGGCGGCCCGCCCTTCGAGCGAGCGGCTGATGTCGGCAAAGCCGTCAATTTTGGTGTCTTCGGCACTCAGGCGGGTGGTGGCACCGGTGAAGAGTCGCTTGTCCATGCGCTGCATACCCGTTACGACGACCTCCTCCACGGCCACTGCCTTGTCGGGCCTGAGCTGTACGCGGCCTGTCCGCTCCAACTGTGCCACCGCCATGGTGACAGGCACGTAGCCCACATAGCTGATGGTGACCACGTCGCCACGTGCCGAGGCGGGCAGCACAAACTGGCCGTTGATGTCGGTTGCGGTGCCGGTGCCGGTGCCTTTGAGCAGCAGCGAGGCACCTATGAGGGGCTCACCGTTTTCATCTACCACGATGCCCTTCACCGACGTGGGTTGCTGGTCGGACACGGGAGCCGTGGCCGTGCGAGGCAACGGCTGGCTGGCGTCAATGCTGACACAGACCGCGAAGAGCAGTACTACAGGCAGGCATCTGTTTCTCATTAATCCTACGTATCGTTTTTTTATGATTGATTTACTCACCATTCATTACCTGTATCACTTCTTAGTCATAATGGTCAGGACAGTAGAGATGTCTGACACATCGACGTTGCCGTCTTGGTTGACGTCGGCCTGCTCCTTGGTGAATTGCGTGAGGTCGTCGGTCATGACAGTCAGAATAGCCGAGATGTCGGCCACGTCGACGGTACTGTCACTGTTCACGTCGCCCTCGATGGCTGAACTGTCGTAATAGTGTTCACTCTTGTGCGGGTCGTTCTCGGTTTTCTGGTACTCTTCTTTCGTGGTCTCTGTGAAGTGGGCGTAGTAGATGTCCATGCCCTTCACCGTGATGGTGTACACACGGTCTTCGCTCAGTTTGTTGCCTTCAGCATCCGACCAGTAGGCGAACTTATAGTATTTTGTGCCGCTCTCCAGGCTCTCTGAGTCGCCCCAGGCCGAAATGGTAATCTGGTCGCCCGGAACAGAGCTGAGTTTGTTGGCGTAGGCATGGCCATGGTTCAGCTCGTCAGGTGCCACGCGGGCCACTGCGCCCTGGGTGAACACGGCAAAGATATGGTCGCTGGGAGCCTCCATGGCCTCCAAGGCAGCCGCTGCTTTCTGGTCGGCCTCTGAAGTAGAGCTGCCGGAATAGACGGTGGGGTCGTAGACAGCTGTGAAGAACCCGTTAGCCTCCACCTTTACCTGGCGGTCAAGACCTACGTCGTAGGTGTGGTTGCCGTTGTCGCGGGCATAGCCGGCAAAGAGCCACCCCTCGGCAGGCTGGTTCCACACGAAGGCCGTACTGATGGCGCCATTGCTGTAGCGCTTGAACTCCGATGTGGTGTCGAAGGTCTTGTCGCCATCGCTCGACCAGTCGGTGTAGACGGTTCCGGCACCGGTAGGATAAGCCTCGGCCTTTACCCAGATGATGTTGTCTTCATTGGCTAATGACTGCACCGTGCCTGCCAGTAAGAGCAGAGCGGCAGCCAACAATCTTTTGGTTGTAGAAACTTTTTTCATATTGTTTTTTATTTGGTTATTACATTTATGTTGAAATTCGTCTTCAGTAGTGCCAGCAGTCTGACTGCCAGACAGCAGATGAGCAGAGCGTGCGGCAGGTCCAACTGAGGTATGAAGGGCGTGAGCACCAGCGTGAGCACCATCAGCGCTATGGCACAAAGGAGCGTCCATTTGCGCCACCGCGGAACCGCAAACCACAACAGCAGCGGGATGGGGTTGAAGGCCAGCAGATACCAGTTCCAGCTTGTGCCTTCTTGCTCGGAGAAGAGCACCAGCCATAGCAGCAAGAGGCCCACCACCGTGTGCAGTGCCAGCAGAATCATATCGGTGACAAATGGTAGCACGCGCCATCCCATAAACAGCTGTGCCAGCGTGATGAGGCATACCAGCAACAGCAGCAGCGTGAAGACCACAGTTGGCGACAGCCCCCAGCTGCCACCCTGGGCTGTGCGCTCGATGATGCACTGTCCGGGTGCCACTATGAGGTGGCGGTCTTCGTCGCCAATGGTGGCATGCTGCCAAGCCGCGGCAATTTTTTGTGGCACCAACTTATGTGCCAATGGCTCTGTGTCGTCGCCCTCGGGCCCCATGACCGACTGCCAGAAAAATGCGCTCCAAGGGTAGCACTTGCCGGCTTCGAGCATCTGGTCGCGGAATGAGCCTTCCAGCCCCTCGGGCAGTTCGTGGTACACGATGCGTGTGCCCAAGGCGCGGCTCAACAGATACGCAATTATTGACGTGCACTGAGCGTGCATATAGCCGTAGCGGCGGCTGAACCCTTTCACTATCTCCTCGTCGGCCGTGCGCCAGAGTTGCAGCTTCTCGGTGGGGAGCAGGTTCAGTTCGTATTCTGTCATGCCCCTTCCCTGCTGTCGGTAGTAGTCAATATATAAATGTGTGGGTGCGGGCTTGAAGCCCCCCATGGCTGTACCGCTGAAGAAACTGATGATATCCTCTGCCGAGGTAGACATCTCAAACGTGAAGCAGTAGTCCATCTTCTGTGTGGGGCACTGCAGCCGCAGGGCGCAGTGTCCAAACACAGAGTAGACTTCGGCCGAGGGGTCGACCACGAGCAGGGTGGCACGGATGTAGTCAGGTTGGAGCATGGCCTTGTTGGGCTTCGCCAACACCGAGTCTGAGGCAGGCACCGAACCCACCTCCGGCTTTTCCGCCATCATCGTGATGGGGAGCAGCAGCCATGCCGCCATAATCACTATCTGCGCCAGCCTGCTCATTGCCGTTACTGCTTGTTGGCCACCTTGTTGATGATGGTGATGATATCGGCCACGTTGACCACGCCGTCCTTATTTGCGTCGCAACTGTCATTGCCGCCGGCAGTGAACTCCAGTGTTGCCGGGTCGCTATTTGCCATTCCTTCCTTGGCGGCATAGACGGTGACGGTGTAGGTGCCGCCGATGGCTATCTCGCTGCCCTGGTAGTCCTTGGCCTCAGTAGCCTGTACGTTGGCGAAGAACTGCACGCCCTCGGTGTCGCAGCTGAACTTCAGCTTGCCGCCTTCGAAGACGATGGTCGGCGTGGCGCACTTCTCTAATTCGGGCGTGGAGTCCGGCAGACGGTACAGACGGAAGTTGTCTATGTACCACTCCTGATAGTTGGCAGTGGGTTTGCACTGCAGCTGCAGCGGCATGTCGGTGTCGTCGGCCTTCTCGAAGGTGATGACATATTCGTTCCAGCCAGCACCATACTTTCCGCCCCCCACCTTGCCTACGGCCTTCATGGTGCCTATCAGCTCAGCGTTGAAGAACACGTTGACATCGAGGTTGTTGCTGCCCATCATGGTCATCGAGAGCACATACTTGCCGGCGGCCAGGCCCTTCAGTGTCTGCTTCAGGATGGAAGCCTCATTTGAGCTGGTGCGGTAGTAGTCGGTTGTCACACCATAGACCACCTTGTCGGCCTTGCCGGTCTTCGGGTCGTTCCACCCGGTCTGGTCGGTGCGTATGGTCATATTCTTGACAGCCCATCCAGTAGCCGTTTCGGTGGCATTGGCGTCCACTATCTTGTCTGTGCAGTCGATGGCACCCTGCACGCCCTCGCAATAGGCATTGCTGACGTAGAACTTCAGGCAGAGGTTGTCGAGCTGTGTCTTCAGTTCCTTTGCGTTGGCAGCCGATGTGGGCTGGGTGGCAATGAGGGTCTGCATCTGCTGGTAGATGGTCTTGTCGGCGTAGGGATAGAGGTCGAGACTGTAGGCTTCTGCGGCAGTCTTCGACTTTGCCAGATTGCTGTAGTCGTCCTGGGCGTTGAAGAAGGCGTTGGCAGCCGTGTTGATGGCATTGGCGTCTGTGCCGTCGATGGCGGTGAGCAGAGCCGTGCGCTCACTGCCTGTGATGATGTCGAACTGCGTCATGGCCAGCAGGGCCTGTGCGTCGGCCTTCACATCTTGCAGCAGGCGGGCCAGCAGCGAAGCCTCGTCCTTGCCGTAGAAGAGACGGAAGTTGTCAACGCGGAAGGCTGCCGATGCCGATGCACTGACTGTCAGCTCTTTGCCCTCAGTGAGGTGATAGGGGGCTTCGGGGTGTACGCGCAGGTAGAGGGCATCGTCGCCTCCTTGCAGATAGGTGCGGTTGTCGCCCACCTTCAGATATGCTTTTTGGTTCAGCTTGGCATCAATGATGTAGTAGCCGGCAGGCAGGTGAGCGATGCTCTGCGAGAAGGAGTTGCTGCCGGCCTGTGTGTACTCTACCACGTTCTCGCCGTCGATGAAGACTTTCGAGTCGGGATTGATTGGCTCGCCGATGGTGCCCGATGCGCTTCCCCACTCCCAAGGAGCAATCTTTCCAGTCTCAAACGAGGCGTTGTCAAGATAGGCCCCAGTGATTTCCACGGGTGTTGTGGTGGCGGCGAGTGCCGTGGCCATAGCCGTGTAGAGTGTCTCCGTCTGTGTGGCGACATCCTCCTGGTTGGTGGGGTTGGCTATGAAGTCTTGTGCCGTCTTGATGGCCGTGGCCAGCGTGCTGTTGTCCAGGCTGGTGTTGAGAGTCTGAGCCTTTACAATGGCATTGTACAATGTAGTAGTGACCACACCGCCGGCAAACTCGAGCTTGAGGTCATCGATGACCACGAAATAGCTGCTGCCGTAGCTCAGTTGGAAACGTCCCGTGGTGGCTTGTGTCAACTCGATGGTCAGCACCTCTTTGTCCCATCCGTTGCTGGCAAACTGCATACTAGTCCTGACGGCAGGAATGAGGTCGTCCTCTTTGCCGCCCTCAGGCATGAATCCAGTCCTTACGTTCACCACCTGCTGTGTGGGCTTTGGGTTTGAGGTCTCTCCGTTGCGTGCCCACACGTTCACAGTCAGCGTGTAGCTTCCGGCCGGAAGTGTAATGGCTTGGGCCTGCTGGTAAACCACCGACTTGTTGCCGCAGAAGCACAAGCCCTTCGTGCCCGTAGTGCCTGACGGACCAGCTGTAGGGCCATCGTCTCCAGCAATGTTCCATTTACTGTATTGCACTTTCAGACCGCTGGCATAACTGATCGCGCCACCATTGGCACTCTTGGCCTGTTCCACCAGTTTCCAACCACAGTCGTTATAGTCGGTGCCCAGTGCTGTGGCATAGTCAGTGTGCAGGTCGATTGCACCCTGAGCATTGCTTTCTGAGGGTGTACAATCCTCAAATCCGGGATTGAGGATATACTGCGCAGTTACATCAGTCTGTGCCTGCACTCCGAGGCTTAATGTGAAAGCCGTTGTGAGTAGTAGTAGATTCTTTTTCATAATAGTTATTTTTTATGGTTTTGTAACTTGGGGTCAAAATTACAAAAAAAATACGAAATAACTATGTTTTTTCACAAATTGTAAAGCAAAAAAGCGCAAATTGTAAAGCGAAAATGCATAAAACGTATGATTTCTTGCATAAAAATGAGCGAAGGGGGGCGCGACTGCTATCCTGTGGAAAGGCAATAATTGCTATTTCGAAAGTGTGCGGAACTCGGTTGGCGACACCGAATAGCGTGCCTTGAAGTCGGCAGTGAAGCGAGTGTGGTTGGAGAATCCCGACGCCTGTGCCACGCTGCCGATGGTCATGTCGGGGTTCTGGCGCAACAGCTGGCAGGCATATTCCAGCCGGCTGTCGCGCACGAAGCTTGCCAGCGACTTGTAGTTGCTGCCCTTTGAGAAAGCCGCTCCCACCCGCTTTTCGGAAAGGCCGAAACGGTCGGTGATGGTCTGGCGGTCGCAGACGGGGTTCAGGAAGAGCTGCTCCTGCAATATGACGCCGCTGATGTAGTGGAACAGCTGCTCGTCGGTCATGCTGTTGGGGTCGGCGGGCGTCTCGCTGACCGCCGGTGCAGCCACCTCGCCCTGCGGTGCGGCCAGCGGTGACTGGTGTGCGGTTTGATACCTCCGCTTATACTCTATGGCACCCGAAATCAGCTCTACGAGCACACGGTTCTTGTGGTAGAGCATGCGTTTCTGGCGGAAGAAATAGATGGCGAAGGCCACGGCCAGCAGCGTTATCAGCACGCCCATACTGATATAATAGTTCATGCGCGTGAGCTCGGCATTCTGCCTGGCTATCTCCATCTGCTGCTCCTGTGCGTGATAGCGTGCGGCATAGACGTGGGTCTGGTTGCGGTGCAGGCGGTCGTTGAGCGTCTGGGTGAGCTGTTCATAGCGTTTGCGGTAGTCGAGACTGGCGGCCAGCAGCCCCCTTGACTCTGCCGCCTCCGAGCGTGCCAGCAGTATCTCGGCATAGTCGTAGCGCATCGTGTCGCCACGCATCTCGGCCTCGGCGTCGGCATAGATGGCGAGCATGGTGGCATAGTCGCCCAGCTTGCCCAGCGTGGGGGCAATCATCTTGCGCCCGTCGTTGGTGTGGCCATATCTGGTCTGGTCAAAGAGTTGCAGCTCGCGGCGCGCACTGGCCGCATCGCCCATTTCCACGTAGGCCGCCGCCTTGAAGGCCATGGCCTGTGCGCCGTAGAAGTCGCAGTACTCCGTGCGCTCTTTCTCGCTCTTGGGGGCCTGTGGGCTGCCGGCAACATAGCTGGAGGGGTTTTGCTCAAAGTCGGCCAGACAGTCTTGTATGCGCTGTGCCACGGGCGGTATGTCAGCATGGCGGCCCGTTTCGCGCAGTACGGTGATTTTGCGCTTCGAGGCCAGTATGAAAGAGAGCAGCGAACTGAAGTCCTTCTGCCCGTCCAGCAGTTTCAGGGCGTGGTCTATCTTCGCCATGCCTTCGTCCACCTGCCCCAGATGGGTCATCACCAGGCCTATCTCTGCCTCGGTGCGCAGCGCCTCCGACTCGTAGTGACGCTGTTGGAGCAACTCCGAGAGCTGCACGGCCCATCTCATCCACTGCTCGTCGTCGTGGCGCATGCGCGAAGCGTTGACCAGCAGTTCGAGCACCATCTGCTGGTAGGCGGGGCTGCGCTTCACCGTGTCGTTGTGCAGCAGTTGCTCGCAGAGGCTCTGGGCCGTCTCCTGGCGCTGATTGTTCACCGACATGGTGAAGAGTCTGGCCCGCAGCAGGTTGGCCCGTAACGAGGGCAGGCTGCCGGAAATCTCGGCCGACTCAATCATGGACAGTGCGCGTTCTGGCTCCTCCTCGTAGATGGCTTGCACACGAGCCTCAATGTAGGACGTGTCAACGCCCTGCACTTCCTGCCGCATGTCTGCCGTGCCACCCTTGTGCGAGCAGCCTGTGAACGACTCTGCTACGGCTATACTGACCACTATGAGCAAATAGATGCGCCACATAGATGTGTGATGACCTTTTCCGACCGCAAAGTTACAGTTTTTTCCCGAAATGGCAAAGAGCTTGTCGGAAAAAATGTCAAATTAATTCGCCTACATCGTCTGTCGGCCCTCTTTGTATTCTCCCAGTATGCGGAGGTCTCTGGTCAGGGGGGTGATGGCGTCGATGGACTGGTGGAAGCGTGTCGGTTCGTTGTACATCACGTCGACATAGAACAGGTACTCCCACTCCCTGCCGATGATGGGCAGTGACTGGATTTTGGTCAGGTTGATGTGATAGAACGACAGGATGGCCAGTACCGAGCTCAGGCTGCCCTCCTCGTGGGGCAGCGAGAAGACGATGCTCGACTTGTTCGCCTCGGCTATGGGGCGCAGCCCGTCTGCGTCTTCCGGCCTTGACACGATGAGGAATCGGGTGAAGTTGTGCTTGTTGTCCTCGATGTGGTTCTCCAGCACTTTCAGTCCGTAGAGCCTGGCGGCCTCGGCGTGGCAGATGGCCGCCCATCCGCGGCGGTTTTGCCGGGCAATCATCTTGGCGCTGCCGGCGGTGTCCTCGCCCTCGACCAGCTTCATGCTGGGATGCTGTTCCAGAAAGCGGCGGCACTGCATCAGTGCCACCGGGTGCGAGTGTATCTCCGTGATGGTGTCCCAGTCGTCTTCGGGCAGACAGCAGATGCAGTGCGAGATGTGCAGCTTGTGCTCGCCGGCGATGGCCACGCCCGAGTTGGTCAGCAGTTCGTAGTTGTGCAGCAGCGACCCCGCAATGGTGTTCTCGATGGCCACCATGCCGATGGTGTCGTTGTCCTGCTGGGTTTGTTCAAACACCTGTTCAAAGGTTGAGCAGCATATCAGTTCTATTTGTTCGTTCTCAAAATACAGGTGGGCGGCAATGTCGTGAAACGAGCCTATCTCACCTTGTATGGCAATCTTCTTCATTCTGTTTGATGGTTATTTGCTGAGTGCTGAGAATAATTGGTCGAGTGCGGCATTGGCGTCGCCCCCGGCTTCGTTGAGCAGTGTGACGAATTTTGAGCCTATGATGGCCCCTGCGGCGTTCTGCTGGGCCGACTCCAGCGTCTGCTTGTTGCTGATGCCGAAGCCAATCATGCGGGGGTTGCGCAGGTGCATGCCGTCGATGCGTCGGAAGTAGGCCTGCTTGGCATCGTCGAAGGAGTGCTGTGCCCCGGTGATGGCTGCCGACGAGACCATGTAGATGAAGCCGTCGGTGTGCTCGTCGATGAAGCGGATGCGGTCGTCGGTGGTCTCAGGGGTGATGAGCATGATGACGCGCAGGTCGTAGCGGTCGGCCACGGGCTTGACCAGCGTGAGATAGTCGTCGAAGGGCAGGTCGGGGATGATCATGCCCGAGACGCCGGCGTCGGCGCACGACTGGCAGAAGGCCTCGATGCCGTAGTGCAGGATGGGGTTGAGGTAGCCCATCAGGATGAGGGGTATGCTGACCTGGCCCTTGATGGCTTTCAGCTGGTCGAAGAGCGTCTGCACGCTCATGCCGTTCTTCAGTGCCTGGGTGGCAGCCGACTGGATGACGGGGCCGTCGGCCAGCGGGTCGCTGAAGGGGATGCCCACTTCGATGAAGTCGATGCCGCGCCGCTGCATGGTCAGTATGACGTCGGCGGTGCCGTCGAGGGTGGGGCAGCCGGCGCAGAAGTAGAGCGAGAGCAGCTTGCGCTCGCCGCGGCCGGCAAATACTTGGTTTATCTTGTTCATAGTTGTCCGATAAATGCTTTTAGTTTGTTGATGTCTTTGATGCCCGGCTCGGTCTCGAAGCGCGAGTTCAGGTCGACGCCTATGCACCGCGGGTGGTGGAAAGCCTTGATGCGCTCTGCGTCGTCGGGTCCGATGCCGCCACTGAGCAGGAACGGCACATCGCCGTCGTAGGCCTGCAGCACGCTCCAGTCGAACTGCTCGCCGCTGCCGCCAGCGCTCTGGCACTTGGTGTCGAAGATGAAGTAGTCCACGCAGTCCTCATAGTCCTTGTATGCCGCAATATCATTGCGGTCACCCACGCTGATGGCCTTGACAAACTGGATGCCGGGGCGGATGTCGGGGTCGAGGGTGCGGCGCAGGTTGCGGATGAGCGTGGGCGACTCGTGGCCGTGCAGCTGTACGAGGTCGAGGCGGAAGTTGACCACGCGGGTGATGATGTTCTGCGGCATCTCGTCGACAAAGACACCCACCCGCTTGAAGTTGTGCACTGTGAATTGTGAACTGTGAATTGACGAGCGGTCGGGTATGATGCCGGCGTGGGTGGGAATCATCGTCACATTGCGGGGCGACTTGTCCCAGAAGACCATGCCTATCCATTGTACACCTAACTCGGCGACCTGGCGGATGTTCTCGCCGTCGCGCATACCACAAACTTTTACTACATTCACTTTCATAGTTGTTCAATAAAATGTTTTAATGTCAAACCTGGGTCGGCGGTCTTCATGAAGGTCTCGCCGATGAGGAAGCCCCGGAAGCCCGCCTGCCGCAGCTGGCGGATGGTCTGCGCACTGCCTATGCCGCTCTCGCTGACCTTCACTGCCTCTTTGGGCAGCCGCTCGGCCAGCCGGAAGGAGTTGTCGACATCGGTGACAAACGAGCCGAGGTTGCGGTTGTTGATGCCGCACAGGTCGGGCTGCAGGTCGGCGTAGTCCAATTCCTCTTCAGAGTGCATCTCCAGCAGCACTTCCAGGCCCAGGGCGTGGGCTTTGTCCAGCAGCTGTCTGCACGTCTGCTTGCTCAGACAGGCAGCGATGAGCAGCACTGCCGACGCCCCGCAGAGGGCGGCCTCGTAGAGTTGCATCTCGTCGATGACGAAGTTCTTGTAGAGGATGGGAATGGTCACTCCGCTCTGCCGTGCTTCGGTAATAAAACGCGGATGACCGCCAAAATATTGCTTGTCGGTGAGGATTGAGAGGGCGGCGGCACCGTTCTGCTGATAGCTCAGTGGAATGGTGTCGGCCCTGCCTTCTTCTTTGAGCCACCCTTTCGAGGGCGACCGCCGCTTGAACTCGGCAATGATGCCCGTTTCGCTGCCGAGCAGGGCTTCGCGCAGCGAGGGTTTCTTGGCTCTCAAGGCTGCCTGCTCCTCGCGCTTGGTGGCAATGATTTGTTCGAGGATGTCTTGCATTGTTTTTTTCTTCTTTTTTTTCGTTATCACGTTATCTCGTTATAACGTTATCACGAAGTCTCGTTATCCCGTGATAACGTTATAACGAGATAACGAAAGAACGCAATCACGCCTTCAGCTGTTCAGCCTGACGAATTTCTGGAAGGTGCGGAGGGCAGCGCCGCTGTCGATGCTCTCGCGGGCTATGTCGATGCACTCCTCTATCGGCTTGCTGCCCCTCTCCAGCACCTGTATGCCGAAGGCGGCGTTTGCCAGGACGATGTTCTTCTGGGCGGGCAGGGCGCGGTTTTCCAGCACGGCGTCGAATATTTCTTTCGCCTCGGCCTCGGTGGCGCCGGCCACCAGCTCTTCGGGCTTGGCGCACGCGAAGCCCAGGTCGGCGGGCGAGAAGATGCGCTCGTAGGCGTTGGTCGTCACCTTGAAGTCGCCCGTCAGCGAAATCTCGTCGTAGCCGTCGATGCTGTTCACGATGCCGTAGTCTATGCCGAGCCGCTGGTAGACCTGGTGGTAGAGCCGCATCTGGTCCAGGTTGGCCACGCCGAGCAGTTGGCACGAGGGCTGGCTGGGGTTGACCAGCGGCCCCAGCAGGTTGAAGATGGTGGGGAAGGGCAGCGCCTTGCGGATGGGGCCCACAAACTTCATGGCCTTGGCAAAGAGCTGGGCGTGCAGATAGACAATGCCCGCCTCGGCCATGCAGCGGTTCAGCTGGTCCAGGTTGTCGGTGAACTTGACGCCGTGCTGGGCGATGACATTCGACGCGCCGCTGGTCGATGTGGCGGCGTAGTTGCCGTGCTTGGCCACCTTGTAGCCGGCCCCGGCAATCACGAAGCAGCTGGTGGTGGAAATGTTGAACGTGTTCTTGCGGTCGCCGCCGGTGCCCACCACGTCGATGTAGCGGTCGCAGTCTAAGGGCACGGGCACGCCCGTCTCCAGAATGCCGTCGCGGAAGCCCAACAGCTCGTCTACCGTGACCCCGCGCATCTGCAGGGCCGTGAGCAGGGCCGTGATTTGCTCGTTGGGAAACTCGCTGTGGGTGATGCCCACCAGGATTTTCTTCATCTCCTCGCGGGAGAGCTCCTCGTGGTTGAGGAGTTTTGCCAATGTCTCTTTCATAAGTCTAAAAATGTTTTTTCAAGAATCTGTGCGGTTAAATGTCAAGAAAAAGGATATTCGCGCCGAAAGGGCCTTTTACCCCCCCTTAGAGATAAGTGCCTTTTATCTCGGAGATAAATGCCTTTTATCTCGGAGATAAGTGGCACTTATCTCTGAGTTACATCCGGGGGGATATATGTGCCCAACGCTTTTTGTCAAAAATTATGCACGCAAATCCTTTCATGAGGCTATAAAGTTTTTGACGATGGTTTTTCCTTCGGGTGTCAGCACGCTTTCGGGGTGAAACTGTATGCCGTGCACGTCGAGTGACTTGTGGCGGAGCGCCATGATCTGGCCCTCGTCTGATACGGCGGTCACTTCAAGGCAGTCGGGCAGGCCGTCGGTGGCTACGACCCACGAGTGGTAGCGGCCCACGGTGATGTCGGTGGCAAGCCCGCTGAAGAGCGGGTCGGCGGCAATGATGTGGCAGGGCGTGGCCACGCCGTGGAACACGTCGCTCAGGTTTTCCAGCCGGGCGCCAAAAGCCTCGCCTATGGCCTGATGGCCCAGGCAGACGCCGAGTATGGGCTTGCGGCCGGCATAGGTGCGGATGACGTCGAGCAGGCGTCCGGCCTCCGAGGGGATGCCCGGTCCGGGCGAGAGGATGATTTTGCTGAATGGCTCCAGCTGGGCCAACTCGAACTGGTCGTTGCGCAGCACGGTGACCTCTGCTCCCAGTTCCTTCACCAGATGACTCAAGTTGTAGGTAAACGAGTCGTAGTTGTCTATGATGACTGTCTTCATAATGTTTCTGCTTGGATGATGGCTTTGCGTAAAGCGCCGAGTTTGTTGTTCACTTCTTGTAGTTCGTACTCCACGTTGCTCTTGGCCACGATGCCGCCGCCCGCCTGGAACCAGAGTTCGCCGTTGCGGCTTACGAATGTGCGGATGGTGATGGCCTGGTTGAGCGTGCCGTCGAGGCCGATGACGCCGATGCAGCCGCCATAGGCGCCGCGGTTGTGGGGCTCATACTCCGAGATGAGCTGCATGGCGCGCACCTTCGGGGCCCCCGAGAGTGTGCCGGCGGGGAAGGTGTCGATGAAAGCCTGGATGGGGTCTCTGCCGGCATCCAGCAGGCCGGAGACGCGGCTGACGAGGTGGATGACGTGCGAGTAGTACTGTATGTCCTTGTAGTACTCCACTTTCACTGCGTGGCAGTTGCGGCTCAGGTCGTTGCGTGCCAGGTCTACCAGCATCACGTGCTCGGCGTTCTCCTTCGGGTCGTTGCGCAGAAATTCGGCGCCCCGCCGGTCGGCCTCCGCGTCGCCCGTCCGTTTCGTCGTTCCGGCAATAGGGTCGATGTAGGCTTTATATTCTAACTTCTCACCTCTCACCTCTAACTTCTCACCTCTCACTATTCTACAATGTGTCTCGGGCGAGGAGCCGAAGATGCGGAACCCGCCGAAGTCGAAGTAGAACAGGTAAGGACTGGGGTTGATGCTCCGCAGGGTGCGGTAGAGCTTGAAGTCGTCGCCCTCGTAGCGCTGTACGAAGCGGCGTGACAGCACAATCTGGAACACGTCGCCGCGCAGACAGTGGGCAATGCCCCGGCGGATGTTCTCGCGGTGCTCGTCGTCGGTGAGCGTGCTCTGCACCTCGCCCACGGCGTGAAATTCGTATTCGCGCACATTGCTGCGGTTCATGGCCTTGACCACGGCGTCGATGTCGGATGAATAGTTGCCATTTCTCGTTTTCTCGTTTGCGTCGTCAGAGCGCAGGGTGACCACCCGCAGCTGGTTGTTGTGATGGTCGAACACGATGACCACCTTATATAATATATAGAGCATGTCGGGTGCGTCGTTGCGTGCTTGCGTCTCGTCCTTCACGGCTATGTCCTCGAAGTAGCGCACGGCGTTGAAGCTGGTGTAGCCGAACAGTCCGCAGGTGTTGGCGTCGTCGCCCGTCACGTCGATGCGGTCTATGAGCGCGTGGATGGCCTGAGTGGTGCCGAAGTCGGTGGTCAGGGGCTGGCGCAGGGTGCTGCCGTCGGGGTAGCTGACGGTGGCCACGCCGTGGCCTATGGCGACGCTGGCCATCGGGTTGATGCCGATGAAACTGCGTGAGTTGCTGGCCTCATGATAGTCGGCACACTCCATCAGGGCGCTCTGCGGGTAGAGGTCGCGCAGGCGCATGTACACCCCGACCGGCGTGTAGAGGTCGGCCAGGATGGTCTTGCTTGTCGTTGAGTATTTAAAAGTTTCCATATTCCTTAGCCATTAGTTTGTTATTCAAATAGGTTTCCACATCCTTGTCGCCGCGCCCGCTCACGGTCAGCACCACCACGTCGTCGGGCCTGAAGCTCATCTTCTTCAGGGCGGCAATGGCGTGGGCACTCTCGATGGCGGGTATGATGCCCTCCATGCGCGTCAGTTCGTAGCCGGCGTAGATGGCCTCGTCGTCGTTGATGCTCAGCACGTTGGTGCGTCCCAGCCGGGCCATGTTGCAGTGCATTGGGCCTACGCCCGGATAGTCCAGTCCGGCTGAGATGGTGAAGGCCTCCTGTATCTGCCCGTCGCCGTTCTGCATGACCAGCATCTTCGCGCCGTGCAGTATGCCCACGGTGCCGCGGTGGATGGTGGCTGCGGTGTGGTCGGTGTCCCATCCGTGGCCGCCGGCCTCGGCCAGCACAATGCGCACGCGCTCGTCGTCCAGATAGTGGTAGATGGTGCCTGCCGCATTCGACCCGCCGCCGATGCAGGCCACCAGATAGTCAGGATAGTCGCGCCCGGTCTGCTCCTGGAGTTGCCATTTGATTTCCTCCGAAATGACGCTCTGCATACGTGCCACGAGGTCGGGGTAGGGGTGAGGCCCCATGGTGGACCCCACGATGTAGAAGGTGTCGGCGGGGTGGCAGCACCAGTCGCGTATGGCCTCCGAGCAGGCGTCGGAGAGCGTCATGTTGCCAGTGCGCACGGGGTGCACCTGTGCGCCCAGCATCTTCATCCGCTCCACGTTGGTGTGCTGTCGCTCCACGTCGGTGGCGCCCATGAACACCTCGCACTGCATGCCCATCAGGGCGCACACCGTGGCCGTGGCCACGCCGTGCTGTCCCGCGCCCGTCTCGGCGATGATGCGCGTCTTGCCCATCTTCTTGGCCAGCAGAATCTGGCCCACGGTGTTGTTGATTTTGTGTGCCCCCGTGTGGTTCAGGTCCTCACGCTTCAGGTAGAGCCGGCACCCGTACTTCTGGCTCATCCGCTTGGCAAAGTAGAGCGGACTGGGCCGGCCCACATAGTCCTTCAGCAGGGCGTGATACTCTGCCTTGAACGCCTCGCTCTCGATGATGGGTGCATAGGCCTCCTGCAGGTCGCGCACGCACTTGTAGAGAATCTCCGGCACGTAGGCCCCGCCGAACTCTCCGTAAAATCCATTTTCGTCAACTTGATACTTACTCATATATTTGATAGTTTAAGTGTTGTTGCCATTGCTGAAAAAGTGAGAGGCTTGCCGCAAGAACGACAAGCCTCTCAGTATTCTTTCCTATCCTATAGGTACGTGGCTATCTTCTCACGATCTTTCCAAATCTTGAGCTGAACCACCACCAAAAGAATGTGCTCTGTGTCATGCTGAAAGTCTGTTTAATTTCTTTTCGCCGACAAAAGTAGACATTTCCTTTCATTCTGCCAAATATTTTTCTGATTATTTTGCATTTTAACGCAAATTCTTTAAATATACGGGAAAGATACGCTCGACACCCGCCTTTCAGGAAGAAATCCCACGTCGGTAACTTCTGGGCTTCTGCAACTTGACTAAATTACAAAAAGTCTTAAATGCTGACAAGTTTTTGTAATTGGCTGCAAGCGTTTGACGGAAAATTCGTATCTTTGCAACTTCCAATTATGAACAACAAAAAATTTTTGACATACAGACTCACTGCTGTCAGTCGATTGCTGGCTGTGGCTCTTGTGGCTTTGGCGGCTCTTCAGGTGCATGCACAGGCCGGTGTGTCGGCGATGGCCGACTCGCTGGTGCAGGTGCCCGACTCGCTGGTGCAGGCCCTTGACTCGCTCTATGAGGCCATGCCCAAAGACACGGCTGTTGTCGTCGATGGCGTGGAGCAGGGCGCAAGCCTGGTGGCCCAGCAGGCGGTGCCCAAAGGGCAGGGCCGCGACTGGTCCAAATGGCGGCCCAATCCGCAGAAGGCCCTCTGGCTGGCCCTCGTCATTCCCGGCGGCGGCCAAATTTACAACCGCAAATACTGGAAACTGCCCATCGTCTATGGCGGATTCCTGGGGTGCATCTACGCATTGTCGTGGAACAATATGATGTACAAGGACTATGCGCAGGCCTACCGCGACCTGGAGGACAACGACCCCACCACCAACTACTTCAAGCGATTTGAGGGCGTTGGCCGGCAAATCAACGACCAGACCGCCGAGCGCTACAAGACCATCTTCAAGAGCCGCCGCGACCGCTACCGCCGCTATCGCGACCTCAGCTTCTTCGTGATGCTGGGCATCTATGCCGTCTCGGTCATCGATGCCTATGTGGACGCCGAACTGTCGGAGTTCGACATCTCGAAAGACCTCAGCCTGAAGGTCAGCCCGGCGGTCATCAACAACGGCGCGAACCGCAATCCCCTCTACGCCACGGCGCTGGGCGTGAACTGCAGTATCAACTTTTAAACCCGTAAAAACAAAGACAAAATGAAACTCATAGCAAAATATATCACAATGGTATGCGCGCTGCTGCTTTTCTGCGTGGCAAGCGCGATGGCACAGATTGAGACCGACATTGACGACGATGAAGAAGAGGAAATGGTCAGCGAGGTGGGCGATGGCGAGGAGGTGGAGTTCCCCGAATCGATGGGCACCTATCTGGACAGCCTGATGAACCTCTACATTGCCCGCACCTACCTGACCCCCGACAACGACTGCCAGACGGCCGACGTGAACCCCACCTACACCAAGGAGGAGTATATGGACCGCCTCTACAGGATGCCCACCGTGATGGAAATGCCGTGGAACGAGGTGGTGCAGAGCTGCATCGACCGCTATGCAGGGCGCCTGCGCCGGCAGGTCAGCTTCATGCTGGGAGCTGCCAATTTCTATATGCCCATCTTTGAAGAGGCCCTCGAGGCCTACCAGCTGCCCCTGGAGTTGAAGTATCTGCCCGTCATCGAGTCGGCACTCAACCCCAATGCCGTGTCGCGGGCCGGAGCCGCCGGACTGTGGCAGTTCATGGTGGGCACTGGCAAAGCCTACGGGCTTGAGGTGAACACGCTGCTCGACGAGCGCCGCGACCCCCAGAAGTCATCGTGGGCAGCAGCCCGCTATCTGCGCGACCTCTATAAGATATTCGGCGACTGGAACCTGGTCATCGCCGCCTACAACTGCGGACCGGAAAACATCAACAAGGCCATCCGCCGGGCAGGGGGCGAGAAGGACTACTGGGCCATCTACCCCTATCTGCCACATGAGACACGCGGCTACGTGCCGGCCTTCATCGCCGCCAACTATGTGATGACTTATTACTGCGAGCACAACATCTGTCCGATGACCACCACGCTGCCCGTAAAGACCGACACCGTGATGGTGAACCGCAACGTCAGTTTTGGGCAGGTCTCAGACGTCTGCGGCATCGACGTCGAGGTGCTGCGCACGCTCAATCCGCAATATAGGCGCGACGTGGTGCCGGGAGCCACCAAGCCCTCGCCATTGCGCCTGCCCGTGTCTGATGTGCCGCGCTTTATGGATCTTGAGGATTCGGTCTACGTGGCCAATGCCTCCGACGTGCTGCAGAAGCGAGAGGAAGTGGACGTCAAAGAGCAGGCGGCCGGGAAGAAGGGCGGCAGGTCGAAAGCCAGTCGCGGCAGAAAGGCAGGACGGGGAAGCAGCATCACCGTGCGCAGGGGCGACACACTCTCGGCCATCGCAAAACGCAACCACACCACAGTGGCAAAACTACGCCGGCTGAACGGCATTAAGGGTAACAACATCAAGGCAGGTAAAAAACTTAGGGTAAAGTAAGATTATGGACGACGACGAGATGATGCGGCAAGAGCAAGCCGACGAACAAATGATCAATGACGCGTTTGCCCGACTCCGGACAGACTATATGAACTCACGCCACCGCAAGAAGGTAGACCTCATCACCAAGGCATTCAACTTTGCGCGGCAGGCCCACAAAGGTGTGCGCCGCCTTTCAGGCGAGCCTTATATCATGCACCCCATTGCCGTGGCACAGATAGTGTGCTCCGACATCGGGCTCGGCTCCACCAGCATCTGCTCCGCCCTGCTCCACGATGTGGTGGAGGACACGGAGTACACCGTCGAGGACATCGAGAATATGTTCGGCCCGAAGATTGCACAAATCGTCGACGGACTGACCAAAATCAGCGGCGGCATCTTCGGCGAGCAGGCTTCGGCACAGGCCGAGAACTTCAAGAAACTGCTGCTCACCATGAGCGAAGACATCCGCGTCATCCTCATCAAGATTGCCGACCGCCTGCACAACATGCGCACGCTGGAGTCGCAGCCGGCCAACAAGCAGTACAAGATTGCCGGCGAGACGCTCTACCTCTATGCGCCGCTGGCCCACCGGCTGGGACTCTACAAAATCAAGTCGGAGCTGGAGAACCTGAGTTTCCGCTTCGAGCATCCTGAAGAGTATGCGGCCATCGAAAAGAAACTGGAGGCCACAAAGGTGTCCCGACACCAGTCGTTCGACGAGTTCACGAAACCCATCGAGGAGGCCCTGCAGCGGATGGGCGTCGACTACGAGATTCGCGAGCGCATCAAGACCCCATACTCCATCTGGTGCAAAATGCAGAACAAGCACGTCGCCTTTGAGGAAATCTACGACATACTGGCCGTGCGCATCATCTTCACGCCCAAGCAGCGCGAGCAGGAGGTCAACGAGTGCTTCGACATCTATGTGGCGCTCACCAGAATCTACAAGAGCCACCCTGACCGCATACGCGACTGGGTGAACCACCCCAAGGCCAACGGCTATCAGGCCTTGCACGTCACACTGATGTCGCACCAGGGACATTGGATTGAGGTGCAGATACGGTCGGACCGCATGGACGACATCGCCGAGCAGGGACTGGCCGCCCACTGGAAATACAAGGCCCTGCCACAGAACGTGGGCGAGGAAGCCGAGACCGACAATGGCGAGAGCGAGACCAGCGAACTGAACCAGTGGCTGCGCACCATCAAGGAGATTCTCGACGACCCGCAGCCCGACGCCATGGACTTCCTCGACGCCATCAAGCTCAACCTCTTCTCCAGCGAGATTTTCGTCTTCACCCCGAAGGGCGACATCAAGACCATGCCGGCCAACTCTACCGTGCTCGACTTCGCCTTCTCCATCCACACCTTCCTCGGCAGCCACTGCATAGGTGCCAAGGTCAACCATAAGCTTGTGCCCCTGAGCCACCACCTGAAGAGCGGCGACCAGATTGAGATTCTGGCCTCGAAGACCCAGCAGGTGAAGCCCGCCTGGATCAACTTCGTCACCACCGCCAAGGCCAAGGCCAAGGTGCAGGCTTTCGTCAGGCGCGGCCAGCGCGAAATGCAGAAGAAGGGCGAGGAGCAGCTCAACCAATGGCTGGCCAAGAACGGGTTTGAGCCAAAACAGTCGGTCATAGACCAGCTGATTAAGTTCCACGAGGTGTCACGCCGTGAAACCTTCTTCCAGTACTTGGGCGAGAAGCGCATCATCCTGGGCGATAAAGATTCCGACGAGCTGAAGGGCAAGCGGAAAGGCGACGGCGGATGGCGCAAGTATGTGCCCTTTGTCAAAGCCAAGAAGGACAGCGACAATGCGCAGGCGCAGAACCAGCAGAAACCTCAGGTGCCCGACAAGATAGACCGCAAGAAACCTATCTACATCACCGAGGAGAACATCGGCACCTTCATCTTCCCCACTTGTTGTCACCCCATACCGGGCGACGATGCCCTCGGCTACATCGACAACCAGAAGCACATCGAGATTCACCGCCGACAGTGCTCCGTGGCCGACCGTCTGAAGGCCAGCTACGGCAACCGCATACTCGACGTGAAGTGGGACATGCACAAGCAAATGTTCTTCGACGCCACCATCCAACTGGCAGGCATCGACCGCCGCGGACTCGTCAACGATGTCACCCGGGTCATCTCCAACCAACTCTCAGTCGACATCCGGCGCCTCACGTTCACCACCCAGGACGGCATCTTCGAGGGGAGCATAGACCTCAGGGTGCACGACCGCGACGATGTCAAGTCGATCATCGACAGCCTCAAGGAGGTGGACGACCTCAAGGAAATTCACCAAATCATATAGACATTCTATTCCTAACAAACTGACTAACTAACTAAAAACTACTCAACCTTATGAGAAAATCACTTGCGTGGAAAATGTTGGCGCTGCTGGCAGCAGTGCCATCTCTGTCTGTTGCCCAGCGGCTCCAGCAGCCTCTCGCTCGTGGCGTCGTGGCCGTCAACCGCTCTGGCAGCACCATCCGCAGCGTCTCAGGTGCCGGCGGGCAGGGCTCGCTCATCTCTTGGCGCAAACTGGCGCAGGAACCCGAAGGCACCACCTACAACGTGTGGCAGCGCCCTGCAGGCAAAGGCAACTACACCAAAATCAACAGCGCACCGCTGGCGGTGACGTGCCTGCAAACCAATCTGGCCAACAACACCGAGTATGCCGTCACCGCCATCAGCCCCGACGGCAAGGAAGGTGCCATGAGCGCCCCTTTCCTATACAAGACGCAGACGTACCCCAACGTGTGGTTCGACTTCAACTTCGACGACAAGGTGATTCGCCGCAATGACTACCGCACCAAGTTCGTCTGGCCGATGGACACCGACGGTGACGGCGAGTTCGATGCCGTGGTGTGCGACCGCCTCTACGCCAGTGCTGTCAGCGACGATGCCGACAATACTGAGAACACCGCCACCACCACCCATAAGATTCAGGCATACAAGTTGGACGGCACCCTGCTCTGGACCGTCGACATGGGGCCCAACGTGAACATCTGCGGCGGACAGAACGATATGGTCGTGGCTTGGGACATCAATTGCGACGGCCGTTGCGAGGTCATCATCAAAAGCAGCGACGGCACCCGCTTTTGGGACAAGCAGAAGGAGACCTGGGGCCTGTATGCCAAAGGCAGCACCAAGGCCGACGTAGATGGCGACGGCATAGTGGACTACCGCACACAGTCCAGGCGCAACCGGCCTTTCTACGTCTCCGTCATCGACGGTCTGACGGGCGAGGAGATTGACTGCAACGAACTGAAATACAGCGAGGTGACCGATGGCGGCGACCGCTATACCCGCGACAACCGTGCCGACTATATGAGCGATGGCTATTCGGCCATGGACGGCCACTTCGCCATCTGCTACCTCGACGGTCTGCACCCCTCGCTCGTCATGGAGTGCCTGGACCGCGACAACAACAAGTCGCACCACAACTACGTCTTCACCTGGGAGTACGACTGGACTTCAGCCGTAGGCGATGATTCCGTCGTCGCTACCAACTGGCACCACGAGAAGACCTGGAGCCGCAACGACAAGCGACCCTGGCCTGCCGAGTTCCATCAGTTGCGTGTGGCCGACGTCGATGGCGACGGCACCGACGAGATGATTCAGGGCGGCTATTCCGTGAATCCCAAGAATGGCTGGTTCGCTTCGCCGGGCATCGGCCACGGCGACCGTTTCATCATCAGCGACATCGACCCCGACCGTCCCGGCATGGAGGTCTATGCCATCCAGCAGAGTGCTCTTCTGGGCCAGTTGCTCTACGACGCCCGCACTGCCGAGCGCATCAAGGAGTGGTATCTGCCCAGCCTCTACGACGTGGGCCGCGGCGCCTGTATGGACGTAGACGCCTCGCGCAAAGGCTATGAGCTCTACAGCTTCACCGACGACTTCATCTACGACTGCAAGGGCGAGAAGACCACCTACACCCGAAGCGGCTGTGGCATCAACACGATGTTCGAGGGCGTATGGTGGAACGGAGACTTGCAGCGCGAGGAACTGTCGTCGCCAGGCGGCAGCGGCTGGGGCACCAACATGATGATTACGCAGGTGCTCAACAAGGCCCGATTGGTGGAGTTCTCGCAAGAGAGCACCTGGGCCACCCACGGAGGCACCGGCACCCGTCCGGCCTTTATGGGCGACATCATCGGCGACTGGCGCGAAGAGGTCATCCTGGCCAAGCAGAACGATGCCGGTTGCACAGGATTGGTGGGCTACACCACCAATATGCCCACAGAATACAGCATCTACTGCCTGCAGCAGGACCCGCACTACCGAGGCGACTGCACCACTCGCGGCTACTACCAGCACCCCAACACGGGCTTCTATCTGGGCGGCGGCATGCCTATGCCGCAACTGCCGCCAGTCTTCACCGCCGACCTGAGATGGAAGGGCAACGGCCAGTGGGTCGACTTCAGCTTGACGCAGCCCGCAGCCTATGCCGACGGCAAGAGCCTGATGTTCGACATCTCTGGCGACAATGTCTCGCCCATCACTTTTGACAAACCGCTGAACGCCAGCACGCTCTATATGATGAACCCGCGTGGCCACGACTACGTCATTGGCGGAAGGGGCACCACAGGCTCAGGCCAGCTCATCAAGTCGATGCTCGGCACAGCCACCTTCAACTGCAACCTCGGCCACACCGGCCTGACACTCGTCAGCGAGGGCACCCTCTGCGTCAACGGCACAATAGCCGGACCTGTGGAACTGCGTGCCCGTGGCACCCTGGGCGGGCAAGTCACTCTGCAGGACACCATCACCTTCGAGGGAGCACTCAACTATGAGGGGTGCCGACTGCAAGCCGGCGGCAATGTCATTACCAGCAAGAAGAGCATGACGCTGCCAGGAAACGTCTATCTGGAAGTGGATGCCGACATGCAGCAGGCTGGCAGTCCGTTCAGCGGCTACCTGCTGGTGGAGGGCGACCTCAACTTCAAAGGCACCAACTTCATCAGCGTGAACCTCGCCTCAAAGGACCATGCTGAGTACGATATTGCCCGTTGCACCGGAACGCTTACTTGCGACGTAACGAAACTTAAGACACGCGGGCTGGAAGGCATCAACTATGATTTGGAGGTGAGAGACAACAGGCTGCTGCTCATCATCCACGAGAACCGCGAACCCGCCGAGGGCGTGCTCTGGACAGGAGCCTTAAGCACCGCCTGGGACTACAAAACCCAAAACTTCAGCGTAAGCGGGGGCTCCGTCCCCGCCACCACTCCCGCCACCACCCCCACCGCCTTCGTCACCGGCGATGCCGTGGTCTTCACCGACGAGGCCCAGCAGAAGACCATCACCATTAATGATATGATGGTTACTAACGGCGTCACCTTCCAGAGCGGCAAGTACACCCTCAACGGCGAGGGCGGCATCAGCGGCGAGGGTGACGTGACGGTGGAGAAGGAGGCCAACGTGACGCTCAACATGAAGTACAGCGACTACACGGGCAAGACCATCGTCAATGGCGGCACGCTCACCCTACCCAACTTCTACGACGGCGGGCAGAAGAGCGCCATCGGCGCGGCCACCGCGGCCAAGAACAACCTGCAGCTGAACGGTGGCACCCTGGTCCTGGCCAAGGACAATATGGGCACCGACCGGCAAATCACACTCACCGACACGGCCACCATCCGCATAGCCCAGTCAAACAGCTCACTGTCGCTCAAGGGGCAGGTCAGCGGCGCGGGCTATCTCATCAAGGACGGCCCCGGACAGCTGAACTTCACCTATGGCGGAGTGAACAGCTTTGCCGGACTCATTCTGAAGAGGGGCATCGTGGCACAGGGCGCCTGGAACGCCACCTTCGGCAAGAGCGGTTCGCCTATGGTGTTGGCCGGTGGCGAGGTGCACCAGCTGGACGTGAACTCTACCTCTACCGTGCCCACGCTGAACCATGTGGTCACCGTGCAGCAGGGCACCAACAACAAGATTATCGGCTCCTCACGCGGCCGGATCAACGGCTCCTTCCGTGGGGCAGGCAACCTGACCATCCAGACCCGCTACGTGCGCTGCGATGTCGGTGCCAATTTCTCGCAGTTTGAGGGCCAGCTGACGGCTCTCGGCGATGGAGGCAACTTCCGTCTGATGACGAGTGCCGCCGACATGAGCAAGGCCAAGTTGCTGGTGGGTGCAGGCACCACCGTGTCGTTCATGCAGAGCGGCAGCAACAACGAGGCATCGGCCACGCTGAAGGTGGGCGCCCTCTTGGGCACAGCCACCGATGGTGTGCTCGGCGGCTCGCAGAGCAGTTATCAGGTGGGATTCCTCAATACCGACACCCGCTTCTCAGGACTGCTGAAGTGCGCCCGTCTGACCAAGGTGGGCACGGGCAAACTAACGCTGGTCACGCCTGGCCACACGGCTCCCATCACCGTGGACGGCGGCACGCTGGAACTGAACAACTCAACGGGCAATGTGCTCACCACGGGACTCATCACCGTGAACAGCGGCGCCAAGCTGCAGGGCAACGCCTTGGCACAGAGCGTAACGGTGAACAGTGGCGGCACCATTGCCGGCGGCATTCTCAGCATTACGGGCACGCTGCGACTGAAGGGCAACCTGACGCTCAATGCCGGCTCGACGGTGTTCTGCCGTCTGTCGGCCTTGGGCAATAGCATCATCAACGTCGAGGGTAATGTGAAGCACAATGGCGACACTGTCTTGGTCTATATTCCGGCAACGCGCACGCTCCAGGTGGGCGACGAGATTACCGTCTTCAACGGCGGTACACACACGGGCAACTTCTTCGTGAAGGTCGAGTCGGACGGGCTGCCTTATGTCTTCGATGCTTCGACGTTGCTCGTCGACGGCAAGTTGCGCGTGGACGGCACCGATGCTATCAGCGGCCTGCACCGCGACACCACCGACGGCTCTGCCCGCGTCTACGACCTGCAGGGACGCAAGGTCAGCGGCACGTCGCCGAAGGGCTTCTATATTAATAATGGTAAGAAGGTGGTGGGCCGCCAGAAACCATGACCATCCGTCACACCATCGTCATTGCTGCTGTGTGGCTGTCATCAGGGGCAGCGGCACAGCAGCATTTCCCCAAGCAGATAGCGGCGGGCAACTATAGTGGCATTTGCCACATAGGTGCCGGCCGCTATGCTGTGGTCAACGACAAGTCGGACACTGACGGATTCGCCGTATTCAATATCCAGGTGGACACGCTGCGGGGGCGCATCACGGCCATTGCCGACGAGGGATTCCGCGACAGCGGGCAGCCCAACCGCGACGGCGAGGGCATCTGCTACTGCCCGGCCACCAACACCATTTTCATCTCGGGCGAAAGAGACAACCAAGTGCTGGAGTACACTTTGGACGGCAAGCTGACGGGCAGGCGGCTGCAGATGCCACCCAGCTTTGCCCAGAGCAACAGAAACTTCGGGCTGGAGTCGTTGGCTTACGACGAAGGACGCCAACTCTTCTTCACCACCACCGAGAGACCCCTGCCGGGCGACTCGCTGCTCCGCATCCAGACCTTCGGCACCGACCTGACCCCTCGGCGCCAGTACCTCTACAGCCCCGACGCGCCCATCAGTCCGAAGCATTTCCACGGCGTGTCGGAGCTGTGCGCCCTGCCCGACGGGCGGCTGCTGGTGCTGGAGCGGCAAATCAAGGTGCCGCGACTGAAGATTGGCGCCACCACCGTCGTCCGCATCTACGAGGTGCGGCCGGGGGAAAACGAAAAACTGCAGAAGCGGTTGCTCCTGCAGTTTAAGACACGCCTGAACCTCTTCAGCCGCAAGTTTGCCAACTATGAGGGCATGTGCCATCTGGGCGGACAGCAGTTGCTGCTCATTGCCGACTCGCAGAACCGGTTGAAGGGTTTCCTGCGCGATTGGTTCAAGATTGTCCGCCTTGCTCCTTGAGATATTCCTTTGAATAGGCCACGTAGTGGGCGGCATTGTCGGTCTGTCCCGGCCGCGTGGGCTTCAGGTATTTTGCCGGTACGCCACCCCATATCTCGTGAGGCGGAATCTTGGTGTTCTGCAGCACCAGGGCGCCGGCGGCCACTATGGCGCCCTCGCCAATCTCGCAGCCGTCGAGCAGGGTGGACCCCATGCCGATGAGGGCGCCGTCGTGGATAGTGCAGGCATGGACGGTCACGTTGTGGCCGATGGTCACGTCGCTGCCGATGTGGGTGGGGCCCGTGTCGTGGGTCACGTGCACGCAACTGCCGTCCTGTACGTTGGTGCGGTCGCCGATGGTGATAGGGGCCACGTCGCCGCGCACCACGGCGTTGAACCACACCGAGCACTCGTCGCCCATGGTCACATCGCCCACGATGGTGGCGTTCTCGCTAAAATAACAGTCTTTCCCCCATTTGGGAGAAAGACCTTTATACGTTTTTATCAGTGCCATTATTCGATTATTTCCAATTGTCAAAATAGTGTTTGCTGCTGTCGGTGGCTATGACCACGCGGTCGCTGCCGCGCAGATAGGCTCCGTCCAGGGCGAAGTCGGCTTTCGCATTGGCATATTCGCCCAAATACTGAAGGCTGCCGTCGGCTGGGTTCATCAGCCATACCTTCTTCTTCTTGCCCGAAATCTTGGTCAGGTCGAGCGTCATGGGGCGGCCGCTGTAGTTGTAGACCATCAGGTAGTCCTGCCCGCGGGTGGCGATGATGCGGTCGTAGCGCTCGCCGTTGGGGCTGGCAATGACGTTCTGGTCGCACTGTCCCTCAGTGAAGGGCACACTGGTCATCAGCCGCTTCAGGTGCTTCATCTGCTTGTAGCCGGGGTCTTCCAAGGCGTCCCACCATGCCTTCTTGGCGCCAAACGAGCCGAGCACGCCGGGGCGCATGAACTGCATGATGCTGTTGTGGCCGTAGGTATGGCCAAAGCAGCCGGCAAAGACGGCCCAGTAGGCATAGCGCCGCACGTCGTAGTCTTGCCAGCGGGGGGCCGAGAAGTCGTGCAGGCCCTGCGGGATGTCCTCGTAGGAGGGCTCGCCGTCGATGACGGGCTTTTGGGGACCGCGCACCTCGCGCCCGGCTATCTGCTCCTGCTTGTCGCCGAAACTCATGGCCACGTAGCGCCAGTTGTCCTCCTCGGTGTTGTCGCGGATGGTGTAGTCGCCGTCGCCACCCCGCTGGCCGTAGCGGCGGTGTCCACTTTGGAACATGTTGAAGTCGAGCCACTCGCGGTCGTTGTACCACCAAGCGCTGGTGGTGCGTCCGCGGGGATGGAAGGTCATTAGGTGAACCTTGTCCACAGCCTTGATGGCACGGGCCAGCGACTCCCAGGCATCCATGCCCTTGTCGCCCATAATGTCGCCGCCAATCATCCAGATGATGTTCGGCCGGTTCTTGTAGCGCTCGGCCAGGAATCGGCCGTACTTGGCCGCTTTCTCAGGCGTGAGCCGCTTCACCTGGCCGCCCCAGATGCAGTCCATAGCGATATAGATGCCCATCCGCTCGGCCATATCGACGATGTAGTCCAGATGGTCCCAGTAGCCGTACTCGCCAGGGCGGGTGTAGGCGTCGAAGTCGAAACTGTCGTCGAAAGCCTGGCGGCCGAAAACGTTGAACGTTGGGTAATTGGAGTCCAGCACCTGTATCTGCTCCACATTGTAGCCCTCTTCGCTCTCGCGGGTGAGATAGAACTCCACCTCGTCGCGGTTCAGCCTTTCGGGCATCAGCCACGACGTGTTGCCCAGCCAGAAGAAGGGGGTGCCGTTCTCGTGTACCAGATAGGTGCCTCTGACGGTCAGCCGCCCGTTGTCCCAGGGCTTCTTGGGTGCTTCGGCCTGTGTGGTGGTGGCCGCAATCAGGGCCAGCAGGACTGTGAACAAGGTTCTTTTCATTGCCAGTGGTCTTATTTCCTGTCGGGGTGAATCATTTTCCACAGTCCGGCGGCAATGGCACCACCCACCAGCGGGCCAACGATGAAGATCCACAGGTTGGCCAGGGCTGTGCCACCCTGGAACACGGCAGGAGCGATGGAGCGGGCGGGGTTCACCGAAGTGCCGGTGTAGCGGATGCACACCAGATGGACGAGCACCAGCGAGAGGCCAATGGCCAGACCGGCAAAGTTGTTGGTGGCACCGTTGGTCTTCGATGTGGCACCGAGCACCACAAGCACGAACACGCAGGTGAAGATGATTTCAGCCAGCAGGCCGCCAAGCATGGTCACACCGGCCTGAAGGTCGTTGGCTCCAGTGCCCTCGAGTCCGGCCACATTGGCGGTGAGCAGGGCCAGCAGGGCAGAGCCGACGAAGGCACCCACCACCTGACCGCACATATAGCCTGCAGCATCCTTGCCCGACATGCGGCCTGTGAGCCAGCAGCCAAGCGTGATGGCCGGATTGATGTGGCAGCCGGAAATGCCGCCGATGGTGTAGGCCATGGCCACAACGGCCAGACCAAAGGCAAATGCCGTGCCTACCACGGCGGGAATGTTGTTGACGGGGTCGCAACCCAGGCTCACGGCCACGCCGCAGCCCATCAGTACCAGCACCATTGTGCCTACTGCTTCTGCTAAATACTTTTTCATAAATGTTTTGTTTTTGATGGTTAATATTAAGACTTTATTAATAGAAAAGTTACTCCTTGTTGCTCACTTCCAGGAAGTCGAAGTCGGCATACGACGGGCCGGCCTGCAGCTTGGTTGTGCCCTGGTAGGCATAGAGGCCCGCCACGATGCCCGTGCCACCGCCCACCACCACGGGGCGCAGCAGCGACTTGTCAACCGACTCCAGCAAGTGGTAACGCTGACCGTCGGTAGAGTAGTGGAAGGTGTAGTTCTGGCCGTCGTCTTCCATGCGCAGCCACACGTTGTTGACAATGCCCATTGGCTTGTCTACCAGCACGGTGCGCACGTTGCGCAGCGTCAGCCGAAGTTTCAGCCGGTGGGTGCCGCGATAGTTGTTCAGGCAGCACTGCACGTAGCCTTGCGGCGCCTGGTAGACGGCCAGCCCCGCCTCGTCGCCGTCGAGTGTGTCGAAGAGAAACAGCTTGGTGGTCATGCTGAACCCCGCAGAGTCGGGGCGCAGGCCCACAAAGGTGGGGCATCCGTTGGCATCCAGGTCTTCGGTGGCGCCGTAGAGCCTCAGACGGCCCTCACCGATGTTGTAACGCCCTGTCTGAGGGGCGTTGATATATTCCCATTCGCTGCCCAGCGGCTGGTTGAACTCATAGCGCTTGGCCTGTCCGTCGGAACCGGTTGCAGCGCCTGCCGCCACGCACAGCAACGTAAGGATATATAGGACAAAATGTCTCATCTATATCTGCTTTTTTTTTTTGCATTAGCGGTGCAAATGTACGAAAAAAAGTTTGAACGAAGGAAGGCTAATGGGTTAAAAAGTGTAAACCAGATAATAGAAAAGGGTCACCGCCGTGACCCAACCTTGTTAACCTTAAATCTAATACTATGAAAAACACGTTGCAAAAGTAGACATTTTCCCGTCCCTGGGCAAATCTTTAGACTCGTTTTTTCGCCCTGCCACCCATTCTTTGACTTATGTCAAGCGGGCTGTCCTGAACATCTGAGGCAATAGTCCGGGGGTGGAGTTATATACCTTCTAACTCCGAGTTATATACCTTCTAACTCCCAGTTATATACCTTCTAACTGGGTGTAACCCCTAAATTCACTTAAAATTGGAGCCGATGTTGACGGGCTTTGCAAATAATTCGCTATCTTTGCAACCAGTATGAACAACATAGCCATCTATACACTCACGTCGGAACTGCACAATGCACAGGCAGTCGACGCCGAAACCACATCGTTTTTGGCCAGCCTCCAGTTGGACTATGACTTCAAGGGCAGCAACTTTGACGACTATGGCAGCCACCCGCTCAGCCTCATCTACGTCCGCACGGGCGGCACGGAGGGCATCTTCAAGCCCCTGTTGCCTGCGCTGCACCGGAAGAGCCGACAGCCCTTTTATCTGCTGACGTCGGGCAAAAGCAATTCGCTGGCCGCCTCGATGGAGATTCTCTCCTTTCTGCGGCTAAACAACCTCGGCGGCGAGATTATCCACGGCAGCGCCACCTATATGGCCAGCCGCATAGCCCTGCTGGCCGGGGCCGAGACCGCACGGCGCCAGTTGGTGGGCTGCAGGCTGGGCGTCATTGGCGAACCGTCAGACTGGCTCATTTCCAGCCAAGCTGACTATGCTGCCGTGAGGCGCAGACTGGGCATAGAACTGGTGGACATCCCAATGAGCGAACTGCTCCGCACCATCGCAGCCACACCCGAGGTGGCTCCTGTGGAGACCAGCGCACCCGAGGCCGTCAGGACATCGTTGCCCGGAGCCTATAGAATTTATGGGGCGCTGAAGTCGCTCGTCGGTCGGCATAGGCTGCAAGGCTTCACCCTGCGCTGCTTCGACCTGCTCACCACCACGCAGAACACGGGCTGCATGGCCTTGGCACGCCTCAACGCCGAGGGATATGTGGCTGGCTGTGAGGGCGATGTGCCGGCTATGCTGTCGATGGCCGTCATCCGGGCCATCACGGGCCTGTCGGGCTTCCAGGCCAACCCCGCCACGGTCAATCCGGAGACTGGCGAGATACTCTTCGCCCACTGCACCATTCCGCTCAACATGGTGCAGCGCTACGAGCTGGACACCCATTTCGAGTCGGGCATTGGCGTGGGCATCAGGGGCTATATGGAGGAGGGGCCGGTGACGCTCTTCAAGGTCTCCGGCGACTTGTCACGCTGCTTCATAGCCGAGGGCACCCTGGTCAGTAGCCAGGCCCTGCCGGGACTCTGCCGCACCCAGCAGGTCATCCAGCTGGCTGAGTCGTGCCAGGCCTCCTACTTCCTGACCAACCCCATCGGCAATCACCACATTATCGTGCCCGGACACCACAAGGCACTCCTGGAGCAAATCATGGCCTAACCCCAAAATGTATTGTTAAATATATATAAAGTTTTGGGCGGCGAGGAGCACTCACGCGATGTATATGGAGAAAAATGAGTACCTTTGCAGCCCAATTGAGAGTCCGTCGAGGCAGGGTGAAGTGTGTACGGACGTACACCGCCTGGCGGAAAAAACCCTAAAAACAATTACAATAAACAAAAAGCAATGTACGCAATTGTAGAAATCCAGGGTCAACAGTTCAAGGCCGAGGCAGGCAAAAAGCTCTTCGTCCACCATATCAAAGATGTGGAGGCAGGCAAGACTGTTGAATTTGACAAGGTGCTGCTCGTTGATGCAGACGGCACAGTCACGGTAGGCGCACCCACCGTTCAGGGCGCAAAGGTAGTAGTAGAAGTGGTGAACCCGCTCGTCAAGGGCGACAAGGTGATTGTCTTCAAGATGAAGCGTCGCAAGGACTCGCGCAAGCGCAACGGTCACAGAGAGCAGTTCACCCAGGTAGAAGTTAAACAAGTAATCGCTTAAGCAAGGAGGACGTGAATTATGGCACATAAAAAAGGTGTAGGTAGTTCGAAGAACGGCCGCGAGAGTGCAGCCCAACGACTTGGCGTGAAAATCTGGGGTGGTCAGAAGTGCCTGGCTGGCAACATCATTGTTCGTCAGCGCGGTACAAAGCACAATCCCGGCTCTGGTGTGGCCATCGGCAAAGATGACACACTTTATGCTCTGATTGACGGTACTGTCAATTTCCACAAAGGAAAGCGCGACCGCAGTGTGGTGTCAGTGATACCCGCAGAGGCATAACAACCAAACAAACACTTACTTCCAAACAAACACGAAAGCCCCCAGAACAGCAGTTCCGGGGGCTCTTCTTGGTATGCTCGGCATGAGCAATGTCTAACGGGTGCAAGTCCCGAGTGAGCCCTAATAGCGGGAATCACACAGCCAAAGACAAGGGTGTCCATCGCGAG
>CADACW010000016.1 GCA_902786565.1 uncultured Prevotellaceae bacterium | reverse complement strand
ATACCTCGGTATGGATGAGTGGCAGTCTGAGCTATGCAGACTGGTAGTACGTGGGTGGGACAAATAGGTTTGGGTGTCCCAACGCGGAAAACAGGAAGACATCTTCCACTTCCTTGAGTGTCTTTTTGACTTTTTGGAATAACACGGGAAAAGCTGCATTGTATAATTTGCGGCGTTCTTCCTGACTTTCATTGACGGGTTGGAACTCGCTGATGCGGTCGTGGATATCTTCACTTTCGTTGATGTTCGAGCGCTTGCCTGTATAGTAGTTCAAAACCACGGAGATTCTGGCTCTTCCGTCTTTTGCATCTATCCGTAGTGTAATTGGCGCATTTAGGAAATACGATGAAGGGATAATTCTGTCCTCATGAAACTGAAGATATTCTCCCTCTCCAGCCACGACCCCATTCTCTTTGGAGTTGATGACAATCTTGTACTTCGTGTCCTTGTAAGCATTTTCCAAATACTTCAGTGCTGTGGAATAGATTTCGTGTCGCTGAAGTGCAAGTCCTTCCACTACTTTTGCTACAACTACGTCGCCGTTTTTGTCCACCGTATAGTCTTGCCCTTTTACCTGTGCCAAAGACGTGAGCGCAAGAGCGAAAGCTATGATTGTTCCGAATAATCTTCTTGTCATAAGGCATTTGTGATAAAATGATGAGTCCCTGCCTGCTTAGAGATACAAAGCAGACAGGGACATACGACCCTTTAACGATTGGGTATTCCGTGCTGGTCTTTTTGGATACCTTTAATGTTTACACCCCAGCCTCTTACTTTTGTTGAGGATGTACGGTAGGCGCCAAAGAACCAGCTGTGTTTCTCGGTCTCAAATTCCGGTTCAAGGATAATGTCCACATCGGCATTCTCCTTGGCGCGATACAGAGCCTGAGCCTCGCGCTTCGACAATCCCTTGTAGCGGTTGGCACTCTTCAAGGTCTTGTTGCCGTTGCGCTCCAACTGGATGAAGCCAAACAGCGTGGCCGTATTTACGGAAGCCTGCACCTTCTTTGCATTGGCATAGTCTAGTTCAGCCTCAACGTAGGTGTTGATGTTGTTGTTGCCAAGAGTCATAATGGCAGCCTCCTTCTGAAACGTTGCGCAACTTGTGAAGCTCATTGTGAGCAGGCCAGCGCAAATGGCCGTGAGGAATGATAACTTTTTCATTGTTACTGAAAAGTTATGCCTGTCAGACACCCAGAGTCAGGCTTGTAAATGTAATTAGGTTGCGAACCACACAAAAAGAAAGCGGGGCATCTGGCCTCTGCTTGTTCGTCGTCTTCAGGTCGTCGGAAACCTCACAAATAAACAAACAGACTTGACACCCACGCCGTTGGTATATACGTCGCGCCCCATAAAGGTGTGCATGACGGCTCGTTAGCCATCGGCACACCCACGGGACAGCATATAGTACCTACCCGTAGCATCTACCTCTGCATTGCTCCTGATTTGTGTTCTGAATTTCCGACGTTCAAGACAACCAAAAACAAAGCGTTAGCAAACACTTTTCTCAATATGTAGTGCTCCCTCCCTGTTGCCGCTCCTCCTCTTTCAAGTCAGCTCGGCGTGAGTTTGCAGTCGCAAATTTAAATATAATTACTGAAACACAAGCAATTTGTCATAAAAAATTAAGTTTTCTTTAGAGAAAAGAAACAAAATGTTTGTTAATAATAGCATAAAATGCTGTAAATGTTTCGAATTTTGCGAAATATTAATGATTCAACTTCGCAAGCAAGGAGGGGGTTGAAAATATTTTACATCCCCAAAACAAGGACTAAGCGGACTCCGAGATAAGTGCCACTTATCTCGGAGATAAGTGCCTTTTATCTCGGAGATAAGTGGCATAAGTGCCTTTTATCTCGGAGATAAGTGGCACTTATCTCTGAGGGGGGTATTTGGGCTGTTTTTGGGGGAATAAAAAAAACTGACACTCACGTTGGGGATTAAAGGAGTTTCGCACTTATGCAACCCAATGCCCCATAGGGGCCAGACAGCGGTAGCCAGCCGTTCCAACGGCCGGGAAACGATGGGAAAACGGGGGGATGCGTGCCGTAGCCATGCGCCCCACACGGCCCCCAGGTCGCGTAGCCGCCGTTGCGGTCATCCCCGTACCAGCCATTCGAATGGCAGGCGCCCCCTGTCAGATGTCTATGGCATCGGCTGCGCAAAACTTGAGAAAATTGAATTGATGACTATACGTGACGTTTCTTCTTCATTTTGGCTCTGTCGTTTCTATTGTTGCGGGCAAGCGCAAGAGGTTTCCATACACAATCTGCAGAGTTCTGACAGTTCTTCTAATGTCGAAGCCACTGCGATGTAGCTCTGCCAGGGGCGGCGCATCAGGCCTTGGGCTTGCAGGCTGTCCAGCAGGGCGATGAGGGGGTGCCAGAAGTCCTTCAGATTGTAGAGGATGACGCGCTTGCTGTGGTAGCCGATGGTGGCGGCGGCAGCGACGGTGAAGACCTCGTCGAGAGTGCCGATGCCGCCGGGCAGGGCGATGAAGAGGTCCGACTCTTGCAGCATCAGCTGCTTGCGGTCGTTCAGGTCCTGGCAGGCCATCACCTCGTCGACATACTGCGAGGTGCGCCTGCCCTCCTCAATGATTCGGGGAACAACGCCGACGGTGCTGCCGCCGGCCTCTTTCGTGGCCTTTGCCACACACTCCATCAGTCCCTGGCCTACGCCTCCGTAGACGATGGTGTGGCCTTGGCTTGCCGCCCATCGGCCCAGTTCTTGCGTCTTCTCGAAGAAGAAGGGGTCAATCTGCTCGTTGGCAGAACAAAAAATGCAAAGTTTCATTCTGCAAAGGTACGGCGAAAAAGTGAGCTGGCCAAAAAATTGCCCGTTTCTTTTGTCGTTTCTCAAAAAAAGAGTAACTTTGCAGCGAGATTGTAATTGTAAGCTAGACTATGAATCTATTTGACGTTTATCCCTTGTTCGATGTGACCATCGTCAAGGGCTGTGACTGTAAGGTTTGGGACGAGAAGGGACAGGAGTATCTGGACCTCTATGGCGGCCATGCCGTCATCAGCATCGGCCATTGTCATCCCCATTATATAAATAAGGTGTCGGAGCAGTTGCATCGACTGGGCTTCTACTCCAACTCGGTGAAGAATCCGCTGCAGGCCGAGCTGGCCTCGCGTCTGGGCCGTGCCAGCGGCTACGACGACTACCAGCTGTTTTTGGTGAACAGCGGTGCCGAGGCCAACGAGAACGCCCTGAAGCTGGCCTCGTTCAGCACGGGCCGCACGCGGGTGCTGTCGTCCGACAAAGCCTTCCACGGTCGTACCAGTCTGGCCGTCGAGGTGACCAACAACCCCAAGATAGTGGCCCCCATCAATGACAACGGCCATGCCTGCTTCCTGCCGCTGAACGACATTGAGCCGTGGGAGCATGAACTGCAGAAGGGCGATGTGGCAGCCGTCATCCTGGAGTGCGTCCAGGGCGTTGGCGGCATCCGCATGGCCACGCCTGAGTTTGCCCAGCAACTGGCTGCCGCCTGTCAGCAGCACGGCGCTGTGCTCGTCTGCGACGAGATTCAGTGCGGCTATGGGCGCACGGGCCGCTTCTTTGCCCACCAGTGGCTGGGCATCCGTCCCGACATCATCACTGTGGCCAAGGGCATCGCCAATGGCTTCCCCATGTCGGCAGTGCTCATCGCCCCGCAGTTTGCCCCGCAGTACGGACAGCTGGGCACCACCTTCGGCGGCAACCATCTGGCCTGTGCGGCGGCCTTGGCCGTGCTCGACGTGATGGAGCAAGAGCACCTGGTGGAGAATGCCTGCGAGGTGGGCCAATACTTGATGGACAAAATCAAGGGCTTGCATCACGAGAAGATAAAGGAGGTGCGCGGTCGCGGACTGATGATTGGCATCGAGCTGACCGTGCCGCAGAAGCCCATCCGCCAGCGTCTGGTCTACGACGAGCACGTGTTCACCGGTTGTTCGGGCGACACCGTGCTGCGGCTGCTGCCCCCGCTGACGTTCTCGAAGGCCCTGGCCGACGAGTTTGTGGAAAGACTGTTGAAAGTGTTAAACTGAACATAATCAGATGAAGATAAGCGTGATAGGGGCCGGTGCCATGGGTGGCACCACCGTAGAGGGCCTCCTCAAGGGAACCTGTTTCAAGGCCGAAGACATCACCGTGGCCGACCCAAGCAAGGCGGTGCTCGACAAGTTTGCTAAACTGGGCGTCAGCGTGACGACCGACAATGGACAGGCCGCTGCCACTGCCGACATAGTGGCCGTGGTGGTGAAGCCGTGGCTGGTGGAGAGTGTGCTCAAGGGCATCCAGCCGGTGCTGGCCCCTGAGCGTCAGCTGCTGATAGTGGTGGCCGCCGGCGTGTCGTCGGCCAACATCACCGGGTGGCTGGGCGACAGTTGTCCGCCGCTGTTCCTCGTCATTCCCAACATTGCCATTGCGCAGCGGCAGTCGATGACATTCATCGTGCCGGCTGCAAGGGTGGGGGAGAAAGCGCTGCAGACCGTGGTCGGCATCTTCGACGAACTGGGCACCACGCTCGTCACCGACGAGCAGCACCTGGCGGCAGGCACCACGCTGGCCTCCTGCGGACTGGCCTATGCCATGCGCTACATACGTGCTGCCGCCGAAGGTGGCGTGGAACTGGGCTTCAAGGCCGACGATGCCAAGGCCGTGGTGATGCAGACGGTGAGAGGGGCCGTGGAGATGCTCCAGGCCACCGGCATGCATCCCGAAGCAGCTATCGACATGGTGACCACTCCCGGCGGCGTGACCATCAAGGGCCTCAACGAGATGGAGCATGCCGGGTTTACCTCGGCCGTGATTCGCGGCCTGAAGGCTGGGTTGAAGTAAAAAGAGCAAAACCAAGAAATGTTAGACAAGCAATCAAAGATATATGTGGCCGGACACCGCGGACTGGTGGGCTCGGCCATCTGGAACAACCTGAAGCAGCGCGGCTACACCAATCTGGTGGGGCGCACCCACAGGGAGTTGGACCTGACCAACCAGCAGGCAGTCAAGGACTTTTTCGACCAGGAACGGCCCGACGCCGTGGTGCTGGCGGCGGCCTTCGTGGGCGGCATCATGGCCAATTCGCTCTATCGTGCCGACTTCATCATGCAGAACATGCTGATGCAGTGCAACGTCATTGGCGAGAGCTATCGCCACGGTGTGAAGAAACTGCTCTTCCTGGGCAGCACCTGCATCTATCCCAAGAACGCGCCGCAGCCTATGAAGGAAGACTGTCTGCTGACGTCGCCACTGGAATATACCAACGAGGAGTATGCCATTGCCAAGATTGCCGGCCTGAAGATGTGTGAAAGCTACAACCTGCAGTACGGCACCAACTATATTGCCGTGATGCCCACCAACCTCTATGGGCCTGGCGACAACTTCCACTTGGAGAACTCGCACGTCATGCCTGCCATGATGCGCAAGGTCTATCTGGCCAAGCTCATCCACGACGCCGACTGGCAGGCCATTGCCCGCGACCTGGACATCCGCCCCGTGGAGGGCGTGAGCGGCTCGGCCCCGCGTGAGGCCATCACCGCGGTGTTGCAGAAGTATGGCATCATGGACAACAAAGTGGTGCTCTGGGGCACCGGCACACCGCTGCGCGAGTTTCTGTGGAGCGAAGACATGGCCGACGCCTCGGTGCATGTACTGCTGAATGTGGACTTCAAGGACATCATTGGCATCGAGAAGTACAGCAGCGTGCACTATGGAGCCGCCACCGACGGTGCCGTGGACCGCAACCACTCGGCTGGGCGCGGAGGCGCCATCCCCGCCCTGGGCGAGATACGCAACTGCCACATCAACGTGGGCACGGGCAAGGAACTGACCATCCGCGAGTTGTCGCAGCTGGTGGTTCGCGCCGTTGGCTTCGAGGGCGAAGTGGTATTTGATGCCTCAAAGCCCGACGGCACCATGCGCAAACTCATCGACGTGGAGAAGTTGCACCAGCTGGGTTGGACCCATCAGGTGGAGTTGGAAGATGGCGTAGGCCGCCTGTTCGACTGGTACAGGCAGAGTTTGGCCTGATGGCGGTTTAATGAGTCTTTTTTATGTTCCGAATCCTCAGATATATAGTCATTCGGCTCTACACCCTGTGGCTCCGTCCGCGCTTTGCCCACCTGGGCAAGGGTGCCCACATTGCCTGGCGTGCCATGCACCTGAAGGGGCTGCAGTATGTCTCTGTGGGCGACAGGACCTTTATCACGTCGGGGGTACAGCTGACGGCGTGGGATTCGCTCGACGGCCACCACTATACGCCCTCCATCGTCATTGGCAGGCGGTGCGAAATCCGTCAGAATGCCCATATTTCCGCCATCAACAGCATCACCATCGGCGACTGCCTGCTGACGGGCACCAACGTGCTCATCACCGACAACAGCCACGGAGAGAGCAAGCGCGAGCACATGAGCCTGCCTTTCTACGAGCGCCCCATGTACAGCAAGGGCCCGGTGGTCATTGGCAACAATGTGTGGCTGGGCAACAACGTCTGCGTGCTGGCCGGCGTGACCATTGGCGACGGTGCCATCGTGGGTGCCAACAGCGTCGTCACCCACGACGTTCCTGCCTATAGCGTCGCCGCAGGCATTCCCGCAAAAGTCATAAAGCAACTTTAAGCAATATCCAGCCGCACGGAGCTGCAAATGCATAATAGGTGGTAAAATATACGAAAAAAGCAAATTTGTAGGTAAATTCTTTTGAGAATTGTGATTTTCTGCTTACCTTTGCAAAATCGTTGAAACGAAAACAGAAAAAGTGATAGATATGACGGCATGTTTTATGGGGCTTGGGTACATCGGACTGCCCACGGCCATCATTGCTGCTAAGCATGGAATAAAGATAAGAGGCGTGGACATCAATCCGCAAGTGGTGGAAATGACCAATGCGGGCCGTTTGCATTTTGTGGAGCCTGGCTTGGAGCAGATGCTGCAGGAGGTGGTGAGCGACGGAATGTTGTATGCCTCGGTGGTGCCCGAGGAGAGCGATGCCTACTTCATCGTGGTGCCCACACCGTTCAAGGGCAAGCACCAGCCAGACATATCTTATGTAGAGTCGGCAACGCGCATGGTGCTGCCGCTTCTGAAGGAGGGCGACCTTTTTGTCATCGAGTCGACATCGCCTGTGGGAACCACGGAGAAGATGGCCGAGCTGATATTTGCCGAGCGGCAGGAACTGAAGGGTAAGGTCCACATAGCCTATTGCCCGGAGCGTGTGCTTCCAGGCAATGTCATCTACGAGCTGGAGCACAACGACCGCGTCATCGGAGGCATTGACGAAGCTTCAACGCAAAAGGCGCAAGAGTTCTATTCACAGTTTGTCAAGGGCACCCTGCATACCACCAACTGCAAGACCGCCGAGATGTGCAAACTGACGGAGAACTCCTGCCGTGACTCCCAGATAGCCTTTGCCAACGAGTTAAGCATCATTTGCGACAAGGCCGGCATCAATGTCTGGGAACTCATCGCCCTGGCCAACAAGCACCCGCGTGTGAACATCCTGCAGCCGGGCTGCGGCGTGGGCGGCCATTGCATTGCCGTAGACCCCTATTTCATCAGTAGCGATTTCCCCAAGGAGGCCCGAATGATTGCAATGGCGCGTGAAGTGAACAGCTACAAGGCCGACTGGTGTGCCGAGAAGGTGCAGAATGCCATGCTGCGCTTCGAGCTCACCCACAAGCGCAATCCTGTGGTGGCCATGATGGGGCTGGCCTTCAAGCCCAATATTGATGATTTGCGCGAGAGTCCGGCCAAATATATTGTGACCAAGGTGATGCAGAGTTTCAACAATGCCAATATCCTGGTGGTCGAGCCGAACATCACCGAGCACCGGGTGTTCAAGCTGACCGACTATGCCGTGGCCTATGACAAGGCCGATATTGTGGTGTTTCTTACTGCCCATGATCCGTTCAAGCAGTTGAAGTGGAGAGACGACAAGGTCATTCTCGACTTCTGTGGTATTTTCAAGAAATAGGTTCCGTTGCGCATGAAGGTACTTGTCGTCTCTTTCTACTACCCCCCTGAAATTGGTGCTGCTGCTTCCCGTATTTCCAATATGGTAGAGGGGCTGCAGAGAGAGGGCGCGGAAGTGGAGGTGCTGACATGCCTGCCCAGTTACCCCAAGGGGCGCATCTTCGAGGGATACAGGCACCGGTTGTGGAAAAACGAGACCATCAACGGCGTCAAGGTCTACAGGTTCTGGACTTATGCCTCGGTGTCGAAGAATCCTTTTTCGCGTGTCATGGGGATGTTAATGTTCGCCATACTGTTGTGGACATTCGGCCTCCGACTCTTCAAGGTGAAAGGCTATGACAGGGTGGTGATACAGAGTCCGCCGCTGCCGGTGGCCTTTTCGGCCATGCTGTTGTTCCGCAGCATATACCGGCGGCCCACGGTGCTGAACGTCTCCGACCTGTGGCCCACCACGGCAGTGGTCTTGGGGGCCATGCGCGAGGGCAGCCTTTACTATCGGGTGCTGGCCTTTATGGAGCGGTTCGTCTACCGGCATGCCACGGCCTATCAGGGGCAGAGCCAGGAAATCATCAACCACGTTGAGGCTTTCGCCTTCGGGAAGCCCCATTTCCTTTATCGCAACCTCCAGCCGGCAGTGAGTGGGGAGGGAGATTCTGCGGCAACTGCCGACCGGTCTTGCCTGCGCCTTGTCTATGCCGGGCTGCTCGGCGTGGCACAGGATATACTGGGCATGATAGAGCATATAGACTTCAAGCAGATGGGCGCCGAACTGCACATCTTCGGTGATGGCAACCAGGCTGCCGTCATCGGTTCATACGTCAAGACGCACGATTGCGGCGTGGTGTTCCACGGCTATAAGCCCAAGGGCGAAATTTCCCGGTTGCTGAGCAGCTACCATGCCTCTATAGTGCCGCTGGCGGTGGCCATCAAGGGTGCTGTGCCGTCGAAGATTTTCGACCTCTTGCCCCATGGCACTCCAGTCTTGTTCTGTGGCGGCGGCGAGGGCGAACACATCGTGGCCGACGGCAGATTAGGCCTGGTGTCGCCTCCTGGTGACTATGCCGCTTTGAAAGCCAATATCCTGGCGTTGAAGTCGATGCCCGATGTGGAGTATGAAGGCTACAGAGCACGCTGCATAGAGGCATCGAGGCACGAGTTCTCGTTTGACGAGCAGATGAAGAAGTACTATCAATTCTTGCAGAATTATCAGCAGGCATAACAAGATGAAAGAAACGATGACCTACGAAGAAGCGCTCACCCAGTTGGAAAGCATCGTCCGCAAAATGGAGCAGGGCGAACTCTCGGTCGACGAGTTGGCCGCCCAACTGAAAACCGCCCAGCAGCTCATTGCCCAGTGTAAGCAAAAGTTGGGCAAGACCGATGCGGAGATAAAGAAGATATTGGAAAAATAGCTGTGCAGCAAGAGGCCGCACAGCTATTGTCACATTGCCTTTGATGTGTTTGGTTTAGAAATACACACCCACTGCGAGCGACTTGAATTCGGGACCGCGGTCTTTCTTCAGCACACTCATAGGCGAATACTTGCAGTAGACGCCCAACTTGCCCACATGGACGATGCCCAGCACGTCTACCGTGAACGGCCGCTGGCCAATCTTCTTGGTGTAGGCATCTAATTCATCATCACCCCTCTCAAAGTAAGTGTGTATGCGGGAATAGAAGTTCCAGTTCAGTTGGGCGCCCACCGAGACGGCAAAGCCCTTGCTGATACGCTGTTTGACGAGCAGCGGCATGGAGAGCGAGGTGGTCTGGATGTTCGACGAAAGGTCGTCCCACTTGTCGTTGGGGTCGGAATTGCCAACGGTCACCCATCCATTGACCTTGCCAAACAACTTGTCGTGTCCTCTGAGCGTATAGGTCCTCCAGTTGATGCCAAGTCCGGCAGAGAAGGTCGTCTTCCAGTCCTTAGGCGTGTAGTCATATTGGAACGGGGTGATGTTGATTTCCCAAGAGCGGAAAGGTGCAAAATCCACACCATCGGGGGCCCCCGTGGGGATGTCTACTCCCACATAGGCATGCACGCTCCAACGGTCGTTCTTGTCCTTGCCCTGGCCCAAGTCGATAAGGCTCTTGTCCTCATCGTCAGCAGCGGAGTTGTTCACAGTCGTTTCGGCCTTGGCTGTCATTCCGACTGCCAGCAAAGCCAGTAGCAATAGCTTCTTCATCTTTGTTTACCTGTTAAATTAGTTAAAAACTGCGGCAAAGATAGTCATTTTCCTATTATCTTACAAGAAAAAACAATTAAATTTGAGTTTTTTTATTAAAAAATGTTGCTCAAAATCGAGAATTTGATTACTTTTGCAAACAGAAAACATATAAACCATAAAATAAATACATTAGCACAATGAAAAACTTAGACTGGGCTAATCTATCGTTCGGCTATCGGCCGACTGACTACAACGTCCGTTGCTACTATCGCGACGGAAAATGGGGCGAGATAGAAATCTGCTCCGACGAGTACCTCAAACTGCACATGGCTGCCACCTGCCTGCACTATGGACAGGAGGCATTTGAGGGTCTGAAGGCCTACCGCTGCAAAGACGGCAAGGTGCGCACCTTCCGCGTGAAGGATAATGCCGAGCGCCTCCAGTCGACCTGCCGCGGCATTATGATGCCTGAGGTGCCTACCGAGCTGTTTACCGAAATGGTGAACAAGGTGGTGCGGCTGAACCAGGAGTGGATACCCACCTACGAGAGCGGCGCCACGCTCTATATCCGCCCGCTGCTCATTGGCACCAGCGCCCAGGTGGGCGTGCACCCCGCCAAGGAGTATCTCTTTATGATTTTTGTCACACCCGTAGGCCCCTACTTCAAGGGCGGCTTTGCCACCAATCCCTACGTCATCATACGCGACTACGACCGCTCGGCCCCCCTCGGCACCGGCAAGTACAAGGTGGGTGGCAACTATGCTGCCAGCCTCTTTGCCAACAATCTGGCCCATGAGAAGGGCTACGCCTGCGAGTTCTACCTCGATGCCAAGGAGAAGAAATATATAGACGAGTGTGGCGCTGCCAACTTCTTCGGCATCAAGGACAACACTTACGTCACCCCCAAGTCTACCTCTATTCTCCCCTCCATCACCAACAAGAGCCTGATGCAAGTGGCCGAAGACCTGGGTCTGAAGGTGGAGCGGCGCCCCATCCCGGAAGACGAGCTGGAGACCTTCGAAGAGGCCGGCGCCTGCGGTACGGCTGCTGTCATCTCACCTATTTCTTATATTGACGACCTCGACACCGGCAAGCGCTACTCCTTCGGCGAGAAGCCCGGCCCCATCTCCAAGAAACTCTACGACACCCTCCGCGGCATACAGTACGGCGAAATAGAAGACAAGCACGGCTGGACCACCGTGGTGATAGAATAATTCTCTCCACGCGCTCCCCTCAATTTTTCCATCTTTTCATCTTTTTTATTTTTTTATTTTTTAATTTTCAAAATAATGGAATATCCCTATCAACCCACAAGCGGAGGCATGCCGCAGCGCCCTCCCGTAGAAGACCACAAGACGCTGGCCATAGTAGCCTTGGTGCTCTCCATAGTGCTCTGCTGTAACATTCCGGCTCTGGGATGCGCCATCTATGCCCTGATGCAGGCAAACGACGTACAGAAACTGTCCATGCAGTCGGGCGACCAGTTCTACATCAAGGCCCAGTCCTGCAGCAAGAATGCAAAGACCTTCAGCTACATCGCCATCGGCCTCGATTGCCTGTCGTTTGTCGTCAGTATGATCCTGAACTGCACCGGTGCAATGAACAACCTGATTGAGCAGATTAGATACTAATTGAAGCCCGCCAAAGTCATCGCCCTGTTGGCCATTGCGGCCATCGTCCTGTTCCTGCTCTACGTGTTCAACCCCGTAGAAACACCAATGGCGCCGAAGTGCCTCTTCAAGCAGTTCACAGGATGGAGTTGTCCCGGATGCGGCATGCAGCGCTTCCTCCATGCTATACTCCACGGACGATTTGCAGAGGCCATTGCCTACAACTATCTGCTGCTGCTGCTGTTGCCTTATCTGTTGCTTTACGCCATCGGGCGCACCATGCTGAAAGGCCGGCTACAGCAACGATGGAGGGCAGTCATCGAAGGCCGGAGGGCCACCATCGCCTGTTGCATCATAGCACCCGCGTGGTTCGTGCTCAGAAACATACTCCACATCTGAATCACATTCAATTTTTATTTTTTATTTTTTTATTTTTTTTAATTTTTAAATTTTCCAAAGCAATGACTCCCGAACAAATTAACCAACTTGTCTCAATCAATGCAGACAAACTTGCGCCCGAACTCATCGACACCATTCGTGAGCGGCTGCAGGATGCCGACGAAGGCGTGGCTCAGGCTGCCTTTGCCGATTTGAAAAGCACTACCACCATGTTCCTCATCGCCTTCTTCCTCGGTGGCTATGGCGTAGACAGATTCATGCTCGGCCAGACCGGACTGGGCATTGCAAAACTCTGCACATGTGGAGGATGTGGCATATGGGCCATCATCGACTGGTTCACCATTGGTTCGCGCACACGACAGTATAATGCAGAGAAAATCTTGAGCCGAATTTAGTCTATGGAACAGCAGCAAGCAGACCAGCTCATCCTCATGCACTCATCAAAGCTGGCGCCTGAGTACATACCCACTATCAGGGAAAGACTCCGGAGTATGGACTACAGCACGGCAGCAATGGCGTTCACCGACCTGAAAGACCCTACCATCGCCATCATCATCTCAGTCTTATTGGGAGAACTCGGCATCGACCGATTCTTCATCGGCGACATCGGCCTTGGCATTGCCAAACTGCTCACGGCAGGAGGCTGTGGCGTATGGTGGCTCATCGACCTTTTCCTCATCATGGGGGCCACAAGGCAGAAGAATACTGAGAAAGTGATGCAGATACTCTCTTTCAGATAGAGGCACACACACCTTAAAGATGTGCCGAAGCGCAGCCAAACCCAGCTCGGCCAAGGCTCCCTCCGGCACATCTTTCGCCATTTTGGCCAAACTACCTAAAAACAAACTACTACTATACAATGACTAACAAACCATTACTGACGGCAATCGCTTGTGCAATTGCAGGCATCTTTGCCGTTTCGTGTCAAGACATAGCCGACGATGACCACTACGCAGCACCATCATGGCTGAAAGGCAACGCCTACGAAGTGATGCAGGGCGATGGCAATTACACATCATTCCTCAAAGCCATCGACCTCACAGGCTACAAGCCCATAGTCAATGGACAGAGCATACTCACAGTCATGGCATCCGACGACCAGGCATGGGCCGAATACCTCAGCCAGCAGGGCTTTGACAACGTAGAAGAAATGTGGAAGCAAAACCCCGTCGAACTCAAAAAGACCGTAGGCTTCCAGCTGATGTATTACGCCTACGACTGGCAGAAACTCGTCAACTTCCGACCCAACGAAGGCGACGGAGCAACAGCCGAGGCAAAAGAACAGGGCGCAGGAACATGGTACAAACACCGCACCAGAAGCCAGGACGATATGGAGCAAGTGAGGGGAAAACTCGACGGACAGGACACCACCGTCACACTCTACCACTACGAGCGATTCCTGCCAGTGCTCTCCAACAAACTCTTCCAGACACTCGGCATCGACGCCAAGACCAACTACGAATACTTCTTCCCCAGCAGCCAGTGGAGCGTCAGCGGCGATGGGTTCCAAATATCAAACGCAAGCGTCAAAACACAGCAGCCCGTCGTCACCGACAACGGCTACCTCTACCCCGTCAGCCAAGTCGTCCGACCACTGGAGACCATCTATCAGGCACTCCGACAAAGGCAAGACTACACAGACTTCATCGGACTCTACGATACCTACGCCTCACTCACACCAGCCGCTACAGAGACCAGCGACAACGTGGGCAAACCAGTCTACCAGCTCATACACGCACCACTCCCAAACATCGCATGCGAATGGCCAGTCAGCAATTTCCGGCAGATGAGCCTACTGTCCAGCGTCGGATATACCATCTTCGCACCCTCAAACCAAGCCATCAGCAACTATTTCCAAACATACTGGACACCCGAAAGCGGATACACCTCACTCAAAGAACTCGACCCCCTCGTCGCACAGTATTTCATCATGCAGTCATTTGCCGACGGCAATACCATACGATACCCAGAAGAGATAACCAAGGGACTCGTACAGACAGCCTTCGGCACACCCATCAACATCAATCCCTCACAAGTCGACCTCCGACTAATATGCGAAAATGGAGTCGTATATGGAATGAACCAGATGGAACCCCCAGCAGTCTTCCGAAGCGTCGTCGGACAGGCATTCCGCGACACCACCTTCCAGTGTTTCCTCTATACCCTGGACAAGAGCAACCTCGTCCTCTCGCTGGCCTCTGACAAGACCAACTTTATGGTGCTCATGCCCACCAACAAGCAGTTTATCCAGAATGAGCCCCAGATGCGTCTCAACCAGACCACTCAGGGCAAGAACATCGAGGTGTATAGCGACGTTGACGGAGCCTTCGCCAATATGGGTCAGGGCAAGGCAGAGAGCATTGTCAATATGCATGTGTCGCAGTCGCACGTCGCCTTTGGCGCTCTGCCCACGCAGGTCTACGAGACCAACGTGGCTTTCAACTATTGGTTTGTGCATGATGGCAAAATCACTACCAACGCCCGCTTCAACCAGCAGCTCAATCCTGCCTACCAGGGTTCGCCATTCGTCGAATACCACCCCCTCACCTCTCACCTCTCACCTCTCACCTCTCACCCCTCCTGGACCAACGGCATGGCTTACACCTACGACAGCGACGACCTCTTTGCCGAGCAGACGGGCGACGGTCTGGAGCACCTCCTCTCCGTCGGCAACGACAAGAACTACGAATACTACCTCTTCGCGCAGCTTCTCCAGAAAGCAGGACTGGTCAATGGCGGTGCCATGCCGTCGCTCACCAGCCAGGGCAACCGTCTCGTCGTCTTCGTCCCTACAAACGCGGCCATCAAACAGAACGTCACTAACATACCGGGATGCTCGGCACTGAAGATTGCCGATGACTATTCCTTGACTGGCAACGTCACGGGCAACAACAAGACGGCACTGGCCAACTATCTGCGCCGTTACTTCGTCTCCTCACTGATGAATACCATTACCAGCTATCCCTATCCCGGCTCCACCATGAAGGGCACGTTCCTCACCATGAGCGGAGAAAAGCTGGTCATTGCCAACGACGGCCTCACACCGCAGGACAGCGGCACACTCAGCGTAGGCATAGAGGGGCAGCCCCGTGTGCCCGTAAGCCGAAAATACCTCTGCCTACCCTTCGCCTTCACCGACGGCTGCATGCACTTCATCGACGGCATACTCCCAGCCCAATAAATACCCCCCTCATTTTTTATTTTTTTAATTTTATATTCTTCAAATTTTATATGAAGCCATGCGCATCCCTGTAGCTTTATTATTTGTTCTTTTTTCATTTTTCTTTAGCACCGCAGGTGCGCAGACCATTACTGGTACTGTGACTGAAATCTTTGGTGGCGCAAAGGAGCCTGTCATGGGCGCCAACGTGGTTCTCGTCAACCAGCAGAACCGATACGTCAAAGGAGCGGTCACCGACATCAACGGAAACTACAACCTGCAGGTGCCACGTGACGCCAAGAACCTCCGCATACAGGCCTCCTACATCGGCATGAAGACTCAGAGCGTCAAGTACACAGGACAGACCACACAGAACTTCACACTCGAAAATCAGACCACCCTCAAGGAGGTGCAGGTCACTGGCCAGCGAGGAGGGCGCGACGGAATGGGCATCAGCCGAATGGAGCAGACATCGTCAGTGCAGAAGATTGACCTTACCGAAATCGTGGAGACATCGCCCGTCACCAGCGTCGAAGAGGCTCTGCAGGGACAGATAGCCGGTCTCGACATCAACCTCGGCGGTGACCCGGGAGCGCGCAGCAGCATCCGCATACGCGGTACCAGCTCACTCTCGGCCAGCAACGAGCCACTCATCGTCATCGACGGCGTGCCGCAGGATGTCGATATCAGCGAGGACTTCAACTTCGCCACCGCCAACGAGGAGGACTTCGGAGCCATGCTCAACATCGCTCCGGCAAACATCGAGAGCATCGAGGTGCTCAAGGATGCCTCCGCCACCGCCATCTACGGCACAAAGGGTGCTAACGGCGTGCTCCTCATCAACACCAAGCGAGGGGCAATGGGAAAAACCAAGTTCTCCTTCTCCTCAAAAATGACCTTCAAAAAAGAACCCGAAAGCATACCCCTGCTCAACGCACCACAATACGTCGCCCTTATGCAGGACGCCATCTGGAACGCTGCCAACGCCAAAGGTACTGCCAGCGCAGCATCCGAGATGAACATGCTCTTCAACAACCTCGAACTCAACTACGACCCATCCTATCGCTATTACGATGAGTACAACGTCGACACGGACTGGCTCGAGACCGTGAAGCAGAACGCCATTATCACCGACAACAACTTCTCGATGACTGGCGGTGGTGAGAAGGCCGTCTACAAGCTCAACCTCGGCTACTACAACGAGCAGGGCACCACGCGCGGAACAGGTGTTCAGCGACTGTCTGCCGGCATGAAAATCACCTATAAGTTCAGCGACCGCCTGCGCGTGCGCACCGACTTCTCCTTCACTAACACCAACAAGGACGCCAACGTGCTGGACAATGCCCGCTCTATGGCCCAATACAAGATGCCGAACCTCAGTCCCTATTGGATTGACCCCGTCACGAAAGCGTCCACGGGTGTCTTCTTCACTCAGGAGAGCGACTTCCAGGGTGCTTACTCCACCAACTACAACCCCGTTGCGCTGGTTGAGAAGGGCTTCAATAAGACCACCCAGCGTCAGGAGAAGATGACCATCACGCTGGAGTACGACTTCCCCTTCGGCCTGCAGTATGCCGGATGGGTGTCCATGAACATGAGCACCACGAAGAACAAGAAGTTCCTGCCCCAGGAGGCCACGGGCGTGCTCTGGACGAGCAGCAATGCCAACCGCTCCACCGACGGCACCAGCGATGCCTTCTCGCTGCAGACCGAGAACAAGCTCATCTACAATAACACCTTTGCCGAAAAGCACAAGCTCATTGCCACTGCCCTGGTGAAGACCTCTGACAGCCAGAGCTTCTCCTACAGCAGTTCCACCTACGGCAACGTGTCGGCCAACCTGAGCGACCCCGTGGTGGGCAGTGTGGTGGCCGGCAGCGGCAGCGGCAACAGTGAGCGCCGGTCCATCATGTTCATCGCCCAGGGTGTCTATACCTTCGACAACCGCTACGTCTTCCGTGCCACCGTCAACCGAGAGGGCAACAGCACGATGGGCAAGGACCGTCGTTGGGGCACCTTCCCCGCTTTCGGTGTTGCATGGAATGCTGAACAGGAGCACTTCTGGAGCGAGTCAGTCAGGAAATGGCTCAATACCGCCAAGGTGCGTTTAGGCTACGGCTGGAGCGGCACGTCTCCCAGCGGTGCAAGCATCTACTTAGGTGCCTACAAGAGTCTGGGCCAGTATATGAACATGGCGGCCATTGTGCCCGACCGCATGCAGCTTGACAACCTGAAGTGGGAGACCACGCGTGAGTATGACTTCGGTATCGACCTCCGCTTGTTTGACAAGCTCAACTTCACCTTCGACTATTACGACAAGGAGACCTCCGATATGCTGCTCAAGGACACGAAGCTGCCCGTCACCACTGGCTACGGCTCCGTCAAGTACATCAACAGCGGCAAGATGTCGAACAAGGGTATAGAGATGCGCTTCGACTACGAGTTGTTCCGAAACAAGGACTGGACCGTGTCCATCAACGCCAATGTAAGCCGCAACGTGAACAAGGTGAAGGAGCTGCCCAGCACTTGGGTGATGGACAACTACTCCTTCGGCAACGGCAACTACGCACTACGCATCGTAGAAAACGCACCCGTAGGCGCATTCTACGGCTACCGCTACCTCGGAGTCTACCAGAACACACAAGAGACACTCGCACGAAACGCCCAGGGCCAAGTCATGACCGACTGGCAGGGCCGGCAAATCATCATGCGCAACGGCACAGAGACAGTCTACCCTGGCGATGCCAAATACCAAGACATCAACCACGACGGAGTCATCAACGAGAGCGACATCGTCTACCTCGGAAACGCCAACCCAAAATTCTTTGGCGGCGGAGGATTCCAAGTACGATGGCGACAACTCACTCTCACCACATTCTTCTACGGGCGATACGGACAGAAAGTCATCAACGGAGCACGCATCTCACTCGAAAACATGCGCGGCGTAGCCAACCAGTCCACAGCAGTCCTACACCGGTGGCGCACCGAAGGTGACCAGACCGACATCCCACGCGCCCTCTATGGCATGGGCTACAACTATCTCGGCAGCGACCGCTTCGTCGAGGACGCCTCCTTCATCCGCCTCAAGACACTCTCCCTGAGTTACAATGTGCCAAAGGAACTGCTGAAGAAAGTGGGCATCACCCGCTTGAACATCTTTGCTACAGCCTACGACCTCTTCACCTGGACCAGCTACAAAGGCCAGGACCCGGAAGTGAAGATGCCATCGGCCACAAGCCTTGTGCGCGACAATGCCACCACGCCGGTGTCCAAGCGTTTTGCATTCGGTATCAACCTCGACTTCTGACAATGTGAAAATCAAATAATGTAATATTGTAAAAATATAGAAGACAATGAAACGACATAATTCTTTCATTTTTAGAATTTTGAATTTTTACATTCTGTCAGCAGCCTTCCTGCTGTCCAGTTGTAACGATTGGCTCGACGTGTTGCCCAACAACGAACAGGTGACTGACGAATACTGGCAGTCGAAGGAAGACGTTGAGGCGGTCATCGCTTCTGGCTACTACTATATGCGCCAGTGCGTGCCGCAGTTCATCAAGTGGGGCGAGTTGCGCGGCGGCTCCATCTACACTATGAATAGCGGCGATGCCAAATTGCAGGACTTCAATATGACCTCCAGCCATTCGCTCTGCGACTGGAGCAATGTCTATAAGGTGATTGGCTTGGCCAACAGCGTGCTGCTCTATGCACCGGGCGTTTCCGACAACACCTACTACGACGCCATGCGCAATTCGCATCTGGCCGAAGCCTATTTCCTGCGCGACTATTGCTTTCTGCTCTTGGTGAAGAACTATCGCGACGTGCCGATGGTGCTGCAGGCATACGTCAACGACAATGCCTCGTTTGACCTGGCCAAATCGCCTGAGAAAGAAATCATTGCACGCATCAAGGAAGACATCAAGGCCATTTTGGAAACAGGAGCCGCCAAGGGCACTTATGAAGAAGACTGGGCCACGAAGGGCCGTGTGACGAAGTGGGCGCTCTATGCGCTGATGGCCGACGCCTGCCTCTGGAGCGAGGACTACGACCAGTGTATCGAGTACTGCGACTTGGTGCTGGGTGCCACGGATGCCTTCAGGCCCGCCTTCATGTCGAACGCGGGCGACTGGTACTCCCTGTACTACCCCGGCAATAGCAACGAGAGTATCTTCGAACTGAACTGGGACTATGCCGGCAATCAGCAGTCGAACAACTTTGCCAGCCTGTTCACGCCGTCGGGTTCGCCTGACCTCAGACCTACCCCACAAGCGATGGAGAAGATGAAGGCCGAGACCCTCACCCTGAAAGAGCAGGGCCTGACTGAAGACGGCCGTATGGGACGCATGCTCCTTGCGACCTATGTGCCTGACAATGGCCAGGTGAATGCTTGGCAGATCAGCAACCAACTGTATATCTGGAAATACTATGGCACCGACGTGGCCGACATCACCGGTGGCGCCCGCCAGCATCAGGATGCCAACTTCATCATCTACCGAGTGGCCGAGCTGATGCTGATGAAGGCTCAGGCACTGACCATGAAGGGCGAGTCATCGTGGGCCGAGGCTGTCAGCCTGGTCAACCGAATCCGCAGCCGTGCCGGTCTGCCAGCCTACGAGAAAGACATCAGCGAGATTGACGAACTGGCACTGCTTGAAGAAATCTTCGACCAGAAGGAGATGGAGTTCATGGCCGAGGCCAAGCGCTGGTACGACCTGCTGTGGCTGGGCCGTATTGCCAACCATAAGTACAAGGAGCAGATGATTGGCAAAGTGGTGGACGGCAATGTGACCACCAACGAGCAGTGGGTGCGGTCGGTGCTTCAGGACGAGAATGCCTGGTATCTGCCCATCCCGCAGGCCGACATTGAGCACAACAAGCTGCTGGAACAGAATCCGTACTATGGAACGACAAAGTAAAATGTAATAATGTAAAAATATAAAAATGTAATAATGTAAAAATATAATAAGACTGAAGACAATGAAACGATATAATTCTTTGATTTTTAAATTATTGAGTTTTTACATTCTGTCAGCAGTGCTGCTTTCGGGCTGCGATAAGGATGTGTTCGATATCAACAGCGACCCGTTCAAGAACGAGACCTTCATCAACAGCCTCAAGTCGCCCATTGCCTCCTTTCTTGACGAGCAGGAGGGCTACGAGGAGTATGTCCGTGCTTTGCGCTATGCAGGCATGTTTGACGCCTTGAACCAGTCGTCGAACGGCACCAGTTTCACCGCTTTCGTTCCTAACAACGAGGCCATGACCGAGTTCTACCATCGTCGTGGCGTAGACAGCCTGCCACAACTCTCCAGCGAGTACGTGCGCCAGTTCATTCTCTACCACACGGTGAAGGACTCCATCCTGCCCGACGCCTTTGTGCAGAAGAAGTCGGTTCAGAACCTCAATGGCGACGTCATCACCATTGAGATTGATTCTGTCAACGCTGGTCAGGCGCTGCTGGGTGGCGAGGGGCATGTCATTGAGATGGGGTTGAGCGCCTGCAACGGCAAGGTCTATACGCTCTCACGCGCCATGACCCCGCTGGTGGAGACCGTCTACGACCGTCTCGTAGAGGGTGGACGCTCGGGGGTGATGCTTGAGGCGCTGCGGGCCACTGGCTGGGACAAGCGGCTGGCCACCGTGGTGGACACCACATACGACGAGAAGAACACCCGCATCATCACCCGCCGCTATTTCACGGTGCTGGGTGTCAGCGATTCCGCCTTCGGGCGTGCGGGCATTGGTTCGCTGGAGGGGCTGAAGGCCAAGCTGCGGCAGAGAGACGGGGGCACACTGTCAGAAGACTCGCTGCTGAAAGAGTATGTGGGCTACCACATCCTGCAAAACCAGTACACCACCGCCGAACTGGGAGGAATGAATGGTTCCGGCGTGACCCGCATCTGGAGCTCGTCGGCCCAGAACCAGGTGTTCACCGTAACGCTGGACACGCTGGCGTCCGACCCCTCCCTCCGTCTGACCCTCAACGCCCAGGCCGAGGGGGCCCGTTTCGTTTTGGAGCATTCTGATGTGCTCTGCAAAAACGGCTATGTGCATGAGCTGGACAGCTGGCTGCCTGTTTGGGAGCCGGAGCAGACCGAGGTGCTGTGGGACATGGCCGACTACACCGAGATAAAGAACATAGTGGCTGCCGAGGACTATCAGCCGGTGGCGCCCACCTCTTCAGAGAAGCGCTACCGGGTGGCCCAGGCCACCTGCTTTGAGTGGGAGATGGGCGAGGCAGGCTCGAAGAACCGCTCTTACAGCGAAATTGACTATGTGACGTGCAAGAGCAACCTCAAAGAGGCCAACAATCTGGACCGTCTGGTCTTCAATGTGGGCTATATGGGCAAGGTCTGCATGCAGACGCCCACCATCGTCAGGGGCAAGTACCGTGTGGAGCTGACCATTATTTATATGACGGGCAACAACTCCATGCGCCAGCAGAGCGACGGCAACGGCGGCCTGCTGAAGATGCAGTTCGACGATAGCGCCGAGACCACCGTCTTTACCGCACCCTATACCAAGGTTCCATCGCCGCTTCCCGGTGTCTACACCAGCACCATCTTCGACGAGGTGTACTTCCCCCAGACGGCCAGCCACCGCTTCAGTTTCGTGGTGCTTGACCCCTCTGCCAGCACCAATGGCAACTTCAGTCTGCAGTTTGACTGCATCCGGTTCATTCCGTTATTTGAAAATTAAAAAATTAAAATATTAAAAAGTTTAAAAATTGAAGCAGTTATGAAATTACGGTATATTTTAATCTTTTCATTTTTTAATCTTTTAATTTTGAGCGCCTGTTCCGAGTTGAAGGACGACGACCACTATAGCCAGACCGACAGCCATATAGTGAGCCAGGAGTTGAAGATTGTTGATATGGACAGCCGCCATTATATGGAGAGCCGCCCTGACCTCTCGATGATGGACAAACTGTTTCAGGATCAGGGCATCTATGGCGAGTTGACCCAGAAAGGTCAGCTTTCCACTCTCCTGGTGGTGACCAACGACCATTTCGTGCAGCCCCAGGAGAACCCTCAGTTCGTCACGCGCTCGCACGTGAGCGACATCAGCATCTCGCCCGCTAACCTTGAAGACGGCACCCGCCTGATGATGTGGCATGGCAAGTATGTCAACGTGAGCATGGACGCACAGGGACTGGAGGGCAACATTGTAGACCACGTCAAGTTCAACAACGGTGCCGTCCGCGAGGTCGTCAAGACCACCAGCGGCTATATCTACATCATCTCCGACATGATTCAGACCCCCACTTCGCTGCGCGACTTTATCGACGGCCTGCCCGACGAGTACTCCATCTTCCGCGATATGGTGAAGGCATCGGGAGGCAAGGAGTTCGACCGCCAGAACAGCAAGGCCATAGGCGTCAACGAGCAGGGCAACACCGTCTATGACTCGGTGTTCATCTATACTAACACCTTCTTCGATGCCGTTGGCTTCGACATGAACTCCGAGTCGCTCACCGCCACTATGCTTCTGCCCTCGAACCAGGTCATCGACGACGCCCTGGCCGATGTGCACAAGCGCATTGAGCTGTGGCAGGCCGGTGATGCCAACCTGGGTCACCGCAATCCGCAGCAGGGCAACAGCGTGTGGTTAGGGTGCAACGACAGCATCATCCGCCAGTGGATTCTTGAGGCGGCCTTCTACAGCAAGCGCTACACAGCCGCCGAAATACAGACTGCCGACGTGCAGGACCTGAAGAGCATCTATGGCAAGCAGTGGCGCACGAACATCCAGCAGGTGGACGTGCAGAACCCCATGGAGCTGTCAAACGGCATTGTCTATAACGTCACCAAGCTGCACATCCCCAACAATGTGGTCATCTACAGGCTGAAGGAGTTCTTCTACTACTATGAGAACTGCACGGCTGAGCAGAAGGAGGCTTTCTACAAGGTGGCGAACCTGAACTTCAAGTCGTGCGACACCGAGGTAACCGCCTGGACCCCCTGGTCGGGTGTGTGGCCCCTGCACGAAGACCGCGTGCTGCGCTTCGACAAGCCCTCGGGCATACCCGATGACGACGGCTTCCAGCTCGACTACACGCCCATCCGGCTCAGTGACATCACGTCGGGCACGGCCAGCCAGTTCCTCATCCCTCCCGGCACCTACCGTCTGGCTATGGGAGCCGTCCAGAATGCTGGCCTCGACATTGTGTGCTCCATCCTTGTCGACGGCAACGTGGTGGCCACATCGCCAGTTCGCTCCTGGGGCACCAGCACCACCTATCACTACGACCGCGGCACCACGCTGCCCAACCGCCATCCCGAAGGCTACGACTCCGGCTATGTGCGTGAGCAGAGCGGCAACAGCAAGGCCGACAACTATCATACGGACGGTGGCATGATGATTGAAGAGGTTGAGATTCCCAACCTGAACGGCGACGGCTCTGCCGTGCCCATCGTCATCCGTCTGCGCTGCGCCAACTGGGCAGGCAAGACCAATGTCAAGTTGTGCCACTGGTGCCTCAGACCTACTGCCAACAACTATTGAAGATTGAAAATTGTTTGCTCTCACCTCTGAAAATCGAAAATTATGAAACGACTACTTGTATATCTCTCATTTCTCATTTTTCATTTCTCATTTAGCCCCGCAGGGGCGCAGACGCTTCGGGGCCATGTGCTGACTTCAGCCGGAGAGCCGGTGGCCGATGCGGTCATCAGTTGCCCGGGCCGTGAGACGGTGCGCTCCGGCGCCGACGGCACCTTCACCCTCGACGGAGTGCAGAAAGGCCAGCCGCTCACCGTGTGGCACGACGGGTTCTTCCAGCGAGTGGTATGGCTGAGTGACGCTGACGAGCTGAATGTCTATATGGTGGAGACCGACCGCAGCCGCTACAACGAGACCGTCGTCACCCCCTTTGCCGCCAGTTCAGAAGGGGTAGCATCCGTCCGTCAACCCTCGGCGTCCAACGTCAGCCGTAAGGACTTCGCCCTTGGTGCGCTGTCCGTGGACAATGCCCTGCGTGGCGAGGTGGCCGGACTGCAGGTGGTGAACAAGAGTGGCATGACCGGCGAGGGAGCCTTTATGCAACTGCGCGGTGTGCGCTCACTCGTGGCCGACAATGCACCGCTCATCGTCATCAATGGTGTGCCCTATCTGCCCGACGGCAACCTCAGCCAGATAGTGGGCGGCTACTCCCGCTCCTTCTTCCAGGCACTCAATGTGCAGGACATTCGCAACATCACCGTCCTCAAGGGCAGCGAGGCGGCAGCCTACGGCTCGATGGGCAGCAATGGCGTCATCATGATTGAGACCGACCAGGCCAGCGCCACCGACATGGACACCCGTATCTCCTTCTCGGCCATCGTCGGCACCAACTGGAACTCGAAACGCATACCAATGATGGGGGCTACGGAGTATAAGAACTACCTCTCGGACATGGGCCTCACCTACTATCCCAACATGGAGGCTTTCTTCAACGACTTCAACTTCCTCTCCGACCCACAGGCCAACAAGTCCTACCTCTACCAGTACGACACCGACTGGCAGGACGAAATCTACCGCAACAGCACTTCGATGGACTATCTCTTCCGGGTGGAGGGAGGCGACAACATCGCCAAGTACAACATATCACTGGGCTATCTGGGCGACAACGGTACGCTCAAGAATACCTACAGCGACCGCTACCAGGCACAAATCAATGCGTCGGTGCTGGTCAGCAAACAGGTGGAGATTCGTGCCAACATCAACACGGCCTACCTCAAAGGACAGTATCAGGAGCAGGGCATCAGCCGAGAGACCAACCCCCTGCTGGCCGCCTACCGACGGGCACCCCTGCTCAGTCCCTACCAGAGCGACATGTACGGCAACCTCATCAGCGACTATGCCAGCTACCGCTTCGGGGCCATCGACAACAGCGACTTCTACGTGTCGAACCCCGTGTCGCTGGTCAGCACAATGACGGGCAAGAACCGACAGTACGACATGAACACCAAGATACAGCTCATCTACAAACCGCTGCGCAATCTCACGCTGAACGGCATCGTGGGCATGTATTACAACTATAACCAGGAGGAGGCTTTCATCCCCGGAAAGAACAACGAGGACGTTGTGCCGCTCTTCGACCAGTACGGCCAGGCCGACAACACCATCCGCGTCGGAACAAACCACACCTTCAACATGTACTTCAACCTCAATGCCGCATACCAGCTCAAACTGCACTCCTCCATCCTGCATCTCAACGCCGGATGGCAAGCACTCACCACCAACTACGAATATGACGCCGGGTTCGGACGCAACTCGAACAACGACTTCTACCAGACCCTGGGCGACGCTCAGACGCTGGGCAAGTATTTCTCCGGCTATAACAACAAGTGGAACTGGAACAGCTTCTTCGCCCATGCCGACTATACCTTCAACAACGTTGTGAAGGCAGGGCTGACAGCATCGCTCGACGGGGCCAGCAGCGTGGGAAAGGACGCCGCACGCATGTCGCTCTATCCCGCCGCCGACGTGGTGCTGATTGCCAAGCAGCTGGCACCGCTGAACAAGGTCGACTGGATAGACCGGCTCGACCTCTATGCCAACATCGGGTGGACGGGCAACAGCCGCTTCTCCTCCAAGTATGGCAAGTACTACTATACGTCGAACCCCTACCAGACCATTGCCGGACTGGTGCGTGCCAACGTGCCTAACACCAACCTGAAGGCCGAGCGTGACCGCACCTTCAACGTCGGGATGGAGACTTCGCTGCTGCGCAACCGACTGCACCTCGGCGTAGGCTACTACAACACCCGCGCCACCAACGTGCTCATTTCGGGAGAGCGCACCGCCATCCTGGGCAGCAGCCCCTACTACAGCAACGATGCTGAGATGGAGTCGAAGGGCTTGGAGCTGACGCTGGCCTTCTCGCCCGTCTATACCAAGGACGTGCGCTGGACCTTGGGCGGCAACCTGACTACGCTGAAGAACAAGGTGAAGTCGCTCGGCGACCTTGACGAAATCGTCAACACGCTCGACGACGGCGCACAGATTATCACACGCAAAGGCGAAAACCCCTATTCGTTCTACGGACTGAAGTCACAGGGGGTGTTCGCCACTACGGCAGAGGCCGAGGCCGCTAACCTCATGGCCAATGGCAAGAGCTTTGGAGCCGGTGACATGCACTTTGCCGACACCAATGGCGACCACCTCATCGACGCCGTCGACCGCCAGCTCATCGGCTCGGCCACGCCCGACCTCTACGGCTCGTTCTTCACAAGGGTGGAGTACCGCCAGTTCGCGCTCGACCTGACCTTTGCCTACAGCCTTGGCAACGATGCCTACAACGCCGTGCGGCGCATCACTGAGAGCGGCAGCGACTTCGCCAACCAGGCCCAGTCGGTCAACCGCCGCTGGCTCATGGAGGGGCAGCAGACCGACATGCCCCGAGTGCGATGGTCTGACCGAGTGGGCAATGACAGCTTCAGCGACCGCTTCATTGAGGACGCCAGCTACCTGAAGCTGCGCGATGTTACGTTCAGCTACACATGGCAGAAGCCCCTCTGGAACTTCATCCAGGGCGGAACGGCCTTCGTCACCGCACAGAATCTGTTCACATTCACCAAGTACCTCGGACTCGACCCGGAGTTCGCCTTCAGCTACAGCCCGCTCATGCAGGGCGTCGATTATGCCAAGGCCACTGCACCGCGCTCCGTCAAGGTGGGCGTACAGCTCAGGTTCTAAGCCTTCTCTCTCTCCTCTAATAATAAAACAACAACAATATGAATACCAAGATAATCAAACTGTTCATTGGCTGTCTCGTAGTCTGCACAATTTGCGCAGAAACAACCGCCTGCTCCGACTTCTACGACCCCACTACCGACGATGAGTTCAGCGGCGAGGACGGCTATTCCAGCAATACAGAGATGTACACCGGCTTCCTCGGCATCATGACCCGACTGCAGCAGGTGGGCGACAAGGAGATACTGCTCACCGAGCCTCGCGGAGAGCTGATTGAGCCTTCACCCGAATCGGCGAGCGAACTCATAGCACTCTACCAGTACGACCAGAACCTCAAGGACAACGCCTACGCCAGTCCGCAGGGCTACTACGAGGTCATCATAGCCTGCAACGACTATCTGCAGAACATGGCGCGATACCGCAACAGCCCCAATGTGGACACCGACGCCTGGCAGGCACTCGTCAGCAGCACCCTCCGCGTAAAAGTGTGGGTTTACAAGACGATGGCCGAAATCTATGGCAGCGCCGTCTGGTTCGACGACCCCATCACAAAGGTCGAAAGCATCGGACAGAGCGACAAGTTCCAGTCCTTGCCCCTCGAACAGCTCATCGACAAGTGCCTCGCCACCCTCGACGAGGGGTGCTACGGCGTGGCGTCGAACCTGGAAATCAACTGGTATGAGTGGCTCGACCCCTCGCACACCGTGGAGCTGGCCAGCAGCCAGTACCGCAAGTGGAACTACATCGTGCCGGCCTACGCCGGTCTGCGCGCCGAGCTGCTGCTCTGGAAGGGCGCTCTCCTCGATGCCAAGAAAACCGACGCCACCGCCGCCTACAAGGAGGCTGCCGACCTGCTCCTTGCCGCCCTCGGCAAGCAGATTAACGTGGCCAGCGACCCCGGCTCCAACGTCTACTGGCTCCCCTCCGGTGCCACACCGGGACACTATTCGCCCATCTGGAACAACGCACAGCCTTACCCCTACGAGGCCGTCAGCGCCATCATCTACGACTATACGCACAACCAGACCAACACCCTGTTGCGCCATTTCTCCAATGAGTACCCCAACAAGTATCTCCTGCGGCCCTCGCAGGCAGGCATCGACCGCTTCCTCGATTCGCAGTTCAACCCCGGCTCTTCCATCAACGACACCCGCTACAAGTGCTGCTTCGGACAGTCTGCCAGTGGTCAGCCCTATCTCGCCAAGTTCCGCCCTGTTGGCAGCTCAGTCCGAGTGAACGCCTATCAGGACGACTGCCACATCTTCATCTATCGCGCCACGCAGTACCACCTCATGCTCTGCGAGGCCCTGAACCACCTGAAGCGTTTCATCGCCCTCAATGCCGTGCTCAATACGGGCGTGAAGGCCGGTGAGACCGACGACTGCTTCAACCCCGAAAAGGCAGAGTGGGAGGGATTTGCCAGCACCATCGACCCCACAAAGTGTGACTGGACCGGCACCGCCAACTACGGCACCCGCAAATATCCCTCGATGGGCATACGGGGCTGCTTCGGTCTCACCGTGCGGCCTCTGAAGGACAATATCCGCGAGCTGGGCGAGGCAGGCACCCTCCGCTTCAACGACCTCGCCCTGCTCGACGAGGCCATGCTTGAGTTTGCAGGCGAGGGAAAGGTCTATCCCATGATGAACCGCATGGCTGTCCGCTATGCCGACCCCGAAATCGTGGCCGACCGCGTCTGCCCCAAGTACACCGACGAGGCCCTTGCTGCCACCGTCCGTGCCCGCATCCTCGACGGCGCCTACTGGGTGTCCCTCTGAATCTTCACGGTCTTTTGAAATTCGTGATGAGGGGCGCTCAGAGATAAGTGCCACTTATCTCCGAGATAAAAGGCACTTATCTCCGAGATAAGTGGCACTTATCTCTAAGGGGGGGTAAACCGGACTTCAAGCTAACCTGATTTATTAACACTTAAATCTCAGACCAATGACAAAACTTCTCCTTACGGCTTTTCTCGCTTGGGGCGGCATCACTGCCGCCACCGCCGGTTCGCGATGGCAGACACCTGCAGAACAGATGGAGCGGCTGGACCGTGGCATCGTGGTCACCCCCGGACAGAACGGCGGACGCTTCGTCAGCTGGCGACTGCTGGGCACTGACCACAAGGACGTGACCTTCGACGTGGTGCGCAACGGCACCGTCATTGCCAGTCGGCTGGCCAGCGCAACCAGCTATCAGGACAACGGCGGACAGGCCTCTGACAGCTATGCCGTGGTGGCCCGGCTTGACGGCGAAGTGCTGGAGACAGCTGCCGCCGTCCACGCCTGGAGCGATATGTATGTCAGCATCAGCCTGGACCGACCAGCCGCCGGCAGCAACTACCAATATATGCCCAACGACATGTCGGTGGGCGATGTGGACGGCGACGGACAGTACGAGCTGTTCGTGAAGTGGGACCCGTCGAACAGCAAGGACAACGCCAACACGGGTCACTCCGCCGCCTGCATCATCGACTGCTACCGCCTCGACGGTACGAAGCTGTGGCGTGTGAACCTTGGTGCGAACATCCGTGCCGGTGCCCACTATACGCAGTTTATGGTCTATGACTTCGACGGCGACGGACGGGCCGAGATGATGTGCAAGACGGCTCCCGGCTCCCTGGACGGCAAGGGTGCCTACGTCTCGGCGGCTGCCGACGATGCCACCATCAAGGCCACTGACAATGCGGCCAGCTATGACAATGGAGGGCGCATCCTCAGCGGACCCGAATTCCTCACCGTGTTCGACGGACTGACCGGCGCCGCACGCCATACCATCTGGTACAACCCAAACCGAGCAGGCAACTACGCAAAAGCCGACGACTACCCCGCCACCTCCTCCTTCTGGGGCGACACCAACGGCAACCGCGGCGACCGCCACCTCGCCGCCGTGGCACACCTCGACAAGGGCGTCAGAACCGCAAGCGGCATCTTCTGCAGAGGCTACTACACACGGGCATACCTTTGGGCTGTCGACTATAGCGGAGGCAAACTCCAGCACCGATGGCTACACTGCTCCAGCTCGAAGACGGCCTACAGCGTCACCGACGCCCACTTCAGCACCTCCAGCTACACCAACGCCAGCAGCACCAGCGGTGAGGGCTCGGCCACCATGTACGCCAACGGCAACCACAACATCAGCATTGCCGACGTAGATGCCGACGGAAAGGACGAAATCATCTGGGGCTCCGCTGCATGCGATGACAATGGCCATCTGCTCTATGGCGTCGGATTCGGACACGGCGACGCCATGCACCTGGCCGACCTCATACCCGACCGACCCGGACTGGAAGTATTCGACGTGCACGAGAACAAGGGCACCTATGCCTGGGATGTGCACGATGCCGCCACCGGCGAGGTGCTCCTCAAAGGCGGCCCCAGCGACGTGGACAACGGGCGCGGGCTGGCGGCACAGGTGTCGGCCGACCACCGCGAAAGCTTCTTCTCGTCGGCTGCCGACAACCAGACGCGCAGCTGTGCCACGGGGGAGGTGGTATCCGAATACGGGCCGCTCATCAACAACTTCCGCATCTTCTGGGACGGAGACCTGCAGGAGGAACTGCTCGGCGACATATCGAACCACAACCACCCCATACTGGAGAAGTGGAACGGCAACGGCTACAGCCGCATGTACCCCAAGCGCAACACCAACCTCTACAGCATAGGCAACTCGGCCACCTGCAACGGCACAAAGGGAACGCCCTGCCTGCAGGCCGACATCCTGGGTGACTGGCGCGAGGAAATGATATTCTTCGACGAGACAGACCCCTCGAAAATCAATGTCTTCACCACCAATGTTCCCACTGGCTACCGCGTGCCCACACTGATGCACGACCACGTCTATCGCATGGGAGTGGCATGGCAGAACGTGGCCTACAACCAGCCCCCGCATCTGGGCTTCTATCTGCCCGACTACATCGCCAGCCTGATGGGCGGCGACGACAGCGGCGAGGGTGCCGCCACCGAGGGCGCCGTGGTCTACGAGCAAGACTATGAGCAGCAGAAGGATGCCACGGCATGGCGATTCGTGGGCGTGCAGCGCGGCGACCTCACCCTGCAGACCGGCGATGCCGCACAGGGACAGTACATACAGTTCAGCCTGCCCGCAAGCGTCAACTCCACGGCTGTCTATTCGCTGGCTACGTCGGGCGGACTGGACAGTTATGTGCTCACCTTCGACCTCGCTCTGACTGCCGGCAACAAAGACGGCTCGCAGTTCGTGGTGATGACCGAGGGCGGCAACTACAATGTGCCAAGCGGCAGCCCACAGTGGTTCAGCTATGCTGCCCACAACAACAACCTCCACTCGCTGCTCTTCATCGACATTCCGGCCAATGGCTCGGCAGTGGCCCTCAACTACGACGGTGCCAGCCCGGCCGAACTGGCCACCGGTGGCTGGCTCACCTATCGGCTGAAAGTGGACGGCCAGAAGCGCACCGTCGACTATACCGTCACACCGAAGGGCGGCAAGAGCGTGGTGGCAAAAGGCACCTACACCCTGCCTGCCGGCACCACCAGCACACGCTTGCAGGGCTTCTACTATCTGGCAGGCCGCTACTATGGGTCCATGAAGATTGACAATGTCAAGGTGACGGAGATGCCCGTGGAGCCCGTGACGGTCTACGAGCAGGACTATGAGCAGCAGAAGGATGCCGCTGCTTGGGCATTCACCAACGGCGTCACCCGTGGCGACCTCACCCTGCAGACCGGCGATGCCGCGCAGGGACAGTACATACAGTTCAGTCTGCCCGGTGGCGTCAACTCCACGCCTGTCTACACGCTCGTCTCCTCAGGCGACAACGACAGCTATCAGCTCAGCTTCGACCTGGCATTGAAGGCTGGCAGCAAGGACGGCTCGCAGTTCGTGGTCATGACACAGGGCGGAAAGTACCAGGTGCCTCAGAGCAACTACTGGTTCAGCTATGCCGGCTACAATGCCAACCTGCACTCGCTGCTCTTCATCGACATTCCGGCCAACGGCTCGGCAGCGGCCATCAATTACGACAGCACCGACCTGGCCGACCTGGCCACCGATGCCTGGCAGCACTATCTGTTGAAGGTGGACGGCGAGAAGCGCACCGTAGACTATACCATCACCCAGAAGTCTACAGGCGGCATCGTCAAGAAAGGCACCTACACCCTGCCTGCCGGCACCACCAGCACACGCTTGCAGGGCTTCTACTATCTGGCAGGCCGCTACTACGGTGCCATGAGAATCGACAACATCCGGATTACTGTAGCCCCTGCGCCCCAGCAGCCCCAGCCGCTGCCGGGCGACGTCAATGGCGATGGCAGCGTGGACAAGTCTGACATGGCGACTATCCTCAGCGTCATTGCCGGTAAGGAAACCGCCCCACAGGCCGACCTCAACGCCGACGGCGTGGTGAACATCGCCGACATCCTCACCCTGATAGGCATTCTGGTCGGCCGGTAATTTCAAGAAGACAACACGGACAACTAAAACAACCACGAAAAGGAAGGGGTGGCTGGTTTTAGTTGTCCGTCAGTGTATAATTATTGGTAGATGAGGGTGGTGAGACGCTCTTCGGCCATGATTTCTTGGGCAGTTTGCTGAAGACTGGCGGCGGTGAGCGTGTCGATGTGGCGCATAATGTCGGAGAGGTCGCGCAGCTTGCCGGAGTGCAGATAGTTCTTGGCGAAGTCGAGGGCAAACTGCTCACGGTTGTCGCTGGCAATGGCCAACTGCCCCTGCAGCTGCTGCTTGGCCCTGCGCATCTGGGCATCCGAGAGAGGCTTGTCGACAAGGCGGTCCAGCTCGCGCCGCACCAGGTGCAGACAGCAGTCCACATCCTGCGGGTCGCAGCCGAAGTAGACACTCCACAGGCCCGTGTCGCTGTAGCAGCACATGGCGCTCTCGACGGTGTAGACCAGGGCGTTGCGCTCGCGCAGCACCAGATTCAGCCGTGAGTTCAGCCCCGGCCCTCCCAGAATGTTGTTGAGCAGATAGAGCGACCACCGCCGCCGGTCGTCGGCAGGGTAGGCGAGGGCGCCTATCATCACATGGGCCTGATGGGTGCCGCGGTGACGAATGACAAGTGGTGAGGGGTGAGAGGCAAGTGGTGAGGGGTGAGGGGTGAGAGGTGAGAGGTGAGCGGTGAGAGGTGAGGGGTGAGGGGTGAGAGGTGAGAGGGCAGATTCTTCCCCTACGCCCGAAACTATTCTCTCACCTCTCACCTCTAATCTCTCACCTCTATCCTCTAATCTCTCACCTCTGGCCTCTAATCTCTCACCTCTGGCCTGCAAAAGGCGCACCAGGAGGTGGAAGTCAATGTTGCCGCTGGCAAAGAAGACGCAGTTGTCCGGACGGTAATGGCGGCGGACGAAGCGTTGGGTGTCGTCGTGGCTGTAGCCCCTGAGCTGCCCGCTGGTGCCCAGGATGTTGTGCCCAAGGGGATGCCCTTCGAAGAGCAGGTTCTCCATGTCGTCGTAGATGAGTTCGGCTGGCGAGTCCTCGTAGCTCTCAATCTCGTCGCACACCACCTCGCGCTCCTTCTCCACCTCGGCCTGCGGGTGGGTGCTGTTGAACACAATGTCGCAGAGCACGTCGACAGCCTTGCGGAAATGGTCGCGCAGGATGGCGCAGTAGTAGACGGTGTCCTCCTTGTTGGTGAAGGCGTTCAGCTCGCCGCCCACGCCCTCCAGGGCATTGATAATCTGCACGGCGGAGCGGCGCGAGGTGCCCTTGAAGGCCAGGTGCTCGCAGAAGTGTGCCAGCCCCTCCTGCCCCTGCTGCTCGTCGCGTGTGCCCGTCTTCACGGCAATGCCGCAATAGATGACGTTGTCGGCCGTCGGCAGGTGGATGATGCGCAGCCCGCTCTCCAGAGTGTAAGTATTGTATGCCATCATCGTGCTAATCGGCCAGGACAAAGTCCAGCTGGCGTTTCTCCAGGTTGGCGCGTGCCACCTTGATGCGCACGGCGTCGCCCAATTGGTATCTGCGGTGGTGGCGCCGGCCCACGAGCTGGAAGTTCTTCTCGTCAAACTCGTAGTAGTCGCCGTCCAGGTCGTGCATGCCCACGAGACCCTCGCAGTGGTTCTCGTCAATCTCGCAGTAGATGCCATAGCTCTGCACGCCGCTGATGTGGGCGTCGAACTCCTGTCCCACCTTGTCGGCCATGAACTCCACCATCTTGTACTTGATGGAGTCGCGCTCGGCGTTCTGTGCCACCTGCTCCATGTCGCTGCTGTGTTCGCACAGGTCCTCGTAGTGGTCCTGATTGGCCGAGCGCCCGCCCTGCTGGTATTTGGTGAGCAGCCGGTGCACCATCATGTCGGGATAGCGGCGTATGGGCGAAGTGAAGTGGGTATAGTAGTCGAAAGCCAGTCCGTAGTGGCCAATGTTGTGCGTAGAGTATTTTGCCTTCATCATGGCCTTCAGCGTGACAGTCTCTATGAGCTTCTGCTCCCGTCTTCCTTGGGCGTCGGTCATCAGCTGGTTGAGGCTCTTCGAGATGGCCCCCTTGGTGCCGCTGGTCTTCACCTTGTAGCCGAAGGCCGATGCCACGTGGCGCAGCGCCTCCAGCTTCTGTGGGTCGGGCTGGTCGTGCACACGGTAGACGAAGGTCTTGGCCTTCTTCTGGGAGGACTGGGAGTTATGGGAATCATGGGCGTTATGGGCTGCGCCGATGCTTTCGGCCACGGTGCGGTTGGCCAGCAGCATGAACTCCTCGATGAGCTGGGTGGCCGGGGTGCTCTTCTTGAAGAAGCAACGGGTGGGATGGCCGTCGGCGTCGATGTCGAAGTGCAGCTCCTCGCGGTCGAACTTCACGGCCCCGCTCTTGAAGCGGCGCTCGCGCAGTTTCTGGGCCATCTTGCTGAGCAGCCGCAGCTCCTTGGCATAGTCGCCGTCGTTGCCGTCCAGAATGTCCTGCACCTCCTCGTAGGCATAGCGGCGGTCACTGCGTATGACGGTGTGTGCCAGGTGCCACGACTTGATGTTGGCCTCGGCGTCAAGGGCGAAGACCACGCTGTAGCACAGCTTCTCCTCGTCGGGGCGCAGCGAGCAGATGAAGTTGCAGAGGCGCTCGGGCAGCATGGGTATGGTGCGGTCTACCAAGTAGACGCTCGTGGCGCGCTGCTGTGCCTCGCGGTCGATGATGGACCCTTCGGGGATATAGTGCGACACGTCGGCGATGTGCACGCCCACCTCGTATAGCTGAGTGTCGGGTGTTGAGTGTTGAGCCACTTTTGCTTTGCTGGCAGGACTGTTGTCGGCCAACCTCCTGAACGAGAGCGCGTCGTCGAAGTCCTTGGCGTCCTTCGGGTCGATGGTGAAGGTGAGCACGTCGCGGAAGTCCTCGCGGCGGTCTATCTCCTCCTGGCTGATGGTGGCCTCAATCTTGTTGGCGGCATCCTCCACGCGCTGCGGATAGCGGTAGGGCAGTCCATATTGCGCCAGGATGGCGTGCATCTCCACGGTGTTGTCGCCCTGCTTGCCCAGCACGTCGACCACCTCGCCCACGATGTTCTTCGACTCGTCCGAGGGCCACTGTGTGATTTTCACCACCGCCTTGTCGCCGGTCTTTCCGCCTTTCAGTTTCTTCTTAGGTATGAGAATGTCGTGCACGAAGATGTTGCCCTCGGTGTTCAGGAAGGCGAAGTCCTTCTCCACCTGCAGCACGCCCACGGCCTGGTCGTGCTTGCGCTCCAGTATCTCGGTGACGATGGCTTCCTTGATGTGGTTCTGGCGCCGTGCCATAAAGGCCACGCGCACCCGGTCGCCGGTGAGGGCGAACATTGAGTTGCGCTCGGCCACGAACACGGGCTTGCCGCCGTCGTCGGGCATGAACGAGTTTTTGCCGTTGGCCTTGCGCAGGAAGGTGCCCTCCTGCACCTGCGTCTTCAGGTTGAGTTTGTAGGCACTTACGCCCACCTTCGACAGCCAGTCTTCCCAGGCCATCTCCTCCATCACGTCGACGGCCAGCATCTTGGCGGGATGGGTGTCCAGTTTCAGCGCCTTGAATATCTGTTTAAGGCTGAGTGTCTCGCCCGGATGGGCCTGGAACAGCGACTGCAATGCGTCGGCCACCATCTGCTTGTTGAGCCGACGTCCTCCTTTTTTCTTTCCCATTGTAGTAAATTATTTTAAAGACATACTAACATTTTTAAGACATACTATTTAAGACATACTATTTAAGACATACTAATTAAGACATACTAACATAATAACAATTTTTTTGTTCTTTTGTTATTCTGTCTAAACTTGTTCTTTTGTTATTCTGTCCAAATATGTTCGTTTGTTATTCTGTCTAAACTTGTTCTTTTGTTATTCTGTCCAAATATGTTCTTTTGTTATTCTGTCCAAATATGTTCGTTTGTTATTCTGTCTAAACTTGTTCTTTTGTTATTCTGTCTATAATTGTTCGCTTGTTATTCTGTCTTACATATAGCCCAGCCAGCGCAGGATATCGTTCAGGTTGGCCACCACCATCAGCAGCACCACGATGCCGAAGCCTATATACTCGGCCCGCACCATGAAGGTTTCCGACGGCTTGCGGCCCGTCACCATCTCGTAGAGCAGGAAGAGCACGTGACCGCCATCCAGGGCCGGGATGGGCAGGATGTTCATAAAGGCCAGGATGATGCTCAGGAAGGCCGTCATCAGCCAGAAGCGGTGCCAGTCCCACGTGTCGGGGAACAGGCTGCCGATGGCTCCGAAGCCGCCCAGCGACTTGGCGCCGTCGGCCGAGAAGAGATACTTCATGTCGTCGACGTAGGAGGCCAGCACGTGCCAGCCATAGCCCACACCGGCGGGCAGACTCTCCCAGAAGCCGTATTCGCGGGTGTAGGGCGTGTATATCTGTTTGGGCGCAAAGCCCAGCTTCAGGTCGGCGGTCAGTGTGGCCTGCGTGGTCAGCGTGTCGGCCCCGCGCAGCAGTCCGATGCTGATGCGGCGTATGGTCAGACTGTCGGCGGGCATCTCCTTGATGCGGTCGCCCACGGCAGCCAGCTGGTCGGTGACCTGTCCGAAGGATGCCACCTCGTGGCCGTTGATGCTCAGCAGGCGGTCGCCCTTGCGCAGTCCGGCCTTCTCGGCGGGCGTGCCGGGCAGCACACTGTCGATGACGGCAGGTATGCGCACGCGGGCAAACACGGGCTCGCTCTTGATCATGTCGAGCAGGTTCAGGTCGCCCGGCAGACTGACCACGGCGGGCTTGCCCTGGCGCAGCACGTTCACCTCGTGGGCCTCAGACAGCATGCGGAACAGGTCGGCGTCGAACTTCTTGAAGTCGCCATTCTCCGTAGAGAGCAGCACGTCGCCGTCCTGGAAGCCCAGCTGGCGGGCATACTCGTTGAACTCCAGACCCTCGGTCATCTGCTGCACGGGCACGTAGGTCTCGCCCCAGGTGAAGAGTATCATGGCGTAGATAAACAGGGCCAGCACAAAGTTGACCAGCACGCCTCCCACCATGATGAGCAGTCGCTGCCACGTGGGCTTGACGCGGAACTCCCAGGGGTGTGTCTCCTCCGAGAGCTTTTGGTTGGTCTCGTCAATCATGCCGTCTATGGCGCAATAGCCGCCCAGCGGCAGCCAGCCCAGACCGTATTCCGTGCCCACATAGTCCTTCACCACGGTCTTTGTCACCTTGCCCTTGTCGTCGGTCTCTTCCACCTCCTTGCTGGGCACCACTTCGGGCTTCAGCTTCAGCAGGCGGCGCACCCAGGTGTCGTAGGTGCTCAGAATGTGGAACTTGGGGTTGAAGAAGAGGTAGAACTTGTTCACCCTCACCTTAAACAGTTTGGCAAAGAAGAAATGCCCCATCTCGTGTAGCAGCACCAGCAGGCTGATGGCCATGAGGAACTGCAGTGTCTTAATCAAAAAAATCTCCATTAATAATCCTAATTTATTGCTGTTTCTCTTGAAGTTGGCTGCAAAGGTAGTGCTTTTCCGCGAAACGTGCAAGAAAAGGGCGCACAAATGTTTTCCTCACCTGTGCGCCCGCTGTAAAAAGATTTGCGTGATAATTTATTTGTGGTCAAGAAGTGAATGCCCCCAGAGACTTAAAGACATACGTGTCATTTTCCCGTTCCGACCATTCCGGCCGCATCCAGACATACACAGAATTGTAGTCAACGGAAATTGGGTTGACAAGCAAGATGAAAAAACGAAAATGTTTTACATTCTCAAAGGGGGGCCGGAGCGGACTCAGAGATAAGTGCCTTTTATCTCGGAGATAAGTGCCTTTTATCTCCGAGATAAGTGGCACTTATCTATTTGGGGGGTATTTTGGTTGTTTTCGGAAAAATTGACAAAACAATGCGTTTGCAAGATGTTCCTTATATAGTACTTCTTTCTATCTTGCACTGGTGCGTCTTCGTCTCCCTGTCGTAGCTGATGCCCACGAGGAGGATGTCGCCGCTGTAGTCGGAAACCTTCTCCCAGTAGCGGCGCTCACGCATCTGGGCGATGGCCTCGTCGGCGCTGTGGCCGTATTTCAGTTCGATGACGATGGCTGGCTTCCGGACGTTTTTGCGTGGGATGAGCACCAAATCGGCGTAGCCTCGGCCTGTGGCGTACTCGCGGTGGAAGATGTAGTTGCCGTGTGCGCTGTAGTAGGCGATGGCCAGCACGCAGGCCATCGAGTTCTCGTCGTTGTATGAAAGTATGCTGGTGTTCTCGGTGTGTGCGGCGTCCACCATCTGCCCCACTACGGCGGCATTGCCGTCGACGGTGGCCCTCAGCAGGCGGCTGGACTGGTCGAGGGCGCGGGCCACCTCGGCCCATCCCGTGTCCTTGACGGCGTTCTTCAGCTCGTCCGACACCTCCATATTGGGCACGTAGCACTGCTTCTCGCGCCAGTCGAAGCTCAGATAGCCCGTGTGTATGAGCACGGTCAGCACGTCGTCGCGGCTGTGCATTTCCGAGATGTCGTTGAGAAACCCCGTCGGGTCCACATCGCTCCGCTCACCGGCAATCATGTTGATGATATCGTCCTTGAGCCCCTCGAAGTCCATCTTGATATAGTCCACCACGGCGGTGAAGGTGCCTGTTCCGCTCCAGTAGTTTGTACACATGCCGTTGTAGATGGCCTGCATCACCGAGTTGGGGTTGAACATCGCGGTCTGGTCGCCTATGCGGTAGCCGTCGTACCATTTCTCCAGCTCGTCGAAGTCCATGCCGTGGCGTTCTGCCAGCTGCTGCACCTCCTCCTTGGTGAATCCGAAGAACGAGGCCAGCCTGCCCGGCTTCACCATGGAGTACTCCAGGAAATTGTTCAGCGCCGACTCAGTCTTGTATTTCTTGATGGGCAGTATGCCCGTCATGTAGACGCCTGCGAATACCTCTACGCCCGCCACGGCCTTGAACATGCTCCGCAGCCAGTTGACATAAGAGTCTACGATGGCGGTGCGCTCGGAGTTCTCGCGCAGGAGCGAGTCCCACTCGTCGATGATGAAGATGAAGGCGTCGCCCTTGGCGGCATGGATGCGCATGAGATAGTTCATCAAGGTTCCGCCGCTGGGGGCAGGCACGTCGGGATAGGCCGTGCTTATGTCGGCAATCAGGTCCATCTCCATCAATTCCACGATGTTGCTTTTCCCAAGGGTGCGGGCGTAGGCCGAGAGGTCGAGGTAGATGACGGGATATTTGTTCAGGTGCTCCTCGAAGGTGGCGTCGCCGGCTATCTGCAAGTCGGCAAAGAGCGGGCGGGAGTCGCATGAGCGGTCGTAGTAGGCGGCGAGCATCTTTGCCGCCATCGACTTGCCGAAGCGGCGGCAGCGGGTCACGCAGGTGAAACTTTTCTCAGTGAACAGGGTCCTGTTCACCACGGCAATTATTCCCGACTTGTCCACATACTCACTGTTGCGGATTCTGCGGAATCCTTCGTTTCCCTTGTCGATGTATATTCCCATAATATATATTTATAGTAAAGTGGTAGCGATGTTTCGGGCTTCGCGGTCGCTCTGTACGTAGTCGTCGTAGGTGGGCTGGGTGATGAAGGTGGCGCGCTGCATGGTCTCGGCGATGACGTCGCCCATCTGGAGGAAGCGGCAGCGGTCTTCCAGGAAGGCGCGGTTGACGATTTCGTTGGCCGCATTGACGATGCAGGGCATGTTGCCGCCCCGTGCCAGCGCCTCGTAGGCCATAGCCAGACAGCGGAACTTCTTCAGGTCGGGCTCGTAGAACTCCAGCGAGCGGGCCTTGAACAGGTCGAGCCGCTCGCCGCTGAGTGGCAGGCGGCGGGGGAAAGAGAGTGCGTACTGGATGGGCAGCCGCATGTCGGGCACGCCCAGCTGCGCCTTCACGCTGCCGTCGGCAAACTGCACGGCGCTGTGTACGATGCTCTGCGGGTGGACCAGCACCTGTATCTGGCTGGCCTCCACGCCGAATAGCCACTTGGCCTCTATGACCTCGAAGCCCTTGTTCATCATCGATGCCGAGTCGATGGTGATTTTGGCACCCATGTCCCAGGTGGGGTGTCGCAGGGCGTCGGCCTTGGTCACGTGTGCAATCTCGTCCATCGTCTTCAGGCGGAAGGGGCCTCCGCTGGCCGTGAGCAGGATTTTGTCTATCGGGTTCTCGTCTTCGCCCACGATGCTCTGGAAGATGGCCGAATGCTCGCTGTCCACGGGCAGTATGTGGGTATGGTATTGCTGTGCCAGCCTCAATATGAGTTCGCCGGCCACCACCAGCGTCTCCTTGTTGGCCAGTGCGATGGCCTTTCCGGCGCGGATGGCGTGGATGGTGGGCGAGAGGCCTGCGAAGCCCACCATGGCCGTGAGCACCATGTCGATGGGGCCTGCCTCGACAATCTCGTCGAGGGCCCTTGCGCCGGCGTAGACTTTCACGTCGGGCAGGTCGGCCATCAGGCTTTTCAGCTCTTCGTATCGCTGCTCGTTGGCAATCACCACTGCTGCAGGCTTGAACTTGTGGGCCTGCTGTGCCAGCAGTTCCACCTTGTTGTTGGCAGTGAGGCAGTAAGCCTCGTAGAGGTCGCTGTGCTCTTCGATGACTTGCAGTGCCTGTGTGCCGATGCTCCCCGTTGAGCCGAGGATGGCTATTTGTCTTTTCTTCTCCATAGGAATGATTTTTGAATTTCGGTGCAAAATTACGAAAAAGTATTTAAATGGCGAATAGTATTGCCCGATAAAAGCGGATAAAAACGCCTTGAAACAAAAAGAAAAGGATGCGAGACGCGGGCGAAACATACTGAAAAGGCGTGTAAACATTCGATAAAGCGAATACTTTGTATTATGTGTAACTTTGCACCGCAAAATCGAACTAACTCTATAAAAACCGTATGAAAACCGCAAGAAGGCAAAAATTTCGTGGCACAGGCAGGCATCTGATGCTGGCCTTTGCTGGTATGCTGCTGGCTGGTGGGAGCATGCTGACGTCGTGCGAGCAGTACGACCTGGACGAACGGACCCCCGACGGCTGGGGTGCGAGCATCTACAGCTGGCTCGATGAGGCGGGCAACTACAAGAACACGGTGCGCATCATTGACGAATTGGGCTACCGTGAGGTGCTGGCCAAGACGGGCTCGAAGACACTCTTCGTGGCCGACGATCAGGCCTATGAACGTTTCTTCAAAAACAACCCTTGGGGTGTGCACAGCTATGCCGGCCTGACCACCTCGCAAAAGAAGTTGCTGCTCTTTGGCAGTATGATGGACAACTCGATGCAGTTGGGCTCGCTGCCCAGCGTTGAGGGCAACCCGCCCCGCGAGGGTGAGGCCATGCGCCGCTTCGCTTCGAGCACGCCCTTCGACTCCGTTTCCATAATGAGCGCCAGCGATATGCCCGACAACCCCTATTGGCGCCGCTATCGCGAGAGCGGAAAAACAATGGTCTGCATGACCGACAACTCGACGGTGCCCCTGGTGCAGTTTATCGAGAAGCAACTGGTGAACAAGCGCATCACCAATGCCGACTACGACTTCATCTATAACAACACGACGCAGCGCAAGGCCGGCGATGCCAGCATCAACGGCATACAGGTGGAAGAGCCCAACATCAAGTGCTCAAACGGCTTCATCCACAAGATGGCCGAGGTCATCACCCCCCTGCCCAATATGGCCGAGCTCATCAAGAGCAAACCCAACGTGAGCCTCTTCAACCATCTGCTTGAGCGCTACTGCGCACCCTATCCGCTGGACCAGGCCACTACCACACAATACAATTTCCTATACGACGCCAATGTGGACACGGTCTTCCAGAAGCGCTTCTTCTCAAGCAAGTCGCAAGCCGGACAGCCTGTGTCGCAGACGCCCGCCAAGGGCCCCGTCAACGGGCGCCTGAAGTTCGACCCGGAGTGGAACGCCTACTATGCCGGTCTGAACGACCAGGAGGGCAACATCGCCATGCAGCGCGACATGGCCGTGATAATGGTGCCCAGCAACCAGGCCATGGAAGAATACTGGAATGAGGGCGCCGGCAAGGTGCTGCGCGACTACTACCACACGTGGGACAACGTGCCCGACGATGTGGCAGCAAAGCTCATCAACAACAATATGCTGTCGTCGTTCATAGGCAGCGTGCCGTCGAAGTTCGACAATATCCTCAACGATGCCAACGACCCCATGGGCGTGACCCAGGAGGCCATCGACTCTGTATGGCTGGGCTGCAACGGTGCCGTCTATCTGACCAACCGCGTCTATTCGCCCACAGCCTACGTCAGCGTCAGCTTCCCAGCCCTCATCAACGAGACGATGAAGATCGTCTACTGGGCCATCGAGCAGCTGCAGTACGACGTCTACCTGAACTCGCTGAACTCCTACTACAGCTTCTTCATTCCCACCAACAAGGGCCTGCTGGAGTACATCGACCCCTGTTCGTATGGCAAGAACCAGACCCAGGTGCTGCGTTTCCACTACGACCCGACCAAGGTGGAAGAGGGCGAGCGCGTTTGGGCCAGCGTGTATAGTTATGATATGGAGACCCGCGAGGTGGGCGACAGCTTGGGCGTCATCCGAGACCCCGGCCTCCTGCGTAACCGCCTGAAGGACATCCTCGACACCCACATCGTCATAGGCAATGTGGAGGACGGCCATGAGTACTATCGCACCAAGGGCGGCACCGAGCTGCGCATCAAGAACGCCAAACTGGGCGCCGACGGCATGACCGTGGAGGGCAGTTTCCAGGTGAACGAGGGACACCCGCTCAACGTAAGCTACATCTACGACCAGACCGATGGCGGCAATGGCAAGAGCTACATCTTGGACGAACAGCCCATCCTGGGCACACGCCAGACCGTGCGCGACGTGATGGCACAGCACGAGGAGTTCTCGAAGTTCCTGGAGCTGATGGACGGTGCCGGCATCTTCGAGCTGATTCACGACAAGCGCTATGCCACCGCCGGACAGAACATCTCCGTCTTCAATACCTACCACTATACTATCTATGTGCCCACCAACAAGAGCATCGAGCAGCTGCAGCGTGAAGGCAAGCTGTCTACGTGGGAAGAGGTGGCCCGACTGGAGGATGCCGGCAATCTGACAGGCGCCGAAGAACTGGCCCAGAAACTGACCGACTTTGTGAAGTATCACATTCAGGATAATGCCCTCTTCATCGGTGCAGCCCCCGAGAGCGGCATCTATGAGACATCGGTGGTCGACCCCTCCACTGAGCGCTTCTACCGCGTGAACGCCACCCTGAAGGATGACGGCATCGACCTGGTGGACAATGCCGGCAACAACCGCCACGTGGTGACCGACAATCCTGCTCTCTACAACCTGATGGCCCGCGAGTACCAGTACGACTCGTCCGACGCCAGCCGTGCAAGCAACATCTTCACGTCTTCATCGGCGGTGATCCATCTGATCGATAAACCTCTGTCAATTGATATTAAAGATTGAAAATTATGATTACCAAGATAAACAAGCGACTTTTGATAGGTTTATCATTTATCATCTGTCATTTATCATATAGCTACGCGCAGAAGACCGGCGACATCATCAGCGGTACTGTGACCGACGACTTCGGCCCGGTGATGCGTGCTAATGTTGTGGAGATCGACGCCGCCAACCGTATCGTGGCCTCGGCCGTGACCGATATGAGCGGTAACTTTTCGTTCAAGCTGAAGAACCCCAAGGACAAGCTGCGTATCACCTACGTGGGCTACAAGACGGTGACCCTGCCCTTCAACAAGACCAACTTCAAGGTGAAGATGCAGGACGCCACACAGATCAAGGAGGTGACCGTGACGGCCAAGAAGAAGACGCAAGGCTCAGGTCTGGCCATCCCCGTGGACGAAATCTCCACGGCCCAGCAGAGCATTTCGATGTCGGAGTTCGAGGGTCTGCCATTAACCACCGTCGACGAGGCCCTGCAGGGACGTATCGCCGGACTTGACATCGTGGCCAACAGCGGTAACCTGGGTTCGGGAACATCGATGCGCCTGCGCGGTGTGTCGAGTATCAACGGCTCGTCGGAGCCTCTGATTGTGGTCGACGGAAACGTGTGGGAGACCAACACCAACGACTTCGACTTCCAGAGCGCCAACGAGGAGAAGTTTGCCGAACTGCTGAACGTGAACCCTGAAGACATCGAGAGCATTTCGGTGCTGAAGGATGCCGCCGCTACAGCCATCTGGGGTTCGCAGGGCTCCAATGGCGTCATCGAGATCAAGACCAAGCGCGGTGTGCGTGGTAAGACTCGCGTCAGCTACAGCTTCCGACTGACCGGAACCTACCAGCCCAACGGCTACGAGATGCTCAATGGCGACGAGTACACCATGCTGCTCAAGGAGGAATACTTCAACCCCCGCATGAGCGACGAGGCCAGCAACATACCCGAGCTGAACTACAATCCCTCGTTTGCCGAGTACGAGATGTACAACAATAATACCGACTGGCTGAAACTGGTGAAGAAGACCGGTTGGCGCCAGAACCACTACCTGGCTCTGAGTGGTGGTGGCGAGAAGGCCCACTTCCGTATCGGTGCCGGTTACGACCACGAGACGGGCTCCATCATCGAGCAGCAGCTTGACCGCTTCACGTCGCGTGTGAACCTGGACTACTTCGTGTCCGACCGCATCAAGATCGAGACCAACATCGCCCTGACCTATACCAAGAACAAGAAGAATGCCGGCGACCTGCTCTCCATCGCCTACGTGCGCATGCCTAACCTCTCGGTCTACGAGCAGGACAAGAACGGCATTGACCAGGAAGACTACTACTCGATGCTGCCCACCGTCTCCAGCCAGCTGCGCGACCAGCTGAACCACAAGAACCCCGTGGCGCTGGCCAAGTTGGCAAAGAACAATGAGACCAGCTACAACATCACGCCGGAGTTCAAGCTGAACTACCGTCTGCTGGGCCTCGACGAGGAGCATCATCGTCTGGACTACGAGGGAAAGGTGGTCTTTAATATATTTAATAGGTATGAAGACCAGTTCATGCCCCTGTCGCTGAGCACTAAGGGCTGGACCGACAGCGAGAGCAACCGTGCCACGGCCAATTCGAACAAGAGCCTTGGCGTGACCACCACCCATACGCTCACTTTCACTCCCCACTTCAAGAACAAAGACCACTCGCTGACAATGATGTTGCGTGGCCAGCTGACCAGCGGCACCTCGTCGTCGCAGAGCACTGTCTCTTGGGGCCTGCCTTCGGGAAGCATCGAGAGCACTGCCGCCGAGAGTTTCATCACCGGCATGTCGACGGGTAGCGGACAGTGGCGCAGCATCTACTTCACCTATTCTGCCCACTATGCCTACAAGGGCCGATATATGCTCGACTTCAGCGTGCGCCGCGACGGTAGCACCAAGTTCGGCGACGACCAGCGCTGGGGTAACTTCCCCGCCCTGTCACTCCGCTGGAACATCGGAAAGGAGCCTTGGTTCCGCAAGACATTCCCCTTCATCTCCATGCTCTCTATCCGTCCGGGTTGGGGTATCGTGGGCCGACAGCCGGGTGGCGAAGGCCTCTACTTCAGCAAGTATGACTACGGAGCAAGCTATCTGCGCGAGCGCAGCATCTATCCCGTCAACATCCAGCTGAAGAACCTCAAGTGGGAGCAGAAAAAGACCTACAACATTGGTACTGACTTCGGATTCTTCAACGACCGCATCACCGGTAACGTGGAAATGTACTGGCAGTACACCAGCGACCTGCTGATGGGCAACCGCGGTATTCCCACCTCGTCGGGCTACACATCGCTGTCTTATCAGAATGTGGGCGACATGAAGAACGTTGGTTGGGAGTTCAACCTCAATGGCAACCGCATCATCAAGGCTGGCAAGTTCTCAGTCGACTTCAACGTCACCTTCGCCAACAACAAGAACCAGATTACGGCAATGGATGAGACCTGTCTGGCCTCCCTCAACCACGAGTTCAACCGCTCCAACGGCAGCTATCTGACACGCGTCGAGCTGAACACCGCCATGGGCTCCATCTACGGCTTCCGCTATAAGGGCGTCTACCAGTATTCCGACTACTCGCCCGTGGAGATTCCCGGCGTGAGCGGCCCCAACGCCCCTGTGGCCCGCGACGAGAAGGGCATCGTCATCCTGGACGAGAACCAGCTCACCAAGCCGATGATGTTCTGCGCCGGTAGCGTCAACTACGAGTTCCGTGGTGGCGATGCCATCTACGACGATGTGAACCACGACGGTCAGATCAACGAGCTCGATATTGTCTACCTTGGCTCCTCGCTGCCTAAGTTCACCGGCGGTTTCGGCTTCAAGCTGAACTTCGGCCGCCTGACGTGGAACAACCAGTTCAACTTCCGCTACGGCAACAAGATTATCAACGCTGCCCGTATGGAGGTGGAGAAGATGTATGACAACAACAACCAGAGCCGTGCCGTGAACTGGCGCTGGCGTGTCGAGGGCGACATCACCGACATCCCCCGTGCACTCCGTCAGGCCGGTTACAACTATCTGGGCTCCGACCGCTTTGTCGAGGATGGCTCGTTCATCCGTCTGAACTATTCGCAGCTGAGCTATTCGCTCGACCCGAAGATCATCAAGAAGTGGGGCCTCAGTCAGCTCAGCCTGTATCTCTCGGCCAACAACCTCTTTGTGCTCACCAAGTATTCGGGTGCCGACCCAGAAGTGGGCTATGGCTCGATGGGCATCGTGACCGACGGCGCCAAGACCCCGCGTGCCAAGTCGTTCACCGCAGGTGTGACCATTCAGTTTTAATTGATCATTGAAATTTGAAAATCGAAGATTATGATTACCAAGATAAAGAAAACAATGAAATGGGCGCTATGCGCAGCACTCTTCACTTCCTGCAGCGACTTCCTCGACATTCTGCCGACGAACCAGGTGGTGCTGGAGAACTACTGGACAGAGAAGGCTGACGTGTCGAGCGTGATGACCGGCTGCTATGCTGCCTTGGAGAACAGCGACGCCTTGGCACGCATGATTGTCTGGGGCGAGCTCCGCAGCGACAATATGCGCCTCGGGGCCAACGTGCCCAACGAAATCAACGAGATTCTGAAGGAGAACCTTCTCCCCTCAAACGTCTATTGCAACTGGTCGAAGATTTACGACTGCATCAACAGGTGCAACACCGTCTGCCACTATGCGCCCATGGTGCAGGCCATCGACCCGAACTATAGCGAGGACGAGATGAAGGCCAACGTGGCCGAGGCAGTCACACTGCGCTCGCTCTGCTACTTCTACCTCATCCGTGCCTTCCGCGACGTGCCCTACAGCACCGAGCCCAGCATCAGCGATGCCCAGAACTACATTCTGCCGGCTATGCCCTTTGACCAGGTGCTCGACTCGCTCATCACCTCGCTGGAGCAGGTCAAGGGCGATGCCGTACGCCGCTATTTCCAGGACGACAGCCCCAACGCCTACCAGAACTCTTCCAAAATCACACGCTGGGCCGTCTATGCATTGCTGGCCGATCTCAACCTGTGGAAGGGCAATTGGGACGAGGCTATCAATTACTGCGACCAGGTCATCGACTTCAAGCGCCAGCAGTATCAGGAGATGCTGGAGCGTGAGGGCAACGTGAACGACATCGCCCTGATTGACTCCATCCCCATGATTCTCGAGAAGCCCTTAGGTTCCACCGTTTGCGGCCATGCCTACGACGAAATCTTTGGAGCGGGCAACTCTTTCGAGAGCATCTTTGAGCTCTATTTCAACAACGGCAACACTTGGGTGGGCAACTACTATGGCAACAGCCAAAACGTGATGGGTCGCCTCTCATGCCCCGACTTCATTGCAAAGGAGGTGGCACAGGGCAATGGCACCATCTTCAAGCGCACCGACGGACGCGCCTACGAGAGCACCGTTTCGAGCAATTCCAGTTACGCCATTGCCAAGTACACACGCCAGGCGGTCTACTACGACACCAAGAACGTCAGCACCGAGAAGGACCTGAAACTCACTGAATCGCGCCGCTCTTCCGACGATGCCAACTGGATATTCTACCGCCTGAGCGATATGATTCTCATCAAGGCCGAAGCACTGATTGAGCGTGGCCAGGAGGGCGACTGGGACAAGGCTTTTGAGCTCATCGACATCGTGAACAAGCGCGCCAACGACGCCGTCAACGGCAACCGCGCCAGCACACTGAAGAAGAGCGACTATATCGACACCAAATCTTCGATGGAGCAATTGCTCTTCGAGGAGCGTCAGCGCGAATTCCTCTTCGAGGGCAAGCGTTGGTTCGACCTGGTGCGCATGGCCCGCCGCGATGGCAACAACACCCGTATGGTGCAGTTGGTCACACGTAAGTATATTGAGAATGTGAACGCCATCAAAATCAAGTTGGCCGACCCCAATATCATCTATTTCCCATACGCCAAGAGTGAGCTGAAGGTGAATCCGCTGCTGAAGCAGAACCCGGCATTCCTCACCGGCGAGGATTCGGAACTCACTAAATAGAAGCCTCCTGCCTGACCCTCCCAGAGGGAAGGGGACGGACAAGACAAGCAACAAACAAACAAAAGCAATAGATTATGAAAAAGCATATCATAAAGTTAATGGCCTACTTGGTTACTGCTCTCCCGCTTTGGGGAGTAGGAGGGGGGCTCCTTTCTTCCTGCGTGGACAATGACGATGACGTGCCCGAAAACTACTATGCCTCGACCAAACTCACCGCTGCCGAGTTTCTCGAGGAAAACGCCGACCAGTTCAGCCAGTTCATTGGCATACTGAAGCGCACGTCTTACTTCTCCATGCTTTCCACCTATGGCAACTACAGCACCGCCGGCTTGCTGCGATACACCCTGTTTGCCCCCAACAACGAGGGCATCAGCCGCTATCTCCAGCGCAACGGCTATGCCAGCATCGACGACATCCCCACTGAAACTTGCGACACACTGGCCCGCACGCATATCATCAAGAAGGGCGCTTTCTTCACCACCGATATCGGCGAGGGCGCACTGCCCGAGCTCAATATGATTGACTCGTACATCGTGCTCTCCAGCGACAGCGACGTGGCCAACGGCAACAAGCTGGTCTACTATATCAACAAGAACGCACGTATGGTGGAGATCAACGACTCTGTCACCAATGGTGTGGTTCATGTGCTCAACAATGTCATCACCAGCAGTTCACAACTGCTGCCCGACAAGATTGAGGAAGACTCCACGCTGACCCTTTTCAACCAGGCCCTCCGTGTTACAGGTATGTGCGACTCGCTGATGCGCTATCTTGACGAGACCTATTCCGTCGGAGTGGACTCAGTCAATACGGGTGTGATGGTGCGCTGTACTTCGGGTAGTGCCAAGTACACCCGCTCGTTCTGGCCGGAGAAGCGTTACTTCAAGTACACCGCCTTCGTCGAGCCCGACTCGGTCTTCCATGCCCACGGCATCGACAATCTTGAGCAGCTCAAGGCCTATGCCAAGAAGGTCTACGACGAGACCTATCCCGAGGATGCCGGTCTCTACGATGACAATCCCAAGGACCGCCGCAACCCGCTCAACCGCTTCGTCAGCTACCATCTGCTGCCCCGCATCGGCCAGTACAACTCTTGGGTGCAGTCGGGCGAACTGCGCGAGCACTGCTGGGTGACCAGCATCAGCGACCCTGAGGAGTTTTATGAGACCATGTGCCCCGGCACCATCATGCGCTTCGCAGGCCCCTCCGATGGTCTGTTCATCAACCGCAAGGGCGTGAACAAGCGCTACACGGTGCGTGGTGTCAAGGTGCTCTCGCCTTCAGAGTCGGGCACTGCCGACCAGAACGCCCTCAACGGTGTCTACCATTATCTTGACGACATCCTGGTCTACTCCACCGAGGTGCGCGACAAGGTGCTCAACTGCCGCATCCGCATCGACGCCACGTCGCTCAGCCCCGACTTTATGAACTGCAATGGCAAGGGCCGCTATGGCGAAGACATCCTTACCGGCTTCAAGAACGACTATATCACTGACTGGAAGGCTACCCCTGAAACTTACGTGGGCGTACACTCCGACGTGGGCTATTGGAACTCCTATTGCGCCAATGCCGTCTGTATCAGCGGTATCTTCGACCTGACCATCAAACTGCCGCCCGTGCCGACAGGCACCTATGAGATTCGCCTCGGCTATACGGCCAACGAAGAGCGTGGCGTGGTGCAGATTTATCTGAACAACGAGCCCTGCGGCATTCCCGTCGACCTGCGTGTCTATGGTCCCGACCCCACCATCGGATGGATTGAGGATGTGGACGACCAGGAAGAGAACACCGCCAACGACAAGGCTATGCACAATCGCGAATATATGAAAGGCCCTGACAGCTATCACCCCTGGGATGCCACCAACACCATGCGCGCCACATCGTGGAACCTGCGCCGCGTGCTGACCACCAACTATCTTGACAGCAGCAAGACCTACTATCTGCGCTTCCGTCAGGTGCTCGACGATCCAGACCGCTACTGGACTTTCGACTACTTGGAACTCTGCCCGAAGAGCGTCTATGGCAGCCCCGAAGGTGAGGACACCCACTAAATTGAGAATTGATAATTGAAAACTGAAGATTATGATGACCAATAATATCAAATACTTATTCGCCGGCTGCCTCGTAGGTTGCGCTATATGCGCAGCAACAACTGCCTGCTCAGACTGGGACGACCACTATGATGTGACCAAGTCGGCCGACGGCAGCGGCGCAACGCTGTGGCAGCAGATGCAGCAGCAGGACGAGCTGAGAGATTTCTGCGAGGTGCTACAGGCCACCAAGGTGTTCCGCATGCACAAGAAGACCACCGTGAGCTATGCCGACCTGCTCAACAGCGGACAGTCGTTCACCGTGGTGGCTCCCAAGAACGGAACCTTCAACCGCGACTCTCTCATCCGTCTGACGCAGACCAACCAGGGCGACTCCGTGGTAGAGAAGTCGTTTGTGCTCAACCACCTCTCACGCTCAACCACTTCGCTCAAGTCTGTCGAGCAGAATATGCTGTTGCTCAACTCAAAACATGTCACTCTGAAGGACAATGCCATTCAGGGCGTCCGCGTCAGTCGCGCCAACTGTCACGCCATGAACGGCGTGCTCCACATCACCGATGGCCCGCTGCCCTACGGCTATAATCTCTATGAGGCATTGTGCGACCTGCCCGAGATGAGTGCCATCGGCGCTTTCCTCCGTCAGTACGAGGAAGACTATTTCGATGGCGACAACTCCGTGTCGAGTGGCATCGTCGAGGGCGTTCCCGTCTATGTCGACTCGGTGGTCATCGAGCGCAACCGCATGCTGGAGCGCATCGGATACATCAATTCCGAAGACTCCACCTACTGGGTGGTGGCCCCCACCACTGAGGGTTGGAACCGTGCTTGGGAAAACACTTCCAAGTATTTCGTCTACGACCAAAAGGTGCTCAAGCGCGACTCCATCCAGCAGTTCTGGACCAACCGCGCCCTGCTCGACGACGCCATCTTCAATATGACAGACCAGAGGTCGGTCAACGACTCGCTCGTCTCCGTGCCCTACAACGGCTGGCGCAGAACATGGGTCAAGGGCAAGCCCGTCTTCCATGTGTTCCTGCACCCCTTCCTCGAAGGCGGCATCCTCAACGGCGCACAGGCCATGAGGTGCAGCAACGGCATACTCTACAAAGTCAGCGAGTGGCCTTTCCAGCCCGAGGAGACCTTCTTCAAGGAGATATGGGTTGAGGGCGAGCAGACTTGGAACATCACCGAAGATGCCAACTGCATCTACAACCAGCGCAGCCAGGCCGCCGACAGCATTTCGGGCAACGGTTATCTGCAGGTGCTGCCCAGCGACCCCAAGAAGGCCAATGGCTGGAAAATGACTTTCCGCATTGCCAACACCCTTGCCGGCGACTACGACATCTGTCTGGTGGTGCTGCCCAAGTCGGTCTACAATCAGGTCAGTCCTGACCTGAGGCCCACCAAGTTCAAGGCCATCATCAATTATGTTGATCTGGAGGGCAAGGCCCAGTCGTTCACCTGCATCAACTCCCGTTCCGGAAAGAACGACACCAACTTCGAGAACGATCCTTTAAGGGCCGACACCATCGTCCTGGCCGAGGGCTTCCACTTCCCGACGTGTAATTACGACCAGACGGACATCAAGGTCAGCCTCAGGCTCGAGACCACCATCAACCGCGAACTGACGAAGTACAACCGCGAGATGTTCATCGACTGCGTCTATCTCCGTCCCAGAAGGATTATTGAAAATTGAATATTGAAAATTGAATATTATGGAAAAGATAAAGAATTTGTTCGAGAACGAAGGTTGGACAAGGAAATTTTTGGTTGTGGCGTTGTGCCTTCAATCTTCAATCTTCAATCTTCAATCTTCAATATGCTTTGCACAGGAAGCCACCAAGACCGTGACCGGCACCGTCACCGATGCGGCCACAGGCCAGCCCCTGGCTGGTGTCATCGTCTCGGCCTACGGCAACCAGCGTCAGACCACGATGACTGACGAGGACGGTACATACGAGCTGAAGGTGCCCGACTACACCCGCTCGGTGCTGATGCACGTCGACGGCTACACCATCCAGCAGAAAGCCATTTCCAATGGCCGGGCCGACGGCAAGCTCTTCAGCGATGCCTTCAGCCAGTCGTATTCGCGCCAGACCAGCGCCATCGTCAGCAGCGAGGCCACCCGTTTCGACAACACCGCCGACTTGAGCATCGACCCCCTGCTCTCCCAGCAGTTGGGTGCCGATATGCGCATTGTCAGCCGTGGCGGCATACCCGGACAGGGCAACACCATGCTCATCGAGGGTATCAACTCGCTCAACACCAATGCCATGCCCCTCGTCGTCATCGACGATGTCATCATGGATATGCAGTACAACCGCACCATGCTCCACGACGGCTACTTCAACAATCTGTTTGCCAACCTCAACGTGAACGACATTGAGAGCGTGCAGGTGCTGAAGAATGGTACCGCCCTCTATGGTGCCAAGGGTGCCAACGGCGTGCTCATCGTCAAGACCAAGCGCAACAAGTCGATGGCCACCAAGATTGATGTTACCATCAACGGACGCTACGAACTGGTGCCGCGCCTGCCCGAAATGATGGACAGCGAGGGCTACCGCCTCTATGCCTCAGAACTGCTCTCTGAGAAGATGAACCCCAACATGATGGGCAAGATGAAGTTCCTCAACAGCGAGCCTACCTATTATTATTACAACCAGTACCACAACCAGACCGACTGGACCGACGAGGTCTACAAGAATGCCTTCTCGCAGAACTACGGCATCAACGTGCAGGGTGGTGACGACGCTGCCTCGTACAACCTCTCCGTGGGCTACTCGCTGGGCAACAGCACGCTGAAGGAGAACGACTTCTCGCGTTTCAACATGCGCCTGAACTCCGACATTATCATCAACAACAAGCTCGATGTGCGTTTCGACGCCAGCTACAGCGATGTTGACCGCGCCCTCCGCGACGACGGTGCTCCCGCCAATCCCCTTGGCACGGTCATCACCTCGCCGGGCTTCATCTCACTGGCCAAGTCGCCCTTCCTCTCGCCATACGCCTACGACAAGCATGGCAAGCTGAGCCACTATCTGGCTGAGGCCGACGACTATTTGGAGGGCAAGTTCCAGGGACGTGGCCGTCTGGCCAACCCTGTCTCCATCCTGACCTTTGGCGACGGCAAGAACCGCAACTCATTCGGCAACCGCCTCATCACCTTTGCCATCACGCCGAGGTTCCAGTTCAACCGCCACCTCGACCTGCGCGAGCACTTCACCCTAGGGCTGGTCAACACCAACGAGAACTACTATCTGCCCATACAGGGCGTGCCCACCTTCGTGGTCGACGGACTCGACGAGGACTCACGCCTCGACAACATCGTACAGAGCCAGGCAGCACGCCAGACGGCCATACAGAGCGACACCCGCGTCACTTGGCAGAACCGCTACGATATGCACAATATTGCCGTCAGGGCCGGTCTGCGCTTCTTCAGCAGCGAGTATCAGCTCACAGCCCAGCGCGGTTACAACTCCGGTAACGACAAAACCCCGAATATGTCGGCCGACCTGCTCTTCAAGAGCACAGAGGGTGCCGACGACAACACCCGCGAATTTACATGGTACGCCCTGGCCGACTACAGCTTCTCCGACCGCTTCTATGTCAACGCCGGTCTTTCGGCACAGGCCTCCTCGCGCTTCGGCGACGATGCCAGCGGCCTCAAGCTCTTCAACACCGTGTGGGGCCTCTTCCCCAGCATTGAGGGTGCTTGGGTGCTCACCAACGAGAAGTGGCTTGCCGGTGCAAAGGGCATCGACTACCTGCGCTTGAACGTGGGCTTCGACGTGACGGGCAACGACGACATCGACTACACAGCCTCGCGCACCTACTTTATGGCCAAGCGCGTCCTGATTACCGAGGACGGCAAGAACGGTGCAGTAGGCAAGGTCATCGGCAACATCGGTAACACCGACCTGCAGTGGGAGACCACCCGCCGACTGACTGCCGGACTGACCGGAAACTTCCTGGGCAACCGCTTGGGCATACGCCTGAATGTGTTCAAGAGCTGGACCTCACACCTCCTCTCTCTGCGCCAGCTGGCCTACACCAGCGGCCTGCAGCAGAACTGGAGCAACGACGGCAAACTGGAGAACATGGGCTTCGATTTCAACATCAACGCCAAGCTGATGGCCCTCAAGGACTTCTCGTGGGAGATCGGCGCTTCTGCCGGCCACTATAAGAACAAGGTGACAGCTCTGCCCGACGGCAACCGTCCCATCGAGACATCTGTCTACGGTGCCACCGTCATTACCAAGGTGGGCCAGCCCGTCGGACTCTTCTACGGCTACAAGACCGATGGTGTCTATGCCACCACCCAACAGGCACTGGCAGACGGCCACTACGTGCTCAAGCAGAATGGCGACCGCGAGTACTTCCAGGCTGGCGACATGCGCTTTGTCGACCTGAGCAAGACATCGGCACAGGCAGGACTCATAGACGAGGCCGACCGTACCGTCATTGGCGACCCCAACCCCGACATCTACGGCAACATCTTCACCACGCTCACCTACAAGCGCCTCTCACTTAATGCCGTGTTCAACTACTCGCTGGGCAACGATGTCTTTAACTATCAGCGCTCGCTCCTTGAGGGCGGAAGCCTCTTCCTCAATCAGACCACTGCCGCCAAGACCCGCTGGACCACCGAGGGACAGGTCACCGACGTGCCCCGCGCACGCTACACCGACCCCATGGGCAACTCCCGCTTCAGCGACCGCTGGATTGAGGACGGCAGCTATCTGCGGCTGGCCAGTGTCACACTCAGCTACACACTGCCCATCCAGAGCACTTATCTGCAGGGCATCACCATCTGGGGCAATGCCCAGAACCTCTTCACCATCACACGCTATCTGGGCAGCAGCCCCGACGCAGCACTTGGCTCTGGCATCCTCTCGCAGGGTATCGACCGCGGCCTGCTCTCGGCCGGACGCTCCTTCTCGCTGGGTGTGAATATTAACTTGTAAAATTAAAAAATTAAAGAATTTAAAAATTAAAACAGTCATGAAGTTACGCAATATTTTAATCTTTTCATTTTTTAATCTTTTAATTTTGAGTGCTTGTTCCGACATGCTCAACACAGAGTCGGACCTGGTAGAGTTTGCCGAGGAAAACACACTCAACCATCCCACCGACTCAGTCTATAGCGTGATGGGCATTGTGGGACGTATGCAGCACATCGCCGACCGCACGGTCATCCTGGGCGAAGTCAGGGGCGACCTGGTCGAGCCTACCGATGCCGCTTCTGCCGACCTGAAGCGTCTGGCTGCCTTCGACATGGGGCAGCAGAACAAGTACAACAAGGTGAGCGACTACTATGCTGTCATCAACAACTGCAACTATTTCCTGGCCAACGTCGACACCACGCTCCAGCGCCGTGGACGCCAGCTGTTCAAGTATGAGTATGCCGCCGTCAAGGCATTCCGGGCATGGACCTATCTGGAGCTGGTCAAAATCTACGGACAGGTGCCCCTCGTGCTGAAGCCACTCATGACCGAGCGCGAAGCGCAGGAAGCCGCTGAAGGCCCGCTGTCAACCATCCAGGAGGTGTGCAACTACTTCATCACCGACCTGACCCCCTATGCTCTTACCGACCTGCCCTCCTATGAGAACATTGACAGCCACAATCCTGATAGGTTCTTCATCCCTGTCAGGCTCCTCTTGGGCGACCTCTGCCTCTGGGCCGGACGATACGAGGAGGCTGCACGATGGTACAACGACTATCTGAACGACAAGGACCACCCCGTCCAGCAGCCATACCAGATGCGCACCTACTGGCGCAGCGTCACCGACTACCAATACCCCAGCAATGCCTATTCTGTCCTGTCCCTTTCCGAGTTGTTGACCTACATTCCTATGGAGAGCCGCATCTTCGACGGTGTAGTGTCAGACCTGAGCAACCTGTTCAGCTCTACCAAGGACAACAACTATTTCTTCCAGCTCGCTCCCTCGCAGGGCATGCGCAATCTTTCGGCTGCACAAATCTACTGCACGGAGTACAAGAACGACTCCGGCACACAGGTGGACACCGTCTATGCGCCCCGCTCTGGCTTCACCGACAACATCTACATCGGCGACCTGCGCTTCGCGTCCAACTACACCCTGATGTCGACGGGTTCGCAGGATGAATATTCCGAATACTCATCACAGCGTCAGGTCATCAACAAGTTCAACTCAAGTATGGTGCCCACCTATCGCATCACGATGGTCTATCTGCGCTATGCCGAGGCCCTCAACCGCGCCGGGCTGCCCCAGTCGGCAATGGCCATCCTGAAGTATGGCCTCTGCCAGGAAAACATCACCCTCTACGTGGACAGTCTGGAGCAGGAAAAGGCCGGACAACTCATCAAGTTCGACGACAATATCTTCACCCGCGAGACCACCATTGGCATCCACTCGCGAGGCTCCGGCGACTCGCATTGCAATGCTTATTATGTGTTGCCTCAGCCCCCCACGCCGCTGCCCACACGTGCCGATACTGTGGCCTATCAGATTCCGAGGGTTGAAGACCTGATTATCAACGAGATGGCACTGGAGGGAGCTTTCGAGGGCAACCGCTTCTACGACCTGATGCGTGTGGCCCTGCGCCGAAACGACCCCGCCTATCTGGCCGACCCCATCAGCCGCCGCAGCGGCAAGCAGGACGCAGCTTTGCGTGCACTGCTGATGGACCCCACCAACTGGTATCTTCCGAAATGATGCACAAAGCCTATTTATAGTTTGTTTTAGTTAGTAAAAGTTTGTTATAAGTTAGTTATATGGTTAGTAGTTTTTTTTAGTAGCATCATTCTAAGTTAGTTATGGTAAAACTAATGCCCGTGGTCGCCTGTATGAGAATATCGGCGGCCATTTTTCTTGTTATACCGAGGTGCGGCCACTTTCCTGCGGAAAAGTTTGGCGATTCAACAAATTATCCGTACTTTTGCAGACCGAAAGCCAATATACTCCACCCGAGACCGACAGCTATGAACCGCATCTCCCTCCATTTGGCCCGTCTCATCCTCCCGCTCCTGCTCCTCCCCCTCCTGGCCGCCTGCCATCCGGGGCGCCACGCCCGCATGCATGCCGAGCTGGCCCGGCTGCAGGCCCGCAACCAGGCCGACTCGCTGCTTATCAACGACTCGCTGGCGCAGGCCCTGGCCCTCTACTTCGACGACCACGGCACCCCCAACGAGCAGATGGAGGCCCACTACCTCCTTGGCCGCACCTACGCCGACCGCGGCGAGGCCCCCGCCGCCATCGCCGCCTACCACGATGCCATAGACCGCGCCGACACCACCGCCGCCGACTGTGACTACCGTCAGCTTTGCCGCGTATATTCACAGATGGCAAAGATTTTCTATCAACAGAATTTGGTGAAAGACAACCTTGATGCACTAGAACTATCCATCAAATTTGGGTTGAAAGGAAAAGACACCATTTCAGCAATTAATGCCTATGCGCACAAGATTCCTGCATACAAAAGACTCTCAATGCACGATTCTGTCATTTACGTTGGAAACGTCTTATACAATCAATATTTCAAGAGTGATTATAAAAGATTCGTTTCAAGAAACTTTGCTGCTGTCATACCAAGTCTTCTTATCAAAGGTATGGAGCAAAAAGCCCAAACATTCATTGACATCTATGAAAAGGAGTCAGGTTATTTTGATTCTTTGGGAAATATCATGAGTGGAAGAGAATCCTTCTACAATTACAAGGGGTTGTATTTCGAAACCATTGGCAGATTAGATTCCTCTGAGTACTACCTTAGGAAAGAATTTGTTTTTGGAAAAGACTTTATGAACCAGAATATGTCATCAAGGGGGCTATCCATACTTTTCCTAAAAAAGAATATGCCTGATTCGGCAGCCAAGTATGCCATCTACAGCTACGAAATGAACGATTCTGTCTATGCCCAAATGGCAACGGCAGAGGTCGAGAAAGCCCAAAACATATACAATTATACCCGCCACAAAGAGCAATCCATTCGCGAAAAAGAACGGGCAGACAAGGAGCATTTGCGTTTGATTGTTCTAGGCACAACATCATTTTTAGCAGGAACTATCCTTTTGTTATTATATAGGAGAAAGGTAAAGAAGCAGCAAGAAGAAAGAAACGAATATGAGGAAACCAAAAGAAAATACCGTAAGTTGCTCCAGGAAAAAGAGGAACTCAATAATCTGGCAAAAAGTATTATGGCCGAAGAAGAAAGTAACAAAGCTAAACTAAATGACATTATTGAGGAAAAAACTAGA
>CADACW010000015.1 GCA_902786565.1 uncultured Prevotellaceae bacterium | reverse complement strand
TACAGAGTCTGCAAGATATATGGATGACTGGTTTTACCCTTGCTTATGCAGTCATGCGGGTCTGTGGAGGTCAGCCACGGAAAAATCCGGGTGCGCCCAACACGGCTTATCTGCCTGCCGACGTGGCTCCTGCCCGCTCGTTCATCGGTCTGTTCGGCGAGACTACTGGCATCTCTTCAATTCAGAATTCACAATTCACAATGCCTAATGAGGTCTACGACCTGCAGGGCCGCCGTGTGGCACAGCCCACGAAGGGCCTCTACATCATGAACGGCAAGAAGATGCTGGTGAAGTAAACTGAAGTATAACCTAAAAAAGAAAAGAAAGGAAAAGAATTATGAAGACAACATATCAGAAGCCAATGACCACCGTGGTCACTCTTACTCTCCAGCAGATGATTGCCGTAAGCGGTGACCCCACAGCAGGATTCAACACGCAGACGGCCCCTGACCTGGGTAGTGGCATCACCAGTGGCAACCTCTCCCGCCGCAACACCGTCTGGGACGATGAGGAGGAAGAGGAAGAATTCTAACGGACAACACACGCGAACAAGTGCCGCCGCTCCGAATGGGAACGGCGGCACTTTTTTTGTACTTGACGGGAAAATAATCTCGGAATCACTTGCACGTTTCGGACTTTTTCCTTAATTTTGCAGGCGACGGCGACACAAAGGGCCGGAATCACTTAAACACTAAAAGAAATGCAAGCAACACTTCCTATAGACACTATTTGGAATCTTCTCGTTCCGTTAAGCTATGACAACAAGAAATGGCTTGCAGACAAACTTTATGAGGACATCTATAGCAGCACGCCAATTGACAAAATGGAGGCCCGATTAGAGCGTCTGAGCTTGCTCAAGGAGGGATGGGAGGGCAACAACGCCAAGCCCATTCACCCGGCAGTCATAAATAACATGCGTGCCGTGCTGCACCAATGCAAGGAAAAGGACATTATGTCATGGCTGCTGTTTCCAGACGTCGATGGTAATCTTTACCTTGACTTCAAGTCGGACGAGACAGATGCTGGTATTGTTCTCTCAGAGACGTCCTTTTCTTATTTTGCCAACGACAAGAATGAAAAGGACATTCCTTTTTCTCCAAGTATGTTCATTCAAGTGATGAACAGCATCAACGACATCACACTATGAAGAGCCTCTCTATCCCGAATGAAGAGGACGTAGCTCGAGTGCTTTTCTATCCTTCATTCTTTACTGAAGACGACAATCCTTTAATCAGTGAAGGAGTGCTTTCACCAACTGCGTTCAAACTTCAAGTCCTAAAAAGCGGAGTTGCTGAAAAATCAATATCAGTGCTTCGTTCCTCAATTGATAGTTTCAACCACGATGTGGCGAAACTATCGCCAAGAGTAGCTTCAGACTATAAATATGGCTACGCCTTGCTGAATGTTGGAGAAATAAGGTCTATTGAAATACCAACGACAAAGAAGACGGCCATTGCCGTGAATAGCTGCAGCAGCAAAAGCCTTCCATCCCATGCTGAGATTGTCTTTCAATTAGACGGCAACACCATAACTGCAAAAAATGAGCCGTTAGAGGTCATCCGCTTCAGAAAGAGACTGGCAAGGATTGCTTCAAAGAGAATTATAAGGCTGTAGATAGCCCCAAAGGGGACCATTATTCTAATTTTCCAATAAAGCCAAGCACGCTACAGAATTAAATTATGATAATTACGGTAATTCGTTTCCTGCCCCCATTACAGTTCTGGGATGAATTGGAAACTAATTTCCGTAATTTCCATTATTTTCCAGACTGTGCACCCCTCCCCCAACCCCTCCCCTTAAAGGGGCGAGGGGAAGTGGTGAAAACATGTTCGTATGTTATTATGTCTTACAAATTCTGTTCGTATGTTATTATGTCTTACAAATTCTGTTCGTATGTTATTATGTCTTCCAAATCCTGTTCGTCTGTTATTATGTCTTCCAAATCCTGTTCGTGTGTTATTATGTCTTACGAATTCTGTTCTTGTGTTATTATGTCTTCCAGAATATGTTCGTATGTTATTATGTCTTCCAAATCCTGTTCGTCTGTTATTATGTCTTCCAAATCCTGTTCGTCTGTTATTATGTCTTCCAGATTCTGTTCGTCTGTTATTATGTCTTCCAGATCCTGTTCGTCTGTCGCTCACTTACCTAAGAAGTTGCGGGAGAGGTATTCGTTGAACTGGTCCTTGTAGAGGTCGCCGATGGGTAGGTAGGTGTCGGCATCCATGATGATGCGGTTCTTGTTCACCTCCTGAATCTTTTGCAGGTTGACGATGTATGAGCGGTGGATGCGCATGAACTGTGCAGCGGGCAGATAGTCCTCCATCTTCTTCATGGAGAGGAGCGTGATGACAGGCTTCTGTCCCCCGTCGAGGTGAATCTTCAAGTATTCGCTCATGCCCTCGATGTAGCGAATGTCGCTGATGGAGAGTCGCACCACGCGGTAGTCGGTCTTCACGAAGATGGTGCCGTCGGCCTGCACGGGGCTGCTCTGCTCCTTGCTGCCGGCTGGATGTCGCAGATTGTACTGCTCCTGCACCTTCAGGGCGGCTCGGAGGAAATCGTTCATGCCAAAGGGTTTGAGCAGATAGTCTACGGCGTTGACCTTGTAGCCCTCGATGGCATACTCTGAATAGGCGGTGGTGAAGACGATGAGCGGCGGCGCTGGCAGCTGGCGCACAAAGTCCATGCCGCTCAGGTCGGGCATATGTATGTCGCAGAAGATGGCGTCTATGACTTCGCTCTCCAGTATGTCGCGTGCCTGGAGGGCGCTCTGGCACTGTCCGGCCAGTTCGAGGAATGGCACTTTCTGGATATAGGTGGTGAGCTGGCGCAGGGCCAGTGGTTCATCGTCGATGGCTAATACTCTAATCATTTTTAGACAGAATAACTTTATTTTAAAGACAGAATATTTATTTTAAGACAGAATAACAGAAGAACTATTTTAAAAGACAGAATAACAGAAGAACTATTTTAAAAGACAGAATAACTATTTTAAGACAGAATAACAGAAGAACTATTTTAAAAGACAGAATAACAGAAGAATATATTATTAACAGAAGAACATTTTTATAACAGAAGAACTGATTTGGAGGGGTTAATTGTTTATGGGGTGCAAAATTACGAAATTCTGCCGAAATATGCAAGTTTTTAGGGGGCATAATAAAAAGCCGCGCTTCACAGCGCAGCTTTTCACACTTAATTAATCAACCATAAACCTTAACCATTAAAATCTTATTCAACGCTGCAAAGGTAAGTTATTTATAGTAAACAGGGGTTGAATAAACGACAATTGAGGTTTAAAAATCGTGATTTGGCTTAATTTAAACCTAAAATCACGGATTTTAAACTATTTTCTGTATATTTCCCTATCATTATTTGCTGATTTGAAAGAATTATCGTAACTTTGCTGGCGAATTTTAAACCACCAGCAAATGTCGGAATTTCTGAACTCAAACTACATCTATTTATTAATATTGGTAGCGGTAGTGGCTTTAGTGGCGCTACTGGCCCTATTGCGCTTTCTCTATCAGCGCAGCATGCGCCTGAAGAGCCGCCTGCAGATGACGAATATGTTCACAAACATCTCTCACGAGCTGCTCACACCGCTCACGGTGATAGCCGCCCTGGTGGAGCGTCTGCGCGAGCAGTCACCCGACCATGCCGCCGACTACACGCTGATGGAACTGAACGTAGAGCGCATGACGCGCCTGCTGCAACAGATTCTGGAGACGAGCAAGTCGCAGTCGGGCGAGCTGCGACTGCTGGTGTCGAACGGCGATGTGATGGAGTACATCCGCCGCACAGCCCTGAGCATTGAGCCGCTGATGCACAAGCGCGGCGTGGAGTTCAGCATGAAGTGCACGCCAATGTCGATGATGGGCTGGATAGACCCCGACAAGCTGGACAAAATCATCTACAACCTGCTGTCGAATGCTGCCAAATACACATCGGCGCCCGGCCATGTGAGCCTACAGGTGAACACCAACACCAACTACGACCAGATTACCATCAGCGTGACCGACGACGGCATCGGCATGCCTGCTGAGAAGATGAAGCACCTGTTCCACCGCTTCCACGATGGCGACTACCGCCGCATGCAGGTGAGCGGCACGGGCCTGGGCCTGGCGCTGACCCGCGACCTGGTGTTGCTGCACGGCGGCAGAATCAGCTGCGAGAGCGAAGAGGGCAAGGGCACCAAGTTCACCGTGGTGCTGCCCATAGCCAAGAAGGCGTTTGCCCCGTCGCAGATTGACGACCAGCATCCCATAGACCTCACAGAGCCCATCACCACCATAAAAGACTTTAGTTATCTGACACTGCCCGAAGATGAGCCCAAGCCCGCTGTTGAACTGCCCGCCGACGCCTACTGCATTTTGCTGGTAGAGGACAATATTGAGCTACTGATGCTTATGGAAACCATACTCAGTCAAAAATACAGGGTGCTGACGGCCACCAACGGGCGAGAGGCCCTAAACATCGTAAAGCAGGAAAAGACAGACCTGATCATCAGCGACGTGATGATGCCCGAAATGGACGGCAACGAGCTGACGAAAGCCTTGAAGAGCAACCCTGAGACTTGCCATCTGCCCATCATCATGCTCACAGCGAAGGCCACTGAGGACGACCGGAAGAAGTCGATGATAATAGGTGCCGACGACTATGTGGTGAAACCCTTCCACATGAGCGAACTGACGCTGCGCATCAACAACATCATCGAGAACCGCAAGCGCATACACTACGAAGGGAGCCTGGCGCAGAGCGAGGAGCCGGAGCGGCCGCCTACGGCCGAAGAGGAGTTTCTGAACCGTGCCATGGCCTGCGTGATGGCCCACCTCAGCGACGCCGACTTCGACCGCGACGCCTTTGCCGCCGAGATGGGTGCCTCGCCGTCGACACTCTACAACAAGCTGCGGGCGCTGACCGGCATGAATGTCACAAGCTTCATTCGCGACATCCGCTTGAAGGAGGCATGGCGGCTGGCCGACTCGCTGCCCGACCTCCGTGTGTCGGACCTGGCCTACAAGGTGGGGTTCAAGGATCCGAAGTATTTTGCCACCTGCTTCAAGAAGGAGTTCGGCATCCAGCCCAGCGAGCTGCTGCGCGGAAATTGACTGGCGTGTCTGAAAGAAGCGAGTTAAAGAAGTGCAGGAGGCAAGCAAGGCAATATCTGAAAAAATTTTACAGCCCCTATAGATAGGGTAAAGCGGACTCAGAGATAAGTGCCACTTATCTCGGAGATAAATGCCTTTTATCTCGGAGATAAGTGGCACTTATCTCTGAGGGGGGTATTTTGGCTGTTTTTAAAAATAAGAAAAAACACAACAATCCAAACGGCAGGGGCACAGCTGCACCCTACTTTTAAATAGATTGGCCTGGTCTGCTTGAAAGAAGAATGGCTTGGTCTGTTTGTTTCTTTCGGCTTGTTCCTTTTTCGTTCAGTTCATTCTTTGACATTCCGTCCAACGGCACGGGGCTGGAGAAATATGTAGGGGCGGGAGCGGGAGAGAGCAGGAAAATGGATTGCACAAAACGAAAGAATTGTGTAAACGGATGGGGGTTTGGGGGAGGAAAAACAAAAAAAATGGGGGTTTTATGAAAAAAAGTGGAGAATTGTGGAGGATTGTGGGGGAAAATTACTATCTTTGCATCGGATATGAGATTTTTAGGCAACATAGAAGCAAAGGCAGACGCCAAGGGCCGCGTCTTTCTGCCAGCCACCTTCCGCAAGGTGCTGCAGGCGGAGGGCGAGGAGCGCCTGGTACTGCGCCGCGATGTCTACAAGAAGTGCCTGATTCTCTACCCTTGGAGTGTGTGGAACGACCGCATTGACACGCTGCTGTCGCGTGTGAACGAGTTTGACGACGAGAGCCAGATGGTGTTCAGGCAGTTTGTCTCCGCAGCCGAAGAGCTGACGCTCGACGGCAATGGCCGCTTTCTCATCCCGCGCCGCCTGCTCCAGGCGGCAGGCATCGACCAGTCGGTGCACATCATCGGCGTGAACAACACCATAGAGATATGGTCAGACGCCGAGTACGAGGCCACCTTCTTCCCCGATGCAGAGTTTGCGACAAAACTGAAAGCAATGATGGCGCCGCGCAGCTAACACGAGGTCAGCAACGACTATGATAACGACGGCAGCGGCATATCATATTCCCGTGCTTCGACAAGAGAGCATCGACGGGCTGGGCATCCAGCCCGATGGCATCTATATCGACGCAACATTCGGCGGCGGCGGTCACAGCCGCGAAATCCTTCAGCGGCTGGGCAAGGGGGGCCACCTCTACGCCTTCGACCAGGACGCCGACGCTGAGAAGAACATCGTCGACGACGAGCGGTTCACCTTCATAAGAAGCAATTTCCGATACCTGAAGAACTGGATGCGCTACCATGGCGTGGAGCAGCTGGACGGCGTGATGGCCGACCTGGGGGTGTCGTCGCACCACTTCGACGACGAGAGCCGCGGCTTCTCGTTCCGTTTCGACGCCCCGCTCGACATGCGGATGAACCGCCGGGGCGGCATGACGGCCGCCGAAGTGGTGAACACCTACGACGAGCAGCAACTGAGCGACGTGTTCTATCTTTACGGTGAACTGAAGAACGCCCGGCGCATAGCCGCCACGATAGCGAAAGCGCGACAGCAGGCGCCCATCGAGACCACGGGCCAACTGCTCCACGTGCTGGGCATCGACCTGAATGTCGAGGGTGAGTGGACCCCGAGCGAAGTACGGCCGGCGGTGTTCAACCCGCAGTCGAAGAAAGAGGTGACGCGCCTGTTCCAGGCCCTCCGCATAGAGGTGAACCACGAGATGGAGGCACTGAAGGAGTTGCTGGCAGGCGCCACGGCGCTGCTCCGCCCCGGCGGCAGGCTGGTGGTCATCACTTACCACTCGCTGGAGGACCGCTTGGTCAAGAACATGATGCGCAGCGGCAACGTGGAGGGCCGTGCCGAACAGGACTTCTTCGGAAGGGTGGCGGCTCCGCTCCGCCCTATATATAATAAGGTGGTGACACCGACCGCCGAGGAGCTGGCGGCAAATCCACGGAGCAGGAGTGCGAAGTTGAGGGTGGCTGAGAAAGTCTCCCCCTAAAAAGCCTCCCCCTGCACACCCCCCAAAAAGCCTCCCCTACGCCCCAAAAAAGGGGAAGGGAGTGGGAAAAGTGAAAAAACGGTGAAATTTACTGCGGAAAAAAGGCGGATTGAACGGAAGTTCTTGAAAAGTTTAGTAAAAAGTTAAGTGAAAATTAAGTGAAAAATTAAGTGAAAAATTAAGTGAAATACAGGTGAAAATTTAGGTGAAATATAAGTGAAGTACTGATGAAAGAGCCGGAACTGATTATTGAAAACATGGCGGACGGTGTTGTCGATGGAACCGAAAAAAAAGCCGGGAAGAGGGCTGCCAAGGCGGAGAAGACCGACGAGGGTGGCAAGAAGACCGATGAGGACTACGGGAATGTCGATGATACCGCAGAAGAGAAGTCAAAGGAGACCTCTACGCTGCAGCAGCTGAAAGAGCAGGCCAGCGAAGACGACAGCGCGCCTGCCGGCACGCAGACGCTGCGGCAGATTGTGGGCGGCGACTACCTGTTCTCAATGGTCCGCAACCACATCTGGCTCATCGTGCTCGTGGTGCTGCTGATGTGCATCTACGTGGGCGTGCGCTACCAGTGCCAGCAGGACACCATCGAGATCAGCCGCTTGGAGAAGGAACTGACCGATGCCAAATACCGGGCCATGTCCAGTTCGAGCAACCTGACGGAGATGTGCCGCCAGAGCAATGTGCTCCGCGTGCTCCACGAAAACGAGGACACGCTGCTGATAATGCCCGAACAGCCGCCCTTCATCGTGCCGGTGGAGGAAGATGAGTAAGGGGTTTTTCCCCCCCGTTATCACGTTATTACGTTATCACGTTATTACGTTATCACGATATTACGAAACATCACGTTATCACGAAAAGTCGAAATAAGAGAAGATGAGCAAGTTCAATAAAGACAAGGTTTTGCCGCGCTACATGGCCATTGCCGGCCTGCTGACGGTGGTGGGCCTGGCAGTAATAGCCAAGGCCGGCTACACTATGACCGCCAATAAGAGCTACTGGGAGGTGGTGGCCAACAGCCAGAAGAGCCACAGCGACAGCGTGCGGCCCAACCGCGGCAACATTCTGAGCAGCGACGGCCAACTGCTGGCCAGCAGCATCCCAGAATACAAAATCTTTATGGACTTCCAGTCGGGCGACCGCGGCGACACGGCCTGGGTGCACAAGCGCGACTCGGTGTGGCTGAGTCTGCTGGACAGCCTCTGCGACGGTCTGCACCAAATCTTCCCCAGCTGGACTGCCCAGCAGTTCCGCGACCGTCTGGAGCAGGGCCGCCACAAGGTGGTTACCAACAAGAAGGGCGAGAAAACCATTGGCGCCCGCCACTGGTGGGTATGGCCACGGCGCATCAACTACAGCACCTACTGCGAGGTGATGCAGCTGCCCTACTTCAATCTGCCCAAGAACAAATACGGCTTCCACGCCGAGAAGTTCGAGGCCCGCCGCCGCCCCTTCGGTTCGCTGGCCGAGCGCACCATCGGCGACATCCGCTCGTTTGAGGGCGGCAAGGACACTGCCCGCTTCGGCATCGAACTGAGCTACGACAGCATCCTGCGCGGCAAGTACGGCATCCAGCGCAAGGAGAAAGTGCTGGACAAGATGGTGCCCTTCACGGTGACGCCGCCCGTAGACGGTGCCGACATCGTGACCACCATCGACGTGACCATGCAGGACATGGCCGAGCAGGCCCTGGTTGAGGGTCTGAAAAAGTGGGACGCCTCGATGGGTGTCACCATCCTGATGGAGGTGAAGACGGGCGACGTGAAAGCCATCGTCAACATGCGGCGCAGCGACAACGGCAACTATTATGAGCGCTTCAACGACGCCATCAGCTACCGCTGCGAGCCCGGTTCGGTGTTCAAGGTGGCCTCCTTCCTCGTGGCCCTCGACGACGGTGTGGTAGACACCAGCTACGTCATCCACACCGGCAGCGGCATCATGCCCATGCACGGTGCCAAGATGAAGGACCACAACTGGCACCGCGGCGGCTATGGCGACATCAATGTGGCCAAGGCGCTGGAGGTCAGCTCGAACATCGGCGTGAGCTATGTCATCGACAACTTCTACGGCAGCAATCCCCGCAAGTATGTCGAAGGGCTCTACCGCGTGGGCATTGGCGAAGACCTGCAGCTGCCCATCGTAGGCTATCTGCCGCCCAACATCCGCTACCCCGACACCAAGACCACCAACCGCTCGAAATACTGGAGCAAGACCACACTGCCCTGGATGTCGATAGGCTACGAGACGCAAATTGCACCCATCAACACGGTGACCTTCTACAACGCCATCGCCAACAATGGCCGTATGATGCGGCCCCGCTTCGTCAAGGGCTTTATGAAGGACGGCAAGATGGTGCAGACCTTTGAGCCGCAGGTCATCAAGGAGCAAATAGCCAAGCCGCAGACCATCGCCACGATGCAGACCGTGCTGCGCCACGTGGTGAGCCAGGGCCTGGGCAAGCGGGCCGGCAGCCACTCGTTCCAGGTGTCGGGCAAGACGGGCACCGCCCAGGTGGCCAAGGCCGGCGGCTACAAGAGCGGCACGGTGGAGTACTGGCTGTCGTTCTGCGGCTACTTCCCCTCTGACGACCCGCAGTACACCTGCATCGTCTGCATCAAGAAGAAAGGCCTGCCGGCATCGGGCGGACTGATGTCGGGCGGCATCTTCCACAACATCTCCGAGGGTGTGATGGCCAAGCGGCTGAAGCTGGACGTTGAGGATGCCCGCGACTCCACCTCGTCGCCGATGCCGGACGTGAAGCTGGGCGACATGGCCGCCGCCGACTATGTGCTGGGCCATCTGGGCGTGCCCCGCGAGGGCATGGAGTTGAAAAAGCCCATCCTGGCCGAGAACACGATGCCAAGCATCATCGGCATGGGTGCCCGCGACGCCGTCTATGCAGTAGAGCAGCAGGGGGTGAAGGTGCGCCTGCACGGTACGGGCCAGGTGGTGCGCCAGAGCATAGCCGCCGGCACGGCCATCAAGCCGGGAATGGTGTGCGAGATTGAGCTTAATTGAAGATTGAAAATTGAAAATTGAAAATTGAAAATTAAAATATATATATGGTACTGAGAGAACTGCTGAAAGAGATAGATGTGAAGAGCGTCAAGGGGAATATTGACGCCGATATAACCAGCGTGTGCATAGACTCGCGACAGGTTACGCCGGGAGCGTTGTTCGTGGCCATCCGTGGCACACAGACCGACGGGCACCAGTATATCCCCAAGGCCGTGGAACTGGGCGCCGCCGCCATCCTCTGCGAAGAGCTGCCCGACGGACTGGGCGACACGACCGCCCTGGTGCAGGTGGCAAACACCGAGGCCGTGGTGGGTACCGTGGCCACCACCTTCTACGGCAAGCCGTCGGATGAGCTGAAGCTGGTGGGCGTCACCGGCACCAACGGCAAGACCACCATCGCCACCTTATTATATAATATGTTCCGCCAGATGGGCCACAGGTGCGGCCTGCTCTCCACTGTATGCAACTACATCGAGGGCGAGGCCGTGGCCGCCACCCACACCACGCCCGACCCCATCGAGCTGAACCAGCTGCTGCGCCGCATGGCCGACGCCGGCTGCGAATATGTGTTCATGGAGTGCTCCAGCCACGCCATCGCCCAGAAGCGCATCGGCGGGCTGCGGTTTGCCGGCGGCATCTTCACCAACCTGACCCGCGACCACCTGGACTACCACAAGACGGTTGAGAACTATCGCGACGCCAAGAAGGCCTTCTTCGACATGCTGCCCAAGGGCAGCTTCGCCATCACCAATGCCGACGACAAGAACGGTCTCTTCATGGTGCAGAACACCCGTGCCACAGTGAAGACCTACAGCACCCAGCGCATGGCCGACTTCCGCGGCCGCATCATCGAGGCCCACTTCGAGGGCATGTACCTCGAAATGGACGGCCACGAGGTGGGCGTGCAGTTCATCGGCAAGTTCAACGTGTCTAACCTGCTGGCCGTCTACGGTGCCGCCCGCATGCTGGGCAAGTCGGCCGACGACATCCTGCTGGTGATGAGTACGCTGAAGAGCGTCTCCGGCCGGTTGGAGCCCATCCGCTCGCCGCAGGGCTGGACAGCCGTGGTGGACTATGCCCACACGCCCGACGCCCTGGACAATGTGCTGCGCGCCATCCACGAGGTGCTCGACGGCAAGGGCAGCGTCATCACCGTCTGCGGCGCCGGCGGCAACCGCGACAAGGGCAAGCGCCCGCTGATGGCCCAGGAGGCCGTCAGGCAGAGCGACCGCGTCATCATCACCAGCGACAATCCCCGCTTCGAGGACCCGCAGGACATCATCAACGACATGCTGGCCGGCCTCACGCCCCAGCAGCGCCGCAAGGTGGTGGCCATTGCCGACCGCCGCGAAGCCATCCGCACCGCCGCCATGATGGCCCAGCGGGGCGACGTGATCCTCATTGCCGGCAAGGGCCACGAGGACTACCAGGAGATCCAGGGCGTGAAGCACCACTTCGACGACCGGGAGGAAGTGAGGAAATGCCTGGCGGCAGGATAATTGTCGTGATAACGAAATAACGTGATAACGTGATAACGAAATAACGAAACTATGCTGTACTACCTGTTTCGATTTCTTGAGCAATACAATATCCCGGGCAGCCACCTGTGGAGCTACATCTCGTTCCGCGCCCTGCTGGCCCTCATCCTCTCGCTGATAATCTCAGCCTGGTTTGGCGAGTTCTTCATCAAGTGGATGAAACGGCGCAAAATCTTTGAGACACAACGCCCACCCGAAGAAGACCCCTTCGGCGTGGAGAAGAAGGGCGTGCCCACCATGGGCGGCATCATCATCATCGTGAGCCTGCTGGTGCCAGTGCTGCTGCTGGGCCGCATCCGCAACATCTACCTCCTGCTGATGGTCATCACCACCGTGTGGCTCGGCTTCCTGGGGTTCATGGACGACTACATCAAAATCTTCCGCCGCCACAAGGAGGGGCTGAAGGGCATCTATAAGATTATCGGCCAGGTTTCCATCGGTTTCATCGTAGGTCTGACGCTCTATCTGAGCCCAGACGTGGTGATGCGCGAGAACATCAGCGCCCCAGTGGCCGGGCAGTCTACCACGGTGGTGAAGCACGAGGCCAAGGCGCACAAGAGCCTGCAGACCACCATCCCCTTCACCAAGCACCACAACCTGAGCTACTCCGAGCTGATGGCGTTTGTGGGCAAGCACAAGGTGGCCGCCGGATGGGTGGTGTTCGTGCTGATGACCATCCTCGTGGTGACAGCTGTGAGCAATGGCGCCAACCTGAACGACGGCATGGACGGCATGTGCGCCGGCAATTCGGCCGTCATCGGCGTGGCACTGGGCATCTTCGCCTACGTGAGCAGCCACATCGGCTACGCCTCCTACTTCGACATCATGTATATCCCACACTCCGAAGAACTGGTCATCTTCCTCTCAGCCTTTGTGGGAGCGCTCATCGGCTTCCTTTGGTACAACGCCTATCCCGCCCAGGTGTTCATGGGCGACACGGGGTCGCTCACCATCGGCGGCATCATCGGCGTCTGCGCAGTCATCATCCACAAGGAGCTGCTGCTGCCCATCCTCTGCGGCATCTTCTTCGTAGAGAGCCTCTCGGTAATCATCCAGACGCAATGGTTCAAGTGGAACAAGCGCAAGGGCAAGCGAGTGCGCGTGTTCCGTGCCACACCCATCCACGACAACTTCCGCAAGCTGGACTCACAGCTCGACGCCACCTCGCGCTATCTGCTCAAAGGGTGGCCCCACCGGCCCTTCCACGAGTCGAAAATCACCATCCGTTTCTGGATTACCACCATCATCCTGGCAGCAATGACCATCATCACACTGAAAATAAGGTAAAAAGATTATGAAGAGAATTGTCATCCTTGGAGCCGGCGAGAGCGGTGCAGGAGCAGCCGTGCTGGCAAAGAAAGAGGGGTTCGACGTGTTTGTGAGCGACATGTCGGCCATTGCTCCGCGTTACAAGCAGATGCTTGACGACCACCACATTGCGTGGGAGGAAAACCAGCACACGGAGGGGCTGATACTCAATGCCGACGAGATAGTGAAGTCGCCGGGCATACCCGACACGGCCCCGATGATGAAGAAGGTGAAGGCGGCAGGCATACCCGTGATCAGCGAGATAGAGTTTGCCGGGCGTTACACCAACTCGAAGATGATCTGCATCACCGGTTCAAACGGCAAGACCACCACCACGTCGCTCATCTACCATATCTTCAAGGCGGCAGGCTACGATGCCGGACTGGCCGGCAACATCGGCCACTCGCTGGCCCTGCAGGTGGCCGAGACACCCCACGAGTACTACATCATCGAACTCAGCTCGTTCCAGTTGGACAATATGTACAACTTCCGTGCCAACATCGCCGTGCTGCTCAACATCACGCCCGACCACCTGGACCGCTACGACAACAAAATGCAGAACTATGTGGACGCCAAGATGCGCATTGTGCAGAACCAGACACCGGAAGATGCCTTCATCTACTGGAACGACGACCCCATCATCAGCCGAGAACTGGAGAAATATCATATTCCATCGATACATTACCCCTTCTCTGAACTGAAGGAGAAGGGCAGCATAGGCTACATAGAGCAAGGGCAGTACACCATCGAGAAGCCCACGCCCTTCAATATGGAGCAGGAGCAGCTGAGCCTGACAGGCCGCCACAACATCTACAACTCGCTGGCCGCCGGCATTGCGGGCAACATTGCGGGCATCAAGAAAGAGGTCATCCGGCAGAGTCTGAGCGACTTCCCCGGCGTGGAGCACCGGCTGGAAAAGGTGTGCACCGTGCGCGGCGTGCAGTATGTGAACGACTCGAAGGCCACCAACGTGGACGCCTGCTGGTATGCCCTCGACTCAATGAAGACCAAGGTGGTGCTCATCCTGGGCGGCAAGGACAAGGGCAACGACTACGAACCCATCAAGCCCCTCATCCGCGAGAAGTGCTCGGCACTGGTCTACCTGGGTGCCGACAATGCCAAACTGCACCAAAACTTCGACGACATGGACATTCCTGTGCGCGACACCCACTCTATGAAGGAGTGCGTGGCCGCCTGCTACGAACTGGCCCAGCCCGGCGAGACGGTGCTGCTCTCACCCTGTTGCGCCAGCTTCGACCTGTTCAAGAACATGGAAGACCGCGGCGAGCAGTTCAAGGAACTTGTCAGAAACCTTTAAAACAGCGAAACAGATGAACAAGATAGGCAATCTCTTCAAAGGCGACAAGGGCATCTGGACGGTGTTCCTCTTCCTCTGCCTCATCAGTGTGGTCGAGGTCTTCTCGGCATCGAGCACGCTGACCTACAAGACCCACAACTACCTGGGTCCGCTCATCTACCACAGCGGCACCATCCTGGTGGGCGTGCTGGTGGCCATCGTCACGCTCAACATTCCCTGCCGCTACTTCAAGCTCCTCACTCCCGTCATGCTGTTTATCTCCTACGCCACCCTGCTGTGGGTGCTGCTCTGGGGCGAAAGCATCAACGGCGCCAACCGCGTGATCCAGCTGCCGGGCTTCACCTTCCAGCCCTCAGAGATAGCCAAGGGCACCATGGTGCTCACGGCGGCACAGATTCTGAGCGCCATGCAGCGCGAAGACGGCAGCGGCTCCGACCCCACCGCCATGAAGTACATCCTGTGGCTGTCGGTGCCGGCTGTCCTGCTCATCGGACTGGAAAACCTGTCGACGGCAGTGCTGCTCTTCGGCGTCATCTACCTGATGATGTTCTTCGCCCGCGTGCCGATGAAACAGATTGGCAAGCTCACCGGCGTGCTGGTGCTGTTTGCGGCCATCTTCCTGGGCCTCGTCTTCGGCCTGGGCAGCATGGACAAGCAGGCCGAGCAGGAACTGGCCGACCTGAAGGCCGGCGTGAAGACCGAGCAGGTGAGCCGTCAGGAGAAGACCGAGAAGAACGCCTTCGAGAAGCTGACCCACCGTTTCGGCACTTGGCGCAACCGCCTGCTGAAGCCCGGCAAGCCCAAAGACCCGAAAGATTACAAGGTGGACGACAAGAACTACCAGGTGACCCACGCCAACCTGGCCATCGCCTCCAGCGGCGTCATCGGCAAGGGGCCGGGCAACTCGGTGGAGCGCGACTATCTGCCGCAGGCCTTCAGCGACTTCATCTATGCCATCATCATCGAGGAGACGGGCATCATCGGTGCCATCGCCGTGGTGTTCCTCTACGTCATCCTGCTCTTCAGGGCGGCACGCATAGCGGGTCGGTGTGAAAACAACTTCCCGGCCTTCCTCGTGCTGGGCCTGGCCCTGCTACTGGTGTTCCAGGCGGCTATCAACATGGCCGTGGCCGTCGACTTCGGCATCGTCACCGGCCAGCCCCTGCCCTTAGTGTCGAAAGGCGGCACATCGACCATCGTGAACTGCGCCTACATAGGCGTGATACTGAGCGTCAGCCGGAGTGCCAAAAAGTTGAAACCAGTGAAAGAACCAACGAATTGAAGCAATGAAAGAGCCAAGAATCATCATCAGCGGAGGCGGCACCGGAGGCCACATCTTCCCCGCCGTGTCGATAGCCAATGCTATCCGCGAGTTACGCCCTGACGCCAAGATTCTCTTCGTCGGCGCCGAAGGTCGCATGGAGATGCAGCGTGTGCCGCAGGCAGGCTACGAAATCAAGGGCCTGCCCATACGTGGCTTTTACCGCCCCCTGTGGAAGCCGCAGAACATAGGCGTGGCCCTGGACTACCTGAAGAGCAAGCGCATGGCCAAGCAGATACTGCGCGAGTTCCAGCCGCAGGTGGCCGTCGGCGTGGGCGGCTATGCCAGCAGCGCGGCCTTGGGAGCCGCCAACAGCCTGGGCATCCCCACGCTGATACAGGAGCAGAACAGCTATGCCGGACTGGCCAACAAGCAACTGGCCGACAAGGCCGCCAAAATCTGCGTGGCCTACGAGGGAATGGAGCGCTTCTTCCCCGCCGACCGCATCCTGCTGACGGGCAATCCCGTGCGCCAGTCGCTGCTCGACGCAAAGGTGACACGCGAGGAGGCACTGAAGGCTTTCGGACTATCGGCCGAGCGGAAGACCATCCTGCTCGTGGGCGGTAGCCTGGGCGCACGCACCATCAACGAGAGCGTGCTGGCCCACCTGAACGAGATTGACGCGTCGGGCCTGCAGTTCATCTGGCAGACGGGCAAGTACTACCAGGAGGAGATGAAGCGCCGGCTCAATGAGTATGTGGCCGCGCACCCCTCACAGCTGTCCACCCACCTCATTGCCACAGACTTCATAGCCGACATGGCCGCCGCCTATCGCGCCGCCGACCTGGTCATCAGCCGCGCCGGAGCCAGCAGCATCTCGGAGTTCTGCCTCATCGGCAAGCCCGTCATCCTCGTGCCCAGCCCCAATGTGGCCGAAGACCACCAGACCAAAAACGCCATGGCGCTGGTGAACCGCGGGGCCGCCCTCTACGTGAAGGACGCCGAGGCCCGCGAGAAACTCATCCCCCTGGCCATCCAGACCGTGGCCGACCAGGCCAGACTGGACTCACTTAGCAAGAACGTGCTGAAGATGGCACTGCCCGACTCAGCCAAAATTATCGCACAAGAAGTACTCAAACTGATATGACAAACGCAGTCTATTTCATCGGCATCGGCGGCATTGGCATGAGTGCCATTGCCCGCTACTTCATCCACCGCGGACTGGTGGTGGCCGGCTACGACAAGACACCCACAGACCTGACGCGCCAATTGGAGAAAGAGGGCGCACTGATACACTACGAGGAGAACGTGGACGAGATTCCACACGCCTGCAAGCAGAAGGACAGCTGCCTCGTGGTCTACACTCCCGCCATCCCCGACGACCACAAAGAGCTGGTCTTTTTCCGCGAACAGGGCTTCGAACTGCAGAAGCGCGCACAGGTGCTCGGCACGCTGACCCGGCAGATGAAGGGTCTCTGCGTGGCTGGCACCCACGGCAAGACCACCACCAGCTCGATGTGCGCCCACATCATGCACCAGAGCCGGCAGGACTGCAACGCCTTCCTGGGCGGCATCACCAAGAACTACGGCACAAACTACATCGTCTCCGACTCGGACTATGTGGTCATCGAGGCCGACGAGTTCGACCGCTCCTTCCACTGGCTCTCTCCCTGGATGACCGTCATCACCGCCACCGACCCCGACCATCTGGACATCTACGGCACGAAGGAAGCCTATCTTGAGAGTTTCCGCCACTACACCGAGCTCATCCAGCCCGGCGGCGCACTCATCATCCACCGCGGACTGGAGATGCAGGAGCACCTGCAGGAGGGCGTGCGCCGCTACGACTACGCACTGACCGAGGGCGACTTCCACGCCGAGAACATCAAGATTGAGAACGGCGACATCACCTTCGACTTCGTCTCGCCCATCGAGAGTGTCAGGGACGTGACGCTCGGCCATCCCATACCTATTAATATTGAGAATGGCATCGCCGCCATGGCCATGGCCCAGCTGGCCGGTTGCAACGCCGAAGAGCTGCACTACGGCATGCGTACCTACGGAGGCGTGGACCGCCGCTTCGACTTCAAGATCAAGACCGACCGCCTGGTGCTGCTCAGCGACTACGCCCACCACCCGAAGGAAATCTTCGAGAGTGCCCGCAGCATACGCCAGCTCTACCGCGACCGTCACATCACCGCCATCTTCCAGCCACACCTCTACACCCGCACCCGCGATTTCTATCAGGACTTCGCCGACGCACTGAGCCAGTTGGACGAGGTCATACTGACAGAAATCTACCCTGCCCGCGAACAGCCCATCGAAGGGGTCACCTCGCAGCTCATCTACGACAGGCTCGCACCTGGCGTGGAGAAGCAGATGATACGCAAAGACGACGTGCTCAACCTGGTGAAGAGCCGCACCTTCGACGTGCTCATCATCCTAGGCGCAGGCGACCTGGACGCACAGATGCCGCAAATCGAGAAGCAATTAAAATTGAAAATGGAAAATTGAAAATCCGATAATAACATGACGTTGTGGAAGAAAATCCTGTTTTATGGCTTCAACGTGGTGCTGGCCGCCTATCTGGTATTGGCCATCATGGCCTTCAACAGGCCAGATGAGAAGATTGTGTGCCGCGATGTGCACATCACCATCGAGGAGGGCATCATGCCCGGATTCCTCACCAGCGACGAGGTGAAGCAGATGCTCGTCACCAGCCACGTCTCGCCCATCGGCCAGTCGATGGAGTACATCAATCTGCGCAACATGGAGGAGGCACTGGAGAAGGAAGACCTCATAGAAAACGCCGAGTGCTACAAGACACAGGACCGCACCGTGAGCGTCAACATCAGGCAGCGCATTCCCGTGGTCAGGGTCATGAACAACCATGGCAACGACTACTACGTGGACACCCACGGCAAGCCCATGCCCCACACCGACTACTCCTGCAACCTCATCGTGGCCACAGGCAGCATCAGCAGCCAGTATGCCGAAAAAGTGCTGGCACCGCTGGCCAACATCATCCTGAACGACACGTTCTGGAGAAACGAGACCGTACAGCTCAACGTGCTGGCCGATGGCTCCGTAGAACTCATCCCCCGCGTGGGCAACCACGTGGTCTACCTGGGCCAGCCCACCGGCATCGCCAAAAAACTGCAGCGGCTGCGAAAGTTCTACCGCTACGGACTGAACGTGGCGGGCTGGAACCACTACGAGCGCATCAGCGTGGAGTTTGACAACCAAATTATCTGCAAACGAACGAAAACAACAAAAAGGTAACATACTATGGCAACAAAAAATGAACTGAAAGACTTTATCGTGGCAATAGAGCTCGGCTCATCGAAGGTGACGGGCATTGCAGGGCAGAAAATGCCCGACGGCAGCATATCGGTGCATGCTGTCGTCAGGGAAGATGCGGCATCGTTCATACGCAAAGGCGTGGTCTACAACATTGACAAGACGGCACAGTGCCTGACCAATATCGTGAAGAAACTGGAGGCCCAACTCAAGACGCGCATCACCCAGGTGTTCGTCGGCGTGGGCGGACAGAGCATCCGCAGCGTGCGCAACACCATCGTCAGAGACCTGGAGGAGAACGCCATCATCACACAGGAGATGGTGGCCGAGCTGATGGACGCCAACCGCAATCTGGACTACCCCGACCAGAAAATTCTGGACGTGGCCGAGCAGGAGTACCGCGTGGACACGCAGTACCAGATGGATCCGGTGGGCATACGTGCCAACAGGCTGGAGGGCAACTTCCTCAACATCCTGGAGCGCAAGTCGTTCTTCCAGAACCTGAACCGCTGCTTCGAGACGGCCAAGATCAATGTAGCCGAGATGTACCTGGCCCCGCTGGCACTGGCCGACGCCGTGCTGACAGAGACCGAGAAACGCTCCGGCTGCGCACTGGTGGACATAGGTGCCGACACCACCACTGTCAGCGTCTATTGGAAGAATGTGCTGCGCCACCTCGTCGTCATCCCCCTGGGCAGCAATAACGTGACCAAGGACATCGCCTCGCTGCAGATGGAAGAGAGCGACGCCGAGAAGATGAAACTGAAATATGCCTCGGCCTATACCGACAACAGCGAAATCGACCCCACACTGAAATACAGCATCGACCAGGAGCGCCAGGTGGAGAGCCGCCGCTTCATCGAGATTGTCGAGGGCCGCATGGAGGAAATCATCGAGAACGTGCGCTACCAGATTCCGTCAGAATACTACGACAAGCTGCTCGGCGGCATCATCCTGACCGGTGGCGGTGCCAATATGAAGAACATCGAGCGGGCCTTCACCAACAGCACCCGCATCGAGAAGGTGCGCGTGGCCAAGTTTGTCACTACCACCATCAACACCAGCAACGACCAGCTGAAGGCCAAGAACGGTATGTACAACACCGTGCTCGGACTGCTCATCAAGGGCGACATCAACTGCGCCGGCAACGGCATCGACCCCAACGGCGGCAACCTCTTCGACAACGAGGAGAACCAGAAGCCGCAGCCCGGCGACCGCAAACCGCGCCAGGCCAACGAGACCGACCCGGGCGTCATCCGCACCGCACAGGAAGAGGAGAAGGCCGCCGAGGAGGCCCGCCGCAAAAAGGAAGAGGAAGAGCGTCTGCGCCAAGAGGAAGAGGAGCGACTGGCCGAGGAGGAGCGCCAGCGCAAGAAGGCCAACAGCTGGTGGAACCGCACCAAGCGCGGCCTGGGACGCTGGGTCGACGACCTTACAAAGCCCGAATAACCCCAAAACAGGAAGCACAAAAACAAACGTCTGAACACCTAAATCCCAAACAACAGAAACAATTTGACAATGGACAACAACGAAATACTCGACTTCGGGATACCCGAAGAGAAGCACAGCATCATCAAGGTCATCGGCGTAGGCGGCGGTGGAGGCAACGCTGTAAACCACATGTACAAGGAAGGCATCCACGACGTGACCTTCGTAGTGTGTAACACCGACAATCAGGCACTCAACGACTCGCCCGTGCCGGTCAAACTGCAGCTCGGCAAGGAGGGCCTCGGCGCCGGCAACCGCCCGGAGAAGGCCCGCGCCGCTGCCGAAGAGAGCCTCGACGACATACGCAACATGCTGAACGACGGCACCCGCATGGCCTTCATCACAGCCGGCATGGGCGGCGGCACAGGCACTGGCGCCGCTCCCGTCATCGCCCGCGTGTCGAAAGAGATGGACATCCTCACCGTGGGCATCGTCACCATCCCCTTCCGCTTCGAGGGCAACAAGAAGATTGACCAGGCCCTGGACGGCGTGGAGGAAATGTCGAAGCACGTCGACGCCCTGCTCGTCATCAACAACGAGCGTCTGCGCGAAATCTATCCCGAACTGTCGTTCCTCGATGCCTTCGGAAAGGCCGACGACACACTCTCGGTGGCTGCCAAGTCGATTGCCGAAATCATCACCCTCCACGGCACGATGAACCTCGACTTCAACGATGTGAAGACGGTGCTGCAGGACGGCGGTGTGGCCATCATGTCGACCGGCTACGGCGAGGGCGAAGACCGCGTGAAGAAGGCCATCGACGATGCCCTCAACTCGCCTCTGCTCAACGACAACGACATCTTCAACTCGAAGAAGATTCTGCTCAACATCTCGTTCTCGCACCAGAAGGACTCGAAAGACAACTTCATGATGGAGGAGATGAACTACGTGCACGAATTTATGGACCGCTTCGGCAACGACTTCGTCTTCAAGTGGGGCGTGGCCGTCGACCCCGAACTGGGCAAGCGCGTCAAGGTGACCATCCTGGCCACGGGCTTCGGCATGCAGAACGTGGACGGCATGGAGGAGCGACTGGCCAAGCAGCAGACCCGCGAAGAGGCCAACCGACTGGCCGAGGAGCAGGAGCTGGCTGCCAAACGCGACGAGCGCCGCGGCCACTTCTATGGCGACACCGACACAGCCAAGCGCTACAAGCGCCGCCCCAACATCTACATCTTCGCTCCTGAAGACCTGGACAACGACGACGTCATCTCAAACGTGGAGCAGACACCCACCTACAAGCGCACCAAGGAGATACTCAACAGCATCAGCAGCCAGAACAACACACCCGAACCGCCACACCAGGAGCAGCCCGACGTGGAGCAGGGAGTCATCAGCTTTGTGTAATATGAAAAAATTCCTCACCACGGCACTCGTGGCCCTGGCAGGGCTCACAGCCACAGCACAGCACAACCCCATTCTGCCCGAAATGCACGCCGACCCGGAAGTGCTGGCGGACGGCGGACGCTACTACATCTACTCCACCACCGACGGCGCACCCGGATGGGGAGGCTACTACTTCACCTGCTACTCGTCGAAAGACCTGAAGCGGTGGCAGTACGAGGGCATCATCCTCGACCTGAAGAAGGACACCCGTTGGGCCAAGGGCAACGCCTGGGCACCCGCCATCGAGAAGAAGAACGGCAAGTTCTACTTCTACTACAGCGGCGACCAGGGTGAGCGCAAGGCCATTGGCGTGGCCGTGGCCGACAAGCCCACGGGGCCGTTCACCGACTTCGGCAGGCCCATCGTGGACAAGCGGCCTGAGGGGCAGAAAAACGGGCAGCAGATTGATGTCGACGTCTTCACCGACGACGACGGCCAGAGCTACCTCTACTGGGGCAATGGCTACATGGCCGGCGCCAAGCTGAATGCCGACATGACCTCTATCGACACCACCACCATTGTCCGCATGACACCACGCGGAGGCACCCTGCAGGACTACGCCTACCGCGAGGGCACCTACGTGTTCAAGCGCAAGGGCGTCTACTATTTCCTCTGGAGCGTCGACGACACGGGCTCGCCCAACTACCACGTGGCCTACGGCACCAGCGACAGCCCCTTAGGGCCCATCAAGGTGGCCGACCAGCCTGTCATCCTGCAGCAGCGGCCCGACCAGCACATCTACGGCCCGGCCCACAACAGCGTGCTGCAGATTCCCGGCAAGGACAAGTGGTACATTGTCTACCACCGCATCAATCCGGCCTATCTCGACAAGAAGGACGGCCCGGGTTTCCACCGCGAGGTGTGCATAGACCCTCTGGAGTTCGACAAGGACGGACGCATCAAGCCCGTCACGCCGACCAACTAAGACGCAGAAACACAAGAAATGAAAAACGCGGGCCTCTACAGCCCGCGTTTTTCATTTCACCATCACCTTCTTGCCATCCCGGATATAAATTCCCTTCGAGGGATGGGCCACGCCCATGCCCTGCAAGTTGTAGAACCGGCCGCCCCCAAGGGTCACCCGCCTGATTTCGGCGATTCCATCGGTCTCGCTTTTCACCTCGCCGCTGATGCTGACATTGCCAATGGCGATGGCTTTGCCGGTGCCCAGACTGAGGATATGGCAAACCAGACTGCTGGTGCCCGAAGCAGAGCCCACGGTGTTGATTTCCTTTTCAAAGGCCGTATAGTTGTTGTTGCGCTCCGGGGTCAGGCCCAGTTCCAGTTCTTTTTTCTCGTCGGGCGTCTGCCAGTAGATGTCCAGCCGTCCGCCGTCGGTGCCGCAGCGGCAGGCATAAAAGGCCACCTTGGTGGGGCGGAAGAAGTAGCCGTCGGCCATGGTGAAACTGAACGCCACGGCATTGCCGTCGTTGGCCAGGGCCTCGTTCTTGACAGCCGACTGGAACTTCGTGATTCGTCCGGCGCCGGTGATGGCCTGCGTGCCGCCATAGCTGATGTTGCTGCCCAGTGTGATGCTGTTTTTGCCAATTTCATCGGCAATTTGGTCTGCGTATGTGGCTGTCTGCCCGGCATTGCCGGCATCCAGTTTCCAGTTGACGCTTCCGGCACCTACGAGCGTCTTGCCCGGCTCATTGTCGTCGCCCGGCACTATCACCTCCTCTATATATCCCGTCTGCTCGCCCCCTTCATTCTGGGCGGCGGTGATATGGGCCACAATGCCGTTCAGGTAGACTTCCAGGTTGGTATAGCCGCCCTCGCCTTTCTGGTTGCCGTCGGCGGCATCGTTGGCGTTCAGTCCGTGGGCCGTCTCCCACTCGTCTGGCATGCCGTCGCCGTCGGTGTCCTTCGGGGCCTGGCCCTGCTCCAGCACCGGCCAGACGGAAGGGATGGCCGACTTGACGTCGTCCTGCGAGTTGATGAAGCCGCTGTCCAGACCCGAACCGGTCATAGTGGCCTTGCCGTTGGCCACATCGTCCGCCACCAGCTCGTCGAGAGCGTCACGGTGGAGCGACGCCCCGGCAAACTGCAGCACCTTTTCGTAAGCCATTTCCGCGCTGTGGGTGGTCACCGCCACGTAGGGTATGGGCTCGCCGATGCGCATGGTGTCCTTGGTGGCCTGGGTGTAAGTGTTGTCCACGCCGGCGCCATTGGTGATTTGGTTGTACATGCCGTATGTCCAGTTGTCTTTGGTCACGTTGCTGTGTCGGGTGTTCACATTGCCTGCGACATAAAATTTGCCCCAGACGTGCCACATCGGGTACCATCCGTTCCATGAGCCGTCGCTGTTCTGGCAGTAGCTGGTGGTGCGTATGCCTATGCCTGCAATGCGCTGCTGGATGGTGGTGTTGCGCTTCAGAGTGGCGGGTCCGGGCTTGTAGTAGTTGTTCACAATGTTCACCTTCATGCCTTCACCGCCGTAGCAGCCGTTGCCGCCCCAGTTGTAGATTACATTGTTGCGCATGTCCATGCGCTCGTCGGTCTGCGTGCCCTGCCGCGGGCCGAGGCGTGGTGTGCGGCTGGTGTGGTGGGCTATCAGGTTGTGGTGGAACGAGCAGCCTGCGCCGCCCCAGTTGCCGCCATAGCCATGAGCGCCCTTCGAGTGGCCCGAGTTGACCAGGCTCTGCGCCACCAGGCACCATTGCGCCGTCAGGTTTCTGCCGCCGTAGATGGACAGGCACTCGTCGATGCTCCACGAGACTGAGCAGTGGTCCACGATGATGTTGTTGTCGTCCATCGACCCCAGCCCGTCGCCCTCGTGCTTGTCCACCTGCCGGTTGCCCAGCCTGAAGCGCATATAGCGGCAAATCACGTTTGACCCCAACGTCACGGGGAAGTCGGCCAGACAGATGCCGCCGCCGGGGGCCGTCTGCCCGGCAATGGTGGTGTTGTTGGCAATCTTCAGGGCCGACTTCAGGTAGATGGTGCCCGACACGTCGAAGACGATGGTGCGCGGCCCTTTCTGCCTGTTGGCCCAGCGCAGCGTTCCCGCCGAGTTGTCGTCGGCCAGGCTGGTCACGTGATAGACGTAGCCGCCCCGGCCGCCGGTGGTATAGCGTCCGAAGCCCTCGGCCCCCGGAAAGGCCGGCAATTGTTCGGTCTGGGCCACAGCCGCATAGCTCCCCATCACACACAGCGAAGCCAGCAGAAATCTTGAAATGTTCATAGTCGTTTCGGTTTTTCGTTTAGTTTTCAATAACGCCTGCAAAGGTAGCACTATTTTCTGATACCTCAAAACAATTAGGTGAATCTTCAGTAAATTAATTCCTGGCAATGTATTTTTTTGCGAACTTTCTTGCACGTTTTAGTTTTTTTCGGTACTTTTGTCGGCGAATATATTAACCAGAACAATTATGGCAACAACACCAACATTCAAGTACGCCCCAATGTTCCAGTTGGGCGAAGACAAGACTGAGTACCGGCTCCTGACCAAGGAAGGCGTGACAACCGCCGACTTCGAGGGCAAGCCAATCATCAAGGTCTCGAAAGAGGCCCTCACGCTGCTGGCACAGCAGGCCTTCCACGATGTGGAGTTCATGCTGCGCCGCGAGCACAACCTGCAGGTGGCCGCCATCCTGAGCGACCCGGAGGCATCGGAGAACGACAAGTATGTGGCCCTGCAGTTCCTGCGCAACGCCGAGGTGGCTGCCCGCGGCATCCTGCCCTTCTGCCAGGACACCGGCACAGCCATCATCCACGGCGAGAAGGGCCAGCAGGTATGGACAGGATTTGAAGATGAGGAGGCACTCTCGCTGGGCGTCTACAACACCTTCACGCAGGACAATCTGCGCTATTCGCAGAATGCACCCCTGACCATGTACGACGAGGTGAACACACGCTGCAACCTGCCCGCACAGATTGACATCGAGGCCACCGAGGGCGCCGAATACCGATTCGTCTTTGTGGCAAAAGGCGGCGGAAGTGCCAACAAGACCTACTTCTACCCCATGACCAAGGCCACCATCCAGAACGAGGGCACGCTGATTCCCTTCCTCGTCGAGAAGATGAAGAGCCTGGGCACGGCTGCCTGCCCGCCCTATCACATCGCATTCGTCATCGGCGGCACTTCGGCCGAGAAGAACCTGCTCACGGTCAAGCTGGCCAGCATCAAGTACTACGACTCGCTGCCCACCACCGGCGACGAGACGGGCCGCGCCTTCCGCGACGTGGACCTGGAGCAGAAATTGCTGGACGAGGCCCACAAGATTGGGCTGGGCGCTCAGTTCGGCGGCAAGTATCTGGCCCACGACATCCGCGTGGTGCGCCTGCCCCGCCACGGCGCTTCCTGCCCCATCGGCATGGGCGTGAGCTGTTCGGCCGACCGCAACATCAAGGCCAAGATCAATGCCGACGGCATCTGGCTGGAGAAGATGGACGCCAACCCCTCGGAACTCATTCCTGCCGAGTTTGCAAAGGCCGGCGAGGGCCAGAACACCATCACCATCGACCTGAACGAGGGCATCGACAAGGTGCGCCAAGAACTGTCGAAGTATCCCGTCTCCACCCGCGTCAACCTGAAGGGCACCATCATCGTGGCCCGCGACATTGCCCACGCCAAGCTGAAGGCACGCATCGACGCCGGCGAAGAGATGCCCGAATACTTCAAGAAGTACCCCGTGCTCTATGCCGGACCCGCCAAGACGCCCAAGGGCTATCCCTGCGGCTCAATGGGACCGACCACTGCCAACCGCATGGACCCCTACGTGGACGAGTTCCAGAGCCTGGGCGCATCGCTGGTGATGATTGCCAAGGGCAACCGCAGCGACGTGGTGACCGAGGCCTGCCGCAAGCACGGCGGCTTCTACCTGGGCTCCATAGGCGGCGTGGCTGCCGTGCTCTCGCAGTCGAGCATCAAGTCGATAGAGTGTGTGGAGTATCCCGAACTGGGCATGGAGGCCATCTGGAAGATTGACGTGGAAGACTTCCCCGCCTTCATCCTGGTCGACGACAAGGGAAACGACTTCTTCAAGACCCTCAAGCCCTGGGCCCCGTGTGGGGTCAAATAGATAAGTGCCACTTATCTCCGAGATAAGTGCCTCTTATCCCCGAGACAAGTGGCACTTATCTTTTAGTTAGAAGGTATATAACTCAGAGTTAGAAGGTATATAACCCGGAGTTATATACCTTCTAACTATATATTACAAGCGTTCAAGGTTTAGAGTTGGATGCTCTCGATGCGCAGCTTCTGCACACCGGCGGGAACGGTCACCTCAACCACGTCGCCAGCCTTCTTGCCCAGCAGTGCCTGCGCAATGGGCGACTTAATGGAAATCTTGCCGCTGCGCAGGTCGGCCTCGTGGGGGCTGACGATGGTGTAGGTCATTCGGCGGTTGGTGGACAGCTGGGTCATCTCCACACGGCTGAGCAGGCCCACGCTGTCGCCGCCCAGCCGCGACTTGTCCACCACACGGGCAAACTCCAGCACGCGCTGCTTGAAGCGGATGCGCCCCAACAGTCGGGCCTGCTCACGCTTGGCAGCATGATATTCAAAGTTCTCGCTCAGGTCGCCCTTGTCGCGGGCTTCGGCAATGGCCTCACGCACCTGAGGCAGTTCAACACTCTCCAGCTGATGAAGTTCGGCCACGAGTTTGTCGTAGCCTTCTTGTGACATATATTCCATCTTTTTTGCGTGCAAAGGTAGTAAAAAATCATACAAGGAAAAAATAAATGGCACATGTTTTTCGTTATATAGGAAAATTTAGAAAGAGCACTATGTATATTAATAAGGTGGTAGATATACTGAGGGCAGCCATTTTGTTCTGCCTTCTGACGATAGTGCCAACCACGGCAGCGGCCCAGTTTGCACCAGTAGTGAGAGGCGGCTGCACACCCCATCTGACCGACGGCGACAGCAATGCCGACGGCAGCCGACGGCAGGCACCCCTCCGGCTGGCCAGCATCAACACCAACTGGGACTCCACCAGGGTCTACCGACAGGCCGTCATCCTGATTTCATTCTCCGACCAAGACTTCAAGGAGGCCAACCCACAAGCCTTCTACGACAGCCTCTTCAACGCCCCCGGCTTCAATAAGCGCAAAGGGCCGGGCTGCGTGGCCGACTATTTCCGCCAGCAGTCGGGCGGACTGTTCAACCTCGAGTTCGACGTTTACGGCCCCGTCAGGGTCAGCTCGAAGGCGCAGCCCTACAGCAAGCCTACCGAAAACACGCGCAACTACGGCAGCTCGGTGCTGAGAGAGGCCACGATGAAAGTAATCGACTCGCTGAAAGTGGACTTCTCGCAATACGTTTGGAGAGACAGCAGAAAGGTGAACCAGGTCATCTACGTCTACGCAGGCCTCTGTGGCAACCAAGCCAGCGAAAAGAGCTATGGCCACATCTGGCCGAACACCAGCAGCTTTGCAAGCATCAGCACCAGCGGCGTGACGATAGCCAACTATACGTGCAGCGGCGAACTGTGGGCCAACGGCTCGTCGTGCGGCATTGGCACCATCTGCCACGAGTTCACCCACTCGCTCGGACTGCCTGACATCTATCCCACAACGTCAGACGCAGGCTACAGCATGGTAGACGAGTGGGACCTGATGGACGGCGGAAACTTCACCAACTACGGCTGGTGCCCGCCCAACTACACCGCCATGGAGAAGTTGCTGTTGGGCTGGCTCACACCCGAAGAACTGACCGAGCCCACCACCGTAAAGGGCATGAAAACCGTGGACGAGGGCGGCCCCGTGTACCGCATCAAGCACTCAGACAGCGAATGGCTGCTGCTGGAGAACAGGCAGCAGAGCGGATGGGACAAGGGACTGCCCGGCAAGGGTCTGGTGATATACCACGTGTACTACGACAAGGCAGTGTGGAGCGGCAACAGCGTGAACAACAACAAAAACAAGCGACGCTTCGAACTGATGAGCGCCGACAATATGGACTACGATGCCTGGATGGACTATGTCTCGTCATGGGCCAAACCTCAACAGTATGCTCATTCAGACCACATGAACAGCTATCTTCTCAGCTCGTCGGCCTATCCCTGGGTCACCGACTCGACGGCCGTGAACGATGAGCTGACTGCCCAGTCGGTGCCCGCCACGGTGATGAACTATCCAAACCTGGACGGAGAGACCGTCTTGGACAAGCCTGTCACCGACATCGTGCAGAACGCCGACGGCACCATCTCCTTCCGCTTTATGGGCGGCGCTGACCCAGACATCAAGGGCGACGTGAACAGCGATGGCTACGTCGACGTGGCCGACGTAGCCACCATCATCTCATTCATGGCAGAAACCATTGAGACCATCACCTTGGAAAAGGCCGACGTGAACGGCGACGGCAGCGTCGACGTGGCCGACATTTCCACCATACTAACCCTCATGGCAGGCATAATAGAATAACAACTAACTTTTTTTAAACACTAAACACAAAACAATTATGAGAGTAATCATTGAACCGAATTATGACTTGATGTCACAATGGGCCGCAAACTATGTTGTGGCAAAAATCAACGCCGCCAAGCCAACCGCAGAGAAACCCTTTGTGCTGGGACTGCCCACCGGCTCGTCGCCCATCGGCATGTACCGCGGACTGGTGAAAGCCTATCAGGAGGGCAAAGTGTCGTTCAAGCACGTGCTCACCTTCAACATGGACGAATACGTGGGTCTGCCCGAAGAGCACCCCGAGAGCTACCACTCATTCATGTTCACCAACCTCTTCAACCACATCGACTGCCCTAAGGAGAACATCCATATCCTGAACGGCAACGCCAAAGACCTGGCTGCCGAGTGCGCCCACTACGAGCAGATGATTGAGGAAGCCGGCGGTATCGACCTCTTCCTCGGTGGAATCGGCCCCGACGGCCACATCGCCTTCAACGAGCCGGGCTCAAGCCTGACCAGCCGCACCCGCCAGAAGACGCTGACCACCGACACCATCATCGCCAACAGCCGATTCTTCGAGAACGACATCAACAAGGTGCCCAAGACGGCACTCACCGTCGGCGTAGGCACCGTGATGGCCGCCAAGGAAGTGATGATACTGGTCAACGGACACGCCAAGTGTCGCGCTCTGCAGGCAGCAGTAGAGGGCAGCGTGAACCACATGTGGACCATCTCAGCCCTGCAGATGCACCAGCACGGCATCATCGTGGCCGACGACGCCGCCTGCGAAGAGCTGAAGGTGGGCACCTACCGCTATTTCAAAGACATAGAGCGCAACAACCTGCTCTAATAACAAACAACGTGCGACATTCCCTCCCCGCAAAACGTTAAAATGCGTTTTGCGGGGAGTTATTTTTGCCCATTTATAAGAATAGTAGGGGGAAAAGTTAAAAAAAAATGGCAAAAGGTAAGGTTATTCAGAAAAAAATCGTATCTTTGCACCCAAATAAGTATTTTAAAACTATTCGTAGACAAAAGGGAAAATATGAAATATATCGACGAACTGGCAAATTGGTACTTTGGAAAGAGGGCCCTTCCGCTTTGGGGCATCTTGTTGATTGACAATCTCATTGTCATATTTTCTTTCCTTTTCATGTACCTCCTCTTTGACCGCGATGTCCGGTCGTTCAGCCGACTGGAGTGGGTGTCTCTCAACATCGCCATTTATCTCGTTTTCTACAATATCAGTTTCCGCCTGTTCCGCACCTATTCCGGAATCTTGCGCTACTCGTCGTTTGTCGACTTGCAGCGCGTGGGCTACGCCATGGCACTGGGCACGGCAGCCAGCCTCTGCCTGCACTATGCAATGGGAAGCTGCGGCATCAGCGAGATGGGATTCATCAGCGGCAGACAGATATTCAGCGCTTTTGTCATGGCCACACTCCTGCTGTGGGTGGTGCGCATCAGCGTGAAGACGCTCTACGACGTGCTCTTTGCCAACAAGCGCTCAAAGCGTGCCTACATCTTCGGCGTGAAAAACGACGGCATCGCCATTGCCAAGCACATACGCAGCGAGAAGCCCATGCGCTTCCACCTGAAGGGATTCGCCACCGTAGAAAAGGAGATGGACGGCCACGTGCTGATGGGCACCCTCGTGCACATGGCAGACGAGAACCTGGTGCCGACAATGCTGGCCGACGGTGTCGAGGCGCTCATCGTGTCGCCCTACCGACTGGGCGACTTCCGCAATGAGCAGGCCCTGCAGGACCAGATTATCAAGGCCGGCATCCGCATCTTCATCACCCAGGAAGAGAAGGAGTTGGGCAGCAGCCAGATAGCCGCAACACCACAGCTGAAGGAAATCAGCATCGAGGACTTGCTGCCACGTGACGAGATACAGGTAGACATGGAGTCGGTGGGCCAGCAGCTCACGGGCAAGTGCATCATGATTACCGGCTCGGCAGGCAGCATCGGCAGCGAGATGGTCAGGCAGATTGCCATCTACAACCCCTCGGAGCTGGTGCTCGTAGACCAGGCCGAGACGCCGCAGCACGACATCCGCCTGATGATGGCCAAGCGGTGGCCCGACATCAAGGCACACACCATCGTGGCCAGCATCTGCGAGCATGACTATATGGAGTCCATCTTCCGCCAGTTCCGCCCGCAGTACGTCTTCCACGCCGCCGCCTACAAGCACGTGCCGATGATGGAAGACAACCCCTCGGAGAGCGTCCGTAACAACATCATTGGCACAAGGGTCATCGCCGACTTGGCCGTGAAGTACGACGTGAAGAAGTTTGTGATGATTTCGACCGACAAGGCCGTGAACCCCACCAACGTGATGGGCTGCTCGAAGCGCATCTGCGAAATCTATGTGCAGAGCCTCGACAAGGCCATCAAGGACGGCAAGTTAAAAGGGCAGACGCAGTTTGTCACCACTCGCTTCGGCAATGTGCTGGGCAGCAACGGCTCCGTCATCCCCCTCTTCAAGGAGCAAATCAAGAACGGTGGCCCCATCACCGTGACCGACCCCAACATCATCCGCTACTTCATGCTCATCCCCGAAGCCTGCAAGCTGGTGCTTGAGGCCGGCACAAAGGGCAATGGCGGCGAGATATTCGTCTTCGACATGGGCAAGCCCGTCAAGATTGCCGACCTGGCACAGCGTATGATTATGCTGAGTGGCGCCACCAACGTGGAAATCAAGTACACGGGTCTGCGACCGGGCGAAAAGCTATACGAGGAAGTGCTCAACGAGAAGGAGACCACCAAGCCCTCGTTCCACAAGAAGATACGCATTGCCACGGTGCGCGAATACGACTACACCGACGTTTGCAAGGAGATAGACGAGCTCTATGCCATCGGCAAGAAGTTCAACGACATGGACACGGTTGCCAAGATGAAGGCCATTGTTCCCGAATATCGCAGCAACAACTCCATCTACAGTTCGCTCGACAAATAGTAGGAGAAGAAATCTATTTCAGAGGTGAGGGGTAAGACTCACCTCTCAACTGCCAGAAAGCCACGGCAGCGGCGGCAGCCACATTGAGTGAGTCTACACCGTGGGCCATTGGTATGCGCACCACGTAGTCGGCCCCGTCGATGGCGTGGTGCGGCAGTCCGTCGCCCTCCGTTCCCATCACTATTGCCAGCCTTTCTTCGCTCATCAGCTGCGGATGGTCCAGAGCCACCGAGTCGGGCGTGAGCGCCATCGCCGCCGTCTTGAATCCCAGACTGTTGAGCCAGGCCTGCGGGTCGTTAATCCAGGTCCAAGGCACCAAAAACACCGATCCCATCGACACTCGCACAGCCCGACGGTTGAGCGGATCGCAGCTGTCGCGGGTCAGAAACACGCCATCGATGCCCAAGGCAGCAGCCGAGCGGAAGATGGCCCCGATGTTGGTGGTGTCTACCACGCCGTGAATCACCACCACGCGGCGGGCTCCGCGGCATATCTTCTCGACCGAAGGCAGTTGCGGTCGGCGAAAGGCGCACAGCACGCCCCGAGTCAAGGTGTAGCCCGTCAGCGCGGCCAGCAGTTCGCGGGGACCAGTATAGACCGGAATGTCGCCGCAACGGCTGATGATGGGCGCAGCATCGCCCTCGATGTGACGGCGCTCACAGAGCAGCGAGACGGGCTCGTAGCCGGCATCGAGCGCCACGGAAATCACCTTGGGGCTCTCGGCAATGAAGATGCCCTTTGACGGGTCGAGGCGGTTGCGCAATTGGGCCTCAGTGAGCGTGGCAAAGACCTCCACGCCGGGATGTGAGAGCGATAAAATTTCGACTACTGCCATAACTCATTCAAACATTTCTGCCCATCTCAAGAATTTCCTGACGCCCTCCTGGCCGAACTTGGCAAGGCTCTGCGCGGCCTCGGCCACAGTAAGCTCGCGGTCAGGGCGCGACTTGGAATAGAATTTGTCAGCATAGCACACTATCTGTTCCACCAGCGTCTCCGGGCAGTAGCAGCCATCGGGGGGCAGTGGCAGGCCCTGGGCCTCAATCTGCTCAGCGGTGATGCCCGTGCCCGTGTGGCGCTCGCACACCCTGGCGTGCTGCTCCAGCCCCTGCTGGCGGAGCAACTGCCCGCCCACAATGCCGTGGCGGATGTAGGGCTCGTCGCCCATACAGAAGATGGAAGGCGCATGGCACCAGCGGATGCCTATGTCGTGGAGCATGGCCGCCTCTTCCAAAAACGCCGTGTCAATGCCGAACTCCGGGTGCTGCCGGGCGATGAGCAGACAGCGGTCGGCCACCTGACGGGAATGGCGGAGCAGCAACTGGCGCAGGTCGTGCTCCGCCTCAGAATAATAGTTGTCGATAATTGCCTGATAGTCCATATCGTGTCTTTTTGCTTTACTGGGGTGCAAAGTTACGAATAATTGGCGAGATAGCAAATTATTTCCCAAAAGTTTGGCAATGTGGAATAATATCCTTAAATTTGCGGCACAAATGCACATACTATGCAACTATTGACAGAACTTTACCGTAAACTTTATGGCTGCGACCCAGCCACCATCGAGCGACTGCCGGGGGCAGGCAGCAACCGCGTCTACTACCGAATGACGGCGCCCGACGACCGTAGCCTGGTGGGCTGCGTAGGCACCAGCCGCGAAGAGAACCACGCCTTCATCACCCTTTCACGTCATTTCGCGCAGTGCGGACTGGCCGTCCCCCAAGTGCTGGCCGTCAGCGACGACGAGCTTCGCTATCTGCAGACCGACCTGGGCAGCACGTCGCTCTTCGACGCCATCCGGCAGGGGCGCGAGGCCGGCGGCAACTACTCGCCTGAAGAGCAGGAACTGCTGCACCGCACCATTCGCCAACTGCCGGCCCTGCAGTTTCAAGGTGCAAAAAACCTCGATTTTACCGTGTGCTACCCACAGCCGGAATTCGATGAACAGGGCGTTTTCTTCGACCTGAACTATTTCAAATACTGTTTCCTGAAAGCCACCGGTCTCGACTTCCACGAACTGCGACTGGAGGAGGACTTCCGCCTGCTGGCCAGTCACCTGACTGCAGAGCCGGGCCAGACCTTCCTCTATCGCGACTTTCAGGCCCGCAACGTCATGCTGGTGGAGGGCCAGCCCTTCTTTATCGACTTCCAGGGCGGTCGGCGTGGACCGTTCTACTACGACCTGGCTTCGTTTCTCTGGCAGGCCTCGGCCAAATATCCCGACGCATTGCGCCGCTCGCTCATCGACGACTATTACGAGGCGGCAAGCCAATACACGGCGATGCCGCCACGCGAGCACTTCGACCGGCGCCTTCGGCTGTTCGTTTTCTTCCGCATCCTGCAAGTGCTGGGGGCCTACGGTTTCCGGGGCTACTTCGAGCGCAAGCAGCACTTCATCGACAGCATCCCTCCTGCCATAGACAACCTGCGCCAGCTGTTGGCCCAAGACGATGGGAGCACATTTCCCTACCCCCACCTGACCGACGTGCTCAGACGGCTGACGGCAAAGTTCGAGAAACAGCCCCTCGTGGTGCGTATCTACAGCTTCTCCTACAAGAAAGGCATCCCTCAGGACGAGAGCGGCAACGGCGGCGGCTACGTGTTCGACTGCCGCAGCACCCACAACCCCGGCCGCTACGAGCGCTACAAACACCTGACGGGCCTGGACGAGGCGGTCGTCCGCTTCCTTGAGGACGACGGCGAAATCACGCTCTTCCTCGACAGCGTCTACCGTCTGGCCGATTTCCACGTGAAGCGCTATATGGAGCGCGGCTTCACCAGCCTGATGTTCAGCTTCGGCTGCACCGGCGGCCAGCACCGCTCCGTCTACTCAGCCCAGCACTTGGCCGAGCACCTGCACGCAAAGTTCGGCATCGAGGTGCGCCTCTGCCACCGCGAGCAGGCCATCAGCCAGGTCTTCCCCAGAAAGGAAAAACAGGAGACGCTATGAGGGTGGCCTACATACTCAACGCCACGGTGGTGAACGGCGGCGCCACCAAGGCTTTTGTCCATCTGATTGACGGTCTGGCGGCCTACGGCATAGAGCCTCACGTGGTGGTGCCCGATGCCGACGGCATCAGCCACCAACTGCAACGCCGCGGTATCGCCACGCTGTGCCTCACCTACCGCCCCTGCGCCTATCCGCGACACTATAGCTGGAAGGAGAAGCTGCTCTTCCTGCCCCGGTTGGCCGCCCGACTGGTGGCCAACCGACGGGCCACGCGCCGACTGGCCGACTATATCAGGGCGAACCAGATAGACATTGTCCACTCAAACACCGGCGTGGTGCGCATTGGCTACGACGCCGCCCAACTAACCCACACGCCCCACATCTACCACATCAGGGAGTATGCCGACCAGGTGGGCTACAGCTACATCTTCGGCCAGCAGGCCTTCCGCCGACAGTTGCCCCTCTCCCACTCCATCTGCATCACCAAGGCGGTGCTCCACTATTACCATTTGGAGGAGCAGGCCAAAACAGGACAGGCCTGCGTCATCTACGACGGCGTGTTCCAAGCGCTGCCCACCATGCCCACAGGCCAGCACAAGGACTATTTCCTCTTTGCCGGACGCCTGCAGGTGGAGAAGGGCGTGGACCAACTGCTGGAGGCATACGCCGCCTACGCCAAAGCCACCCCTACCCCACTGCCGTTGAAACTGGCAGGAACGGGCAAACAGGACTATACAAACAAGGTGAAGGGATGGCTGGCCGACAACGGGCTGACCCAACAGGTAGAACTGCTCGGCGAGCGCGACGATGTGGCCCTGCTCATGCGCGAAGCCCGTGCGCTGGTGGTCTCATCGGCCTTCGAGGGTTTCGGCTTCTGCATGCCCGAAGCCATGCAGCAGGGTTGTCTGGTGATAGCCCGCAACACCTCCGGCACCAAGGAGCAACTGGACAACGGCCTGCAACTCACGGGCGAAGAGATTGCCCTGCGCTACGAAACCACCGCCCAACTGACCGCCCTGCTCACTCAGGTGGCCGCCCAGCCCGCCAGCCACTATGCCTCCTACACCGAGCGGGCTTTCAACGTGGTGAACCGGCTCTACACCCAAGAAACCTGCGCCCAGAATGTCTTCAAATTCTATAAAAGCATCGTGGAAAAGGCCTAAGATGGCACGCCAAAATGTAATTAATTTGTTGTTCGTTTTGCTGTTTATAGAATTATTCGTACCTTTGCACGCGAAAATAGACCAGAGCATCGGTTGGAAACTGCCGCCCCGGTCTGTTGTCCGTATATGAAAGCAAGAGTCATAGCATATTATCTACCGCAGTTCCACCCCATCCCTGAGAACGACCGTGCCTGGGGACCAGGATTCACCGAATGGACCAATGTGGCCAAGGCCAAGCCATTGTTCCGCGGACACTATCAGCCCCGCATCCCCTCGGAACTGGGATTCTACGACCTGCGCCTGCCGGAGGTGCGGGAACAGCAGGCACAGATGGCACGCGAGGCCGGCGTAGAGGGCTTTTGCTACTACCACTACTGGATGGGCGGAGGCCGCATGCTGCTGCAGCGGCCCTTCGAGGAAGTGCTGGCCAGCGGACAGCCCGACTTCCCCTTCTGCCTCTGCTGGGCCAACCACGAGTGGACCACCAAGACATGGACCAACAGCGGCAAGTCGCAACTCATCGCACCCATGCTCTACCCCGGCGACGACGACTATATTGCCCACTTCAACTACGTGCTGCCGGCCTTCCGCGACAAGCGCTACATCACCGTCGACGGCCATCCCCTCTTCGGCATCTTCGACCCTTACCGCTTCCAGGACGTGGCCCACTTCATAGAGCTGTGGCAGACTCTGGCAGCAAAGGCGGGCATACCCAGCATACACTTCAACGCCTACACCAACAGCACACCCACCCTGAAACGCCAGCCCGACGGCAGCCTGAAGCGCATCATGCCCAATCTGGAGAGCAGCGCCGACGCCTACAACAGCCTGTTCGAGATTGGCTTCAGCAGCGTGGCTTCATTCGGCAGAGCGCGTGCTGAAATGCTGGCCGTGGGCAAGTACAGGCGGCTGGTCAAGCGATTCCTGCACTCCCACCTTTCAAAATTGCCCGCCCTGCGCTATGACTACCCGAAGGTAATGCCCAACTATTTTGCGCCTGAAGACACGTGGGAGAACGTCTTCCCCATCGTGGTGCCCCAATGGGACCGCTCGCCGCGCAACGGCACCGGCGAGGGCATCTACGTCAACGCCACGCCGGAGAACTTTGCCAAGCACCTGCGGCAGGCCGTAGGACTGGTGGCGGAGAAGCAGCCTGAGCACCGCATCATCTTCCTGAAATCGTGGAACGAATGGGGCGAGGGCAACTATGTGGAACCCGACCTGAAGTATGGCCGCGGCTTCCTCAACGCCATTAAAGACAACGTTTTTTAGGTCACTATGGAGTTTACCGTCGGCATACCCACCCACAAGCCAGGCCCTTACATCTACAAGTGCCTCGACTCGCTGTGCAGACAGACCATGGCGGCCACCGAATTTGAGGTCATCATCGTGCTCAACGGGCCTAAAGACCCCTACTTCCAGCAGATTGACGACTACCTGCGCCAACATGCCGACACGCTGAACGCCCGACTGCTACATACCGAAGTGATGGGCGTGTCGAATGCCCGCAACTTGATTTTAGACCAAGCGCATGGCGACAGCATCTGCTTCGTCGACGACGACGACTTTGTCTCCGACAACTATCTGGCCCATTTTTCCGAGGCCCTCAAGGGCAGCGAGGGCTGCATTGCCATAGCCAACGTGAAGGGCTATGACGAGACCACCAACACCCCGACCGAGGACTATCTGGGGCGGGCTTTCTTGCGGAACAAGGGGCACCGGCGGTTCCACATCCTCAACATCCACGACCTGCTGTCGACCAGTTGGTGCAAGGCCATCCCCAAGGCCATCATCGCCGGCAGGCGCTTCGACACCCGCTTCAAGGTGGGCGAGGATGCCATCTTCATGTTCTCTGTTTCCGACAAGATAAAGGGGGCGCGGTTCACCACCGACGACACCGTCTACTACCGTGACCTGAGGGCTGGTTCCGTTCTGCGCAACAATATTCCCGTGGGCTTCTTTGTCAAGAATGCCCTGCGCCTGTGGAGCCGCTACCTTGCCATTTTCTTCTCCGGCAAGGGCCGCTACAACTTCCCGCTGCTGGTCAACCGCCTGCTGGCCGTGGCGAAGAGCCACAGCAAGTGCATTATCATGGGAATTAAGAATTAAGAATTTAGAGTTTAGAATTAAGAATTAAGAGTTATTCTCGCTGCGCTGCGATTAAGAGTTAAGAATTTAGAGTTATTCTGTTGCTGGAACTGATGGCCTTTCCGTCCTCCTTTACGCGGATGGTCACGATGTGCATGTGGTGGCGGTCGATATCCTCGTGCTTATAAACCATGTAGGGCTAAAAAAGGATTGTCATAAGCGGGGAAATAGCCTATATACTATTAATAATGTGGAAAAAAAGTCAGATTCTTCTGCAATCTAAAATTAAATCACTAATTTTGCACACGATAATTTATTGTACTCAGATGGCAAACAGATTTATCAAGAATAACAAATTAAGGGAAGTAACAATCAAAGGCTACAAATCCATAGCCTTTGATAATCCTGTTACTTTAAAGCTTGGCGATGTGAGCATCCTTCTTGGTGCCAACGGAGCGGGCAAAAGTAACATCGTTAGCTTTTTTAGAATGTTAAGCTATATGATGACCAAGTCGTTTGGCCGATATGTGGAAATGGCTGGTACTGCCAATTCTCTGCTTCATTATGGTGCCAAAAAGACCCCGGTCATGTCAGGAACATTGACCTTTATGACCAACAACTCGGAAAACACTTACCAGTTTACCCTGGCGAACGCAACGCCAGACAGATTGATTATAACAGAAGAGCGCATCAATTGGCATCGTAATGGAGAGGCAAAGCCATACGAGATTTTCTTGGAGACAAATTTCAAAGAGTCGTCTTTAGCCGAAAATGACGATCCAATTGCAAAGTCAATTTTTAAAATGCTCTCTTTCTGTAAGGTTTATCAGTTCCATGATTCTTCTCATGAAGGCCCTTTGCGTCAGTCCTGTCCAGTCGAAACAGCCAACTATCTCCAGTCGCACGGCAATAATCTTCCTTCTTTTCTGCTGTTCCTTCGCAACAATTTCAAGGATTCATATAAACGGATTGTTGATTATGTGCGCGACGTGGTTCCTCAATTTCAGGACTTCTATCTTGAACCCGTGAACAACTTTGTGTCCCTTCGCTGGATAGACAATTCCGCCACGGACTATCGTTTTAATGCTTATCAGTTCTCAGATGGATCCATTCGATTCATAGCTTTGGCAGCACTCTTGTTGCAGCCAGCACAGACCATGCCTAATGTTATTATCCTTGACGAGCCAGAGCTGGGCCTTCATCCGTATGCCATTACACAGTTGGCAGAAATGATAAAGGATGCTTCCATACATGCACAAGTCATCATTGCCACGCAGAGCAAAGACTTGGTTGACCACTTCTACATTGACAATATTTCAGTAGTCGAGATGGACGAAAAGACTCAATGCACAACTGTCAACCAACTCAACGAAAAAGATTACGAACTTTGGCTGAAACAGTACACCCTCAGTGAATTGTGGGATAAAAACATTATAGGAGGGCGGCCCGTATGAAAGCAAAGGTAATTCATGTACTCTGTGAGGGACAGACGGAGCAAGGATTTGTAGAGGAGGTTCTTAGGCCGTATCTTCAAGACCGGGGAATAACGGGGGTGAAAAGCATTCTCATTACAACGAATAAGAAAAAGAATGCTCGTGGAGGTATGTTGACTTACAACGATGCAGAGCGAGACATTAAAATTCTGCGACTGACAAAGCAAGATAACGAATATGAGTGCCATTTGTTCACAACAATGTTTGACCTGTATGCTTTGCCAGATGATTTTCCCGGATTTTCAGAAGTATCAACCATCTACGACGCATACGTCCGCGTAAAAGCCTTAGAGAAATCATTCTCAGAGGCGATAAATGAAAAACGTTTCGTTCCCTATATTCAACTACACGAATTCGAGGCTTTGCTGTTTTGCGGCATCAGCCATTTGCCGAAACTCTATCCGGGCTGTGAGAAACGCTGTGAGCAATTAACAAAAGACTTGCAGAAAGTCGGAAATCCTGAACTCATTGACAATGGCCCTACGACAGCTCCAAGCAAACGCATCATCAAGGCTATTGAAGGCGAAAAAAGAAATCACTATAATTACAACAAGCCTGCTACAGGCAAGGCCATAACAAAGGAAATAGGCATTGACGAACTGCGAGCCAAGTGTCCGCATTTCAACGAATGGATAGAGAAGCTATTGAATTAATTCTCAGTTTCCCGGTACACCCTCACCCAGTCGAACTCCGTCTCGTAGGTTTCGTCGGTGTGGGGAATCATCTTTGTAAAATTGCCGTCGCCTACGCTTTGGTTCAGGCGGATATAGTAGGGGCGGTCGAAGGTCCACTGCCCATCCAGCTCCATCTCCGGCGTGTCTATCTTGTTATACCTGAACACCTCAAACCCGTCGACCGTCCAGGCCACGTAGCGACGGGTCCAGACCACGCCGTAGACGTGCCATTCGGTCACGTCGAGCTTGTAGTTGTCGGTGCGCTTGATGTCGTCTTTGCGCAGTGTCACCGAGCGGTGGGTGTGCAGGGTGTGAAACGAGCGAGAGTCGTTGCCGAACATTTCCACGATGTCTATCTCGCCATAGCGTTTGTCGCCGTCGTCGTAGGTGGGCACCAGCCAGGCTGCGGGGAAATTGCCCTGCTGCAGATTGGTGCGCATGCGCACCTCTATCTTTCCGTATTGGAACGCAAACTTCCCCCTCGTCTCCACTGCACCGGTGAGCATCGTGGCGGTGTCGTCGGGCTCCGTCTCGTTGGGTATGGCGCGGCACACCAGGCTGCCATCCCTGACGAAGGCCACCTCTGGCGAGGCGCTGATCCAGCGGCTCCACCGTCCGGCATAGCGTCTGCATGGCCGCCACGCCGCCGTGTCGGGCTGGCTGTGGTCAGGCCCGTCGAACTCGTCGCTGAATATCAACTCATAGTCATCGGCTGCCACGGCATTATATCTCGGCATGACGATGGCGTAGGCCGAGAGCAGCACCAGTGGCAGCATGAGCACCATCATCAGCCGCCGGTTGGAATGTATGTCATTAATGTGCTTCATCTTGACTGTCAATTGGGGGGAATCCCTTAGTACTTCCTGAAATGCAGCCTCAGCCGGTCGGTGAGGAGCGTCATGTCCGAGCTGTTCAGCTGCTCCACGCGGAACGTCTGGTTGAGGTCCGACAGGCCGTAGGGCCTGACATCCTCCACATCGGTGATGATGTCGTCGGAGATGCTCCTGGCCTTCCACACGGGGTTCGACACCCGCAACTCGTCGCCCGTCAGCTGGAAGCGGAACACCATGTCCTTATGTCGGTTGGCATTGGTGATGTTGCCCTTCAGCTGCACCATCTCCAACAGGTCGGCCTGCACGGCCCAGAACATCTTCTCCGAGCGCATGTCGGCCGACCCAGCGCCCAGGGTGTCGACGGTGTGCATCTGCCAAAATCCGTCCAGCACGCCATTGTCCGACGTGTGCGTGTCGCAGGCCGTGAGCAGGGCCAGCAGGGCCAGGGGGATGAATCTGAATAGTTGTCTCATTTGTTTCCCAGTGTTAGTCGTTTACCAATAGTGAGCTGCACGCCGGTATTGTCGCCCAGCAGTGCGCCACGGTCCATGCCCACGGCCCCCTTGACGCTCCACCCCTGCAGCTTGGACTGCCGGGGGAAGCAGTATTCGGCCTCGCCCATCAGGCTGAAGTTGCGGGCAGGGTCGTCCAGCGGCTTGTAGTAGGTGCCCCATCCGCGCTGGATGGTGCACAGCAGACGGTAGCGCAGCCCCTTGACGGGCGAGCCGCCGATGCCCAGATGCCAGGCCCAGAAGCGGTTGTTGTTCACCTCGATGGTGGCGTCGTCGTTGTATAGGGGCGAGCGGTAGAGCGGGTTGCCCATCACCTGGCCCCAGTGCTGCCAGCCGGAGAAGAGGTAGTGGTTGTAGTAGTTGTCGGTGCCGGCCAGATGGTCGGAGATGAGCTGTGTGTGGTCGTGGTAGATGGGGCCGCACTGGTACTTGGTGTAGAGATATTCCACGACGATGGTGCTGACCCACGGACACTGCTTCAGCCTGACCTCGGCGCCCAGCATCATGTCGCGCAGGTCGTAGCGGAAGTAGCGCGAGTCTACGCGGTCGTTCCAGCGGTCGCCGGAGCCGTAGCCGTCGTAGTCGAGCAGGAACATCGACGACTGGTCTTCAAAGAAATGGTCGGCATAGACTGAGGCACCCCAGCGGTCGTAGTCCAGATTGAGGCGCACCACATAGCTGCCCACGTGGTTGCCCTCGGTGTTGCGGTAGACGGTGCCGTCTTCGATGGCCTCGCCGCCACTGGGCACGAAGGCACGGAGCATGCCTTTCAGTCCGCCGCTGTTCTCATAGGTCACCATGCCGTCGGGCGAGAGGTAGTGGGACTTGCCGCCGAACTGGCACCCCATCTCCATGCCCATCTCGGCGGTGAAGGGCTTGTCGGCGGGGCCTATGCGCAGATAGCCCGCCTTGGTGTGGAGCATGGTGTGCTCGGTGTAGGTCGACGCCCGGTGGCTGAAGTCGCGCTGCCAATGGTCGTCGGTGGTCAGTCCGTAGAAGAGGTGGCCCTTCAGGCCCAGCCACCCGCGCAGGCCGGGCACGTCCCAATAGACGGGCATAGCCAGGCGCACGCCGGGCACGGGCCGCGCATTGACACCCAGCGTCTGCGGACCGCTGCTCAATGCCTGGTTGTGCAGCTCCATGGGCTGCTCCTTGCTGCCCACGGTGAGCAGGCCCTTCAGCCAGCGCAGTTCGCCGTAGGCCTGCTGCACCACCAGCGTACTGGTGAATCCGCCCGCCACGGCCACGTCGGCTCCGGCTCCCCAGCCCCAGCGGCGGGCGGAGTCCAGCTGCAAGGGGCGGAAGAGTCCCGCCCTGACGTAGCCATTGGTGCGGTCGAGCGAGCTCAGGCCATACTTGTTGGCGTTGAGCCACAGCGGCGTATGGTCGCCTCCGGAGGCCGACAGCTGGGCCTCAGTGCGCAGCTCCAACTGGGCACCGGCCCCGGTGCCGACGCCCAGCAGCAGGGCAGTCAGCAGGCAGCGCATAGGTATGTTCATCACATTCATGCTAATTCATAATTCACAATCGCAGCGAAGCGAGAATAACTCTTAATTCTTAATTCTCAACTCTAAATTCTTAACTCTTAATCGCAGCGCAGCGAGAACAACTCTTAATTCTAAATTCTTAATTCTAAATTCTTAACTCTTAATCGCAGCGAAGCGAGAATAACTCTTAATTCTAAACTCTAAATTCTTAATTCTCACAAATTAACCACAAACGAGAGACCTATCGTCCAATAATTCATCTTCTTGTCTTTCTTGAAGACCATCGGCGTCATCATGTATCCCAGTTCCGACACCTCAGTGTTGCACACCAGATTGTAGGCCGAAGGCGTCAGGGCCTTTCTCATAAAGTTGTAGGGGTCGTAGGTCATAGTGTAGGTTTTCTTAGAGTAGTCGTAGTCGCAGAAGAGTTTCCATGCGAAGTTCGACTTGTAGCGATAGGTCAGCGAGAAGCCAGTGCCATACGAGGTGGAGTTGTCGGAGCCGAGTTTCAGGTAGTCCCAGTCGGCAGAGTAGGTCTCTCCAGTGCTCTGGGGGTCGGACACCGCAAATGCCAGTCCGCCGTCCTCCCGTTCAGACACTTTTCCGTCCTCGATGAGCATATAGTACTTCATGTCCTTGACATTTCCCTCAGCATGTCCGTCGATGTCGAGTTCCTGTGTGATGGAGCGCCCCACGAGGAACTTGGTGCCCAGAGAGAATCCATAACCCAAGGGAAGGTTGAGATAGAGGCCCACGCTGCCGGTGAACTCGGCCAGGTGGTCGCTCTTCACCACGCCATACGCCTGTGTGATGGGTGCGCCGCCGGCATTAATGACATCGGTAGTGAGCGTCTGCCCAGCCATTCTGTAGATGTCGGAGATGTCGGTTTTCCAGATGTCGTTGGCATCCTCGCTTGAGATGTCGGCATACTGTCCGAAAGACTTGGCCGACATCGCCCTTACGCGGAAGCGTCCGCCCAGACCCACGTACTTGTTGAAGAAGTAGGCCCCTTCAGCATCGACCACTGTAGCCGAGCGGAAGTCGATGTTGATACTGGCTTCGTCCCAGTCCTTGTAATAATCCACCAGCTCGTCGTCAAAGCCATGCTGTTCCTTGTCCTGCAAGTCGGTGATGATGTTGAAGCCGATGTCCTTTCCGCCGAGCCCCAGACCCATCGAGATGCCGAAGAAGGAGGGATTCTCAGAGTCCTGCTCCAAATTATTGCGCAGCAGGCCGTTGCCCTTGAAGATAAGGTCGCCGATGGCATAGCCCAACTCAGCGGAGAGAATACCGATACCGGCGCCAGACATCACGTCGGAGACCCAGTGGCGGTTGTTCAGCACGCGCATCACGCCCGTTGCCGTGGCCACACCGTAGCCGGCCACCGAATACCAGGGCGAGCGCGTCAGACCGTACTCCTTGTGCAGCAGCGTGGCACCCACGAATGAGGTGGCCGTATGGCCCGAGGGCCACGAGTTGGCCGACGAGCCGTCGGGGCGCATCTCCTTGGCCGTGTACTTGATGCCGTTCACGAAACCGGCCATGATACCATACGACAGACCTGCCGAAGCCAGCAGACGGCCCCAGTCGCTGCGGCCCTCAACACCGCCCAGCTTCAGGCCCACCACCATCGCGGGGCCGAAATACTGCGTGTAGTCATCGATGGAGGTCTTGAAGTCGGTCAGCAGCTGCGTGTTCCGCTTGCCCTCCTTGTTGTTCACGCGGAACATAGCCTTGTCGCCCTTCACGGCCCAACCGGCCACAAACAGGGGCACACCCACAAAGGTCATGTCGTCCATAAACTTGTAGGGCTTCACGCCCTCATTGGTGCGCATCCACGTCTGCCGGTACTCGTCGGTGGCCGGCGTGGCCAGCGCAGCGGGCTCCACGTTCACGCTGCGCCGTATCAGCGCAGAACTGTTAGTGCGTGTCTCCTTCACGACCGTGTAGTCCAGCCGGGGTTCCATCACAGGCTGCGTGAGCCGCAGCGGCTCCATCTCCGTATAGCGGTTGGCCCCCGCCTGAAGGGAGCCGCCCCAAGCCACGATGGCAGCAAATACTAATACTCTTGTTCTCTTCATAATAATTATTGTGTTGTTTTGTTTTTTAGATATTGTGTGCAAAATTAAACATTTTTTGCGAATAAACAAAATTATAGCCACAAATTTCTGTCTCCCGGTGCAAAACATGCTATTCCTCGCACCAAAAACCCACCGACTCCGCACCTAAAACTTAAATTACGACGAAATTTATTTAAATTACGACGAAATTTATATAAATTACGACGTAATTCAGATAAATTACGTCGACCCGTTAAGTTTATCCCCACCCTCCCCACCTTTTTCCTCCGGCCCCCCACATGTTTATCACCGGGCTCGCTGCTAAACAGAAGCAGGAGGCAAACACCTTTGGTCAGTGCTTACCTCCTGCTTGATTGCCAGGCAGCTCTTTATTCGGCCGAAACTGCTGCCGCTCTGCTGCTTGATGCCATAATGCTGAGGACATTTGAAATGTCGGCCACGTCGATGATGCCGTCACTATTCACGTCGCACATGATTCTGATGTGTTCTTCAACATAATGGCCCGCCATCACCGAGAGGATGGTGGCAATGTCGGCCACATCGACAACATCGTCGCCGTTGGCGTCGCCCTCCCTGTAGACCGACACGCGGCCGTTTCTTGTCGAGGCCGTTTGCGTGGTGCCGTCAAGGTTCATCACGCTCACCTGGTTGATGGTCACGGGGTATCCCATGCCTGTCTTCATATCGGCGGGTATGTCGATGTCGAATGTCAGCAATGCATTGTTGCCCGCAGCCATCTCTCCACCTACCAGTGTGACGACATAGGCCGCCAGCTCGTCGTGTCCTTCATCCACGGTGCCAGGCGCGTAGGAGAGGCTGTAGCCACTACCTTTTGCCGAGAGCACCGCCGTCTTGAAGTTGGGCAGGAGGCGCTTGTTGAAGGTCAGCTGGAACGTCATATCCTTAGCCTCGGTGAGACTTGTAAGATAGACTGGGAAATGTACGGTTGACCCGGGTTTACCCACAATGTTCATCAGGTAGAAAGCATACTTCTTTGTGTCGGACATCGATGGCTCGTTGGGAGAGTCGGGATTGAACTCGAAGCGCGCCTCGAAGGTGACATCGGCAGTACCCATGGTGTAGGAGAACTCGGCGAGCGAGGTGTAGAACCGTCCATCCTTGTACCACCCCTTGAAGTCATAGCCACTATTGGCGTAGGCGCGAATGGTGGTGCCCTGTCCCTCTTTCACCCAGTAGGAATCGGCACTCACGGTGCCACCCTCCTGTGCCTTCACTTTGACGCGGTGCAGGGTGTTCAGCTCCAGTGGCTCGTTGGGCGGCTGTGGCGTGTAATTAAAGCGGGCAATCAGCCGCATGGGACGGGCTTCGGTGGTTATGGTGTAGCTGGCCTCTGTAGAAAGCAGCCGTCCGTCAGGGTCGTACCATCCGGCAAAGGTGTACAGTGCATCGGCATAGGCATAGACGTCCACCGACGTGCCTGCCATATAGCGTCCGCTGCCGCTGGTGTTGCCACCCTCTTCGGCGGCCAGCGTCAGCCAATAGTACACATTGACATTGGTTGGCTCTTGGGGGCTGTCTGGCTCGAAAACGAAGTGGGCTGTGAGGTGCTCTTCCTTGTCGCTCTTCACGAAACTGAAGACGCTCTCCGTTGAGACCACGTTGCCGCCATCGTCGGTCCAGTTCACAAAGCGGTAGCCGGTGTGGTTCGAAGCAGCCAGGCTCACCGTAGTGCCCTTGACGTAGTACCCGCCCCCGTATGCCGAGCCTCCATCGGCGGGGTCGGCTGTGACGGTCAGCTTGTAGGGTATGCGTCCTGGCTCGGCGGGGTCGGCGGGGTTGAAGCCGTCCTGCGCCCAGCTGACGATGTTGCATAGTGACAGCATCAGCAGCAAAGTCAAATATCTTATTCTCTTTCTCATATCCGTAAGAATAGATATTACTTCAAAATCTTTTTGCCGTTCACTATGTAGACGCCCTTCTGCTGGGTAGCGGCATTGCCGCCATATCCCACAACCTTGCGGCCATCGAGAGTGTAAGCAGCCGCCTTAAGCGAGCCAAGGCCCATGGCGTCGGTGGCGTTGATTTCCGTAATCACCGTTCCGCCCACGCGCAGCATGAAGCGGTGCTCGTCGGTGCCGGCCTTGGCGGTGAAGGTATAGCTCTCGCCGTCGGCCAGACTGGTCTCCAGACCTGTCTGCTTGTCGACGAGCACAATCTCTTTCAGATTACAGCGGGGAGAAGAAATGGTGTATTCGCCGTCGCAAGCCATGCTGATGCCTATCTGCACTGTGCCGTCGCCAGCAGGGCGCTCGTTGATGGCCATGGGCACGGTCTGCTCTATGGTGTAAATCTGCGGCAGGGCGGTGTCGGTGGCGAAGAATTTCGATGCGTCGCAGGTCAGCTCATAGTCCATCGACGCCCGTGGGTTGAGCACGAAGCGCGTCCTGTCGCTGTTGGTGCCGTCGGTGAGCACCACGTCTACGAGTTTTCGCTCGCTGGGGCCGTCGGTGCGGGCGGCATTCTGGCTCTCAATCTTGTCGTCCAGCTGGCGGCCATCTACGGGGAAGCCAATTTTCGTCACGTTGTCGGGGCACTGCACAAAGAAGGCCTGGTTGGGCTTCAAGGCGTAGTCGTCGTCAATGACGGAGTAGGCGTAATAATAGCCATCCTCATAGATAGAGATGGGTGCTGTGAAGTTCATCTTGTGGATGTTGTACCAGGTCTGCCAAGGGTTGCCCACCAGGTTCCATCCCTTGTGGTCGGGCTGGCTACTGTTGTTGGGTTGCAGGGCGTACTCGAAGATTTTGTTCGACAGGGCATAGTTGCGCGAGTCGTTGGCCTGTGCCTTGAAGGTCACCCAGGCGTCGTGGTTGGTCTGTATGATAAAGCCCTGACCGGCCTTGATGATGGTCGATGCCGTGGTGTTCTTCCAGTTGCCGGTTGCTGAGTTGTTCACAGCGCGGCTGCTGCCGTCGTAGGTGCGGATGGCAAACTTCGTGTCGCCGTCGGCGGTCACGTCGCCAACCTTGAAGTCGAAGGGGAGAGACATGAAACGCCATCTGTTATTCAACGTCTGAATGTTATACTCCATAGTGCCAGTAATCTTGACATTGTCGCAAGTGCTGAGAAGCTGGGTGGGGTAGTAAGATATATACCTGTCAGAAGAATGCCACCCAGTATAACCAGAATGATAAAAATCGCTTGTTGTAGACTTGAAGCTGAAGTCCTTGAAGTTCTGCGCATTTGTTCCCGTTATGGTCAGAACAATATTCTCGTTTAGGCTTACGTTTGGCGTTCCGTCCATGCGTATATTGTTCTTCATGTCGAAGCTGGTCTGTATGGGCCAGGTCGTGACGTCGGTAACACTGGCGAGGGTGAAGCCCTCCACCTTCGCCCAGCGGCCCCAAGTGCCGTCGAACCGATAGCTGTTCACCAAGTGTTGGGGCACGCGGAGGGTACCCTCCGGAGCACTGTAGCCATTGAGCATCATGGTGGGCGACTTGAAGGTCAGCGTGACTGTTGGGTTACTAATACTGCCTTGGTTATACCAATAATATGTTGAAGGGAAGGTGATGGATTTCACTTTCGTATAATTGAATGCAGAAGAACCGACTGTAACCCCTTCGGAAATCTCTACATCTATACCTTCCATTGATGCATTCCTGAAAGCATCACCGCCAATTTCTTTTATCGAAGAAGGAATGGTGGACTTGAAATAATAGCAATCATAGAATGCCGAGTCCCCAATTCTTGTTACTCCTGAGGGGATGGTAAACGGTTGCAAGTTGTTGCACTCATAAAAGCAACTGTTAGGTATCTCTTTTGCAGCCGTGGGCCAATTGATGGTGGTCAGATAATATTTATATTGGAAAGCAGAACTACCAACAGACTCAATCGTATTCGGCAGCTTTACCGTTGTCAGGTTGCCGCAACAACCACTAAATTGGCTACTCGGAATGATCTTTATTTCCGCCATGCTCAGGTCGAGTGTCTTCAGCGCGTCTATCAGCTTCAGCGTTTTCCAGTCGTCATCGTCCATTGGCCCGCTGACGGTCAGGTTCACCACATTTTTGATGTGGTCCACTCCCGGAGCGGCAAGAATCTCCGTGCCGAGGCTTCCCGGCTCGAGCAGAGTCACTTTCACGGTCAGTTCACTACTGTCTTGTGCCCATGCACCCTGCATGGCACAGATACTTGCAGCAAACACTGCAAACAATACCTTCAATTTTTTCATAACTTTTAGATATAGTTTTAGTTACTAATTATGCAATCTGTCACTGTCATTCACATCTTATTTTTGGAATAATATATGTGTGTGCATCGTTGGTGTACGGCTGCAAAATTACGAAAAGTTTGGGAATCGGCAAAGAAAAGTGGGGAAATGTTTGGCTGTTCGGAAGAAAAAGCGTAATTTTGCACACGCATCCTATAGTGTGCAATAAACGGAAGTAGGAAACAATAAAAAAGGAAAGAGGATGTCCATATCGAAGACGAGACAGCTGCTGGTGGACGTGGCACGCCAGCTGTTTGCCAAGAAAGGCTTGGAAAACACCACGATGAACGATATTGCCCAGGCTTCGGGCAAGGGCCGCCGTACGCTCTACACCTACTTCAAATCGAAGGACGACATCTACTTCGCCGTCATCGAGACCGAGCTGGAGCGTCTCTCCGACAAGCTCGACGAGGTGGCCGCCCGCAAAATCAGCCCGCAGGAGAAGGTCATCGAGCTGATTTACACACACCTGAGCATGATTCGCGAGACGGTGGTGCGCAACGGCAACCTGAGGGCCGAGTTCTTCCGCAACATCTGGATGGTGGAGAAGGTGCGCAAGCACTTCGACCGCGCCGAGGTGGAGCTCTTCCGCAAGGTGTTTGCCGAGGGCAAGGAGGACGGCGAGTTCGACATTGAGAACGTGAACCTGGTGGCCGACATCTGCCACTATTGCATCAAGGGCCTCGAGGTGCCCTACATCTACGGCCGCATAGCCCACGGCATGAAGGAGGAGGACACCAAGCCGCAGGTGGCCAAGTTTGTCTACGGTGCACTGGGCAAGCACAAGAAGGAATAACTACTCACAATAAACATATCAGAGAGAAAAAAGAAATGGGACTTTTACAAGGTAAGACGGCACTGATAACGGGTGCCGCACGCGGTATCGGAAAGGCTATCGCGCTGAAATTTGCCGAGGAGGGCGCCAACATCGCGTTCACCGACCTCGAAGTGAATCTTGAGACAGAGCAGGAGATTGCCGCCAAGGGCGTGAAGGCCAAGAGCTACGCCTCAAACGCCGCCGACTTCCAGCAGACGGAAGAGGTGGTGAAGGCCGTCAAGGAAGAGTTTGGAACCATAGACATACTGGTGAACAATGCCGGCATCACCAAGGACGGACTGATGCTCCGCATGAGCGAACAGCAATGGGACGCCGTGATTGCCGTCAACCTGAAGTCGGCATTCAACTTCATCCATGCCTGCGTGCCGGTGATGATGCGCCAGCGCGGCGGCAGCATCATCAACATGGCTTCGGTGGTGGGTGTACACGGCAATGCCGGACAGGCCAACTATGCCGCCTCGAAGGCCGGACTCATCGCCCTGGCCAAGTCTATCGGACAGGAGATGGGGCCCAAGGGCATACGCGCCAACGCCATTGCCCCCGGTTTCATCGACACGGCCATGACGCAGGCCCTGCCCGAAGAGGTGCGCAAGGAGTGGTGCCAGAAGATACCCCTGCGCCGCGGCGGCACCGTAGACGACATTGCCAACTGCGCCGTGTTCCTGGGCAGCGACATGTCGAGCTACATCAGCGGCCAGGTGATACAAGTGGATGGCGGCATGAATATGTAACGCCGGAATCGGCAAAAGCAATCATTTCCCGGTCGCCGCGGCTGTCGCCGTAGGCGTAGAGGAAATACGACTCACGGTCAGGCTCCTGCTCCAGGAATCGCCTGACCTTTTCTGTGCCGTAGCAGTTGGCCGAGGCAAACTTCCCCGTCAGCCGCCCGTCGGCATCGGTCTCCAAGCGGGTGCCCACCACACGCTTCACGCCGTGGGTGGCGGCCCAAGGGGCAATCCACTCCGCCATGCTGGCACTCACTATGTAGACATCGTGGCCCTGGGCCTGGTGCCGGCGCAGCTGCTCCATCATCACAGGGCGGGTAAAGCCGTCGATGAGCGGGGCGAAATCGCGGCCCAGCCGGCAGAACTGCCCATAGTCCATACCGCCGTAGAAATGGGCGAACAGCCGCTCCTTGGCACGCTCGTTGGAGCACAGGCGCAGCTTGTAGGCCACCAGTATGGGCAGATGGCGGATAAGGCCCAGGATGAACGAGGGCAGACCGTGGGTGAACGTGACGAACTGCAGGAACGAGTCTTTGGCGGTCAGCGTCCCGTCGAAATCGAAAACTGCTATGCGGCGGCGGTCCATAGTCACTGCTTCAGATATAGATGATGAGGATGAACGACAGCAGCCAGCACAAAATACATATCTGCACCACTCTGTCGCCCAGCACCACCTTCGTGGGACTGCCGCTGAACTGATAGACAGTGGCCAGCTGCAGATAGCGGATGATGGCGGCCAGCACAAAGACCGACGTGAGGTAGAGCCGGGGGGTGCCGAAGCGTTCCACCACATCGGGGCTCACCGCATAGAGAATGTAGCACATCATGGTCAGGCTGGCCACGATGCCCAGCAGCTGGTCTATGAAGGTCAGGTTGTACCTGACGATGTTCTTCCTGGGCGCCTGACCCGTCTGGAGATAGAGGGCCACATCGTCGCGCCGCTTGGCAAAAGCCAGGAAGAGGGCCAGCAGAAACGTCATCAGCACTATCCAGTGGGTCAGGCTGACCGATGCCGCCACACCGCCCAAAACGATGCGCAGCACAAAGCCGGTGGCTATGAGGAAGACGTCGACCACGGCAATGTGCTTCAGCCAGAAGCAGTAGAGGATGTTCATCGCCAGATAGGCCAGCAGCACTCCCCACGCCCGCACAACCGTAGGCCACGCGGGCAGCAACAGGCACAGCAGGAAGGCGGAGACGAAGCACAGCACCGACACCGCCACCCCGGCACGCTTCGACAGGAGGCCTGACGCAATGGGGCGGGCCGACTTGACGGGGTGGGCGCGGTCTTGCTCTGCATCGAGCACGTCGTTGAGGCAGTAGACGGCGCTGGCGGCCAGGCAGAACGCCACGAAACCCACGGCGGCACCGGCCAGCGACTGCACCTCGGCAATGCGCCCGTCGAAAAACAGGGGCACGAATATGAAGAGGTTCTTCACCCACTGCTGTGGGCGGAGCAGGGCAAGGACGCCAAGCCACTGCGGGCGGGCCGAGACACGATTGGCGCTATCCATCATTCCATATTCTTAATCAGGTGAGTCTTCTTCTCCAGCATCAAGGCTGCCATCGACGCATACATGATGACAATGGGCATATAGGGGTAGTGGTATCGGGGTGCGCCGTAAAGCACCATGTGCATGGCCGACCCCAGCACCACGGGGATGAGGAAGATGCCCCAATAGCCGAGCAGCCGCCTGCGCAACTTCCACAGCGCCAGTGCAAAGAGCACCATCACGACATAGTAGACCAGCGAGAAGGCCACCACCCTCACGGCGCGCCAGATGGCGTCGGCCTTCGTCGTGTGCTCGTTCATCATCTGCTCGCCGTAGAGCGGCCCATAGGGGTAATAATCGCCCCACCAGAGCCTGAACAGCTTGACGGGAGCGTAGAGCAGATATTTCGGGCAGTGGCCCTTGATCCACTCGATGGCACCCGCACGCCAGAAGGCATCCCGGTCGTAGACCGTCATGGGCCCTTCCACATAGCCATAATTGCCCTCCTCAAAGACGGCGTGGTTCATTGTGCCGTTCATCTTGTCGTTGGCGCCCATCGCCAGGTTGAAGCCCAAGGTGGTACCGCCGGCGGTGCCCCTCGCCGCCGTATTGTTCAGCACGGCAAGGGTGAGCAGGGCCGTGAAGACGGCGTATGAGCCGAGATAGGTGGCTATACGCCCCCACCCGAACCGCCTGTACAGCATATACAGCAGGATGGGAATGACGAAAACCACGAACAACGGCCGGGTGTAATTGGCATAGCACATCAGCAGGGCTGAGAGCAACAGCAGTCCGCACCGCTTCTGGATGAGCACCAGACTCAGAAACAGCAGGGTGGCGTAGAGCAGGTCGGTCAGCGTGAGGACTACAAAGAACCAGTTGCTCGACAGCAGGCAGAAGAAGATGGTGGCCCACTGCCTGGCCCTCTCGCCCACCAGGCTGCCCACAATCGTCCTCACGGCCAGCAGCAGGATGATGTTCAGCACCAGTCCGATGATGCCGTTGTAGAGGAATGTGCCGAAGATGTGCAGTTGCAGCACAAGGAAGTTCACATAGCCGGGGTTGAAGATGAAAGCCTCGTACAGATGTTCCTCCATAGGATACCACATGCCCTTGCTGTAGCAGTCGTAAGCAAACGTCTGGTAGGTATTGGCATCGCTATATTGCGGCTCTCCCCAGAACACGACGATGCACACCAGCTGTGCCACCATCCATACGGCCACCGAGGCCTTTGCCGTTTTGTCCAACATCTTATTCCTAAATTCCGCAGCACTTTAGTTTAACAATTTTATAAGTTCCTGAGCAACAAAAAGTTCTTGCTGTGGCAAGCGGCAAAGCCGAGCGGCTCAGGATTTTGCCATGTCAGATTTTTCACTTACCTTAGTGCTGCAAATCAAGACAAGCAAAAATCATCAATGACGTGGCAAAGGTACAACAAAAATCTGAGAAAATCACCGCTTTTGGCGGAATATTTTTTGTTTTGGACAAATTCGACTCTATCCTGTCCTCTGTGATAGACTCCCATTTGGGACTTCGCAGCACTCTGATTGGCTATCAGTACAGCGAGATTATACGTGCCATCTTCTCCGTGTTCTGCTGCGGTGGTGACTGTATGGTCTCTTACTACGTTACCCCAGTCCAGCAGTTCTATGTTTTCAATCTTGGCCCCCGCCTCGCCATCCAGGATGGTGGAAATGTCGGCCACGTCAACGTTCAAGTCGCCGTTCACGTCGCCTCTTCTGAATTGTGCCTGCAGCGCACTGGCGCAAAGCAGCGCCAACAGCAAAAAGTATCCTTTCCGTTTCATTCTTCTCTTATGCGTGCAAAATTGGTTCTTTTGTTATTCTGTCTTCAAAAATGTTCTTTTGTTATTCTGTCTTCAAAAATGTTCTTTTGTTAATCTGTCTTCAAAAATGTTCTTTTGTTAATCTGTCTTCAAAACAGCGTTATTTTGTCTTAGACACCCATTTGCGGCCCTGCCCGATGCGGAGGCCGGGGCGGGATGTGGTGGTGGCAGGACGACCGTCGAGGGTGTAGGTGGCAGTGGACGGACGGCCGACGGTGACATCGGCGATGCCCACCGCCTCGAACTGGGCGCTGAGGGCGTCGTAGTTGCGCTGGTACCACGCCTTCACGTACTCCAGCTCCTCCTGCGGCGACTCCTTCAGCGGCACGGGGTTGCCGTCCCACCGCTCGCGCTCCCGCTGCCAGGTACCCGACGCCACGAGCTGGCGGGCGTAGGCCTCCATCAGACTAAAGATGTGGGCGGGCGCGAACACGGTACCCCGCGTGTGGCGCCACAGGCGGGCCGCCTCGTCGCGGAAGCCGCCGATGTTGTTGGGGATGAGCCGGTTGAAGGGGGCCACGCCGTCGTACTTCGACAGCAGGGCCGTCGTCTCGTCGTAGCGACCGCTCCAGTGGCTGCCGAAGCTCTGGTCCATATCCCACGGGGTGATGAGGAAGCGGTGGTCCGCCCCGATGTCGCGCACGCTCAGGTAGGTGTTCTTGTAGGCGTTGTCGCCCACGTTCAGGGCCAGCGTGAAGACGAAGTAGTCCACCAGGTTCTGTCTGTAGAACCAGTCCTGCCAGCCGCTGCCGAAGTCGTCGTCGCCGGTCTTGTAGGAGCAGAAGTCTATGAGGCGTTTCAGCGGCTGCCACGTGGCTTCCGAGGGGTAGTCCTCGGGGTATTTCAGCTCGTATGAGTTCCAGGCCGTGCCGTCGGTGGGCGCGTCCTTGTACGACAGCAGGTAGATGTCGTCGTGGTCGTTCCAGTTCACCCCCTTGTACAGCACGCCCCTGATGGTCACGCCGCCCTGGCCGTCGTCCGGCCTGGCCTTCTTCAGCCCCAGCAGCTTGCGGTCTATCTTGTCCGAGAAGCAGTAGAGGCCCTGGTACGTGCCGTTGATGAACACTTCCACGAAGAGGCCCCTCGTGCCGTTGCGTCCCTCGTAGTTGGTGTCGTAGGGGGTGCGGCTCAGTTCGTTCCACAGGTCGAAGCACACCCTGTTGCGCATCTTGCAGCGGTCTATGGCCAGCGCGTCGAGCACCCAGCTGTTCTCCTTGCGTATGCCGAAGAGGTCGGCGTCCAGGTCGCCGCCGTTCTCGTCGAGCAGCTTCACGCCGAAGGCCTTCTTCTCGAACCCTGCCGCCGTGCGGCCCCGGTAGCGAATGAGGCAGCTGAACTTCACATAGTTCTTCGCCCCGTCCAGCCTTCCGTGGTAGTCGGCAATCTCTATCTCGCCATGCACGAACCGCTCCCTGCTCACAGAGTCAAGCCCCACCGTCAGGTTCACCAGCGGCAGCGAGTTGCCATCCATCCCCTCCTGCATCTGCCTGAAGGTGACGGTTTCTGCCATAGTGTCGTCCGTACTGCACGCCGCAACCGACGGCAGCACCACTGCAATGAGCATCAATACTGCTCTAAAGGATATTCTCATCGGTGTTCTGTTGTTATCGAAAAAAAGCGGTGCAAAGTTACGGCTGTCTCCGTTTTCTTGCAAGGAAAAACGGAAATAAAAATAAACCAAAAATAAACCAAGGCAAATCGCCCTTCCATCTTATTGACTATAAGACGAATATGAATTTGATGAAACAAACACGAAAGCCCCGCGGAGACATTTAGAAAAGGAAAAGCCTGCCCCGATGCTCAGTAATTGCAAAAAAATAATCAAAGAGAACCTTTGATATGTGTCTGCATCAATGTTCTTTTGATATTCTGTCTTCCCGTTATTTTGTCTTCGACACCCACTTGCGGCCCTGCTGGATGCGGAGGCCGGGGCGGGAGGTGCCGTTGACTATGCGCCCCTGCAGGTCGTAGACTTTACTCTTCACGCTTTCATTATTCGTTGACGAAATGACCTTGATGCCTTGCGACGGCTTGACCCACTGGCCCGTCTCCATATCCACAATCTCACCGAATTTTCCTCCCCAACTTTCATCGTTGGCGTATGCCTCCACGCTGCCATGGGGGACATACAACTTGGCATTCGCAGAGACGTAGATGCCATAGTTTGCCTTTGGCGGTGTCGGGGCATAGACACAAACGCTGTCGACTGAGGCACTGATGGCATCGGCACACAAACTGTCAATGGTGGCGGGTATGGAAATCCTGTCTAAATGTTGACCATAACCTGTAACTATAGCCCTGTTTCCAATCGTGCGGAGTTCATCGCTTTCTGGCACTTCCACCACCCTTTTCCCGGCAACGGGGCTGTAGACCAGCATATTAGCGGAGCCTTGCTCTGAGCGGGAGCAGAGCGCACCATTGATGTCGTACAGTTGGGGGTTCTTTTCGCTGACAAATATGTGTTCAAGGTTGGGGAAACCATACAGACCGTGGTAGTAGTGGTGCCCTAACTTAGTGTCCTTGCCCAGCGTCAGGGTCTTCACGAAAGACTGGCGGCCATACCCACTTGAATAGTAATAGCCTAAGTAGTCAATAAGCATGTCAACCCCGTCGGTAATAAATACCGAATAGAGGTGCTCGTCGTCGCTACCCGACTCGGCCATAAAATTGGCGGCAGGCTTCACCTTGTAGGTTTTTCCTCCGTAGGCGACCTCGCTGGGTACAACCAACTCACCATGATAGTTCTTGTTCCTGTTTTCGTAACCGGCTTTGCCCGAAAGCTTGTAGGCATAGTACGGGGGTATGAGCCAGGCATCACCGTCGGTGAACAGCGTGATGAGACTGCTGCCGTAACTGGTCTGACTGTAAAACGGGTAGTCCTCGAAATTGCTCAAATTAGGAAATTCGGGGTCAAATTCACCAGACGGAAGCACTCTTACCGTGTCTGAGACCAGGTAGAATAGCCCGTCGGTCTCGAACACCTCGTACTTCAGGTCGTAGTACTTGTATTCCTGACCCATGGTGTTAACCGACCCCGCCATAAACAGGCTGACTATTAGAAGCCATAACGCAACCACATTCTGTTTCTTCTTCATTATTCTTTTTTCTTATTGATGGACACTGATAATTTTTATCAATTTTTCTGCAAAAATACATATTTTATTTTTATCCCCAAAAATTATTTTGAAGAAATCAATTTGGGGCGGATGATGGATGTACTTATATTTACTGAAAATGGTTATTTTTAGGGCTTTGATGTTAATGCGGCTGCAAAAGTACAAAAAAGCGAATTTAATTGCAAGAAAAACGATGTAACAAATGTAACAAATCGGGAGGGCGCGCCAAAACACGCCTAAAAATGGTGTAACAAATGTAACAAACGGTTGCTTGTCAGTCGCCGAAGGCGATTTTCTGAAGGGCTTCGTCAAAGTCCTTGGCTGACCCTTTCCTGCCGAAAAGTGCCTCAAACAGCCTTTTGCGCCTCATAGCGACGGTATGGTATTCTGCGCCCAAAGCTGCCGCCTTTGATTTCTGGGACATATTGCGGATGAGGGCAAGCTGGCAAACCTGCGTGTCGGACAAATCAAGGCCAGTATTCAATTTGGCGAGCGATTCCATAAATGTGGGGGCGTAAACGTTGATAGCCTGTCGTAGGCTGGTCCAGCACGCTTCAGGCAGCGGTTTACCGTTCTGCCCATATTCCCTTATGCTTGCAACAATGTCGCTTTCCTGGAAAGAATCAGCAAAGGCTCCCGCTTCCACACTCCTTGCCTGCTTGGAAAGACTCTCTTTGAGAAATTGGATTTTCTCTTCGATGGCTTTTTCCTGTCCTGACTGGCCGTTGCCTGTTCTCAGCTCGTCGTTGAATGTCTTGAAAAGCAGCGTGTCGGCGGTGTACCTCACTTGCAATTTTAGCCTCTTAGCACTCTTCCTGTAGCGGCGGATGGCTACAGCCACAAAAGCGATGACTGCAATGGAAATGATTGCTATGAGGACGAGAGTGAGAAAGGTCGTTTTTTGCTTTGCCTTGACCGTCTCAAGCGAAAGCCTGTCTGCTTTTAGTCTATATCTGTCGTAGTTATACAAGGCTTGTATGCGCTGCAACTGGTCTGCTGTATGCGTCGTGATGGTGGAGTCATTGGCCTCCAAGCTCAGTTCGGCGTATTTGGCGATGGAGTCGGCTATGCCCAATTCCTTATACGCTTCAAATAGCCCTTGGTATGCCATCAAGCGGTTATAGGGGTTGGCAGCAAGAGACAGCCCTTCGTGGAAGCACTTCGCAGCCGAATCCAGCCTGTGAATTCCTTGGTAATAAAGTCCTTTGTGTATTTTGAACAGACCCCATGACTCTTGGTGATGGAGCGTGTCTTCGGCCGTGCGGGATGAATGGCCATAGATGTCAATATATCTTTCGGCTTTGCTAAAGTCTTTATCCTCTATGGCAAAGAAGATGAGCGATTCGGACGCAGTATTTGCAGAAAGTGTGTCACCATATTCCAAATACATTCTGCAAGCTTCTTGGGTGACTATCTGTGCACTGTCGTTCTTGCCCATATCATAATAACACTTGGCTTTCTGCTCAAAACAAACTATGGATAACAACGTATCCCTGTTTCTTAGAGCACTCTGACAACTCATGTCGTATGCCCACAAAGCATTTTGCAAGAGGTTTTGCCAATAGAACAGTTCACCCATCTGGCCATAGACCTTAGACAGCTGACGGTAGTCACAGTCGGCGGCGGTGGTGTCAGCGCGGTCTATGGCGTCGTGGTAGGCGACGATGGCGGCGGGGGCCTCGCCCCGGTCGGCATGGGTGCGGCCAAGGAGATAGTGGGCCTCCATCTGCTCGTTGGGGGTGCCGTGGTCGTCGAAGTAGAGGGCCAGGGCCTGCGCCAGCGAGTCGTCGGTGAGCAGCGAGTCGGCCTGGTTGAGGGCCTGCAGGTGGGCCAGCTGCTGCCGCATAT
>CADACW010000014.1 GCA_902786565.1 uncultured Prevotellaceae bacterium | reverse complement strand
CTGGCAATGAAAAAGCTGGAAAAACTCATCCTGCAATTTGAGCTATAGAACACCTACCACTTAAAAATATCCTGCAAAATGAGCTATACGCCTGATTTTTAGCTCGTTTTTGTGCCCGAAAATGTGATTTTTGGCTCGTTTTTATGCCCGAAAATGTGATTAAAGGGTATGGAACTGCTAAAGAAACCGATAACGAAGTCCCATTGGTTTTCGGCTACGCAGAAGAGCAATATCCCCCAAAAAAGGACAGGATTGCAATTCACTTGGCAAAGTGAATCGCAATCCTGCGCATTAAAAACTCATGAACTATTGGAACCTAACTCTATGAATGTTCCAATAGCATAATAACTATTTCATAACTGGTCGAATAAGCAGACCGTTGAAACGTGAAGTGCCATGGAGATACGGAGCTTCATTAAAATTGCCCTTGAGGCAAGTGGCCCAATTGACGCGCTGCTCTTCATTCAAAGACGAAGTATAAACTGTACTTGCCCAATAGCACATGTCGGCTGAAGTGTAAGAGGCATTTGTGCCAACAACTGAGCCACCAGCCGGGAAGAACAGTTCATTATCATTAATCTTGCTCTTGAACACGAAGCCTACGACTCCATCACGCGTAACAGGACTGCTGATATCACAAGTACTCCTCAGAGCGCCTATTTCGTCCATAGTAGGCATACGCCATTTGTCACCCCAAATCTGGGTGGCTGCATCATTTTCGGGTTCAATAGTAGAGAAACCACTGTCGCCCAGGCCTATGCCTATATAAGGCGAAACATAATTATCCTCTGTAAAGCTGGACTTGGTGACTATTTCACCCCAAGCGAAATAACTACCAACCTCAGACTGCTTCTTAGCACCAAGGTTATGGGGAGCCCACAATACACCAAGACCCATATCTACGCCTGTTGTGGGAATTTCCTGCTCCTCAACGGGGGGAGTGACTTCGCCGCCGCCCTGGCCGGTTCCGGGTTCACTACTACTGTCACCTTCATCATAAACTGGACGCAGAGACAAGTGGATGTTACGCGAAGTTGTTGCCGGTTTCAGACTAACATTATCGTAAATGCGATAGCTATAAGCCTGATAGGTAGAGTTATATGTGCTATCTGACCATATATAGGCAAACTGGGTGTCCTGTAAGCCGTTTGCATCTTTGTAACCGGCACAGGGGAAGAATATAGAATTACCATTTCTGGGGCTGGTGAGCAACCAGCCTTTGACGCCAGTATTTTGATAGTCTCTTTCAAAACGGATGGTGCAGGAGTTCAACTCTTCAATCTCCTTGGCTGTCGGCATACGCCAATGTCCACCCAACTCTTTGGCCACGACGTCGTATTCAACATCTCCGCCAATGCTCGTATTAAACTTGCCAGATGCATATAAAGAGCCGCGGTCGTTCACAGTAAGAGTTTCTGTAACATCACCCCAACCGAAATATTCACCAAAGTCAGTTTCGCTTTTACTACCGAGGTTGAAACTGCCCCACTTTACTGACAGGCCCAAATTTACAGCCTGAGGCCTTATGTATTTGCCTGTGTAAGTGGGATCATCGTTACCGCTACCAGAGTTGTCATCTGTAATAGCCTTTTCCCTAATAACGGTCATAATATCTCCAATGTCAATCTTGCCATCCCTATTTACGTCTAATTTGTTGTTGTAATTCTCGGCAGATATTTCAGAAACTAATATGGAAATGTCGGTGAAGAAGTCCTTGCCGAATTCTTCTGTCAAGTCGATTGGCGGCACAAAGTCAGTCTCTTCTACAAAGAAAAACTCTTTCCATTGGTCTGCCTCTTGGTATGGCTTGGTATAGCCTTTAGGAACGTATAGTGTGCAGTTCCACTTGTTGATGTCGTCCAAGGCCTGGCTGCCGCAGACTGGCGGCGTGGCGGCATTGCTGATGATGCTGCTTACATTGGTGCAGTCGGAGAAAGCTTCCTTGCCGATGCTGTTTACCTTTGTGCCGAAAGCAAAGTAGCTGAGACTGGAGCAGCCGGAGAAGGCCCAGTCGCCAATGGTAGTCACGCCGTCGCCGATGCGCACGTTCTGCAGATTAGTGCAGCCGTAGAACTCATTCGGCGAAATCTCCGTCTCCTTGTCGGTGATAGTGACCGAGCGCAACGTAGTGTTGCGGTAGAAGGGGGAGTAGCCTCTGTTGCTGGAAGTGCTATATGTAATATTACCACCAATGTAAACGGAGTCCAGAGGGCAGTCTGCAAACAAAGGAGAACTGTAGTTAGAGCCAAGGTTCAGTTCGGCCTTGCGGTCTTCTATCAGTACAGTCTTCAACCCATTACAGCCACTAAAGACATAGTCCTTGATGTCGGTGGTTGCCGCTGGGATAGAAATGGAGGGCAGGGACTTGCAGCCCTGAAAAGCGTATGAGCCAATCTCTTTGACGTTTGTGCCGGTATGAACTGTTTCAAGGGCTGAACAGCCAGAGAAGGTGTATGATCCGAGGGTCTTAACAGAGTCGGGAATAATAATGCTTTGAAGCTTTGCGCATGACTTAAAGGCGTTATCCCCTATCGCAGCAATCTTCTTTCCCAGCAGCGCAGTTTCCAATGAATCGCAGCTCTCAAAAGCAGATGCAGCAATGATTCCGTCATAGTCAATTACCAAATCCTTAATGAAATCGTTGTTGTAGCATACGTATGGCTTGACATTCAAGACGTTCAACGTTACCCCTCGGTAAGTGGCAGTTGAAAGGATTTTCGTATGTGCTGCCGTACTATCAAACACACAGTCTATGGCATCGCAGGTGCGTTCAGAAGGACTGACGGGAACATACTTGATGCCGTCAACCTCGAACAAGGAACTAAGGAAGGGATAAACGGTCTTGTTGCTTAGAGAAGTATATTGCTCATTTGCCACATAGTTTATCGCCCCCGCTGCATTGGTATACCCGCTTGGAGGTGTATTGGTCAGCCAAATGGTCTTCTTCAGATTTGCTCCATAAAAAGCACCTCCTCCTATGCTCGTCACGCTGTTTGGAATGGTGACTGCGGTCAGTCCGCTGCAATCACGGAAAGCACCTTCTCCTATGCTCGTCACGCTGTTTGGAATGGTGACGGAGGTCAGGCCCCTGCATCCACTGAAAGCAGAGCCTCCTATGCTCGTCACCCGATACGTCTTTGCATTATACGCAACCGTTTGTGGAATGGTGACTTGGTCGGAATACTCATTGGAATAGTCACTATAATAATAACCCCTATAAGTGACCTCCACGGTCAAATCCTTGCTTGATGTGATGTAGTAGTAGATGCCGTCCACCTCAAAGTCGTGGGCGGAGGCGGTGAGGCTGGCGATGCAAAGGAGCAGCGGGAGCAAGAGTTTGATGCGATTGTGTTTCATTGTCGTTATGGGTTGTTCCTTTTTGATTGCAAAATTACAAAATGTTTGCGGAACGGCAAAGAAAAGTTGGGGAAAAATCGACCAGTAACTATAAAAACACTCTAATCCTGCAGGTTTTGCGCAGCAGGACGTATTTGAATGACATAATAACATACGAACATACTTGTAAATGAAGGCTGAAGGGGATACCCCTCCCCCAACCCCTCCCCTTAAGGGGGCGGGGGATTATCCGACGTTTCTGCCCAGCAGGCCGCGCAGGGTGAAGTAGAGCCACTCCTGGAGGCGGAACAGCCACCAGAAGGGCAGGGGGCGGTAGCCGAACTTGTGCACCTTGGGCGAGTCAAGCAGGTTACAACTACCCTTCGGCAGAAAAACTGAAAAAGCGGTAAAATGCGGTAAAATGCGCCCCTTTTGGGTTAAAGTAATGTAAGAGTTTGGCGGTTTGCTATTTTTGTTGTATTTTTGCAGACGTTTTGCGAAAACTATTACTGCAATGAAAGATAAGCTGAGACTGTTGCCCCCAATCGTTGTGCTGCTGGCGCTGCTGGCGGCAGGGTGGGGGCTGGTGCACTATGAGAGTGAATATCTGTGGAAAGTTCAGGAACTGAACCTCTTCCTCGACACCCCTCTGTTTCTGCGCCAGCAGATGGTGACGTCGGGCTGGCTGCTCACTTGGCTGGGCTGCTGGCTGACCGAGTTTTTCTATCATCCTTGGTCGGGCGTGGGGCTGCTCTGTGCGCTCTGGGCTTTGCTGATGGTGGTGACGTGGCGAGCCTTCCGCGTGTCGGCCGGATGGGCTGCGGTGCTGCTCGTCCCTGTGGCGCTGCTGCTGCTCACCGACGTTGACCTGGGCTACTGGGTGTACTACTTGAAACTGCGTGGCCATTTCTTTGCCGCCACGCTGGGCGTGCTCATTGCTGTTGCGGCTGTGTGGGCTTTCCGTGCGCTGCCCCGCTGGCCATATATGCGCTGCGCCTTTGTGGTCCTCTCTGCGGCGGTGCTCTATCCGCTGGCCGGATTTTATGGCTTGCTCGCAGCCCTGCTCATGGGCGTGATGGTGTGGCGGCTGGAGGGCCTGCGGCTGGCCGAGCGGGCGGTCACGTCGGCCGTTGCCGTGCTGGCCATCGTCGTGGTGCCCCTGGTGTGCTACCGCTACGTGTTTGCCGAGACCAATCTGGTCAACATCTACTGGACCGGTCTGCCACTGTTCTTTATGGACGAGTCATATACGGCCTACTATGTGCCATATAATTTGTTGGTGGCTTTCTTCCTGCTGCTCGCCGCCACCTTTGGCTGGGGCGTCAGCGCCCGCAAGCCGCGCTTTGCCCTCTGGCATTTGGGCGTTCAGGCGGTGCTGGTGGCAGTGCTGGTGGTGGGTGTCTGCCATTTCTGGTATCGCGACTACAATTTCCATAAGGAGTTGCGCATGCAGCAATGTGTGGAGCGGACCGACTGGGAGGGCGTGCTCCGCGAGGCCCGCGATGCCGCCGACGAGCCTACCCGCGCCATTGTGATGATGAAGAATCTGGCCCTGTTCCGTCTGGGTCGGCAGGGCGACGAGATGTACCACTACCGCACGGGCGCCAAGGCCAGCGACACACCCATCCCGGTGAATATGACCCAGGTGGCCGGGCGCGCCATCTACTACAACTACGGCCAGCTGAACTTCTGCTACCGCTGGTGCCTGGAGGACGGTGTGGAGTATGGTTGGCGGGCCGAGTACCTGAAGTATCTGGTGCGCTGCTCGCTGCTGAACGGCGAGCACCGCGTGGCCAAGAAATACATCGACCTGCTGCGCCACACCCGCTATCACCGCGAGTGGGCCGACCGCTATGCCCGATTCCTGGGCCAGGGCGAAGCGCTGAGAGCCAACAAGGAGTTTGAGCAGATATTCCATCTGATGACGCCGGACGACAAGCTGAACAGCGACAATGCCTTGGTGGAGCTGTATCTGATGAACCAGTTCATCGACAGGGGCAACAACGACCCCATCTTCCAGGAGCAGACGCTGCTCTCGGCCCTCTGGCACAAGGACATACAGATGTTCTGGCCCGCCTTCTTCCATTATGCCAATCTGCACCCCACGGGCCACATGCCCACCCACTATCAGGAGGCCGCCTATCTCTATGGCCATCTGGAGAACGGGGTCGACGTGAGCCGAATGCCCTTCGACCCGCAGGTGGTGAAGAACTACGAAGACTTTATGGCCCTGGCCCAGCGCTGCAAGGGCATGAGCGAGGAGAGCATGCGCCCCGTGTTCTATCCGCAGTTCGGCAAGACCTTCTACTATGAGTACTTCCTCGTCAGAAACCAGAAACTCTATTGACATGAAAACCAAAGCAATACGAACCATCGGGCAGGCACTCCTATCGGCCGTGGCCGTGGTGATGGCCGCCTGCCAGGGGGCCACGGTTCCCCAGTCGTTCACCACTATCGAACAGTTGCCCGCCATCTATCCCGACTATGTGGACGTGACCGTGCCGGTCAACATTGCACCGCTCACCTTCGAACTGGAGGACAGCTGCGACGATGCCGTCACCCGATTCTCCTATGCCGACTACCAGATAGTCTGTGGCGGCATGAAGGCACAGCCAGACCCCGACGACTGGCGTGAGTTGGTCAGCAAGGCTGCCGGCAATGCCATCGGCGTGGAAGTCTTTGCCCAGCAGGGCGGTCAGTGGACCCGCTACCGCCAGTTCAGCATCAACGTCTCGCCCGACAGCATCGACCCCTACATCAGCTACCGACTCATCTCGCCCAGCTATGTCACCTACGAGGAGCTGACGCTGAACCAGCGCTGCCTGGAGAACTACGACGAGCGCGTGATGGTGGACAACATGCTCTGTGGATTAGAGAAGACGGGACAGTGTGTGAACTGCCACAACTATCAGCAGTACAACCCGCAGCGCATGCAGTTTCATGCCCGCCAGTTCCACGGCGGCACCATCGTGGCCTATGATGGCAAGATCAAGAAGGTGAACATGCGCAACGACAGCATCATCTCTGCCGGCGTCTATCCTGCCTGGCATCCGTGGCTGCCGCTCATCGTCTATTCTACCAACAAGACGGGCCAGAGCTTCCACACCCGCAATCTGAACAAGATTGAGGTGTTCGACTCGGCCAGTGACCTCATAGCTTACGACGTGGAGCGCAACCTGGTGACCAATCTGGAGAACGACACCACCGAGTTTGAAGTGTTCCCGGCTTGGGCTCCCGACGGGCGCACCCTCTACTACTGCAGCGCACACTTCGAGTTCCGCGACACCGTGAGTGCCGATGTGGAGACCATCCTCCGCTCGAAGGAGGTGAAGTACAATCTCTATAAGAAAAGCTTCGACCCGCAGACCCTCCAGTTCGGCCCCCGCGAAATGGTGTTCCGGGCCGACACTCTGAACTTGGGCAATGAGACCGACAGCCTGGCCATCGGCGGATGCAGCGCCACGCTGCCGCGGGTGTCGCCCGACGGACGTTTCCTCATGTTCACTCTGGGCCGCTATGGTGTGTTCCACATTTGGCACCGCGAGGCCAATCTCTACCTGATGGACCTGAAGACGGGCGAGGTGAGGCCGATGGACGAAATCAACTCGCCGGAGACTGAGAGCTACCACTCCTGGTCGAGCAACGGCCGATGGGTGGTGTTCAGCAGCAGGCGCGACGATGGGGGCTACACACGGCCCTTCATCGCCCATATCGACCAGCAGGGCAGGGGTTCCAAACCCTTCGAACTGCCGCAGGCCGACCCCGACTATCACCGCCAGTTCATGAAGAGCTACAACATCCCCGAATTTATGTCAGGCCCCGTGGAAATCAGTCCCCAGCAGTTTGCCGATGTGCTGAAAGCCAGCGACGGCGAGCCGGTGACCTACGTCAAAAATCTCTCCAAATAAATATGAAGACAACTTGGACAACCAGGACAACCTTATCAATCGAAAAGGGTTGTCACAGTTGTCCAAGTTGTTTTTTTTCTTTCCTCTGCAACTTTTCCACTTGCTATTGCGTCAAACGGATAGAATAAACTTATATACCGTATTGATTATGAAACAAGTTCTTATTTCTATTGTAATGATGCTGGCCGTCGCCACGACGGCGATGGCGAAACCTGCCGACACCCTCACCACCGACACCACCCAAGTAGACGAGGTGGAGGTCTTCTCAGATACCACCTCAACTGACAGTGCCTCCAGCGCGGGATTCCCTATCATTGACGAAGACGACTGGGACGACTGGGAGCAGACCGATGCCAGCTCCATCATAGACGGATTAGACATTAGCAACTTGACCAACATGTTCTTTGTGCTCTGTGTGCTCTCCATCCTCTTCATCCTGTTGCCTATCGTCATCATTGGGTTGGTGCTCTACTTCGTCCACAAAAATAGGAAAGACAAACTGCGGCTGGCCGAAATGGCCATGAGAAACGGCAAGCCGATTCCCGTGGACGTGATGGGCAACCTGACACCAACCGCCGACGCGCTGTGGAACAAAGGCATCAAGCAGATGTTCCTGGGGGCAGGCGTGGCCATCCTCCTGTGGGTCATACTTGACAAGCTGGGCTTGGCCATCGGCGCACTCATCCTGCTGTTGGGCTGTGGCAATATGGTCATTGCCAGCCAGGAGCGGAAAAAGCAGAAGGAGCGCGACCTGTACAACCGAATGTTCAATGAGGGTGAAAACGAAACATCGCAGACACTCTGATAGCTGGCAAGAGGGATGGAGGCATTGTCCGACATGGCACTGGTGGCACAGGTGGCTGTGTTCCACAACAACCGGGCTTTCGACAAGATTGTGCTGAAGTACCAGTCGGCAGTGCGCCGCTTCCTGCTCAACCTCACATTGGGCAACGAGGCACTGAGCGACGACCTGGCACAGGACACCTTCCTGAAAGCCTACACCCACATGGCACAGTTCAGGGGCACCGCATCGCTGCAGACGTGGCTCTTCCGCATTGCCTACAACGTGTTCTACGACCACCAACGAAGCCAAAAGGGCAAGCAGGCCAGCGAGACTCTGGATGCTGCAAGCCCCTTGCTGGGACAGCGGGCTGCCGACTCGCCCAAGCCGTCGCTCACGATGGACATCTACCACGCCCTCTCGCTGCTGAAGGAAGAGGAGCGCACGTGCATCACCCTGCAAATGATTGAGGGCCAGCCAATAGACCAAATAGCCAAAGTGACGGGAATGGCCGACAACACCGTAAAGTCGCACCTGCGCCGGGGCAAGCAGCGGCTGGCAACATTCTTAAAACAAAACGGATATGACTAAGGAAGAAATATATGCTACTGACATCGACGCTGCCGACGAGCAGTTGCTGGAGCGATTCTTCAGCACGGCACAGCAGCAGACCATTGCCGACAACGGGTTTACGCAGCGCGTCATGCGCCAGCTGCCCGACCGGTCACTCTGGCTCTCACGCCTCTGGACGGCGCTGTGCCTGACGGCCGGAATAGTGCTGTTTGTGGTGTGCAAGGGATGGCAGCCCATCGTGGCGGGACTGCTGTCGATGGTTCATACGCCGCTGTCCGACGTACATCCCATACCGTTGTTTATAGCTGTGGGGGCCATCTGCAGTGTCGTCATGTTGGAGATGGGGCACCAAACGGGTGCTACTGCTTCAACCTGAACGACTGCTCGATGCTGCTCAGTTCGGCACCGAACTGCTTGTCTACCCGCAGACGCTGCTCTACCGTGGAACAACTGTGGAGCACGGTGCTGTGGTCGCGACCGCCAATCAGGTGGCCTATGCGCGAAGCAGGCATCTTTGTGTACTTCTGGGCCAAATACATCGACACTTGGCGCACCTGCACAAATTCGCGCTTGCGGCTCTTGCTGAACACCTGCTGCTGGGTGACGCCAAAGTGCTGGCAAACCTTTTCCAGAATGTCGTCGATGGTGAGCGGGTGGTTGTCTACCTTCACAGCACGCTTGATGACGCGCTCAGCCAAGTGCATGTCGATGCCCGAATTGTAGACGATGGAGTAAGCCATCAGCGAATTGACCACGCCCTCAAGGTCGCGCACGGAGCCGTTGGCTGTTCCTGCAATAAACTGTATCACGTCGGAAGGAATCTTCAGGCCGTCGCGGCGGCATTTCGAGTTCAGTATGTCTATGCAGAGCTGTATATTGGGCTTCTCCAATTCGGCAATCAGACCGCAGGAGAAGCGGGTGAGCATGCGCTCTTTCAGCCAGTCAAGATCTACGGGCGGACGGTCGCTGGCCAGGATAATCTGCTTGCCCAGACGGAAGAGGTGGTCGAAGATGTGGAAGAAGGTGGCCACCGTCTTTTCGGCCGTTGCCCATTCCTGCACGTCATCGATGATGAGCACGTCGATGGTCTGGTAGAAGTTGATGAAGTCATTCACCGTGTTCTGACGGCTGGCGTCGGTGAACTGCACCTGAAAGAGACGCGCCGACACGTATAGCACGCGCTGGTTGGGGTTCTGCTTCTTGGCCTCCACGCCAATGGCGTTGACAAGGTGGGTCTTGCCGCAGCCCGAAGGACCGTACACAAAAAAAGGATTAAAGGTGGTCTTTCCCGGTTGGGTGGCGATGGAGAGACCCACGGTGCGGGGCAGTTTGTTGGAGTCGCCCTCGATGAAACTCTCAAAGGTCTTCTTGGGGTCCAGCTGTGAAGGCAGGTTCTGCGGTGTGGCAGCATCGAGCACGGTGGGAGCCTTGTTGCCTCGTGTAGTGGGCTGGGGGGTGTCAATGTCTGCCGGGCGGTCGCCCTCAACGTCCTGCGTCTTGCGGTTTTCCTTGTCCACCACCAGTCTGTACTTCAGGCGCACATTGGCCTTGAAGCTGTTGGACAGCGCCCATGCTATCAGCCGCACGTAGTACTGCTCCAGATACTCATACACGTATGGGCTGGGTACCTGTACCAACACCGTGTTTTCCTGCTCGTCATAGCTCTCAAACACGATGGGTTCAAACCACGTTTTATATATCTGCTCTGTGACGTTCCGCCTGATGAGTTGGAGGCAGTTGTCCCAAAGCTCGAGTTGGGCTTTATGCATAGTTGTTAATTGTGAAGTGCAAGAAAAGGTCCTTGACGCTTAGCTATTGTTTTCGATTGCAAAGGTCGCAAAAAAAAGTGAGACAGCCAAAAATTGCCAAAATGGCAGGCGTGTTTACAAAGTTTGTAACTTGTTAGCCTTTGGTTGGTTAAGGTGTTTCACGTTTTTTCGTTACCATTTGCTCTTGCAAGTTTCATTCTTTCTCATTCTCAATAAGTTAATCGTCCTAAAAACGATTTTTATACGATGTTTTTATTTAGACAAAAATAAAATTGAATCGTTGTGAGTGTTCCGTATGGCCGTGATATACACTATAATATTTGCGCCTGGAAATGGACTTTCCAGGCGCAATGACAAGTGTGGGAAATCGTTACAGGTTCAAACTTTTCTTGATGGCCTCGATGCGCTTTTCGGCAGCCTTCAGGCAGCGCTCATAGCATCCGGCGCACTTGAACGACGCGTCTTTCACCTCGGTGTAGAACTTAATCTTAGGCTCGGTGCCGCTGGGACGGACAGAAATCTTGGTGCCGTCGGCGCAGAACCATTGGAGCACGTTGCTCGTGGTGGGCATATTGAGTTTCTCCACCGTGCCGTCGGCATGGCGAGCCTCCAGCGTCTGGTAGTCCTTCCACAGCACAATGGGCTCGCCACCCAGTTCCTTAGGCGGATTGTTGCGGAAGTCGACCATCATCTGCTTGATTTCGTCCTGTCCGGTCTTGCCGGGTTTCACCACGTTTATGGTCACTTCCTTTGAGAATCCGTACTCGGCGTAGATGTCCATCAGCAGGTCGTAGAGCGTCTTGCCGTTGTCCTTGGCCCAGGCGGCAATCTCGCAGATCAGGCAGATGCTGGCTGGTGAATCCTTGTCGCGCACCTTGTCGAAGGGCAGGAATCCGAAGCTCTCCTCACCACCGCCGATGTATTTCTGCTTGCCCTCGCTGATGCGGATTTCGTTGGCAATCCACTTGAAACCGGTGTAGCAGTCGCGCAGTTCCACGCCGTTCTTCTCGGCAATCTTGGCGATGACCTCGGTCGTCACGATGGTCTTCACCAGGAACTCGTTGCCTTTCAGCTGACCCAGTTTTTTCTTGTTGGCGATGATGTACCAGCAGAACATCATGCAGGTCTGGTTGCCGTTCAGTATCTCCCATTCGCCCTTGGCGTTGCGGCAAACGATGGCCAGACGGTCGGCGTCGGGGTCGCTGGCAATGACCAGGTCGGCGTTCAGGCGTGTGCCCAGCTTCATGCCCAGTGTCATGGCCTCTGGATTCTCAGGATTGGGGCTGACCACAGTGGGGAAGTTGCCGTCTATGACCATCTGCTCGGGCACCACGTGGATGTTCTGGAATCCCCATGAGCGCAGGGCTTCGGGAATGATGACGCGGCCAGTGCCGTGCATGGGCGAGTAGACGATGTTCAGGTCCTTATGGCGCAGGATGACGTCCTGGTCTACCATAGCTTCTTTCACGGCCTGCAGGTAGTCCCAGTCCATTTCGCCACCGATGATGTCGATGAGTTCCTTGTTGCCCTCAAACTTCACCTGGTCGATGGTCACCTTGTTCACCTCGTCGATGATACCCTTGTCGTGCGGGGCCAACACCTGTGCGCCGTCGTCCCAATAGGCCTTGTAGCCATTGTACTCGCGGGGATTGTGGCTTGCGGTGACGTTCACACCGGCCTGTGCGCCCAGCTGGCGGATGGCGAATGAAATCTCAGGTGTGGGGCGGAGGCTCTCGAAGAGGTAGACCTTGATGCCGTTGGCCGAGAAGATGTCGGCCACGGTCTCGGCAAACATGCGTCCGTTGTTGCGGCAGTCGTGGCCCACCACCACCGAGCACTGCTTGCCGGGGAAGGCTTTCAGGATGTAGTTGGCGAAGCCCTGTGTGGCCATGCCCACGATATACTTGTTCATGCGGTTGGTGCCGGCGCCCATGATGCCGCGCAGTCCGCCGGTGCCGAACTCCAGGTTCTGATAGAAGGCATCGACGAGGGCGGTCTTGTCGTCTGCGTCGAGCATTGCCTGTACTTCACGTCGGGTCTCCTCGTCGAAGGCCGGCGAGAGCCACTCTTTTGCCCGTGCTTCGCACTGGGCAATCAGTTCTTTGTTTTCCATAATTCTAGGTTTTTTGAGTTACTGTGAAATATTAATTAAGAAATAGTTTTCGCACCTTCTTCATGTCATGCTCCACCATGATGTGCACCAGTTCGGCAAATGTGGTCTTGCGCGGGTTCCAGCCCAGTTTCTCCTTGGCCTTGGCGGGATTGCCTAAGAGCTGCTCTACCTCGGCGGGACGGAAGTATTTCGGGTCAACCTCGACGATGACCTTGCCCGTGCGCTTGTCGATGCCTTTCTCGTCGACGCCTTCACCCTGCCATTCCAGGTCGATGCCCACCTCGTGGAATGCCAGCGTGCAGAACTCACGCACGGTATGGTATTCGCCAGTGGCGATGACAAAGTCGTCAGGCTCCGGCTGCTGCAGAATCAGCCACATACACTCCACGTAGTCCTTGGCGTAGCCCCAGTCGCGCAGGGCGTTCATGTTGCCCAAGTAGAGTTTGTCCTGATGGCCTTGGGCAATGCGTGCGGCGGCCAGTGTGATCTTGCGGGTGACGAATGTCTCGCCACGGCGCTCGCTCTCGTGGTTGAAGAGGATGCCGTTGCAGCAGAACATATTGTACGACTCACGATAGTTCTTCATGATCCAGTAGCCGTAGAGTTTGGCCACTCCATAGGGCGAGCGGGGGTAGAAGGGTGTGGTCTCGCTCTGGGGCACCTCCTGCACCAGTCCGAAGAGCTCGCTGGTCGAGGCCTGGTAGATGCGGCACTCCTTCTCCAGTCCGCAGATGCGCACGGCCTCTAAAAGTCGCAGTACGCCCACGGCGTCGGTCTCGGCGGTATATTCAGGCACGTCGAAGCTCACCTTCACGTGGCTCTGTGCTGCCAGGTTGTAGATTTCCGTTGGGCGCACCTCGGCGATGATGCGGATGAGCGACGACGAGTCGGTCATATCGCTCCAGTGTAGTTCCACCAGTCGCTTCTTCTTCATGTCGCGCACCCACTCGTCCAGGTAGAGGTGCTCAATGCGGGCGGTGTTGAACGACGACGAGCGGCGCATCAGGCCGTGCACCTCGTAGCCTTTCTCTATGAGAAACTCGGCCAGGTAGCTTCCGTCCTGGCCCGTAATGCCTGTGATAAGTGCTATTTTCTTCATTCTGCTTGGAATTGTTTGATACGCTGTTCTTCCGACAGCTTACATATTAATAAGGTGTTGTCTTTCTCGGCCACGATATAGCCGTCCAGCCCCTGCACCACCACCTTCTTCTCCTCAGTGGTGTGCACAATGCAGTTGGTGGTCTCGAAGAGGCTGATGTTCTGGCCGATGAGGGCGTTGCCGTAGAGGTCGCGCTTCGACTGGGTGAGCAGCGAGCCCCACGTGCCCAGGTCGCTCCAGCCGAAGTCGGCGGGGCATACAAAGATTTCCTCGGCCTTCTCCATAATGGCGTAGTCTACCGAGATGTTTTCGCACTTGGGGAACTGCTCGTCGATGGCCTTCTGTTCCTGCGGTGTGCCGTAGACGGGCAGCAACTGTTCGAAAATCTTGCTCAGCTTGGGCTGGTAGATACGGAAGGCATTGACGATGGTCGACACGTTCCAGATGAAGATGCCGGCATTCCAGAAGTAGTTGTTTTTCTTGATATACTGCTGGGCCGTCTCCAGATCGGGCTTCTCGCGGAAGGAGTCAACACGGAAGATGCCCTTGTTGCGCAGCGAGTTGGCCGAGAGGTCGGCCTGAATGTAGCCGTATCCCGTTTCAGGCCGTGTGGGCTTCATGCCCAGCGTGACGATGGCGTCGCTGTCGGCGGTGAAGTTCATGCACTCGCTGATGACGCGCTGAAACTCCTGCGGGTTCATCACCACGTGGTCGCTGGGCGTCACCACAATGTTGGCCTGCGGGTCCTGCGCCTTGATGCGCCAGCTCACGTAGGCAATGCAAGGGGCTGTGTTGCGGCGGCATGGCTCGCAGAGTATGTTGGCTGCAGGCATGTCGGGCAGCTGCTGCCGCACGATGTCCACATAGTCGCGGTTGGTCACCACCCAGATGTTATTGGGGCTGATGAGCGGGCCGAACCGCTCCACGGTGAGCTGCAGCAGGGTCTTGCCTGTGCCCAACACGTCGATAAACTGCTTTGGCTTCTCGGCAGTGCTCATGGGCCAGAAGCGGCTGCCCACGCCGCCTGCCATAATTACAAGATGATTCATATTGAGTTATTGTTTTTTGTTTGACTTTCTAATCAGCAGCCAGGCCACGGCCACCACTACGACGGCCAGGATGGCGAAGACAATGTAGTGGTTGTATTGCTCGATGGTCTGCTCCAGCTCCTCTTCGGGCACCACGGCGTGCAGATACCACCCCATGGCGGCCAGTATGGTGTGCCAGGCCCCCGCACCGATGGTGGTGTAGAGCAGGAATTTCCAGTAGTTCATGCGGGCCAGGCCGGCGGGTATGCTGATCAGGTGGCGGATGCCGGGGATGAGGCGGCCCGTCAGCGTGGCGGCCACGCCGTGCTCGTCGAAGTAGCGCTCGCTCTTCTCCACCTTCTCCTGGTTCAGCAGGCACATCTTGCCCCACTTGCTGTTGGCAAAACGGTAGATGACGGGGCGCCCCACGTAGAGCGACACGAAGTAGTTGATCGAGGCACCCAGGTCGGCCCCGATGGTGGCAGAGAGCACCACGAACACCACGTTCAGGCTGCCCGAGGCGGCGTGGTAGGCGGCCGGGGCCACCACCAGTTCCGACGGAACGGGTATGACGGTGCTCTCCAGCAGCATCAGCAGCAGGATGCTGCCGTAGTTCAGATTGTTCAGTAGCGAAGAAATCATTTCTTTTTACGTCGTTGTTTTCATCAAGAAGTGCAAAAGTAAGCATTTCTCGCGACATAACCAAGATTTTAGCAAAAATTCACGCTATTGACTTCAGATAACCGTTTGATAACCGTCTGATAACGGTGCGCCTTTTTAAAGAAATCAGATACCAAGCGTGAGCCGATTAACAAAAAAATCTTAAATTCCAAGCACAATTGCTACGACTTCTATGGATTATGCTTATTTTTGCACACAATAAGAGTGTTATTAACTTAATAAACTGAAAGCAATGTTAGGAATCGAAGAGGGTCCCATCGTTTTGACAGGGCAGGACGCAGACGTAATGTATGAAGAATACAAGAGCGCCTTTGGGGAGCCGGTTTTTGCAAAATCCCAAAAACAAGGCTGAAAATTGTGTGACATTATACATAAACTCTTTTACGAAAGAACGGAAGATGCTTCTGTTCTTTCTGATTTTTTCTGCGGCATTGACGAAATGGATAGTTTCATCCACAACAGCCTGCAGAACCGGCTGAAAAGAAACGACGGACTGTACTTGTATATCGTAAGAGAAGGTGCAAATATCGTCGCACTCATCGCACTCAAAGAAAGTTCCATCGAAATCCGGCTCGACAAAGAAAGGATGTTCAGCGTTGTTTCTCTCGAAATAGAATATCTCGCCGTTGAACGCGCTCAACAACGAAAACATATCGGCAAGCAAATATTGGCTTGGGTTGAAAACGAGATTGTTCCGACATACGCCAATAGCAAATACATAACAGTCCGAGCTTTCCAGGACAGAGACATTGACTATAGTGCAGTTCCATTTTATGAGTCGTGCGGATTCCGCGTAATACAGAAACCCCATCCTATGGCTAACAATGTCAAGATGGCAAAGAAAATTGAGAAATGAGGGAGATTCACCCTCATTTATTTATTTCTGGCCATTTGCGACCCCATTGGACGAGCGGTTGAAATGGGGTCTCGGACCGCCTCTCGCTGAAGGCCGGTTTATCCCATCTCCGAGTTAAAAGGCATTTAACTCGGAGATAAAAGGCATTTAACTCGGAGATAAAAGGCATTTAACTCTAAAGCCCTTTGCGGGCGGTTGTTCGGTTACCTTATTTTTTTTGCCTTTTTCTTTTGCCGTTTCAATTATTGTTTGTAACTTTGCACCGTCGTTTGAGTGGAGACACTTTATACGGCTGAATTTTTGACGCTCAATTCCCAGCCGAAACTGCAACATCGAAAAGGAATGCTAAGAGCATCAACATAAAGTATCGAGTCATGCGCTATTGTGCGCAGGTCTTGAAGTATACTTTATGTGGGTTGTTGCAGACCTCGGTTGGGAGTACTGAGAGGTCTGCGCTTTCTTTTTATATATAATTAAGGTTAGTACAGACATCTGATGTGAAGCCGATGTGACATCGGCAAATCTGAGAACGGGCAGGCCGTGAGCCGCCCCACTACAGCAAGAACATTTTATTACTTTATGTCTAACTAATTTTATAATTATTATGTTAAAAAAATTACTAAACAAATCAAGCCTCCTCATGCTCGCATTGCTGGTAGGAGGAAGTCTGTGTGCTTCGGCAGAAGAAGTAACGCTTGTGTCTGGAACAAATTCTTCGACATGTACGGTTAACAATCAAGATGGTATCAAGGTCGGTACTTCAAAAGCAGGCGGAGACATGTCCATTAAGGTTCCTGCTAATTCTACTAAACTTACACTTTATGCTGCAGCTTGGAAAGGCGTAACAGATTTGTCGCTTAATTTAACAGGTGCAACCGTTTCACCAACAAGCATTTCTCTTACTGCCGATGCTGGCATATCTAATAATTCGCCTTTCACACTTAGTGGAAATGAAGATGATTTTGTATTTGAAATTGAGTTGAGTGATATAACCACCGAAACAACCATCAAATTCACTTCATCTGATGCCAAGCGTTTTGTTGTATGGGGTGCGAGTGCCGAGGTGGCAGGAGGGGCTATAGATACACGCAAAAATAGTGAACTTGCTTGGTCTAAAACATCTGCTGATGTTACCTACGGAACAACCTATACTTTGCCTACACTATCTTATGCAACAGGCGTTAGTGGAATCACGTATGAATCGACAAATGAAGAGGTTGCCACTATTGACGCAAGTGGTAATGTGACCATTAATAATGTAAATGGTACAACCATTATCAAAGCTGTGTTCGCTGGCGATGATGGTTTCAAACCCTCTACAGCCACTTATACGCTTAACGTCTCAAAGGCTTTTGTCGTTGAAGATGGCGTTTTCGATTTTACTGCTGGTAATGGTTATGGCTCTGGTGTAACTCCTACAAACGATGGTGGTGCTTTTGTTGAAGAAGCTACAACTTGGATCGCAGGAAATGTGACGCTTGTTGCAGATGGTAAGTATCGTATGTGGTCTGCTTCGGCAGGCTATGATTTCCGTATGTATTCTGCTTCTCCACAAAGTAAGCTCACCATTAGCGTGCCTTCTGGAAAAGTTATTACAAAGGTGGAATTTGACAGTAATGTTGCTCTTTCGGCTAACAAGGGCACTTATGCAAGTGGCGAATGGAATGGTGTTGCAAACTCAGTTGTTTTTGAGTATGCCTTAAGTAAAGGCACTGTTACCATCAAAACTATATCTGTCACTTACGGTGATTGTGAGACCGTCACTATCAGCTCTGCTGGCTACGCCACCTATTGCAGCGAGAACATTCTGGACTTCAGCGCAGTTGACGGTCTTGCAGCATATTCTGCATTTATCGTTGACGATGAGGTCACCTTCGACAAGCTGGATGGCGGCGTGGCTGCTGGCCAGGGCGTGCTGCTGAAGGCCGCAGAGGGCACCTATCAGGTTCCTGTGGTTGCAACGGCAACAGCCGACACCAATGACAACGGTTTCGTAGGCGTGAACGCAAGTGAGACTCAGCAAGCCGGCATCTTTGTGCTGCTCAACGGCGACAAGGGCGTGGGCTTCTATAAGACTCTCAATCCCTTCACACTGGGTGCCCACACCGCCTATCTGCCTGCTCTGGCTGGTGCCCGTACGTTCATCGGCTTCGACAAGACCACGGCCATCAACGGCATGAGCGTGGAGACCGCTTCCAGCAATACCTGCTACAACCTGCAGGGCCAGCGCGTGGATAACCCACGGAAGGGCCTCTACATAGTGAACGGCAAGAAGATGGTGATTAAGTAAACTGAACATTAACTTAACGAATAGAAAGGAACACAACTATGAAAACAATATATCAGAAACCCGAAACGGAAATGATAATCCTCAACGTGCAGCAGATGGTCTGTGCTTCAGGTGAGGGTGGACTGCTGGGCAGCGGCTCTGAACCAGAAGACCTCGACCTGGGCAATGCCGGCACAAGCGGTGCCACCAGCGGCAACCTGAGCCGTCGCAGCCTCTGGGACGACGACGAGGAATAACCCTATTGCGGTCGCTTTTGCGGTCGCAGCCCAACACCCTTGCCGAAGGAAAAATGCGGCGGGGCGTGTAAGTAAGTTTTACATAATACTTTAAGATGTAAATGCCGGGCGGCCTTGTGTATGGTCTGTGAAGATAGTCTGCCGCCTGCGTTAGAACTTAAGTGATTGTCAGGCCGCTGGTGCGAGAGCATCGGCGGCCTTGTTTAGCTCTGTACGTTCAGCATGGGCATGCTCTAAAGCATGAAAGTCCCTCATGCACCAGACTCCCACTAAATTGTTAAATATTTCAAACCGCGCCCAAATAACCAATCAATTATTATTTCCAATAACGAATAAATTATTAAATTTGCAGTGTCAAACAGATAAATGCATGTTTAATAATTTAAACATTGACTAATGCCGACTAAAGAAGAAGTTAAAACAGCCTACAGAAACTTGAACAGAGTTATCAAGGCAATCAGTGAAGACAAAAATATTCCAGAATGGAGAAAAATGCCGCTAATAGACAAACTATTAGATAGGAAATTAGAAATGCAGAAATGGCTATTTGATTATTTGGATGACGAAGATTTTGAAAACAAAGTTTAACCAGAAACCTTGAAAGAGGCTTTACAAAAACGGTTTTTATGCACAACATTATTGATTATATGACAGAGCCAAGGTTTAAGCAACTGATGGTAGACCTTAGTAGAGCAAATACGGATGGTGAGGTTAATGACATTATCCTCAGGCACAATCAAGTTGAATTGACAAAGGAAGAGAAGAAACGATATAGCGACACCGTTATTTCGGACTTTGATACAATTCTCAAAAAGATAGATGACGATATAGAAGGACTGAAAGCTGACCGCATCCGTGAGAAGATGGGCGAATTGGATAAAGCAATATCGTTTGCCTACATTGCCAAGCACTATTTCGGCAAATCTCAATCGTGGCTGACACAAAGGCTGAATGGAAGTATTGTTAATGGCAAAAAAGCACGTTTTAATAAGTCAGAAGTGTTGCAACTTGAAGAAGCAATACATGACTTAGGACATAAACTTTCTTCTTTAACGTTATTATAGTCCAATAATACTACTAAATCAAACAAGATGATGAGACAAAGACAACTGTTGTGCCTCATGCTGCTGATGGCAAGCGTGGTGGCCGTGGGAAAGAAGAAAGTGGTGAAGGAAGAGCTGTGGCCCAACGGCGAGCCGATGGCCGCCTGGTTCAGCGACACCACGAAAGTGAAGGTGCAGGACCTGGGCCGCCAGTATGTGCTGACGGACTATGGCGTGCGCCAGGGTACTACCGACATTCAGACGAAGGCTATCCAGGCCGTCATAGACCGTGCCGCCCAGGAGGGTGGGGGAGTCGTGGTGGTGCCCAAGGGCACGTTTTTTAGTGGCAGCCTGTTCTTCCGCCAGGGCACTCATCTGCACCTGCAGGAGGGGGCCGTGCTGAAGGGCAGCGACCGCATACGCGACTTCGAGATTCGCGAGACCCGCATCGAGGGCCAGACGTGCAAGTACTTTGTGGCACTGGTCAATGCCGACGGCATCGACGGATTTACCATCACCGGCAAGGGCACCATCGACGGCAACGGCGAGTCGTATTGGGAGCAGTTCTGGATTCGCCGCCAGTGGAACCGCCAGTGCACCAACAAGGACGAGATGCGCCCCCGGCTGACCTATATCTCCAACTGCAAGAACGTGACCGTGCAGGACGTGCGGCTCATCAACTCGCCTTTCTGGACCAACCACGTCTACCGCTCGGACCATGTGCGCTATCTCGACCTCTACATCTACTCGTCGACGCAGGACATCAAAGGCCCGTCGACCGATGCTGTCGACATTGACGTGTGCCATGATGTCATTGTGCGTGGCTGCTATATGAACGTGAACGACGATGCCGTGGTGCTGAAGGGCGGCAAGGGCACTTTTGCCGACAAGGCCCCCGAGAACGGCCCCTGCTACAACATTCTGGTGGAAGACTGCCACTACGGCACTGTGCACGGCTGCATGACGCTCGGCTCGGAGTCGGTGCACGACTGGAATGTGATCATGCGCCGCTGCCACGCCGACAACACCTTCAACGTGCTCTGGCTGAAGATGCGCCCTGACACACCCCAGCACTATGAGTTTGTGCGCGTTGAGAACTTTACGGGCAACTGCCGCTCGTTCCTGCTGGTGAAGCCCTGGACGCAGTTCTACGAGAAGCAGGAGCGTGAGGACATGCCCCTGTCGCAATGCAACAACATCAGCTTCAAGGACATCAAGATGAACTGCGGCACCTTCTTCGACGTCAGGACGAGCGACAAGTTTGCGCTGAAGTCCTTCTCGTTTGAGAACATCGACGTGAAGGACGAGGCCAAGAACGGCCAGTTCTCGGCAAAGGTCATCGACGACACGAGGGTTAGCAACCTGGTGGTGAACGGCAAACGAATAGACCAGTAGCAACACTGCTACTGGCCTTTATTCTTTTTCTTCGTCTTCAACGTGGTGCCTTCCTTCTTGGGGCGCCAGTTGAAGATGTCTTGTTTTGACAGGGGGCGCACATAGTCGAACCACTGGAAACCATCAAGGAAGCGGTTGGCCGGCGGTATCTGCGACATGGGGTACATGGTGCCCTCGCTGCGCGGCGACCAGATGCGCTGCAGCTTGCGCTTCTCCATAAACATGCGTAGCTCGCTGGTCTCCATATAGACCAGTCCGACGTACGACGTGTCGGCATTGTCTACGGGGTAGTAGTCCACGATGACATTGACCTTGGCCTGTGTCTCGTAGATTTCGCCGTTGCGGAAGTAGGCGAACATCTCTTTCGACGACACTTGGTTGTAGACATCCTCCTCGCCGTCGAGTTTCTCAATTGAGAAAGCCTGGTCGATGACGTGGGCTCGGTCGATGACTGAGTCGCGCATGAACACCTGAATCTCTTCGCCAACCAGCTGCTGGTTGCCGTTCCACACGATGGGGTCGGTGTACATGGTGAGGCAGGAGTCCTTCGAGTGGTAGACCAGCGAGTCGCAAACGGCCTGCAGGTCAATGCGGTAGGCCCTCACCTTGTTGTAGGCGTGCATGACGCGGTAGACGGAATCAGTGTTCAGGTCGTATGAGAACACCTTGAAGGTGTCGGCGTGGATAAAGAGCGAGTCGCGCTGCGAATAGTCTATCGACATGGCCTTCTCGGTGCACATGGCATAGCCCGTCGAGTCGTTGTAGTAGCCGTAGTCGCAGAGCAGGATGTTCTTGTTCACCGTGTCTTTGTATTCCACATTGACGAAGGCCTCGCTGATGCCGGTGTGGCCGTCGTGCCAGAGGCTGTCGCCCACCAGCGTGCGCCCGCCGTTGTCCAGCCGCGAGCGGTTCAGCAGTTCGGCCTGCTCGGTGTCGGTGTTGTAGAATCCCTCTTCCGAATAGATGTGGCTGCGGCCTGAGACGATGTCGGTCGGGCCCATGATGTTGGCCAGCTTGGTGCGGGTGTTGTAGTTCAAGGTGTCGGTGGTCAGCACAAACTTCTTGTCGACCATCTTCACGTCGTTGGTGAAGAAGGCGTCTTTAGTGTCCGTGTGGTACTCGCCGTAGACCGATGTCAGCGTGGTGGTCTTGTCCACCAGTTTGCCGCCTGTGTTGTAGTAGCCCAGGTTGTCCATGCGGTCGAAGTAGAGATTCTCGGTGTAGAGCGTCGAGGTGCGGTTGCGCAGCACCACCTGCTTGCCTTGTACGAAAGCCTTGGCCTCCATGGTCTTGGTGTTGCCGTCGTAGAAACCGTAGTCGCTGGTCAGCGAGAGTGTGTCGCCCTGCACCATGCGCACGTTGTGCCAGGCCTCAAACGAGTTGGTGGCCTCGAAGAAATTGGCCGAGTCACAGTAGAGGCGTGCCCCGTCGTGCTCGAACTCCACTTTTCCGGTGAGCACCTGGGCATCGTTGTTGCGCCAGCGGTCGTAGCGCAGCTCGTCGGCATGCACCAGATAGACGCGGTCCCTGTCTTTCTTCTCCTTCTGTGGCGGCTTGGCGGGCGTTGGGCTCATAGTAGTCATGAGGCTCACAGGCCCCATCCGACCCATAAGCCCCATGGCAAGCAAAGAGCAAAGAAGCGATGCCGCCAGCCTACCTAATCCATCCCTCATACTCAAAGTTACAGTTGCGATAGGCGTCGTCAATGCGGACGTAGGTGTTCTTGATCTTATTGACCACCCAATCGTGCAGTTTCTGCTCCTGGCGCTTCTGCTGCACCATATCTTTCATCACCTGGAAATCTTCGGTGATGGTGGCCTTGTGGCCCTCGGTGCGGCTTTTCAGCTTGGCCACCACGCAGACGGTCTTGCCCTGGTTGTTAATCATCTGGAAGGCCCTGGAAATCTGTCCCACCTGTAGGGTGTCTACAGCCTTGGCCACCTCAGGCGGCAGGTCCTGCAGCCTGAAACGCGACGTCTGTCCACGCTCCGAGCGGTTGGCCATCAGGCCGCGGTTGTTGCGTGTGTCCTTGTCGTCAGAGATGATGGTGGCGGCGTCTTCAAAGTTGAAGGTGCCCGTATAGCGTCCTGCCAGGAAATCCGGTGTGACGCCCTGCCGGATGTTGTCGGCGATGGAGTCGAGGAAGGCGGTAGACTTGTTGATGGCCGAGTCGCTGACCACGGGCTTCAGCAGTATGTGGCGGGCGTTGACCTTGTCGCCACGCTTGTCGATGAGCTGAATGATGTGATAGCCGAACTCGGTCTCTACAATCTTCGACACCTTTTTGGGGTCGGTCAGGTTGAAGGCCACGTTGGCAAACTCCGGCACCCATCCTGCGCGGCCTGTATATCCCAGCTCGCCGCCGTTGCGTGCCGAGCCGTCCTGGCTGTACAGGCGGGCCAGCGTCTGGAACGACGTCTCTCCGCGGTTGATGCGATCGGTATATTCGCGCAGTTTGTCCTTCACGCGGTTAATCTCTTCGATAGAGATTTTCGGTGTCTGGGTGATGATTTGCACCTCGACCTCGGTGGGCACAAAAGGTATGCTGTCCTGCGGCATATCCTTGAAGTATCGGCGCACCTCGGCGGGTGTCACCACGATGTCCTGCACCAGTTTCTGCTTCATCTTCTGAATGAGCAGCTGGTCGCGCAGGTCGTCGTGCATCGACTGGCGGATTTGCGTGAGGCTCTGCTTGCGGTATTCCTCCAGCTTCTCCCTTGAGCCAATCTGTTCAATCATATACTCGATGCGCGCCTCAATCTGTGATGAGATTTCTGCCTCGGTCACATCCTTGTCAATACTGTCGATGGCCGCCTGGTGGAGGAAGAGTTTCTGCACGGCCAACTGTTCGGGGATGGCGCAGTCGGGGTCGCCCTGCCAGCGCTGCCCTTCCATGGCGGCCTGTATGCGGGTCACCTCTACGTCGCTGCGCAGGATGGCCTCGTCGCCAACCACCCACACCACTTCGTCCACCACGTTCTGTGCTGACGCGGTGAGCAGCGAGGCGCACAATGATATGAATAAAACGGCTTGTTTCATCTGCACGTTAGCTTAATCAGTGGTTGTTCACCGTCTTCAGTACCTCTTCGTTCACTTTCCAGGTGTACTTGCGGCGCAGGTCGGCCACCCATGCCTTCTCCAGTTCCTCCTGATAGTCGGCCACCACAAGTCCGCGCACGTCGGTATAGTCTTCGGGGCCTTTCTTCAGGATTTTGCCATAGACATTGTCGATGGGATAGTCCTTCAGATGCTTCACGATGGTGTCCTTCTTGAACACCATGCTGTCCACCAGGGCGTTGTCACCCTGCTTGAAGATGCCTTTCTCCACCCGGATGCGGATGATGCTGTCGGCGTTGAAAGTGGTGCGCAGTGCCTCTGCCCACTTGTCGAAGGGCAACTTCTTCACGCAGTCGATCACGGCATTCACGTCGGCCTGCTCTTTCACGTGGTAGGCCATACCTTTGAATCGGGGTTCGTCCCAGTTGTAGTTCTTCTTGTGCTTCTTGTAGTAGTTGGCCAGTCCAGCATCGTCCTTGGCGGCCTTGTCCCACACCAGCTGGTTGCTGATTTCGTAGAGCAGCAGACCGTCGTGGTATTCCTGGATGAGGTATTTCAGTTCCTGGTCGTTGGCCGAGAGTTCGGCAGCTTTCTGCTCCATATACTGCTGCTTGGTCAGTGTTCCTTTCGACTGTGCCACGAGCGTGTCCACCTTTGCCTTGGCAATCTCGTCGCGCATGTTGCGCCTTTCCATAAACTTTAAGATGGCATCGTGGTGATTCTCAAAGGGCTCCATCATCTTGCGGCCCTTGAGCTGGATGATGTGATAGCCGAAAGGCGACTGCACCACGGGCGACACCTGCCCTGAGTCCTTCAGGGCGAAGGCAGCCTCCTCAAACTCCTTCACCAGCTGGCCGTGCTGTACGTAGGGCAGCTCGCCACCCTTGGGGGCACTGCCGGGGTCTTGCGAGAGGCGTGTGGCCAGGTCGGCAAAGTCGGCACCCTGCTGCAGGGCCTGGTAGATGGAGTCTATGCGCACCTTGGCGGCATCCCATTCCTCCTTAGGGGCCTGCTGCTTGCAGGAGATGAGGATGTGGGCGGTCTTGATGAGGCCGTCGGGGCCGATGCGCTCCACCGTCTGGTCGTAAATCTTATGGGCCTCGGCCTCCATGTCGGCATCGGTGACAAGCATGGGCATCACCTGCTGGTCGCGGTACTGGGCGAACTCGTCTTTGTACGACTGCAGTGTGTCGTAATGGGCGTCAAGGGCGGCCAGCACCTTCAGTTTATAGTTGATGAAGAGGTCCACGTAATCTTCTACCGACTTCTTGTCGATGACGCCCTCTGAGTTGTTCTTGTTGTAGGAATACTCAAATTCCGATCTTGGCACGTCGGTGCCGTTGATTGTCATTATAATCGGGTCGCCCACTGTTTGGGCTGTTGCGGCGGCACTCATCAGACAGGCCGCACAAAGCGTTTTCAGTTTCATTGTTCTTGTTGTGTAGTGAGTTTTATTCTGGGCGGGAGTAGTTGGGCGCTTCGCTGGTGATGGTGATGTCGTGCGGATGGCTCTCGTTCACACCGGCGTTGGTGATGCGGGTGAACTTGGCTTCGTGCAGCTTCTCTATGCTCTCGGCACCACAGTAGCCCATGCCTGAGCGCAGGCCGCCGGTGAGCTGATAGATGACCTCCTGTACCGTGCCCTTGTAAGGCACACGTCCGGCAATGCCTTCGGGCACCAACTTCTTAGTCTCCTTGGTGTCGCTCTGGAAGTAGCGGTCCTTCGACCCATGCTCCATAGCCTCGAGCGAGCCCATGCCGCGATAGCTCTTGAACTTTCTGCCATTATATATTATGGTGTCGCCGGGGCTTTCCTCCGTACCGGCCACCAGCGAGCCTATCATCACGCTGTTGCCTCCTGCTGCCAGAGCCTTCACCACATCGCCTGAGTAGCGCAGCCCGCCGTCGGCAATCAGGGGTACGCCCGTGCCCTTTAGGGCATTGTAGACATCGTAGACAGCACTGAGCTGTGGCACGCCCACGCCCGCCACGATGCGGGTGGTGCAGATGCTGCCGGGGCCAATGCCCACCTTGACGGCGTCGGCACCGTTGTCGGCCAGCATTCTGGCTGCCTCGCCCGTGGCAATGTTGCCCACCACGATGTCTATCGACTTGAAGGCATTCTTGGCTTCGCGCAATTTGTCAAGCACACCCTTGGAATGGCCGTGGGCCGTGTCGATGACGATGGCGTCGGCACCGGCGTTGACCAATGCCTGCATACGCTCTAACGTGTCGGCGGTGACGCCCACGCCGGCTGCCACACGCAGCCGTCCCTTCTCGTCCTTGCAGGCCATGGGCTTGTCTTTCGCCTTGGTGATGTCCTTATAGGTGATGAGGCCAATCAGATGGTTCTCCTTGTCCACCACGGGCAGTTTTTCAATCTTGTTGCGCTGTAGTATCTCGGCGGCGTCGAACAGGTTGGTCTGCTGGTGGGTGGTCACCAGATTGTCTTTCGACATGATTTCGTCGACAGGACGGTCCAGGCGGCGCTCAAAGCGCAAATCGCGGTTGGTTACGATGCCCACCAGATGGTTTTCCTCGTCGACCACGGGTATGCCGCCGATGTGGTATTCGGCCATGATGTCAAGCGCCTGGGCCACGGTAGAACCGCGTGGAATGGTCACGGGGTCGTAGATCATACCGTTCTCTGCACGCTTGACGATGGCCACCTGGCGGGCCTGCTCATCGATAGACATGTTCTTGTGGATGACGCCGATGCCGCCTTCTCGGGCAATGGCAATGGCCATCTGGCTCTCCGTCACGGTGTCCATGGCTGCCGTCACGAAGGGGATGTTCAACTGGATGTTGCGTGAGAATTGCGTACTCAGCTTCACCGACTTGGGAAGCACTTCAGAGTAGGCGGGAATCAGCAGGACGTCGTCAAAGGTCAGGCCGTCCATCACAATCTTGTCTGCAATAAATGATGCCATAATTTGGTGTACCTTTCTTATATTATTGCGTGCAAAGGTACTATTTTTTCGTCACACGGCGTGCAACTTCCACTATTAATTAATACGATTTAACCCATATTCTGTAGATTTTGCACGTGTCACCACAGCCAGCCGGAGGGGTGGGGAACCTTTAAATATTCTCAAAATATGGCATGAAGGTGTGCCAGTTTCCATAATTCTTGTTACTTTTGCGGTCTGAAACCGAATGACTGACTACTGAAATCTAACTAACATTTTTAATAACTATAATGTCTACTCTAACATTGTGTATTGTCGTCGTTTTCTGCCTGGGCTACCTGTGTATTGCCCTTGAGAGCCTGACGAAAGTGAACAAGGCAGCCATTGCTCTGCTGATGTGTGTGTGTTGCTGGACCCTGCTCATGCTGGCGCCCGGAAGTTTCTATCCCGACGTGGCCGCCGACGGCGTGCTCCACCATGTGGCTGCGGTCATCGAGCACCACTTGGGCGATGCCGCCAGCACGCTCTTCTTCCTGATGGGAGCAATGACTATCGTCGAGATTGTCGACAGCAATGGCGGCTTCAACTTTGTGCGCGATGCGCTGAAGACGCGCTCGAAGCGCAAACTGCTGTGGCGTGTGGCCTTTATGACCTTCTTCCTCTCGGCCATCCTCGACAATCTGACTACCTCCATCGTGATGATCATGGTGCTGCGCAAACTGGTGCAGTCGCGTGAGGAGCGGCTCATCTATGCCGGCCTCATCATTGTGTCGGCTAACAGCGGCGGTGCTTTCTCGCCCATTGGCGACGTGACTACCATCATGCTCTGGATCAAGGGCGTCATCACCACGCAGGGCGTGCTGACCGAGGTGTTCCTGCCCTCGCTATTGTCGATGGTCATACCGGCAGCCATCCTCAGTCTGACGCTGAAGGGGAAGTTCGACAAGGAGCAGAACCTGCCAAAGGCCGAGGTGAGCCACTTCACCACAGCGCAGCGCAATGCCATCTTTTGGCTTGGCGTGGGCGGTCTGTGCTTTGTGCCCGTGTTCAAGACCCTCACCCACCTGCCGCCGTTTATGGGCATCCTGCTGGTGCTGGGTGTGCTTTGGACAGTAACCGAGATATTCCACTACAACACCGCCGAGGACGACACGATGGCCAAGCGCGTGAGCGACATAATGACCAGGATCGACCTCTCCACCATCATGTTCTTCCTGGGCATACTCATGGCCGTGGCCGTGCTGCAGGAGGTGGGCGTGCTGACCGCTTTGGGCGAGAACCTGAACGAGACCTTCCAGGGCAACTACTACATCATCAACGGCATCATCGGCGTGCTCTCCAGCATTGTCGACAATGTGCCACTTGTGGCAGGATGTATGGGCATGTACCCCGTGGCTGCCGAGGGGGCCATGGCAGTCGACGGCATCTTCTGGCAGTTGCTGGCCTACTGTGCCGGCGTGGGCGGCTCGATGCTCATCATCGGCTCGGCCGCCGGCGTGGTGGTGATGGGCTTAGAGAAAATCACCTTCGGATGGTATATGAAGCACATCTCGTGGATTGCTTTCGTGGGCTATCTGGCCGGTATTGGCTGCTACTGGCTCGAAAAGATGGTGATGGGCTGATAGGGGGTTGAAAGGTATTTTTTCAGCAATCTGCTTGGCCGTTTACAAATAAAGTAGTACCTTTGCACCCGTTTTAAACTTAAACATATATTGTAAATATGATTCAAATCACTTTTCCCGACGGTTCTGTTCGCTCGTATGAGCAGGGCGTAACGGGACTCCAGATTGCCGAGAGCATCTCGCCGGCTCTGGCACGCAGCGTTGTTGCCTGCGGTGTGAATGGCGAGACCGTAGAGCTGAACCGCCCCATCAATGGCGACGCTTCGATAGAGCTCTATAAGTTTGACGACGAGCAGGGCAAGCACACCTTCTGGCACACCAGTGCACACTTGCTGGCCGAAGCGCTCCAGGAGTTGTACCCCGGCGTGCAGTTCGGCTTCGGCCCCGCTGTGGAGAACGGTTTCTTCTACGATGTGCTCCTGCCCGGCGGCGAGATGATTAAGGAGAGCGACTTCCCCAAGATTGAACAGAAGATGAAGGAGCTGGCCTCGAAGAAGGAGCCAGTGGTTCGCCGCGAGGTGGCCAAGGCCGACGCCCTGAAAGCGTTTGCCGCACAGGGCCAGACCTACAAGTGCGAGCACATTGAGCAGGACCTGGAGGACGGCACCATCACTACCTATACGCAGGGAGCCTTCACCGACCTCTGCCGCGGACCGCACCTTGTCGACACGGGCGAAATCAAGGCCGTCAAACTGACCAGCGTGGCCGGCGCCTTCTGGCGTGGCGATGCCACCCGTGAGCAGATGCAGCGTCTTTATGGCATCTCGTTCCCCAAGAAGAAGATGCTCGACGAGTATCTCGTCATGCTCGAAGAGGCCAAGAAGCGCGACCACCGCAAGATTGGCAAGGAGATGGAACTTTTCATGTTCAGCGAAAAGGTGGGCAAGGGCCTGCCCATCTGGTTGCCCAAGGGTACTGAGCTGCGCCTCCGTCTGCAGGACCATCTGCGCCGGGTGCAGAAGCGCTTTGGCTATCAGGAGGTCATCACTCCGCATATCGGCTCGAAGAACCTCTACGTCACCAGCGGTCACTGGGACCACTACGGCAAGGACTCCTTCCAGCCCATACACACACCCGAGGAGGACGAGGAGTATCTGCTGAAGCCCATGAACTGCCCGCACCACTGCGAGATATTCGCATGGAAGCCCCGCTCGTACAAGGACCTGCCGTTGCGCATCGCCGAGTTCGGCACCGTCTATCGCTATGAGCAGAGCGGCGAGTTGCACGGACTAACCCGTGTGCGCTCGTTCACACAGGACGACGCCCACCTCTTCTGTCGCCCCGACCAGGTGAAGCAGGAGTTCCTCAACGTGATGGACATCATCGGCATCGTGCTCTCTGCCTTCGGCTTCAATTTCGAGGCACAAATCTCGCTGCGCGACCCCAACGACCACGACAAGTACGTGGGCACCGACGAGGACTGGGCACTGGCCGAGCGCGCCATACAGGAGGCCTGCCAGGAGAAGGGCCTCAATGCCAAGGTGGAGTATGGCGAGGCAGCCTTCTATGGCCCCAAGCTCGACTTCATGATTAAGGATGCCATTGGCCGCCGCTGGCAGTTGGGCACCATCCAGGTAGACTACAATCTGCCAAAGCGCTTCGGTCTGGAGTATACCGACGAGGACAACCAGAAGAAGACACCCGTGATGATTCACCGTGCCCCCTTCGGCTCACTCGAGCGTTTCTGCGCCGTGCTCATCGAGCACACCAGTGGCCACTTCCCCCTCTGGCTCACTCCCGATCAGGTGGCCATTCTGCCCCTTTCTGAGAAGTACAACGACTATGCTCAGAAGGTGCTCAAGCAGTTCGACCTTCAGGGCGTACGTGGCACCATCGACCTGCGCAACGAGAAGCTGGGCCGCAAGATTCGCGACAACGAGCTGAAGCGCATCCCCTATATGGTCATCGTCGGCGAGAAGGAGGAGGCCGAGGGTCTTGTCTCCATGCGCCAGCAGGGCGGCGGCGAGCAGCGCACCATGACCATTCAGGAATTCATCGACAAGGTCAACGCCGAGGTGGCCGAACAGACCAAGAACTTCTGATAGAGAATAAAAGATTTTAAAAATAACAAAGGTGAAAAGTCGAAATTTCTTTTTCCACTTTTCACCTTTTTTTCATCTCAGGTTATGTACAAGAATAAAAACTTCATGATAAAGATAGGCACTTGGGAGTTAAGCGAAGGGCTGATTTGGGATTTTGTCAGGCCAAACTCTGATGACCATAGTGCCCTAAACAGAGAGGAATACCAGATTGTCATCGACAGTCTGGAGGAAATCAGGGCCAAGATTCTGAACTTCTGCAAGAAAAAAGGGATTGACATAACGAGTAGTCTGACGGACAAATAATGCCTTCGGCTTTGCTCGGTCTTCAGGACGAAAGACGGTTCAGCTCCAGATATTTGTTGATGACGTCGACAGAGAGGGATTGGGGGGTGGTGAGGAGCGACAGGATGCCGTACTGGCGCAGGGTGTGGGCCACGAGTTGCTGGTCGTGCCTGAACTTCTCGGCCACCACGCGCTGATAATAGGCTTCAGTCGACTGGCTGCCTGCGCCCTTGTCGGTGGCAATGGCTTTCAGCTCTACATCCTCAAAGAAGACCACCAGCAGTTGGTGGTGGCGGGCCAACTGCCGCAGGAAGGACAGCTGACGGCACAGAGCCGGCATCGATGTGAACGATGTGTAAAGAATGAGCAGCGACCGTTGGCCGACGTGGCGGCGCAGGGCAGTGAACAATGCCGAATAGTCAGTCTCGCCGAAGACGGCCTTCTCGGCATAGAGCTTCTCCTGTAATGTTTGCAGATGTCCGCTCTGGCGCGATGCCGGCACAAAGGTCTCCATCTGGCTGCTGAAGGTGATGAGCCCGGCCTTGTCGTGCTTGTTGACCGCCACAAACGAGAGCACCAGGGCGGCGTTGATGGCATAGTCGAGCAACGTCATACCGTTGAAGCTCTGTTGCATCATGCGCCCCTTGTCGATGACTGAGAACACCTGCTGCGAGCGCTCCTCCTGGTAGACGTTTGTCATCAGACGCGAGCGACGGGCGGTGGCCCTCCAGTTGATGGTACGGAAGTCGTCGCCGCTGATGTAGTCTCTTATCTGCTCAAAATCGGTGTTATTGCCAATGCGGCGTATGCGCTTGATGCCCATCTCGTTCAGTTTGTTGCTCTTGGCCAGCAGTTCGTATTGGCGGAGCATGATGTAAGAGGGGTAGACCTTAACTTCTTGCGGCTGGCAGAGGGTGTATCGGCGCACGACGAGACCCAGTGGCGAGGCGGCGAAGATGCGCACGCGCCCGAATCCGTAGGCACCGCGCTCCGTGGGGCGTAGCTGGTAAAGAATGGTGGTCTCTCCCCGTGGGGCCAGGGTGGCGTGGAAGCAAACGTCGCGCCGCTGAAACACGAAGGGAATCTCGTCGATAATCTCCAAGCGGACGGCAATAGGGTAGCTGCTCTCAATGTGTATGCGCACCGGGTTGTCATCGCCGTTGGAGAATCGCTCCGCCACGTGCCGGTCGGCATAGATGCCATTCTGCCGCCACAGCAGAAAAGCATCCACAGCCACGCAGATGGCGAGCAGCAGCAAGGCCCAGAACCCCGCTGCGAAGAGTGGTGGCACCAAGAATCCTCCAGCCACGGTCAGGATGACGGCCAGCATCAGGAGGAAGAATCGGCGCGGCAGGAACATGGGGGTCAGAGCGACTCGCTGGGCTTGATGTCTTCAATCTGCAACTGCACGTCGCTACGCTTGAAGATATTGTCCTCGATGGTGTAGACAATGTTGAACGAGCGGCGCGACTTGATGTATCGTGCGGCCTCACTCTGTCCGAAGGCGATGCCGTTCATCACGTTTGACGAGCGAGAGTCCACCAGTTCCAGTTTGATGTGCTCCTCGTGCTTGCCCACCACCTTCGACGTGCCGTAGTCGTAGACATTGCGGGTGCAGAAGAGTGGCTTCAGGTTGTCAGGCCCGTGGGGTGCAAACTTCTTCAGGTCGTTGTGCATCTTCTTGGTGATGTCCTTGAAGTCAATCTCAGCATCGATGTTGAGTGTTGCCTCAGTCTGCTCGACGTGTATGTTCTTGCTGACGTACTCCTGGAACCGGCGGCGAAACTCAGGTATGTTCTCCACCTTCAGCGAAAGCCCCACGGCATAGGTGTGCCCGCCGAAGTTCTCCAGCAGGTCGCGGCAGCTCTTCACGGCGTCGTAGATGTCGTAGCCGGCTACCGAGCGAGCCGAACCGCTGGCAATGCCGTTAGTGCACGAGAGCACCACCGTGGGACGATAGTACATTTCGGTCATGCGCGATGCCACGATGCCCACCACGCCTTTCTTCCATCCCTTGTCGTAGAGCACGATGGCAGGCTGGTGCTCCTGGCTCTCCAGCCGCTCCACAATCTGGTTGGCCTCCTCGGTCATCTGCTTGTCGATGTCGCGCCGCTGGTCGTTGTACTTGTTGATGTGCACGGCCAGTGCCAGAGCTTTCTTGAAATCGCGCTCCACCAGCAGGTCCACCGTCTCGGTGCCGTTCTGTACGCGACCACTGGCGTTGATGCGCGGCCCTATCTTGAAGATGATGTCGCTCATGGTGATTTCGCGTCCTGACAGTCCGCAGGTCTCGATGATGGCCTTGACGCCCACCGAGGGGTTTTGGTTGAGCTGCTTCAGTCCGTGGAATGCCAGTATGCGGTTTTCGCCCATCACCGACACGATGTCGGCAGCGATGCTGATGGCACAAAAGTCGAGCAGCGGTATGAGCTGCGAGAAGGGTATGCCGTTGTTCTTGGCAAATGCCTGCATGAACTTGAATCCCACGCCGCAGCCGCAGAGATCCTTGAAGGGGTAGGTGCTGTCCTCGCGCTTGGGGTTGAGTATGGCCACTGCCTCTGGCAGTTCGTCGTCGGGCACGTGGTGGTCGCAGACGATGAAGTCAATGCCCAATTGCTTGGCGTAGCTGATTTCCTCGATGGCCTTAATGCCGCAGTCGAGCACGATAATCAGTTTCACGCCGTGCTCTGCCGCCAGGTCGAGTCCCTTCTTGCTGATGCCGTAGCCTTCTTCGTAGCGGTCGGGGATATAGTACTCCAGGTTGGAGTAGAACTGCTGCAGGAACTTGTAGACCAGTGCCACGGCGGTGCATCCGTCCACGTCGTAGTCACCATAGACCATGATGCGCTCTTTGCGCCCCATGGCGTCGTTCAGACGGTCTACGGCCACGTCCATGTCGTTCATCAGGAAGGGGTCTATGAGTTCGCTCAACATTGGCCGGAAGAATCGCTTCGCCGCCGACTCTGTGCGTATGCCCCTCTGCAGCAACAGTTCGGCCAGCACAGGACTCATCCCGATCTTGTCGGCCAGTTCCTTAGCCGTCTGCTGTCGCTCTGGTGTGGGTTGTTCGTAATTCCATTTAAAGTTCATTATATATTGTTTTTTGATTTTCTTATGAAAGGAGTTGCGAGCGCTCCCTCTGTTCCAGGAACTCGCTCACCTGCTCCTGCTTGCCGCGGGTCACGGCAATGCGTCCCGAGCGTGTGTACTGGAGCACGCATTGGAACTGCTCCAAGGCTCGGTAGAGTTCGATGATCTGTTCGGTCACACCATTGAGCATGGCGATGACGTAGGTGGGGTTCACCTCGATGATGCTGGCCTGATAGCGGCGTATGGTGCGCGACACTTCTGGGTTCTGCATCACGGTGTCGGTAGACAGCTTGTAGAGTGCCGTCTCGCGGATGAAGAGTTGCTCGTCGGTGAAGAAGTTGGCCTTCACCACGTCAATCTTTTTCTCTATCTGCCTTGTGATTTTCACCACCTGGTCTTCGTAGCACCAGGCGGTGATGGTATATTTGTGTACGTGCGGAATGCTTGAGGCCGAAACGTTCAGGCTCTCAATGTTCACCTGTCGGCGTGTGAAGACAGCCGTAATCTGGTTCAGTATACCTGCAATGTTCTCTGAGTAGACCAGCAGGGTGTATAGTTTCTTGTCGTTTTCCATAACTACTCGTTTCTCGTAATGGGGTGGGGGCCTTTATATCTCCAGCAGCATCTCGTCGACGCTGCTTCCCGGCGGTGTCATGGGCATGATGTCGGCGTCGGGCTTGATGGCACACTCCAGCAGGTAGGGGCCGTCGGTGGCGAGCATGCGTGCCACCTTCGCCTCCAGGTCTTTTCGCTCCACGGCCAGGTCGTAGTCAATGCCGTAGGCCTGTGCAATGAGGTCATAGCGCGGGTTGACCATCGGGGTGAACGATTGTCGCCTGTTCCAGAACATGTCCTGCCACTGGCGCACGTTGCCCAGATAGTTGTTGTTCAGCAAAATCATTTTCACTGGTGCCTGCTGCTCCATAATGGTGCCCAGTTCCTGCAGATTCATCTGGAAGCCGCCGTCGCCGCAGAACATGCAGACGGTGCGGTCCGGAGCGCCGAAGGTGGCGCCTATGGCTGCTGGCATGCCGAAGCCCATGGTGCCCAGTCCGCCGCTGGTCACGATGGAGCGGCTCTGGTTGTAGTGGAAGTAGCGTGCTGCCAGCATCTGGTTTTGGCCCACGTCGGTCACCAGTATGGCGTCGCCCTTGGTCTGTCCGGCCACCACGTTCACCACCTCGCCCATCAGCAGCGGGCCGTCGGTGGGGTGTATGGCTGGCTCCACCACCTTCTGCCATTCCTCTTTGGCGTAGGGCTCGAATGAGTCTTTCCATGCCGTGTGGTCGGCCTTTTGCAGGAGCCGGGTGATGGCGGGCAGCGTCTCACGACAGTCGCCAATCACGGGCACGTCGGCATGTATGCACTTGTCTATCTCCGACTTGTCTATGTCGAGATGTATGATTTTGGCTTGCTTGGCATAGGTGGATGGCAGCCCGGTGACGCGGTCGCTGAAGCGCATGCCGATGGCCACGATGACATCGGCCTCCTGCGTCTTCACGTTCAGCGAATACTGGCCGTGCATGCCCAGCATGCCCTTGTTCAGCGGGTGTCGGCTGGGCAGTGCCGAGAGTCCCAGCAGGGTGCGTCCGGCTGGTATGTCGGCCTTCTCCAGAAACTCCAGCAGCTGCTGGTGGGCGCAGGCCAGTTCCACGCCCTGACCCACCAAGGCAAGTGGCCGCTGGGCGCTGTTGATGAGGCGTGCCGCCTCGGCGATGGACTGCTCGTTGAGGGTAGGGTAGGGCACGTAGCTGCGCACAAAGTTCACGTGTGCGGGGCCTTCCCACTTACATTCGTGCAGTTGGGCGTTTTTCGGGAAGTCGAGCACCACGGGTCCGGGACGGCCGCTGCGTGCTATGTAGAAGGCACGGCTCACGGCCCAGGCCACGTCGTCGGCGTGGCGTATCTGGTAGCTCCATTTCGATATGGGCTGTGCCACACCCACGAGGTCCACCTCCTGAAAAGCGTCCGTTCCGAGGGCGCCGATGCCCACCTGTCCGGCAATGACCACGATGGGTGTAGAGTCGAGCATGGCATCGGCCACGCCTGTCAGAGTGTTGGTGGCTCCGGGACCGCTGGTGACGATGGCCACGCCCACCTTTCCGCTCACGCGGGCGTAGCCCTGCGCGGCGTGCACAGCCCCCTGCTCGTGGCGCACCAGTATGTGGTCGAATGCCTTGGTGTCGCCCCGCGTGTAGTCATAGAGCGAGTCGTAGACGGGCATGATGCTGCCGCCGGGGTAGCCGAAGATGGTGGTCACGCCCTCGGCCTGCAAGGCCCGCATCAGCGCCTCCCTGCCGGTGATAGTCTCAGCGTTTGTGTTGATTTGCTTGCTGTCCATATCAATCCTCGGCAAACTCTATGAGATTCAGGTCTTCCGTGTCTTCGTCGCCATCGGCTCCACCCAGGTCCATCATTGTGGAGTAGTTCTCCTCGGTGATTTCGTCGTCGTTGGGCTCATCTATCTCGATGTCGTCCTCGTCGGGCTTGTTGTAGGTGTCCTCTATCTCTACATCCTCGTCGTCGTCGTGCTCGCTGTCGTCATAGCTGTTGAACTTCATCCTGGGCTTCTCGGCCTCAGGCTTGGCCTTGGCGAAGATGGCCTCCACCCAAGTGCCCTTTGGCACTTCCAGCACCTCAAATCCGTCCTGCACCTTCTTCTCGTACATGCCGCCTTTCTTGTGCAGCCGCTCCTTGGGCAGGGTGGTGGTCGAGATGTCAAAGCCGTTCTCGATGATGTCCTTGATGCTCTGCGAGAGCGAGTCCCAGCCGCCGCCGAAGTTGCGGTCGAGCACCTCGATGAGCTTGGCTGCCGTGATGTGACGGATGTTCTCGTAGGTCAGGTCGGTGACGCGCACGATGGGGCGCTTCTTGATGGCCCACACCACCTTCTGGCTCTCGTCCAGCCTGACCAGACCCACCTTGTAGCCCAGCTTCTCGTATTTCTGCTTGACCACCATCGAGTCGCCCGGCAGCTCTTCAATCATGAAGGCCGAGCGGATGATGTCCGCGTAGTGTCGCACGTTGTCTTTCACCTCAGCGTCTTTTTCGGCACTTTCCCAAAGGCGGAAGACGTCGTTCTCCTGAATATCCCAGACGGTGCTTTTGGTCAGCGTCTTCAGTGTCAGGGCTTTCCTTTCTGTTGTTTGCTCCATACCTATATATAATGTTTTTCTGTTTATGATGCAAAGGTAGCAATTTTTGCCATTCTTTCAGCAATTATGCACCCCTTTAACTCCCTTTAACAGCAATTAACCCCTTTAACTCCCCAAAATCTGCTACCTTTGCATCAACTTAACGATAAAGACATGTCACAACCATTAGCAGAAAGACTCAGGCCGCGCACCCTCGACGAGTACATCGGGCAGCAGCATCTGGTGGGGCCGGGTGCCGTGCTCCGGCGGATGATTGACTCCGGCCACATATCGTCGTTCATTCTCTGGGGGCCGCCGGGGGTGGGCAAGACCACGCTGGCCCACATCATTGCCAACCGTCTGGAGACGCCCTTCTACACCCTCTCGGCCGTGACCAGCGGGGTGAAGGACGTGCGCGACGTGATTGAGAAGGCGCAGAAGAGCCGCTTCTTCGGACAGGGACCGTCGCCCATCCTCTTCATCGACGAAATTCACCGTTTCTCCAAGTCGCAGCAAGACTCGCTGCTGGGTGCAGTGGAGCGCGGCATTGTCACGCTCATAGGCGCCACCACCGAGAACCCCTCCTTCGAGGTCATCAGGCCCCTGCTCTCGCGCTGTCAGCTCTATGTGCTGAAGTCGCTGGAGAAGGACGACCTGCTCAAGCTGCTGGACCGCGCCATCCATACCGACCTGGAACTGAGCCAGCTTGACATCGACCTGCGCGAGACCGGGGCGCTGATGCGCTACAGCGGCGGCGACGCCCGCAAGCTGCTGAACATTCTCGAACTGGTGGTGGGGCAGCAGACGGCCACAGCCGGGCCCGGACAGCCGGTGATCATCACCGACGCGCTGGTGGAGGACTGTCTGCAGCAGAATCCGCTGGCCTATGACAAGGACGGCGAAATGCACTACGACATCATCTCGGCCTTTATCAAGAGCATCCGCGGCAGCGACCCTGATGCCGCCCTCTACTGGATGGCCCGCATGATTGAGGGGGGCGAAGACCCGCAGTTCATAGCTCGCCGCATGGTCATCTCGGCATCGGAAGACATTGGGCTGGCCAACCCCAACGCCTTGCTTCTGGCCAATGCCGCCTTCGACACGGTGATGAAGATTGGGTGGCCCGAAGCCCGCATCGCACTGGCCGAGGCCTGTGTCTATCTGGCCACCAGCCCCAAGAGCAACTCGGCCTATCTGGGCATAGACAGCGCCTTGGCCTTGGTGCGTGAGACGGGCAATCTGCCCGTGCCCCTCCATCTGCGCAACGCCCCGACGAAGCTGATGAAGCAGCTGGGCTACAGCGACGGCTACAAGTACCCGCACGACTATCCCGGCCACTTCACCCCGCAGCAGTACCTGCCCGATGCCATCACCACCCAGCGCCTGTGGCATCCGCAGCACTCGCCAGCCGAGGAGAAGCTCTGCCAGCGCATGGCCGAATACTGGGGAGAGAGGTTCCGGGATTAGCTTCTATATTCAAATTTTTTACTTCCAATTCAAATAACTGGTTTAACCCCCCAAAATAGATAAGTGCCACTTATCTCGGAGATAAAAGGCACTTATCTCGGAGATAAGTGGCACTTATCTCTAAGGGGGGTGCGTCCGGCCCCCCCACTTTGCAACCGAGTTGCAAAACTTTTGTCGTAATTTTGCACACTGAAATCATCAAACATTTGCAAAGTTATGGAAGAACATCATCACGAACATCACCATGAGCACCATCATGGACATCACGAGCACGGTCAGCACCGCCAGTTGTGGCTTCTGGCCGTCAGCGCAGTGCTGCTGATAGCAGCCGTCGTCTTAGAGAAAACCTTGTCGCTGCCGACGTGGCAGACGCTGCTGCTGTATCTGCCTGCCTATCTGCTCGTTGGCCACGAGACGTTGCACGAAGCTTACGAGGGCATTACACATGGCGACGCCTTCAACGAGCACTTCCTCATGTCGGTGGCCACCATCGGTGCGCTGGCCATCGGGTTCCTGCCGGAAGCCGAGACCGAGTTTGCCGAAGCCGTCGCCGTCATGCTCTTCTTCCAGGTTGGCGAGCTGTTCGAGGGCTATGCCGAGGGCCAGAGCCGCAAGAGCATCGCCCATCTGATGGACATCCGGCCCGATGTGGCCCACGTGGTCAGCGGCGACACCATTGCCGATGTGGCCCCTGAACAGGTGGCCGTAGGCTCGACCATCGAGGTGCGCCCCGGCGAGAAAGTGCCACTCGACGGCGTGGTGACCACAGGCTCGACCGACCTGAACACCATGGCGCTGACGGGCGAGAGTCTGCCCCGTCAGACTGCTGTTGGCGACGAGGTGACCAGCGGGTGCATCAACATGACGGGCGTCGTCCGCTTGCGTACCACAAAGAATTATGGCGAGAGCACCGTGGCAAAAATCATCGACCTGGTGGAGCACGCCACCGAGCACAAGTCGGAGAGCGAGACCTTTATCACCCGTTTCGCCCGCCTCTACACGCCCATCGTGGTCTTTGCAGCCCTCGCCCTGGCCGTGGTGCCGCCGGCGCTTCTGTTCTTCATTGGCCATTTGCCCTTCGCCGAGACATTTGCCACCTGGCTATATCGCGCCCTGATGTTCCTGGTTGTCTCGTGCCCCTGTGCGCTGGTCATCAGCGTGCCGCTCACCTTCTTCGGCGGCATCGGCGGTGCCTCAAAGAAGGGCATCTTGGTCAAAGGGGCCAACTTTATGGACGTGCTGGCCAAGGTAGGCACGGTGGTGTTCGACAAGACGGGCACCCTCACCCACGGGCAGTTTGCCGTCAGCGCCGTCCATCCCGAGACCATCGACGAGCGTCAGCTGCTCCATCTGGCAGCCCATGTTGAGCACTTCACCACACATCCCATCGGGGCCGCCCTGCGCGACGCCTTCCCCGACGAGGCCACCGACGGCTGCAGCGTGACCCATGTGGAGGAGTTGGCTGGCATGGGCGTCAGGGCACAGGTGGGCTCTCTGCTGGTGTGCGTGGGCAACAGCAAGCTGATGGAGACGGTAGGGGCCAAGTGGCACCCCTGCACCCACACAGGCACCATCATCCACGTGGCCACCGCCCCACTCAACGCTGAACGTTCAGCGTTCACCTACGCCGGCCACATCATCATCAACGACCGCGTCAAGACCACCAGCGGCGAAGCCATAGCCAGCCTGAAGCGATTGGGCGTAGGCCGCATGGTGATGCTGACCGGCGACCAGCAGGAGGTGGCCGACGACGTGGCCCGCCAGTTGGACATCGACGAGGTGCACGCCCATCTGATGCCTGCCGACAAGGTGGCGCGGGTGGAGCAGTTGCTCGGCAACCAACGCCAACACACACAGACCAAGGTGGCATTCGTGGGCGACGGCATCAACGACGCACCCGTGCTGGCCCGTGCCGACGTGGGCATAGCCATGGGCGGACTGGGCAGCGATGCCGCCATCGAAGCCGCCGACGTGGTCATCATGGACGACAACCCCGCCAAGATAGCCACAGCCATACAACTGGCACGGCGCACGCTGGCCATAGCCCGGCAGAATGTGTGGCTGGCCATAGGCATCAAGGCAGCCGTGCTGATGCTGGCCGCCACGGGCATGGCCACGATGGGCATGGCCGTCTTTGCCGACGTGGGCGTCACCGTGTTGGCCGTACTCAACGCTATGCGCACGCTGTAGGCCGATGGGCAAAGAGTTTGACTTTTTTTAACTACAAAAATAGGCTTGCAAAGTGTGCCACTTCAAAAAAATGTGGTATCTTTGCAAGCCCATTTTAAACTAATACCCATCTTAAACAACTTATTGCATTATGATACAGACCGTAGTGAAGCGCGACGGGCGAATCGTCGGCTTCAACGAACAGAAAATCATGGCTGCCATCCGTAAGGCCATGATGACCACCGACAAGGGTGAGGACGAGAGGCTGATAGGCCAGATTACTGACCATGTGGCACAGCGCGGACAGTCGCAGATGACGGTGGAGGAGATACAGGATGCCGTGGAACTGGAACTGATGAAGTCGAGCCGAAAGGACGTGGCACAGAAGTACATTGCCTATCGCAACCAGCGCTCCATTGCCCGCAAGGCGAAGACCCGCGACATCTTCCTCGACATCGTCAATGTGAAGAGCAACGACGTGACCCGCGAGAACGCCAACATGAATGCCGACACACCCGCAGGCATGATGATGAAGTTCGCATCGGAGAGCACCAAGCCCTTCGTCGACGACTACCTGCTCTCGGACGAGGCACGCGATGCCGTCAAGGGCAACTACCTGCACATACACGACAAGGACTACTATCCCACCAAGTCGCTCACCTGCGTGCAGCACCCCCTTGACAACATCCTGAACTGCGGCTTCATTGCCGGCCACGGTGCCTCGCGCCCAGCCAAGCGCATAGAGACGGCAAGCGTGCTGGCATGCATATCGATGGAGTGCGCGCAGAACGAGATGCACGGTGGACAGGCCATACCCGCCTTCGACTTCTATCTGGCACCTTTCGTGCGCCTCACGTATATAGAAGAGGTGAAATATCTGGAGGATCTCTACGGCGAAGACTTCTCAGCCCTCTACGACGAGCCCCTGATGGACTATCTGAAACAGCCCCTCGACGGGCTGAAGGGCTTAGACCGGGTGCGCCAGCACGCCATCAACAAGACTGTGGGCCGTGTGCACCAGGCCATGGAGGCCTTCATCCACAACATGAACACCATCCACTCGCGTGGTGGCAACCAAGTGGTCTTCTCAAGCATCAACTACGGCACGGACACCTCGGCCGAGGGCCGGTGCGTGATGCGCGAAATTCTGCTCTCCACCTACGAGGGAGTGGGCGGCGGCGAGACGGCCATCTTCCCCATACAGATATGGAAGAAGAAGCGCGGCGTGAACTATCTGCCCGAAGACCGTAACTTCGACCTCTACCAGCTGGCCTGCAAGGTGACGGCAAGGCGGTTCTTCCCCAACTTCCTCAACCTCGACGCCACCTTCAACCAGACCGACGAGTGGCGGGCCGACGACCCCAAACGCTATCTGCACGAGGTGGCCACGATGGGCTGTCGGACACGTGTCTTCGAGAACCGCTTCGGGCCGAAGACCAGCATAGGGCGCGGCAACCTCTCGTTTACCACCATCAACATTGTGAGGCTGGCCATTGAGTGCATGCAGGAAGTGAGTGGCGACGGGCAGGAGGCGAAAGAGCAGCGCATCGCCAAGTTCTTCGCCCGCCTGGACGGAATGCTCGAAGTGGCCGCCAAGCAGTTGGACGACCGCTTCCAGTTCCAGAAGACGGCCCTGGCCAAGCAGTTCCCCCTGCTGATGAAGAGCCTGTGGATAGGCGGCGACAAGCTGAAACCCAACGAGACCATCGAGAACGTCATCAATCAGGGCACGCTCGGCATCGGCTTCATCGGGTTGGCTGAGTGTCTGGTGGCCCTGACCGGCAAGCACCACGGCGAGAGCGAGGAGGCCCAGCAGCTGGGGCTGCGCATCATCACCTACATGCGCGACCGCGTCAACGAGTTCTCGGAGCGTTATCACCACAACTATTCCGTGCTGGCCACGCCCGCAGAGGGACTGGCAGGCCGATTCACCAAGCGCGACCGAAAGGACTTCGGCAGTCTGCCTGGCATCACCGACCGCGACTACTACACCAACTCGAATCACGTGCCCGTCTACTACAAGTGCTCGGCACGCCATAAGGCTGAGGTGGAGGCACCTTACCACGACCTGACCCGTGGCGGCCACATTTTCTATGTGGAGATTGACGGCGATGCCACCCACAACCCGCAGGTCATCATGAGTGTGGTAGACATGATGGACCGCCTGAACATGGGCTACGGCTCGGTGAACCACAACCGCAACCGCTGCATGGACTGCGGCTATGAGAACGCCACTCAAGACCTGAAGGAGTGCCCCCGCTGCCACAGCCACAACATCGACCGCTTGCAGCGCATCACCGGCTACCTCGTTGGCACCACCGACCGCTGGAACAGCGGCAAACTGGCCGAACTGAACGACCGCGTCACCCACATCGATGACGGTGAACAGACACTATTCTAACAGAAAGAAAATGCAGAATAAAGAGAAGCTGAACGTATTGGACACATTTGCTGGAGCAGGAGGTTTCAGCCTTGGATTCTCTTTGACCGGTAAATATGACATCATAGGAGCCATCGAGGCTGACCTGTGGGCGTCTGAGACGTTCAGCTTCAATCATCCTGAGACTGACGTAATCAATAATGATATCCGCAAAGTCTCTGACGCGGAGATTCTTGCGAAGTTCAAAGGCAAAGTAGACGTTCTTCTTGGAGGGCCTCCGTGTCAGGGATTCTCTATTGCCAATAAGAAAGCAGGTGATGCAAAAGACCCCCGAAACAGTCTTTTCATAGAATTTCTTAGGGTGGCAAGGCTCTTGCTGCCGGAGGTTGTCATTATGGAGAATGTGCCAAACCTGGTAAAAGCAAAGACAATTTCGGGGAGTTACGTGCTCAATATCATCAAAGAAGAGCTGAAGGCATTGGGCTATCATGTTGAGCATAGCATCATTAGCGCAACCGACTATGGTGTGCCTCAAATCAGAAAACGGCTATTGGTCGTGGCCAGCAAGAAGAAGCTGGAAGCATTCTTTCCGCTACCTACACACTCTGTGCACGAAGGAGGAAATCTTTTTACCGAAAACCTTAAACCTTGCCCCACGCTTTGGGATGCTATCTCCGACCTCCCCGACGTGGAGGCATGTGGTGGTGCAGAAGAGATGGATTACACCAAGGAACCGGAAAATGATTACCAGCGCTTATTGCGACGTGGTGCGGCAAAACTTTATAATCATAAGGCGATGAACCATACGCCGAGGATGGTGGAGCGTTTCAAAGCTATCAAGTGGGGTGAGTCGGGCTCTGATGTGCCGGAAGAACTTAAGCCTTTCAAGAGGAATAGTAAAGTGTTGGCTACAAAGGTTTATAGTCAAAATAGCCGACGGATGTATCCATTCAAGCCCTGCCACACGATAGCAGCGTCGTTCTATGCCAACTTTGTTCATCCTTATAAGAACAGAAATTTTACTGCCCGTGAGGGCGCCAGAATCCAGTCGTTCCCCGATTGGTATGTGTTCAAAGGTCATCCAACGATTCCAAGTCATTCCCTGCTGAAAAAGGAAGGACGGCTGGACGAGATACACCTTTGTCAGTACAATCAAATAGGCAATGCAGTCCCCCCTCTGATGGCAAAAGCCATAGCTGAAAATATTTATGAACAATTAAACCGAGATTAGCCGTTATGTTTGTACATGGAGATAACATTTCGAGAAAAGAAAAGGAATTCAGCAAAGACGAAAAGCGTAGTGCCTATCTTGTCAAGATTCGGAACTCCTATGAGCAGTGGAAAAGCGACAACCTGAGTCTGAAAGGACCATTCGTAGACTCCACAGATGGTGAAGTGGAAACTGTTATAAACAGACGTGTGGAACTTTTGAACGCATATAAGGATTTCATAGAGGCAAAGACATACGCTGAGGCATTCGACTCTCGCTCAAATCTTCAGTCAAGTGTGCTGGAAGAATTTTGCTACTACCTTTTCCACGACCTCATTGCGAGCATAGCCGGAAATGCCCTGATTGGTAAAGCAAGCGCCTTAAAAAGTATTTCTTATCGGCCTACATCTTATACTGAAATGGTGAAGAAGCCTTGCTTCACCATCGAGCACAAAGAGCACGACTTCCTGATAGGCGTGAATGTGGGCGCAAAATTCCAGTGTGAGGGAGAGACAAATGTGCAAGAGGAAAATCTTCAAATCCCTGCCGTGGCCATCGAGTGCAAGACGTACCTTGACAAAACTATGCTTGAAGGGTCGTCTACTACGGCTTCTCAGTTGATGGAGTTCAATCCTAACTCTATGTATATTATTATAGCGGAGTGGCTGAAGTTGACTGACAATATCAATCTGAAAAAGTACAAGATTGACCAAATTTACATTCTCCGCAAACAGAAGAATACCGACCGTAAGGACCGACTGCTGCCCACATACCAGAAGAACCCCATCTATGCAGACGTAGTGAAACACTTGTTCCTTTCAGTAAGAGACCATCTGACAAAGGATTGGAGTGTTGCTAATTCGGAGGGTCTGAAAAGGGGATTCCTCATTGAATGATTTTCTTGGCGGCGATGCTTTTGGCACGCTGCTCTGAACGCTCGGATAGCGTGCCCTTCAGGTGCTTCTCGATGATGAGGGCGGCAATGGGGGCGGCAAGGTCTGCCCCGAAACCACCATGCTCCACGTAGACGCTGACGGCGATGCGAGGAGCATCTTTTGGCGCAAAACCGATGAAGGCGGAATGGTCGGTGCCGGGATTTTCCACCGTTCCCGTCTTACCGCAAATGGGGTAGGAGGTGCGGATGCCGAAGGCGGTGCCGTGCTCCACGGCCAGGCGCATGCCCTCCACCACGGGTGGGTAGGCTTCGGGGAGCACCTTCGTCTGACGTTTGGTGCTGAAGCGTGGATTCTTAGGCTTCTTGTGGATATGGGGCACGTAGTACCAGCCGCGGTTGGCAATGGTGACGGCAAGATTGCACATCTGCAGAGGTGTGAGCGTCACGTCGCCCTGACCCATGCCTGCCCACCAGATGGTTTTGCCGTCCCATCCGTCCTTGTAGCGGCGGTTCAGATAGTCGGCCCCGGCCAGCAGACCACCCTCTTCACCCTCGATGTCGATGTGCATAGGTCCGCCCAGTCCCATGCTCTGCATATAGCTGCGCCAGGTGGTGATGGCCTCCTCGCGGGTTTCGTACATGAAGTCGTCGTTGATCATCGAGGCGAAGGTGACCAGGAACCATGTGTTGCACGACTGGGCGAGGGCCTCCTTCAGCTTGAGCGGCGAGCGGTGTTGGTGACAGCCCACGCGGATGTTGCCATCGGTGATTCCCTTGTCGCAGGCCACGGCGGTCTCTTCGGTCACGACACCCTCGGAGAGGAGTGTGAGTGCCTGTGCCGGCTTGAAGGTGGACCCCGGTGCGTAGGGCTTACCGATGGCCAACTTCACGTCGCTGCCATGGTCTGAGTTTGTGGCCAGGCATAGAATCTCGCCCGTGGCAGGGTCGATGGCCACGATGCTGCCCGTCTTTCCGGCCAGCAGGCGGTCGCCCAGCTTCTGCAGTTCAGGTTGCAATGTCTGCGCTGTGTCCGTCTCCAAGGAGAGGGGTGCAAGAGCATGGAGGCTGTTGGAGTGTAATGTCAGGGAAAGGACGATGACAACAGCCGCTACGATTCTGTTTCCGCACTTCATGGTTTCTACTTTCCTATCTCTGCGGCAATGATTTCGGCCATCCGGTGGGCACCCTTGGCGTTGGGGTGGATGCCGTCGGAGAGCATCTTGTCGGCATCGTTGGCAAAGAGCGTGTGCAGGTCGATGACGTGCAGGCCGTATTCTGCTGCCACTTCCTGCTGGATGGGGATGATGCCCGCTACGATGACGGAGTCGCTGATGTTCCAGGTGCTCTTGATGGCCGGGATGGGTGTGCAGAGGTAAATCTCAGGCTTGGGCTTCGGCTCCTCTTTCCGTTTGGCCTTGCCTTTCTTCTTCTTTGTGGTTGTCTGGGCCAAGTCTGGGCGCAGGGTGGTGATGAGCTGCTGCAGGTCGTGCTTGAACTCCGCCTTGTACTGCCAGTTCTCGGGCTTCGAGTCGTTGGTGCCGAGCTTGACGACGACGATGTCGGGGCGGAAGGCCAGTGCGTCGCGCCAGGCCATCTCGTCCATATAAGGGTGGTCGCCCTTGTTGAGCATGGTGCGCGACGAGACACCGAAGTTCTTCACCCAGTAGTTGTCGCCCAGAATCTTCTGCAGTTCGGCGGGATAGCCGTAGGCTGTGGCCATGTCGATGCCGTGGCCGTCGGTGATGCTGTTGCCGATGCAGGCCACGCGTTTGGCGCCGGGCTTGGGCGTGTGGACGCTGTTGAGCCAGTTGCCCAGGTCGGTGAGCATCTGGTCGTGATACTTGAACCAGGTGCCGAAGCCGAAGCCGTGGCTGCCCGTGGGGTAGATGTACATAGCGCACTCGTTGCCGACGTTGCGCATGGCCGAGTAATACTGTACGCCATTGGTGACGGGTGGCACCAACTGGTCGTCGTTGGCCATGATGATACAGGCGGGAGGGGTAAGGTGGCGTCGCACAGCCTTGTCGGTCGAGAACTCACGCACTAATTTAGAGTCTTTCTGCCCCTGCTCGCCCAGGAAGTTGCGGCACGACCACTTGTGGCTGACGCGCTCGTCCATGGAGATGACGGGATAGAAGAGGATGGTGAAGTCGGGGCGCACCTCGAAGGATGAATGGGTGGAGATGACCGATGAGAGGTGACCGCCGGCCGAGAAGCCCATGATGCCCACGTCGTGCGGGTTGATGCCCCACACCTGCGCCGAGTCGCGCACTATGCGGATGCCTGCCTCTACGTCGGCGATAGGCTTTGAGCGGTCGCCGTTGGGCAGCCGGTAGTTCACCACGAAGTAGGCAATGCCCTGTCCGTTCAGCCAGCTGTGGGCCAGTGTGCCCTCATGGGTGTTTGACAACATGGAGTAGCCGCCTCCGGGCACGCCCACGATGGCTCGGCCCGATGGTGACTTGGGGAGGAAGCACACCATCTGTGCCGCCCCGTCATCGGTCAGGTTGAGCGTGAACGTGCGTGCTGTTGCCTCCGACGTCTGATTGTCAAACTGCGGTATCTGGGCCTGTGCGCCCGTAGCGAGCAGCAGGAGGACTGCCGATGCCACTTGTCTGAATAGGTTGAGGATTGCTTCGTGGATCATAGTTTCCAGTCCCTAATTGTTGTTGAAGAGGACGGCCGTGCGGACACGGCTGAGTGTCTCGGGCGTCATCTGCAAATAGCTGGCAATGTAGACCAGAGGGGCACGGAGCACCAGCTGGGGCGACGTCTTCACCAGCTTCTGGTAGCGGTCCTGTGCACTCTCGAAGCGGAGCATGTCGGCACGCTGCTGGCTGATGATGAGCGACTCCTCCAGAATCTTGCGGTAGAGCATCTGGATGTTGACGCTCTTGATGGCTGCAGCCTCCAGGCCGTGCATGGGTATGGCGTAGAGGATGGTGGGCTCAAGCGTCTGTATGATTTGCTGCGAGGGTTTCTCGCGGAACAGGCTCTCAATACTCATGCAGATGGTGTTCTCGGTGGCCATGTATTCCGTGAGTTCCTTCTTGTTCTTATAGTAGAACTGGCGCACCAGTCCCTTCACTATCCAGTAGATGTTCTCGCACACCTGTCCTTCGTCAAGTATCTTTTCTCCCTTGGCGAACTTCATTGGCACAAGTATCTCTTCGAGCATATCCAACTCGTCGTGGGTCATAGTACTGTATCGTCTGGCCAGTTCGCGGGCCACGTCGCGTGGAGTTAAACTTAAGGCTGCCATAGTTGTAGGTAGTTTTGTCGTTTGGTCTATTATGTTGTTAGGTCTTACTGTTTTGAGAAGGTTTTGTCGTTAATCAAGTTTCAAGACGGCAAGGAAGGCTTTCTGCGGCACTTCCACGTTGCCTATCTGCTTCATGCGTTTCTTTCCGCGTTTCTGTTTTTCCAGCAGTTTGCGCTTTCGGGTGACGTCGCCTCCGTAGCATTTGGCCAGCACGTCCTTTCGCACCTGTTTGATGGTCTCTCTGGCGATGATCTTGGCGCCGATGGCTGCCTGTATGGCGATGTCGAACTGCTGTCGCGGAATCAGTTCTTTCAGTTTCTCGCACATCCTGCGGCCGAAGGTGACGGCATTGTCCTGGTGGGTGAGCGTCGACAGGGCGTCTACGGGCTCGCCATTGAGCAGGATGTCCAGCTTGACGAGTTTCGACGGGCGGAAGGAGTCCACGTGGTAGTCGAACGAGGCGTAGCCCTTCGATATGGACTTCAGCTTGTCGTAGAAGTCAATCACTATCTCGCCCAGCGGGAGCATGAAATGCAGTTCCATTCGGTTGCCGCTGACATACTGCTGGTCTATCAGCTCGCCGCGCTTGTCCAGACAGAGCGTCATGATGGGTCCGATGTAGGCCGATGCAGTGATGATGCTGGCTCGGATGTAGGGCTCCTCTATGCGGTCTATCATCGTCTGGTCGGGCAGTCCGCTGGGGTTGTGCACCTCTTTAACTTCTCCCTGCTTGGTGTAGCACATATAGCTGACGTTGGGCACGGTAGTGATGACATCCATATCGAACTCTCGGTCGAGCCTCTCCTGTACAATCTCCATGTGCAGCAGTCCGAGGAATCCGCATCGGAACCCGAAGCCGAGGGCCACCGAACTCTCCGGCTGGAAGGTGAGCGAAGCGTCGTTCAGCTGCAGCTTTTCGAGCGAGGCGCGCAGGTTCTCGTAGTCGGTGGGGTCGATGGGGTAGACGCCGGCGAAGACCATTGGCTTCACCTCCTGGAATCCCTCGATGGCCTTCAGGCAAGGGCGTGCCACGTGCGTGATGGTGTCGCCCACCTTCACCTCCTTCGAGTCCTTGATGCCGCTGATGATGTAGCCCACGTCGCCGGTGCGCAGTTCCTGCCGGGGTATCATGTCCATCTTGAGCACGCCCACCTCGTCGGCCTCGTACTCCATGCCTGTGTTGAAGAACTTCACCTTGTCGCCCTTACGGATGATGCCGTTGGTGATTTTGAAGTAGGCGATGATGCCCCTGAACGAGTTGAAGACGGAGTCGAAGATGAGTGCCTGCAGCGGAGCCTGCTCGTCGCCCACGGGGTGCGGTATGCGCTCCACCACGGCCTTTAGTATCTCGTCCACGCCCTCTCCTGTTTTTCCGCTGGCGCGGATGATGTCAGAGCGGTTGCAGCCAATGAGGTCAATGATTTCGTCTTCCACCTCGTCGGGCATGGCGCTGGGCATGTCAATCTTGTTGATGACGGGTATGATTTCCAGGTTGTTGTCTATGGCCATATAGAGGTTTGATATGGTCTGTGCCTGCACGCCCTGTGTGGCGTCGACCACGAGCAGGGCACCCTCGCAGGCGGCAATGCTCCGCGACACCTCGTAGGAGAAGTCCACGTGTCCCGGCGTGTCAATCAGGTTCAGAATGTACTTGCCAGGGGCCGGTTTCTCACCTCTTACCTCTCCATTCTCACCTATCACCTCTCCATTCTCACCACTATATACATATTCCATCTGGATGGCGTGGCTCTTGATGGTGATACCTCGCTCCCGTTCCAAGTCCATGTCGTCGAGCATCTGTCCTTCGGTCACCTGAATGGTCTTGGTGCGTTCCAGCAGACGGTCGGCCAGTGTTGACTTTCCGTGGTCTATATGTGCGATGATGCAGAAGTTGCGTATGTTCTTCATTGACTTGAATTGTATTTTAAGTTGCAAAGATACAAAAAAAAACTTATACCAAAATCGAACAGTACACTTTTTTTGCTTTTTTTAGTAACTGGAAGAGATCAGGTAATTCAACTTTCTCAAGTTTTGCGCAGCCGATGCCATAGACATCTGACAGGGGGCGCCTGCCATTCGAATGGCTGGTACGGGGATGACCGCAACGGCGGGCTACCGCTGTCTGGCCCATATAGGGCATTGGGTTGCATAAGTGCGAAACTCCTTTAATCCCCCAACGTGAGTGTCAGTTTTCCAAATACCCCCCTCAGAGATAAGTGCCACTTATCTCCGAGATAAAAGGCACTTATCTCCGAGATAAGTGGCACTTATCTCTGAGTCCGCTTAGTCCTTGTTTTTGAGATGTAAAATATTTTTTAACCCCCACCTTGCTTGCGAAAGTTGAATTAATCATTTTCTTCGAGAAACAAATCACTTTGCCTACACCTTATAATATATATAAGTAGGCGAAAAGCTGGGCACGGACTTCGTCTTTCTGACAATCTTCCTTCCCTTTCGGAAAGAGTATTCCCGTAAAAACACACCGAACCTTCCGACTGCCATGCGTCAGACGGCCACCTTTTGGGGCATTGTAAAAACAAGTCTCCCAGACGGCAACAAGTTTAAGACTGAGTATCAGACAATGGGCAGCCGAAGACCGAAGTCAGGTGCGGTGACCAAGCTTTTGTCTTTTGGGGTTAAGCAATAAAAGCAGAAATAAAGAAGTACTTTCCACTTTTTTTTGTACCTTTGCACGCGCTATGGAACAAAATCGTATTTTGGTCGTTGATGACGAGCGGGATTTGTGCGACATCCTGCTGTTCAATCTCCGTGCGGCAGGCTATCTGGCGGAAGCAGCTTACTCGGCAGAAGAGGGTCTTAAGGCAATACATAATTCACAATGCACGACGCATAATTGTTACCATCTCTTGCTGCTCGACGTGATGATGCCGGGCATGTCGGGCTTCGAAATGGCCAAGCGGCTGAAAGAGAATGAACAGACCCGACATATACCTATTATCTTTCTGACGGCGAAAGACACGGAGAACGATACACTGCTGGGCTTTGCGCTCGGAGCCGACGACTATGTGACCAAGCCATTTTCTGTTCGTGAGGTGATGGCACGGGTGAAGGCAGTGCTGGGCAGGGGGAGCCTACACCAGCCCCTCCATAAGGATGGGAGTTTGGAGTACGATGCGCTTGTTGTCAATGCCGCCAATAAGACCGCCTGCATCGATGGCGACCCCATCGCCCTCACACGCACGGAGTATGAACTGCTGCTTCTGTTGCTCACTCACCGCGGACGGGTGTTCAGCCGGCAACAGTTGCTTGACAGCGTATGGCCACAGGATGTCATCGTAACAGAGCGGACGGTTGACGTGAACATTGCCCGACTACGCAAGAAATTGGGCCGCTATGCCGCCTGTCTGGTCTCTCGCACAGGCTTCGGCTATTCATTTGAAGAGGTGAGAGGTGAGAAATGAGAGGTGAGAAATAAGATGTGAGAGATGAAGAAACTATCAGAAGGACGGAAGATGTGGCTCAGTGTGATGGCTGTGTTCTTGGTCTATGCCACCATCTTTATACTTTTCGAGGACTACGACCGCAAGTTCATTATGCCGTTCAATGAGGTCGGCGACTGGCACTTGCTACTCTTTTCGCTGGTAGTCATGGCTGGACTGGGCTTCCTGCTGTTCCGCTATGCCAAGCGTATGGACGAGCGCATCAGTCGCGAGCAAGCCGAGAAGGAGAACCGAATGCGCCGCGAACTGACCCAGAACATCGCCCACGAGCTGAAGACGCCGGTGGCCAGCATACTCGGCTACACCGACACCATACTCGACAGCCCCGACATGACGGACGAGGTGAAGCAACAGTTCATTGTCCGCACCAATGCACAAGCCCATCGTCTGACGACATTGCTGCAAGACATTTCGACCCTCAACCGCATGGACTATGCCCGCGACATGATTACGAAAGAGCGTGTCAACATTTCCACACTCTTTGCCGACATCGCGCAAGAGACAGCTTTCGCCATGAAGAACCGGCAGATGGCTCTGCACAATGATTTGCCTGGTGACATTATCATCCAAGGCAACTATTCGTTGCTCTACAGCATCTTCCGTAATCTGATGGACAATGCCATCAACTATGCTGGTCAGGGAACTACCGTCGAACTGTCGGCCGAAGAACTGGCGGACTACTGGCGCTTCACCTTCAATGACAACGGCATCGGTATCCCTGCGAAGCATCTGCCCCGCATCTTTGAGCGTTTCTATCGCATAGACAAAGGCCGTAGCCGCGACATGGGTGGCACGGGCCTTGGCCTCTCCATTGTCAAAAATGCCGTGCTGTTGCATGGTGGCACTATTGCGGTCAGCACGCCCGATGCCGGGGGCCTGACATTTGAATTTACAATCAGAAAAGTAATGTAAGGACTTCGATGACACGACGACAACATATCATACATGGCCTGCACGACGGTATACCCATTGCGATGGGCTATTTTGCCGTGGCTTTCTCGTTGGGCATCATTGCCGCCAAGGCAGGACTGACGGCGGCGGAAGGCTTCGTGACCAGTTTCTTCACACGTGCGTCAGCGGGCGAGTACGGCACTTGGACGCTGGTGGCCGTACAGGCAGCCTACGTCGAGGTGATTGCCATGGGCTTGGTGACAAACTTGCGCTACATGCTGATGAGTGCGGCGCTTTCCCAGAAGATTGCGCCTGGCACATCGTGGCTGCACCGGCTGCTGATGGCCTGCTGCATCACCGACGAGGTGTTTGGCATCTCCATCGCCCATCCAGGGTATACGCCGCCAGCTTACACTTACGCCGCTGCGCTCATCTCCACCCTGTTTTGGGCCACAGGATGTGCCGTGGGCATCTTGGCAGGCAGTCTGTTGCCACCCGCGATGGTCACAGCCCTGAGTATGTCGCTCTACGGAATGTTCCTGGCCATCATCATTCCTCCTGCCCATCAGGACCGGAATGTTCTTTACGCTCTGGCGGTCAGTGTGGTGCTGAGTGGCCTTTGCGCCGTGATGCCGATAGCAGCAGAATGGAGTAGTGGCATGCGCACGGTGGTGCTGACAATAGTCATCTCTGCCATTTTCGCATGGTTCAAACCAATTAAGACAGACGACGATGGAGAAGCATAGCATAGTGATTTACATTCTACTGACCATCATTGTCACCAACCTGATTCGTGTGACTCCTATGGTCTTTATCAAGGGGCAGATTCGCAACCGCTTCGTGCGCAGTTTCCTTTATTATGTGCCTTATGTGACGCTGGCGGTGATGACATTCCCGGATATGGTCCTCACCACGCCGACGCTCTGGCCGGGCATCTTTGCGCTGCTGGCGGGCATCATTGCGGCATGGTTCCGGCTGGGCCTGTTTCCCGTGGCAGCCATCTGCTGCGTGGTGACCTATCTTCTGCTCTGATCGGTAAACGTTTGAGGTATATATAAAAAATAAGAGGATGCTCGTTTGCATCCTCTTTGCTTGACATTCCATCATTTTTGTAGGAACATTGGGACTCGAACCCAAGACCTCTTCAATGTGACTGAAGCGCTCTAAACCAACTGAGCTATGCTCCTATTTCCTTACTGTGCGCATAAGCGCTTTTGTGAACCCGAAGGGATTCAAACCCTTGACCTTCAGAACCGGAATCTGACGCTCTATTCAGCTAAGCTACGGGTCCCTTCTTTTGGATTGCGGGTGCAAAGGTAGACATTTTTTTTCAACGACGCAAATTTTTTAGCAATTATTTTGCTTAAATACCAAATTATTTGTAACTTTGCACTCGATTTTAAGACTCTTTAGGCTTGACAGCTGAATGAAAAGTAATCTTATTGCCTGTTTGCTTGTTGCTTTGCTGGTGACGGGATGCAATGAAAACACGAGGCGCCGCTCCGTAGATGAAGCGGCCATTCTCGATGTCAGCCAGACCATAGAGGAGGAGCAAGAGGAGGATAGCCCTGAAGAGTTGATTGAAGAGGAGCCGATGCCAGTAGCTGCCGACGAACTTTTCGACGACTTTATTTTCAATTTCGCCTCCAACCGCCGACTGCAACTGGAGCGCATAGACTTCCCTCTGGTCATCAATTCTGGAGCGAAGGTCGACACCGTCCAGGAGGATGAGTGGCAGATGGAGCGCTTCTTCATGCAGCAGGGAGAGTACACGCTCATCTTCGACAGCGAGGCACAGAAGGAATTGGTCAAGGACACCTCCGTCAACCATGCCATAGTGGAGAAGATTTTCCTCGACAACGACTTCATCCGGCAGTACCTGTTCAGCCGAAAGTCGGGCCAGTGGCGGCTCTACGAAGTGCGCAACCAGACGCTCCCCAAGAATCCCAACGCGTCGTTCATCGCCTTCTACCATCAGTTTGTCAGCGATTCTGTGTTCCAGCGGGAGAGCCTTGCCGACGAGATAGATTTCTCCGGCCCCGACCCCGACGACGACTTCGCGCAGATGGAGGGCGTCATCACGCCCGACTTCTGGGATGCCTTTGCCCCTGAACTGCCCAAGCATCTTATTTATAATATTGTATATGGCCAGCAGGGCGTGTCGTCTACAAATAAGATTTTCCTTTTGCGCGGCATTGCCAACGGGCAGGAGACGGAGGTGACTTTCCGTCAGGAGAACGGCGACTGGAAACTGACCAAACTGACTGAATGATGAAAGACGAACGCAACTACGACCTTCTGCCGCACAACACCTTTGGCATCAGCGCCTGCTGCCGCCGCTTCATTGAGTTTACTACTGCCGACGAGGCACGCCATTTGGCCACGACGCTGACCGATGCCGACCGGCCGCTGCTCGTCGTCGGTGCGGGCAGCAATTTGCTGCTAACCACCGACTTTCAGGGCACCGTGCTCCACTCGGCCATTGTGGGCAAGGAGATTCTTGGCGAAACCGATGGCGAAGTGCTTGTCAGGGTCGGCAGCGGCGAGGAGTGGGACGGGCTGGTGGCCTGGTGTGTGGCCCAAGGTCTGCACGGGGCCGAAAACCTGTCGCTCATTCCCGGCGAGGTGGGAGCCAGTGCGGTGCAGAACATCGGCGCTTACGGTGTGGAGGCTTGCGAACTGATAGACCGTGTGGAAGCCGTGAGCCTGGACGAAGGCCGGCTGGTGAGCATACCCGCCAGCGACTGCCATTACGGCTACCGCCAAAGCCGCTTCAAACAGGAATGGAAGGGCCGTTTCCTCATCACCCACGTGGTTTACCGTCTGCACCGAACCTTCACCCCCCGGATAGACTACGGGAACATCCGCTCAGAGCTTCAGGCCCGCCACATCGGACAGCCTATGGCCGAGCAGTTGCGCCAGGTGATCATTGACATCCGGCGGCAGAAGCTGCCCGACCCTGCTGTCGAGGGCAATGCCGGCAGCTTTTTTATGAATCCTGTGGTGGACCGTGGGCAGTTCGACGCTTTGCTGAAGGCTTATCCACAAATGCCCCATTACCTTTTGGGTGACGGACGTGTGAAGATTCCCGCCGCCTGGCTCATTGACCAATGTGGCTGGAAGGGGCGCACCTTGGGGCGTGCCGGCGTTCACAGCCGTCAGGCTTTGGTGCTGGTCAATAGGGGCGGTGCAACGGGGGCCGACGTTGTGGCTCTTTGCGAGGCCATCCGTCACGACGTGAGCGAGCGCTTCGGCATTGACCTGACGCCCGAAGTGAATATCGTCTGATTATAAGAAGAGTGAATTAAGAGGTATTCTCGCTTCGCTTCAAGGTGGACGTGGCCGACATCTCCGCCATACTTGGCAAGGTGGTGGGGAAGCGATAGCCAGACAGATACACTTGCCTGTTGGCACAGCTTAATTTAGCTACCAAAAGGGAAGGCTCCTGCAGCCGTAGGTGGCCATGGTGAATCCACAGTTCAACACAGATTCCAACGAGCGAAGCCTTAAATTCAAGTTTTGTAATTTCGGGAGTGTCCCCCCGTTGCGGGCAAATAACTATTAAAATAAACTAAATAATTTGTGTCAATGGACATTTTGGTATTATCTTTGCGGACGAAATAATATCGAACAACAACTAAACATAGTAAAAATTATGGGAACAATTGGAATTGCATTACTCGTATTGATTGCCATCGTAGTGGTGGTAGTGCTTTGGGCCATCGGCGTCTACAACAGTCTGGTGAAACTGCGCAACAACCGTGAGAACGCCTTTGCCAACATAGACGTGCAGTTGAAGCAGCGCCACGACCTGATACCCCAACTGGTGGCCACGGTCAAGGGCTATGCCGAGCACGAGAAGGAGATACTGCTCCGCGTGACCGAGGCACGGGCGGCTGCGATGCAGGCCACCGGCATCGACGACAAAATCCAGGCCGAGAACCGCCTGTCGTCGGCCCTGGGCGGACTGAAGGTGGCCTTAGAAGCCTATCCCGACCTGAAGGCCAACCAGAACTTCCTGCAGCTGCAGCAGGAGGTGAGCGACATCGAGAACAAACTGTCGAGCGTGCGCCGCTACTTCAACACCGCCACCCGCGAACTGAACAATGCCGTAGAGACCTTCCCCGGCAATCTGCTGGCCGGCACCTTCGGCTTCCACCGCGAAATGATGTTCGAGGTGCCCAAGGAAGAGCGTGCCACCTACGAGAAAGCCCCGGAAATCAAGTTCTGACAAAAGTGAAGTACGTCGGCATACAGACACAGATTTGGCGCAACAACAGACTGAGCATCTTGCTGCTGCTCTGCTTCCCCGCCATCATGCTGGGCATGGTGTGGGTGTTCCTTGCCGTGGTCAACGGCATGGGCGGCGCCTACTACGACGAGTATGGACGGGCCGTGAGCGCTATGGACTTCCAGAGCGTCAACCACGAGTTTCTCGCCATCGCCCCCTGGGTCATTCTTGGCGTGGGCGTGTGGTTTGCCATCGCCTATTTCTCAAATGCCGCCATGGTGCGCAAGGCCACGGGCGCTCACCCCATCACCCGCCGCGAAAACCCCCGTATATATAATATAGTGGAGAACCTGACGATGGTCTGCGGCATGCCCATGCCACAAATCAACGTGGTCGACGACCCGCAACTGAACGCCTTTGCCAGCGGCATCGACGAGAAGTCGTACACGGTGACGGTGACCACGGGGCTGATGGACCGCCTCAACGACGAGGAGCTGGCGGGTGTGGTGGGCCATGAGCTGACCCACATACGCAACCGCGACACCCGTCTGCTCATCACGAGCATCGTCTTTGTGGGCATCGTCTCCACGCTCATGTCGCTCGTGGCCCGCATGCTGTGGAACACTTTCATCTATGGTGGCGGCAGCAGCCGGCGCAGCAACGACAACGGCAAGAATGGCGGCGGAGCCAGCATCGTTGTGGTGATGCTGGTGGGACTTGTGTGTGCGGCCATTGCCTACTTCTTCACCTTGCTCACCCGCTTCGCCATATCCCGCAAGCGCGAGTATATGGCCGATGCCGGCGGGGCCGAGCTGTGCGGCAATCCGCTGGCCCTGGCCTCGGCGCTGCGCAAGATTTCGCGCAATCCCGGACTGGGCGACGTGGGCCGCGAGGACATTGCTCAGATGTACATCGTGCACCCCCAGTCGCTGAAGAAGGACATCACTCAATTCTTCAGTTCCATGTTCAGCACCCATCCCAGCACCGAGCGACGCATACAGCTGCTCGAACAGTTCTGACCTCCCCTTAACCTCATCGCTATGCAAATCATCGTTTCGCCCGAAATTGAGCAAGTCTGTCCTGACTTCGTAGGAGCCTCGGTCGAGGCCCGCGTGGTGAACAGTCCTTACAGCGAGCCTCTCTGGCAGGAGGTGGAACGGCTGGCCGCCCAGTGTCGCAGCAGCCTGACCACCGAGACGCTGAAGGAACTGCCCCCCATTGCCGCCACTCGGCGCGTTTACCGGGCCTGTGGCAAAGATCCTTCGCGTTACCGCCCCGCCAGCGAGCAGCTCATCCGCCGTCTGCTGCAGGGCAAGCAACTCTATCAGATTGACACCCTCGTCGACCTGGTCAACGTGGCCAGCATTGCCTATGGCTACAGCATCGGCGGGTTCGATGCCGACAAGTTCGTGGGCGACACCCTCACCTTGGGCGTGGGCCGCGAGGGCGAACCCTACGAGGGCATTGGCCGCGGTATGCTTAACATTGCGGGGCTGCCCGTCTATCGCGATGCCATCGGCGGCGTGGGCACACCCACTAGCGACAACGAGCGCACCAAGATGACACTCCAGACCACCCATCTGGTGGTGCTGGTTAACGGCTACGACGGCAACCGCCAGCGCGTGGCCGACAATGCAGCCTACCTGAAGCAGCTCGTAGAGCAGTATGCTTGTGGCCACGACTGCACCATCCAGTTTTTTTGCTGAACGTTTTAGGCCGTTGGTTGAAAAATGTGTAAACCTACATAGTAAAATATGTATCTTTGCAGCAAAATTACCAACCTGTAAGTTATTATGAAGAGAATCAGTTCTGTTTTAGTAGCGCTCTGGGCCGTGCTGGCACTGTCGGCACAGACGCTCAATGTGCAAGTGGGCAACGTCACCTACATGATACCCGCTGCACAGGCCGGCGACATGCTGTTCGACAACGGCACCAGCCTCACCATCCTCAACAAAGTGTACACCCTCAGCGACATCACCCAAATCTATGTCGACGGCACCACCGTGACCGACAATACCGTGGCCGTCAGCTACAGCGAGGAGCAGGTCGAAATTGCCGTGGCTGGCAACATTGCCCAGTTTCTGACCATCGAGACCAGCGGCGCCCATGTCAGCATAGCCCAGTCGCCCGATGTGGCCGAAGAGATTACCTACACCCTCAGCGGGCAGACCACCGACGGCGAGTTCTACATGACGGGCTCCTACAAGGCCACCGTCGAGCTGCAGGGCGTGACGCTCACCAACCAGACGCCCGTCTACAGCGGAGCGGCCATCTGCCTGATGGACGGCAAGCGCATGGCACTGAGCGTGAAGAAAGACACCGAGAACACCCTGACCGACGCCACCACCGGCGACCAGAAGGCCGCACTCTACTGCAAGGGCCACCTGGAGCTGAAGGGCAAGGGCACGCTGAACGTCTATGGACGGCTGGCCCACGCCATCAAGAGCGCCGAGTATATGAGTCTGAAGAATGTCACCGTCAATGTGATGGAGGCCCAGAAAGACGGCATCTCCTGCGACGAGTATTTCCTTATGGAGAGCGGACTACTGACCGTCAAGGGCGTGGCCGACGATGCTATACAATGCGACATTGACGGCACAGTATCGACAGGCACCACTGCCGACCACGAGGATGAGGACAGCGGCAACATCTACGTCCTTGACGGCACGCTGAACCTCAATGTCACAGCCGATGGGGCCAAGGGCCTGAAGGCTGCCGGCGACGTCAGCATCAGCGGCGGCTCGCTCACCGTCAACCAGACGGGCAGCATCGTGGCCGACAGCGACCTGAGCTATCCCACCAGCCTGAAGGCCGACGGCAACATAGCCATCACCGGCGGCACCATCACCATCAACAACACCGCCGACGGCGGCAAGGGCATCAGCGCCGACGGCAGCATCAGCATTGACGAGAGCAACGCCTCAGTGACCCTCGACATCACCGCCAACGGCAAGGGAGGAACAGCCGAGACCACCGGCACCAACACCGAGCAGGAGACCGCCAAGTCGTACAAGGTCTATGTGTCTGTACCCACTTCGGGCGGCGGCGGCATGGGGCCTGGCGGTACCGGCAACCAGGCGTGGAAGAGCGTCTACCTCTACAAGAGCGACGGCACGCTTGTTCAGCAACTCACATCGACCGTGAAGAAGTCAAACGGCTACTCAACCACCACTTTCTACTACTACGATTTCGGCACAAGCGATTCGGACACCTACTACTTCAAGAGCGACAACTACACCTCGCGCAACGCCACCTACACCATACGGTCGGCCTCCTTCAGCGGACCCACCAGCGGTTCCGACATCTACTATAGCATCACCAACAGTTACAGCACCAGCGGCTCCACACGCACCTACTCGCTGTCGAATGTCACCTCGACCTACAGCGGAACCAGCGATGCCAGCGAGGAGACCGGCACCAGCTATAACGCCATAGGCATGAAGGCCGACGGCAACCTGACTATCGGTGGTGGTACCGTCAACATCAGGAACTCCGGCGAGATGAGCAAGAGCATCAAGTCGAAGGGCACCGTCACCATCGACGGCGGCACCATCACCCTGACTCCCAGCGGACAGATGAAGGTGATCAATAGTGATGCCTCCTACAGCTCGGCCGTCAAGACCACAGACTATGTGCAGAACGGCGGCAGCGTGACCATCAACGCCAGCGGACAGGCTGGACGGGGCATCACTGCCACCAACATCACCACCAATGGCGGCATGCTTGGCATCACCAACAGCGGAGCCGGCGTCAGCGGCACCACCGACGACTATACGGCCAAGGGCCTGAAGGCCGACCAGAGCATCAAGCTGAACGCAGGCACCATCAGCATCAGCATGACCGGCAATGGCGGCAAGGGCATCAAGTGCAACGGCACCTACGCGCAGGGCACCACCGACGGCCAAGGCCCCACACTGACCGTCAGCACCACAGGCAGCAGTCTGGGCGGCTCGTCGTCGCAAGGCGGTGGCATGGGCGGCTGGGGCGGCATGGGCGGACAGTCCGGCGGCGGCTCGGCCAAGGGCATTAAGGTGCAGGGCACCGTCACCCTCTACGGAGGCACCACCGAGGTGTCTACCAAAACCGACGGCGCAGAGGGACTGGAGTCGAAGACGGCCATCTACGTAGAGGGCGGACAGCACTACTTTGCCTGCTACGACGACTGCATCAACTCGAGCGGAGCCATCTACTTCAATGGCGGTGCAACAGTGTGCTACAGCAATGGCAACGATGCCGTCGACAGCAACTATGGTCGTCAGGGAGCCATCACCATCGGCGACGGAGCCTTGTTCGCCTATACCACCAAAGGGGCGCCTGAAGAGGGTCTGGACTGCGACAACAACAGCTATATCCAAATCACGGGCACAGGCTATGCCATCAGCGCCGGAGCCAGCCAAGGCGGTGGTGGCGGATGGGGCGGCAGCGGCAGCACCATCTCCAACGCCAAGCAGGGCTATGCCTTCGTCACCAGTTCCGTCAGTTATGCCCCAGGCCGCTACTACACGCTGGCCGATGCCTCTGGCAACAATCTCGTGACCTACAGCTTTGCCGCTGCGTGCAGCAGTTCCCTGTCACTCTTTACAGCCAAGGGAATGGTGAAAGGCAGCACCTACACCGTGAAGTACAGCACCACCGCTCCCACCGACGCCACCATCGCCTGGCACGGCCTCTACCTCGGCTCGTCGGCGAAGGGCACCACCCAGGCCGTCTCTTTCACAGCGCAGTAGCCCTGTTCCTGCCTCCATTTCTGTGGCAGAAGACCTGAAAATCCCCGAATCGTTTGGCGGTTCGGGGATTTCTTAGTATCTTTGCGGAAACATCACTAACTGTAGATGACTGAAAGCCCCAAACGTATTTGTAACTTCCCCCCTCTCCACCGCGGGAGGGGCCGGTGGCGGGGCTTCTGTGTACCGAAGCTGTCAGTAACGAGGTTAAAAATTGCTTAAATCTTTGTTTTATAGCGGAAATGTTAGTACCTTTGCAGACTGAAGTGGAAAAGGCTGAAACGCAACAGCGGCCATTTAAAGTGCCTCTACGGCGATTTCGCGCCAAAAGTGCAAAGCAAAAGCAATAGTAAAACGTAAATAGAAAATCAGTAAATAGTAAATTAAAACAGTGGATCAGACGTTTGACAACGACAGGATTTTGAAGATTAACATTGAGGAGGAAATGAAAAGTTCCTACATCGACTATTCGATGTCGGTGATAGTAGCTCGTGCCCTCCCCGATGTTCGTGACGGATTTAAGCCCGTGCACCGCCGTATTCTCTACGGTATGCTGGGCATTGGCAACACCAGCGACAAACCGCACAAGAAGTGTGCCCGCGTGGTGGGCGAGGTGCTTGGTAAGTACCACCCCCACGGCGACAGCTCGGTCTACGGCGCCCTGGTGCGCATGGGCCAGGAGTGGAACATGCGCTACACGCTGGTCGACGGCCAGGGAAACTTCGGTAGTGTGGACGGAGACTCGCCTGCTGCCATGCGATACACGGAGTGCCGCCTCTCGAAGATGGGCGAGCACATCATGGACGATCTGGAGAAGGACACCGTTGACATGGACCCCAACTTCGACAACACGCTGACAGAACCCAGCGTGATGCCGACCAAGGTGCCCAATCTGCTGGTGAACGGTGGCAACGGCATCGCCGTGGGCATGGCCACCAACATGCCTACCCACAACCTGAGTGAGGTGATAGACGGCTGCTGCGCCTTCATAGACAACCCGGAGATTGACACTGATGGCCTGATGCAGTACATACCAGGCCCCGACTTCCCCACAGGCGCATTCATCTACGGCCTGCAGGGCGTGCGCGATGCCTATGAGACGGGCCGTGGCCGAATAGTGATGAGGGCCAAAGCCGAGATTGAGACCGGCGACACCCACGACAAGATTGTGGTCAACGAACTGCCATACGGAGTGAACAAGGCCGAACTGGTGAGCTATATTGCCGACCTGGCCAACCAGCACAAGATTGAGGGCATTGCCAATGTGAACGATGAGAGCGGCCGTCAGGGCATGCGTATAGTGGTGGACTGCAAGCGCGACGCCAACGCCAATGTGATACTGAACAAGTTGTTCAAGATGACAGCTCTACAGAGCTCATTCTCAGTCAACAACATCGCACTGGTACCCATCAAGACGAGCGATGGCGTGCGCCTCCGTCCCCGACTGCTGAACCTGCGCGACTGCATCCGCTACTTCATCGACCATCGCCACGAGGTGACCATCCGCCGCACGCAGTACGACCTGAAGAAGGCCCAAGAGCGTGCCCATATTCTGGAGGGATTGATCATCGCCGTGAACAACATCGACGAGGTGGTGCACATCATCCGCCAGTCGGCCACACCGACCGACGCCCAGCGCAACCTGGAGAAGCGTTTCGACTTGGACGAACTGCAATCGAAGGCCATTGTCGATATGCGCCTGTCGCAGCTCACCGGACTGCGCGTGGACCAGCTGCACCAGGAGTACGACGATCTGATGAAGCTCATTGCCGACTTGCAGGAAATACTGGACAACCCCGAGCGCTGCAAGGAAGTGATGAAGCAGGACCTGCTGGAAGTGAAGGAGAAGTATGGCGACGAGCGCCGTACCGAAATCATACCCTTCGACCACGAGTTCAACGCCGAAGATTTCTATCCCGACGACCCAGTGGTCATCACTCTTTCCCACATGGGTTACATCAAGCGCACCCCGCTGAACGAGTTCCACGCTCAGGGTAGGGGAGGCATGGGCTCAAAGGGTGCTCGCCACCGCGACAACGACTTTACCGAGTATATCTATCCCGCCACGATGCACAACACCCTGCTCTTCTTCACACGCAAGGGACGCTGCTACTGGCAGAAGTGCTACGAGATTCCCGAGGGTGACAAGAACTCGAAGGGACGTGCCATCCAGAATATGCTCAACATCGAGCCGGACGACAGCATCAATGCCGTGCTGCGCATCAAGAAATTCGACGACGACGAGTTCCTCAAGAGCCACTACGTGCTCTTCGCCACCAAGCAAGGTCTGCTGAAGAAGACCCGTCTGGATGCCTACAGACACCAGCGTGCCATCGGCGTCAAGGCCCTGCTCATCAACGACGACGACGAGGTGGTGAGCGTGCGCCTGACCAACGGCGAGAACGAAATCATCATGGCCAACCGCAATGGTCGGGCCGTGCGCTTCAACGAGAGCGAGGTGCGCAGCATGGGCCGCGTGGCCACAGGTGTGACCGGCATGAAGCTGGACGGCGGCGACGACGAGGTCGTGGGCATGGTTTGTGTGAACGACCCGCAGACAGAGACCATCATGGTGGTCAGTGAAAACGGCTATGGCAAGCGCTCCGACATTGAGGACTACCGCAAGACCCACCGTGCCACGATGGGCGTGAGGACGCTCAACATCACCGAGAAGACCGGTCGCCTGGTGGCCATCAAGGTGGTGACCGACGAGAACGACCTGATGATCATCAACAAGAGCGGCGTGCTCATCCGTCTGAACGTCAGCGAGGTGCGCGTCATGGGACGTGCCACACAGGGCGTGAGGCTCATCAATCTGGCCAAGAAGAACGACACCATTGCCAGCGTCTGCAAGGTGCAGAAAGCCACCGAGGAGGAACTGGCCGAGGAGCAGGAGGAAGCCCTGGAAGCCCAGGCCGAAGCCATGCTCACCGACACAGCCGATGAGGAGACTGAGCAGCCATTGGTGGATTTCGGAGATGAAGAAACAATGAGTTAAAACTTTAAATAACTAACTGAACAATGAAAATGAAAAAATTTTTGATGTGGGCCCTGATGGCAGCCACTGCCACCACGACCTTTGCACAGGATGCCACCGTCAAGGAGGCAAAGAAACTGATGGGCAAGGGCGAATTTGATGCCGCTGCCAAGATGCTGGCCCCGGCCCTCACTTCGAGTGAGACGCTCAACAAAGCCGCTGCATGGAACCTCCAGTCGGAAATCATGTACGGCAAGTACAACGCCATCTCCACCAAGCAGATGGAGAATCAGGTGAAGAAGATTGACGAGGCTACCGATACCATGGGCATGTACAAGGCAGCCGTGGCAGCCTGGGATGCCGTGCTGAAGTGCGATGAGTTCGACCAGCTGCCCGACGCCAAGGGCAAGGTGAAGGCCAAGTTCCGCACACCAGCACAGACAAAGTACAAGAACTTCGGCGTGACCCTGGTGCAGGCCGGACAGTTCTTCTACCAGAAGAAGGAGAACCAGTCGGCCATCAGCACCTGGCGCAAGTATCTCGAAATGAAGGAGACCCCCATCTTCAAGGAGGTGGCCGATTTCCCCAAAGATCCCTTCTATGACGACATCGTCTACTATGTGGCTTTCCTGGCCTATCAGGAGAAGGACTACGACAGCGCCATAAAGTATGCCCAGAAGCTGGCTGCCATCCCCGACAAGGCAGATGAGGCCAACGAGATTCTGCTCTTCGCCAAGAAGGAGACGCTCAAGACCAAGGCCGACTCGCTGGAGTATGTGGGTATGGTCAAGGACCTGCACAAGGCCAATCTCGAAAGCGAGCGCTACTTCAACCTGCTCGTGGACTACTACAACCACGTCTCGCCCGCCGAGAAACTGGCTTGGGTCGAGGAAGAAATTGCCCTCGCTCCGCAGAACAAGATGGCTTGGGCCATCAAGGGTGAGGCCATGATGAACGCCGAGAAGTGGGACGACGCTGTAGCCGCCTTCAAGAAGGCCATCGAGATTGACCCAGAGTGGGTGCCCTGCCTCTTCAACACCGGCATCTGCCTGAACTCAAAGGCTATCGCACTGAACGACCAGCTCATGGACAAGAAGACCATGGGACTGACCAATGAGAACGCAGAGAAGGTGAAGGCCGTGCTGCGCGACGCACAGGTCTATCTGGAGAAGACACGCGAACTGGATCCCGACCAGCTGCAGACCAAGTGGGGCTATCCCCTCTACCGCATCTACTACTCGTTGGGCAACAAGGAGAAGATGGCCGAACTGGAGGCTGTCGACCCCTCGCTGAAGAACTAACAAAAACTGGAGACAGAAGTGACACATCTGACAGGAAACAGCAAGAGACTCCTGGCTCTATGCCTTCTGCTCGCATTGACACCGTGCCTGGCCCAAGCTCAGAAAAAAGAGCTGGGGCAGGCACGGGCGTTTATCAAGAGCGGCAAGTATGACGATGCAGACAAGTTGATGACCAACCTGCTGAAGAAGCCTGAGAACAGGCGCGACAAGCGCATCTGGCAGGTGCACTACGACGCCCTGCGCGGCAAGCACGAGGTGGCCAACGAGAAACTCTATCTGAAGCAGAAGTACGACACGGCGGCATTCTTCAATCTGATCAAGGAATTGGTGGTTGTGGCCGAGACCCTCGACAGCCTGGCCCCCGACCAGCGCAAGAAGCACTCGCAGCAGCAGAATGTCAACAGGCCGAATCTGTTCAATGGAGGCATGTTCTTTGTCAGGAAGCAGAAATGGCCGGAGGCCTACGACTTCTTCCAGACCTATGTAGAAGCCGCCCATCAGCCGCTCTTCGAGGCATACCACTACGACTCGCTCGATGTGCGTGTGCCCCAGGCCGCCTATTGGGCCACCTTCTGTGGCTACAAGATGAAAGACCCCGTGCTGACCCTGCGCCATCGGCAAGTGGCACTGCGCGACACGTCGAAGGCCGCCTTCACCCTGCAGTTCGTGGCCGAGGCACGTCTCTGGCTCAACGACCACGAACTCTATCTCGCCACCCTCCAGGAGGGCTTCCGCCGTTTCCCTGAATTCCATTATTTCTTTCCCCGGCTGATGGATGTCTACACCGAGCAGGGTGAGTTCGACCGTGCCTTGGCAGTGGCCGACAGCGCCCTGGCCGTCAACGACACCAGCGAGTTGTTCCTCTTTGCCAAGTGCACCACTTTGCTGCGTATGGAGCGCTTCACCGAGAGCATCAAGTATGGCGAGAATCTTCTTTCCATCAACTCCAGCTTGCCAGAGCCTTACTACAATATTGGAATGGCCTATACCAATATGGCTTCCAGCCTTGACAGCCAGGGCGAAAGAGCTATGGCCAAGGAGGCATACCAGCGGGCACGCACTTATATGGAGAGCTACCGCGAGAGGATGCCCGACGAGAAGGACAAGTGGGCACCGGCGCTCTATCAGATTTATCTCAACTTGAACATGGGCCGCCAGTTTGACGAGATTGACCGCCTGTTGAAATAACCCCTAATCTGTTACACAACTGTGGCAAAACATATTTGCATCGTGGCGGGTGCACGCCCTAATTTCGTGAAGGTTGCCCCGCTCATCAGGGCCATACAGCGCACCGATGGTGCCGACCACCAGCTGGTTTATGCCGGACGTGAAGATGACCCCACACTTGAACCTTCGCTCTTCGAAGACCTGCAGATGCCTCGTCCCGACTGCTTTTTGGGCGTGGACAGCAGCAGCCTGAACGAAATCACCAGCCGGGTGATGGCACAGTTCGACATCTATCTGAACAGTCATCCTGTAGATGTCGTCATTGTTGTCGACGACCTTGCCTCTACCATGGCCGCCGCCATTGTGGCCAAGAAGCGCGGTCTGCCCCTGGCCCACCTTGTGGCCGGCACCCGCTCTTTCGACATGAAGATGCCCAAGGAGGTGAACCGCCTGGTCATCGACGCCCTTTCCGACTATCTCTTCACCGCCGGAACGAAGAGCCGCAGCGTAGCCCAGCGCGAGCAGGCCGACGGCTCAAACACCTATATGGTGGGCAATATCCTGATGGACACCCTGCGCTTCAACCACCAGCGCTTCACACCGCCTGAGGGCTTCGACTTGCAGCCGAAGGGCTATCTGGTGTTCACCCTCAACCGCAAGGCCCTGTTAGCCGACGCCGACAAGCTGCGCCAGCTGCTCACGGCAATGGTCGAGGCAGCCCACAGCACGCCCATCGTGGCCCCGTTGCGTGGCGAGGCCAGAAAGGTGGTGGAGGCACTTCAGTTGCCATCCTCCGTCTTCCGTCTTCACGCTCCCTTGTCCTATCTCGAGTTTGGCTGGCTGACAGCCAACGCCCTTGGCATCGTTACCGATAGCGGCAATGTGGCCGAAGAGGCCACCTTCAACGGTGTGCCCTGCATCACCCTCAACAGTTATACCGAGCATCAGGAGACGGTGTCTGTAGGCTCCAATGTCCTTGTGGGCGAAGATGCTGCCTGCCTCTCCGCAGAGGTGCGTCGCATGGTTGGTGGCGAGTGGAAGCGCTGTGCCCTTCCCGACCGCTGGGATGGTCGAACCGCCGAGCGCATCGTCCAAATTCTTGTAGGACAATAAATTATCACTTTTCACTCTTCACTTTATGAAGCAGGCCATGATTCTTGCCGCGGGGCTTGGCACCCGCCTACGCCCGCTCACCGACACTATGCCAAAGGCGCTGGTCAAGGTGAACGGCAAACCACTCATAGACATTGTTGTGGAACGGCTCCTTGCTGCCGACTACGACCATTTCGTGGTCAACGTCCACCACTTCGCCCAGCAGTTGCGCAGTCATCTTGACATCTGCGGCTATGCCTCGATGGTCAAGGTGAGCGACGAGACCGAGCAACTCCTTGAGACGGGTGGGGCGCTGAAGCATGCTGCACCGCTGTTCCTGCCCGATGTCCCCATTCTGATACACAATGTGGACATTCTCGACAACGTGGACTACGACTGGTTTTCCCGCCAGCATCTGCCCGAAGAGGATGCCGTCCTGCTGGTCAGCCGGCGGAAGACCAAGCGCTATCTGCTCTTCGACAATGCCATGCGCCTGATGGGATGGACCAATGTGGAGACGGGCGAGGTGAAGAGTCCCTATCCCTGGCTGCGCACCGCCACCGTCACCATTGGCGATGACTGTAGCGTCACTACCGAGCCTGAGCACCAGTTGTTTGCCTTCGCCTTTAGTGGCATCCACAGCTTCTCGCCTCGCCTGTTCCCGTTGATGGACCGTTTCCCCGACCGCTTCTCCATCATCGACTTCTATCTCAGCGTTTGCCATCGCGCCCGCATCGTCGGACTTGTCAAGACCGACCTCCAGGTGCTCGACGTGGGCAAGCCGGAGACGCTCCAGCAGGCTAATATGCTCCTTTCCAAATAGCAGGGAACCACCCCGACAAGGTCATGTGCAAGAGTTCAGGAGTGTAGACGATTGTTCTTGCTCGTGCTCCTTTGGAGTGTAATTTTTGTCTGTTTTTCAGAAATAGCCCAAATACCCCCCCTCAGAGATAAGTGCCACTTATCTCCGAGATAAAAGGCACTTATCTCCGAGATAAGTGGCACTTATCTCTAAGTCTGCTTTGGCCACCTCTCAAGAATGTAAAATATTTTTGGTTGGTGCCTTGCTTGCAGAGAAAGCCTGCAAGCCTTTGATTACCTCAAGTTAGATGTCTTATGGCTCCTAATTGCGGCTATCGCTTGCCGAACTTCGGGTCAATCTTGATGAGGGCGGCCACTACGAAGGTGATGACGCAGAGGGCCATGACGATGATGAAGAACGTGCGGTAGCCCACGGCATCCTTCAGATAGCCGGAGAGCATGCCGGGGAGCATCAGGCCCAGATAGCTCAGGGCGGTGCAGATGGCATAGTGCGACGTCTTGTAGGGTCCCTGCGAGAAGTAGAGCATATAGAGGGTGAGCGCCGTGAAGCCCAGGCCGTAGCCGAACTGCTCGATGAAGAGGCAGCTGCTGATGAAGAACAGGTTGCTGGGCATCATATAGCTCATCAGCACATAGACGATGTCGGGCAGGGTGATGGCGCAGACCATAGGCCAGAGCCACCGCTTCAGACCGTCGCGTGAGGCCAGCCATCCGCCCACGATGCCACCCAGGAGCAGCCCAATGAGACCCACGGTGCCGTTGGCCAGTCCGAAGGCTTTGGGCGAGAGACCCAGTCCGCCCTCGCTTTCGGGGCGCATGAGGAAGGTGGCGCTCATCTTGGTGAGCAGCGCTTCGGGAAAGCGGTAGAACAACAGGAAGAGGAGCGCGAAAAGCATCTCACGCGGGGGCAGCTTGCGGAAGAAGGAAATGAGCGCCTGGGCCACCGACGGCTGTCTCTCGTCTGCTGTAGTGGCTTCGCTCTGCTCAACCTTGGGCATGGCATACTGGTGGTAGAGCCAAATGGCGATGAACAGTCCGGCGAGACCGAAGAACACCAGGCTCCAGGTGTAGGCCGTCTGGCCGGGGTACAGGTCCTGCAGCAGGCCGGCGACAGGCACGAGCACGCCATTGCCGAAGATGACGGCCACGCGGTAGAACGTGTTGCGGATGCCTACGAACCACGCCTGCTGGTGCTCGGTGAGGGCCAGCATATAGTAGCCGTCGGCAGCAACGTCGTGGGTGGCACTGCTGAATGCCATCAGGAAGAAGCAGAAGAGGGTGCCCTGGAACCAGAAATCAGTGGGCAGCGTGAAGGCGACACCGGCCAGCGACGAGCCCAGCAACACCTGCATGGTCAGCACCCACCAGCGCTTGGTGCGGCAGATGTCTATAAAGGGACTCCACAGGAACTTGATGACCCAGGGCAGGCCCAGCCATGAGGTGTAGAGACCAATCTGGCTGTCGGTCAGCCCCATTTGCATATACAAGACAACTGCCACCGTCATCACTATGACGTTTGGCAGGCCTTCAGAAACATAGAGAGTGGGAATCCACCACCAGGGATTGCGTTGCTGTTGCATTTTGTGTTATTTGATTTTAGAGTTCTTCGTAAGTGCAATGTCGAAGAGATAGGTCATCTTTATGGTGATGTTGTTGAAGTTGGAGCGTGAGAAATAGTCACGCTTGGAGTTTGGGAAGATGTTGCCCAGTCCAAAATAGTAGCGCCCCTCCACAATGAAGTGGCCCAAGTGGGGGATGGACAGCTCAAGTCCGCCACCCGCAGCGATGCCGTAGTCCAGCTTGTTGGATATGGACATGGTGTCTTGTGCCACCACAGGCGATATGCGGCCTGTGCCGTCAGTGTAGGAGGGGGTGCGGTGCTCCCAGTCGAAGTTCATCTTGACCTTGTCGCTGAGATACCAGCCCAGTTGCGGTCCGGCCTGTACAAAGAACTGGATGCCCTTGCGCTCGCGCCCCCAGCCCAGACGGGCAAAGACGGGCAGCTGGATGTAGGTCATGTCGCGCTGGTATTCCTCAGGCAGGCCAGTCTCGGCATTGACCACGGGAATGTCGTCACGGTCGAGGATGTTCTCCTTCCAGCCTATCTGGGCAAAGTTGAGTTCGCCCACGATGGCACAAATGCTCTTGAAGTATTTCTCGGAGGTGTAGCGCACGGTGAGGCCAGCCGTCTTGCCGGTGTTGAACTTCTGTGGCACTACGGGCACAAAGTCGACGCTGCTCATCATATAGCCGGCACTGACGCCTACCGACAGCTCGCTGCGGTGCTCGCCAACTTGGGCGCTGGCGGTGAGTGGCGGCAAGGCGAAGAGAAACGCGAAGAGGCAAGCGAGGGCAGTTGGCCCGCCCATCGATTGCCTCATCGTGTGGTTGCTCGCAAAAGGAGTTGACATATCGTTCACCTTTTATTAATAGTTGATGGTCTCAGCCGTTCCGTCGGGCTTGTAGTGGATGAACATGAACGAGCGGTTCTGCAGACCGCCGTTGCCAATGCGCTCAAACTTCAGCGGTGTCTGAACGGGCTGGTAGCCGAATCGGCCGGCGGCACCGTCGAAGGTCTTGCCATACTTGTGCAGGCCGCGCAGCATAAAGACGGCGTGGTCGTAGCCGGTGTAGGCGAAGCGGGGCAGCGACGGCATCATGTCCTGATGGAAATTCTTCACGTAGCGCTGCTGCAACTGACTGGCAAGGGTCGACTCCGTATTGGTGAAGTAGGGGGCGGGAATGTAGACGTTGAAGCGGTGGAAGTTCTCCTGCTGGTGCTGCAAGTACATCATCCACTCCGTATAGCCGAACATCGAGATGCGCATGGTGGGATTGACGTTGGCCAGAGCCTTCAGCCGTGCAAAGACCGACAGCAGTTCGGGCGAGCGGGCCGTGTTGAGAATGACCAGATTGGGCTTGTCCAGCACGAAGGCGTGGGCAAAGTTCTCCTCGGTCGACTTCAGGCTGGTCAGGTTGTACTTGATGTCCAACACCTCCAGGTGGCGGCGGTAGGTGGCCGTAAAGCTGCCCTTGGTGCTGCTGCTGTCGCCGCAGTCGATGATGACGGGGTGAAAGTCCTTGAACCATTCGGCGCAACGGCGGGCCGTGTTCTCCGTCAGTTCGTTGACAGGCTGGTACACCTGGAAGATGTTGCGGTTGGTGTAGAGTTCGGGGGCTGTGATGGAGAAGGGGATGAAGAGCAGGATGTTGTTCTGCTCGACAAAGTTGGAGAGGGCGGCCATCTGCTTGGAGTAAAGCGGGCCCACGATAACGTCGCAACGGGCAGCCTCAGGGTCCTGCAGTATGGCATTGATGTTGCCATCTTCAGGCGTGTTCCAGGCCCTTACGTCTACCGAGATGCCTTCGTGGCGCAATGTGTCGCAGGCCATCAGCAGTCCACGGTAGTACTCCACCATGCGGCGGCCGTCGTTGTTGGTGTTGTGTAGGGGCAGCATGACGCCCAGCCTGATGGTGCGGCGACGGATGTCGTTGGGGGTGGTGTTGGTGACGGGCTGTCCGTCCTTGTCTGCCACGGGAATCATGATGATGTCGCCCTTCTTCAGCTTGTAGTCGGGGCTTTCCATTTCGGGGTTGGCGTTGGTCAGCTGCTCAGTGCTGATGCCGTATTGGCGGGCTATCCCGAAGATGGTCTCCTTCTTCTTCACCTTATGGCTCACATAGCTCTGGGCCTCTGCTGTCAGCGACCCTACGAGCAGGGCGGCCAGCAAAAGCAAACATGTAGATAGTCTTCTCATTGCTTATTCGAGTTTTAAGGCTGCAAAAGTACGAAATAAATATGAAATGGAGGCATAGAACAGGAAAAAATTAATGATTTTTCATCTGCTCAATCATAACTCACGTAGGGTTGCAGGCGCTGAAGGTCACTTTCGCGGAACTCGTCGAGCAGTCGCAGCACCGAAAGGTCGTCTATCCGCCCGTGCTCTCGGCGGTATTCTATGATGGCCCTTGCCTGCATATAATTAATGTACGGGTGGTGGCGCAGTTCGTCAAGGGGGTAGTGGTTGATGCGGATGAGCGCGATGGCGGTAGGCTTCACGTCGAAGTACACCTTTGTCTCGGTGGGGAAATGGTCAATCTCGTCCAATTGGTCCGTGCTGACGTAGCCGCCCAGCCGCCGCCCGTACTCCACAATCTTGCGCGAATAATAGCTGCCTATGCCCGGCACTTTCTTGTAGACGGTGGTGTCTAGAGCATTCAGGTCTACGGTCTCCCCTGCGTTCAGTTTCTCCTGTTTCACATAGGCGCGGTGGAAGGAGTCTCTTTCGGCCTTCAATGCCGAGGTGGGGTAGGGCGTGGTGTGCCTGTTTCTGGCATAAAGGGTGGAGGCAGGCCTAAATTCGGGGGCAATGCGGATGTAGGGCTCCAGCTGACGAAACTGCTTCACCGTGAGTCGGTAGAGTTGGGCAAAGTCTTCCTTCGAGGTGTATACTCCACCGCGTGAACGGTATTTCACGATGTTGGCCACTTGCCACTTTGCCAGCCCCAGCCGAAGCAGTTGGGCCGTGTCGGCTGTGTTGGGGTCGAAAGGCTCCAAATGCACTTCCCTGGCAGTCAGGCTTTCAGCCGGCTGGCCGGCTTTGCTGGCCATACTGTCAGCCGCCGCCGTTGTGCCGGCACCGTCTGCTGCCTTGATGTCGGAGGGGTCTCCGGCAAAGTAGATGACGAGCAACGTCATAGCTGCCAGCGTAATTAGCACCAGCAGCACCTGACGGTCGCGTTTGGGATAGTAGAAATACTTGTCGATGCCCCATTTCATAGTGCGCAGCATCAGCTGTTATCGGCCGGCCATAATGCTGATAACCGTTGCAATGTCGGCCACGTCGACCTTCTTGTCGTTGTTCACGTCGGCTTGTTGCTGTTCGACGCTGCCATAAAGGCCAGCCATATAGGAGATGATGGCTGCAATATCGGCCACGTCCACCGTGTTGTCGCCGTTCACGTCGCCCTTTGGGGCTGGTGCAGGCCCCTCAACAGCCACTGTGGCCTTGACGCTCGACAGCTGCAAGTGGCCGCTGCCCGAATTGACGCTGAATGTCACGCTGGGTGCATTGCCCTCCCAGACATAGGTGGTCACGGTGCCATTGTCGGCCTGCAGTGTCTTGTCCTTGTTCTGCGGCACGGTGAACTCCAGCCTGGTGAGGTTGCCCTCCTCGATGCTGAACGTCAACTGGTTGCCCTGATAAATACGGATTTGGCTGTTGTTGCAGTAGCGGTTGGCACCACTTCCCAGCGAGTAGACCACTGTGATGCCGTTTGATGTGCCTGTCAGGTCGTTTTTGTCGCTGATGCTGCCGGTATAGTTGGTGCCGAAGAGCGTGTTGTTCAGGGCTATGGTGGCATCGGTGGGCGTCACCACGCCACCACTCTCCTTGATGATATAGTTGGCGGTGGCTTGATAGCTGGCTTTCAGCGTGTCATTTACGGCAATGGCCTTCAGCGTGGTGTTGGCTTTCAGTTTCACGGGAGCCTTGTAGAGCAGGCTGTTGGTAGTGGCATCGGTGCCGTCGACCGTGTAGTAGATAGTGGCACCCGCGGTGGCGGTGGTGATGGTCACCTCGACGCTGTCGGTGTAGGTGCCGCCTGCAGGCGAGAATACAGGCTGGGCCACACGCTCGACAATGTCCACATCACCGCTGTCGTAATGGTCGTAGCTGAAGTAGACCTCCTTCTTGTCGCCCCAGATATAGTCTTCCAGGCCGGGATAGTCAACAAATGGGTTGCGGTTGCCTTGCACGTTGTCTTGGTAGATGGCGTTGTTGCGGGCTATCTCCACATCGTCTACGGGGTCGAGTTTTGACCAGCGCAGCATCATGTCGAAAGCCCACTGGGCCATAGGCTGGTATGCCGTGCCTGTAAACACTTTGTTGCCCCAAGTGTGGCAAGTGCCTTCATAGCAGGTGGCCATATAGAAGTAGATGCGGGCAATGTCGCCCTTCACCTCGTCGTTAGGCTCAAACACGGTGCCGCTATAGCCCGGCGTCTTGCACGTGCCCAACTTGCTGTAGCCATTGGCCGAGCTATAGGTGACGGTACCCACTTCACCGAATGGGTAGTTGCTGCGGCGGTTGTTCACGTAGCCGTCGGTGGGCACCACGTGCATAATGTCTGACTTGGGCGATCCCCAACTCTGCGGCACGGTGTGCTCGCGGTTGTAGACGTCGCCCTCTTTCTTGTAGGTGCCGGCTTTGTCTTTGATGTGAGTGAAATGGGTGATGTTCGAATACCAGTCGCGCACATAGCCGTCGGGACGGGTGTCGGTTTTCTCGTACAACTCTAATAAATCGTCGTAGCTGGGCGAATTTTTCTTTTTCGATATAATGGTGTGCAAGATGGTCTTCAACGCCGCACCCCGCTTGCCGTCGGCAAGTTGATAGTATGTCTTGCTGCCGTTAGGCCCTTGGGCGTGAATGCTCAGAGTGGCCAGTGTGAGGCAGAGGGTAAGAAGTGCTTTCTTTTTCATGACAGCAGTCTTTTTATGTTATTCTTCGTTTGGATGTTTTTTTTCTCCTTTTGAGTTGATGACGATGGCTATGTCGGCAAAGTCCACTGTGCCGTCACCATTGACGTCGGCCTTGGTGTCGAAGGCATTATCGCGGATGATTCTGATGATGGCAAAGATGTCGGCCACATCTACCGTTCCGTCGCCGTTCACGTCGTTCCGGTCAGCAATCTCCTGCTCAGCGATAATCTCAGACAGGTGCAGGGTGAGGCTCTTCACATGCAGCGCACCCTTGCCGTCGTCCAAGTGGAAGGTCACTTCAGTCGTATCGCCCTGCCAGTGGTAGCCATCCAGCACGTCGTCGGCGACCATGAACACCCTGTTGCTGTCGTTCTTTGCCACGTTGAAGGTGATGTCCTCCAGCTTGGCACCGACGGCCGAGATGGCCAACAGGTTCTTCTGGTAGAGGCGTATGTGGTCTTTGCCTAAATACATGTTTCGACCGCCGTTGCCCAAGGCAAACTCCACGGTGATGCCGTCCTTCTCGCCACGCACAACGCTTGACGACTTGGCGGGCCTCACGCCGGTCCACTCTCCGCCGAAGAAGGCACTGTTAAGGGCAATCGTAACGGTCGACTTGAACGTGTCGTCCTCTTCACCATCATCTTCACCGTAGACGAAGACGGAGTCGCGCCGTTCACCCCATACATACTGCTCCAGTCCAGGATAGTCCACGTAGGGATTGCGGTTGCCCTGCACACGGAAGACCGCCTCATTGCGGGCCAGTTCAAGACTGTCTACGGGGTCCTGCTCGCTCCATCGCATCAGCATAGTCATCACCCATGGCTGCAATGGCTCGTAGGGTGTGCCCTCCTCGTCGAAGACATAGGTGGCTGTGCGGCTTTCGCGCCAAGGCCATGAGTTGATGGTGTCTTCGTAGCAGGTGAGCATATAGAAATAGATGCGGGCAATGTCGCCCTTCAGCTCATCGTTGGGCTCAAACACCTTTGTCAGCCCCGCCGGTACGCCCAGGTCGCTGTTGGGGGCACCCCAGCGGCTATAGTCGTTTTTCGAACTGTTCACCTGCGAAGCATTGGTGGTCACCTCGCCAAAGGGGTTGTCGTTGCGTGTAGAGTTGAGCTTGGCATCCGATGGCACCACATGCATAATGTCGGAGTACATAGGGTCGACAGCCTTGCCAAACCAACTCTGTGGCAGCAAGTGCTCGCGGTTGTAGCCCAGACCCTCTTCCTTCTGGCCCGACGACATGTTGCTGCCCGGCACATACTGTGAGGCGTTGGAGTACCAGTCGCGCAGATATCCGTCGGGGCGCACGTCGGTCAGACAGTAGGCCTCTTTCAGCCCGCCATAGCCCACCACCTTGGGATTCCTGATGATATGGAAGAGGGCTGTCTTCAGGCTTTGCCCATTTTTGCCGTTAGCAGTCCGGTAGTATTTGCCGGAATTGTTGGGCCCCTGGGCAGTTGCTGTGGCTGTATAAATCAGCAAAAGGCCCAGTACGATGTGCTTTGCCAAGGCTGCGATATGATATTTGTTTCCTGTCATTGTGTTTTCAGTTGAAAAAGCCAATGTCTTAGATTTGAGCGCAAAATTACAACTTTTTCCTGAAACCTCCAAGCAGTTGACTGTATGATTAGTTAAAAAATAACAATTATCGTCATTTTTCTCGTCTCACAATTTGCTGTTCTATCCATTTTTGCTACCTTTGCACCGCAAATCGAGGTGTAGCGCAGTTGGTAGCGTTCCTGGTTTGGGACCAGGATGTCGCAGGTTCGAGTCCTGTCACCTCGACAAAAATCCGCAGAACCGCCTTTAAACAGGCGGTTTTTGCTTTTGTCGCCGGCCGAGGGTCGGACGAATATAACACCTTGTTATTTGTTACGAAAATACAACTATTGGCTTGCTAGTGTGCCAACAGCTACAATGACAATCCATAGAATGAGTATCCATATCAGTATGAAAAACATATTTTGTTCTTGCCTGTCTTGCAGCCAGTCCCCTCACCAGCTCACGGCCGTAGACGGCCTCGTGCAGCCGTCTGTCGCAGTTCTGCTTGCCCGGCTCGTCCTGCCCGTGCGAATCACCATGCGTAAAATGCCGAAACTGAAGAATCCGGACAACATCATCGTGAGGCAGTTGCAGGGCAGACAGGCACAAACCTCGCTGACGGGGAAAAATGTAATCATATCGTAATACGTTTTTCTTGGCAGTGAGAAGGATTGAATGTACCTTTGCACTTGCAAAAACATACGATATGGAAACGAATCAAAACTATCTTGTGTTGGCCCTGCAACTGCTTGGTGCGCTGGGTTTATTGATTTATGGTATGAGGATGATGAGTGAGGCTCTGCAGAAGATGGCGGGGCCTCAATTGCGTCATATCCTGGGTAAAATGACCACCAACCGCCTGACGGGCATGCTGACGGGAACGCTCGTCACCTGCGCCGTGCAGTCGTCGTCGGCTACGACGGTGATGACCGTCTCGTTTGTGTCGGCAGGACTTCTCACGCTGGCACAGGCCATCTCGGTCATTATGGGAGCCAACATAGGCACAACGCTTACGGCGTGGATCATGTCGCTGGGCTATAACGTTGATCTGACCAATGTGGTCTATCCCTCGTTTTTGATTGGCATGGTGCTCATCTATATGAAGCGCCACCGCTACGTGGGCGATTTTCTGTTTGGCACGGCCTTCATGTTCCTCTCCCTAGTGATGCTGAGTGCAACGGGCAAGGCGATGGACCTGGAGCACAACAAGGCTGTAGTCGATTTTTTTGCCTCGTTCGACACGTCAAGCCATCTCACTATTCTGGCATTTCTCGCCATCGGCACGCTCATTACCTGCATCGTGCAGTCGTCGGCAGCTGTCATGGCCATCACCATCCTGCTCTGTTCTACGGGTGTGCTGCCTATCTACTTGGGCATCGCCTTGGTGATGGGTGAAAACATAGGCACGACGGCTACGGCCAATCTTGTGGCGCTGGGTGCAAACACTCAGGCCCGCCGGGCTGCTTTGGCCCACCTGCTGTTCAATGTCTTTGGCGTCGTGTGGGTGCTCATTGTGTTCTATCCATTTATTAATATGGTGTGCCGCTTGGTGGACTACGATGCGACGGACGGCGGACAAACTGCCAAGTTGCCTGTGGTGCTGGCCATGTTCCACACTTGCTTCAACGTCATCAATACGGCAATCCTTATCTGGCTGGTGCCGCAGATGGAGCGCGTGGTCTGCTGGCTGCTGCCCGAGAAGAAAACCGCTCCCGAGAAAGAAGAATTCCGTCTGCAATACATCCATTCGAACCTGGTGCAAACCCCCGAAATAGCCGTTCTGCAGGCGCAGAAGGAGACGGCCGCCTTCGCCCAGCGTGTCGGTGAGATGTTCGGACAGGTGCGCACGTTGTTCTATGAGACCGATGCGAAAGATTTCTCTGAGCTATTCCGACAGATAGAGCACGAAGAGGACACAACCGACATGATGGAGATTGAGATTGCCCGCTATCTGGAGCAGGTGAGTGACGGCCATCTGAGTGACGAGACGAAGCAGAAAATCCGCCAAATGATGCGCGAAATCAGCGAACTGGAGTCCATCGGCGACGCCTGCTACAAGCTGGCCCGTACACTTGAACGCAAGCAGGAGTCAGGGAAGTCATTTACCGACCGTCAGACTGAGCAACTGGAGACTCTTATGCTGCTCTGCGACAGAGCGCTCACCCAGATGCAGACAGTGATGCACGGTCACCGCGCCGACCATGACATCCGCGAGACTTTCCGCATTGAGAATGACATCAACCAACTGCGTCAACGACTGAAAGCCGAGAACGTCGCTGCTGTGAATAATCACGAATACGACTATGCCGTCGGCACCCTCTATGTGGACATGATTAACGAGTTGGAGAAACTTGGCGACTATATTGTTAACGTAGTTGAGGCGAGATTTGGAAAATAATTTGTACCTTTGCAGCTGAAATGAGACGAGTTCAGTTTGCGATAAGGATATTAACGGCTCTTTGCGCTCTGTGTCTGACGGTTTTGCTAAACTGGCAGACACAGGGTGACACTGTTGGCGAAGCATCCTGTCAGCATCGTGAGTCGTCATTCGTAACCCCGCAGCAGCATCACCATCAGGAGGCCACACTGACCGATGCCTCGCAGCTCTTTCGCGTCTGTAGTTCTCGCCCTCAGCGCATCCTTGCTTCACAAGGTTCGAAGACAGAAAGAACAGGCACTGTATTCGGCAACTTTGCCGTGCGGCAACATATTGTCAAACGCCTTAATTCCTACTACGACTGCAGATGCCGCTTAGAGACGGCTCCCTTCTGCGTGTCGGCCTCAAGCGATTATTATGTCATCGCTCTGAGGCACATCATTCGCTGAAAGTTGAAAAGATAAAAAGGGTAGGGGGCGTTCAACTACACCATATTTTATTTTTAAACTTTATTTATATTTTAATACAACTATGTCAAGTATCAAAAACTTGGAGATGGCTGCTGCTGTCTCCTCATATCAGCATATCGAGATTAAGAAATCACTGTTTTCAACCAAGGCTATCTATAAGCCTACACAGAGTCAAGTCAAGGCCACCGTTCTGGAATATACTCCCTCAGAGGGTGAACGTTTGGAGCGTCTTCTCAGCATGCCGCTCGACAAGATGGTTGCCGACATCGCGCAGAAAGGCAAGCCCACAGCCGGTGCCAACGGTAATTTCCGTCTGGAGGTTTGCCTGAGCGATGACCGCCAGTTCGTAGCTCTGCAACTCTTCCGCTTCATCGACTTCAGTTATCGTCCACTCTTCGAAACCCGCTTCTATGAGGGTAAAGAGGTGGAGTATATCACGGAATTGATTTAATTGACGACAGTCACACAAATCGACGGGCGGAAGTGACAAAACAAAACACTTTCGCCCGTCTTTTTCACTGATAGAAGAAAAATCCCCTAATCGTTTGGCGGTTCGGGGATTTCTTTGTAACTTTGCCCGTGAAAACGTAAATATGCGATGATTATGAAAGTAGCAAACCCCATTTATGACGTAGTGTTCAAGTATCTGATGGAGGACGAGCGCATAGCGCGCACCATCCTCTCTGCCCTGCTGAAGAAAGACGTGGTTCGTGTGGAGGTGCGCCCCCATGAGTACAGCAATGACGAGCGCGACTCTCTGTCGGTGTTCCGCATCGACTTCGGTGCTACCGTCAGGGACGGGGATGGTGTTGAGAGCCTGACCCTTGTCGAGCTTCAGAAGACTTGGGTTGAGACTGAGACGCTGCGCTTCCGCCAGTACCTCGGCGTGCAGTACCGCAGCCCCAAGAATATGCGTGGTGACTATGCTGTGCCGATGGTGGCCATCTATCTGCTGGGTCACAAGGTGGGTGCCATCGAGGAGCCTGTGCTCTACGTGAGCCACGACTGCCGCGACTACTATGAGCGCCGGGTTGAGAAAGGGCTGCCCGACCCCTTTGTGGAGAGCCTGACGCACGACAGCATCATCGTGCAGATACCGCGTCTGCACGGGCAGATCAACAACCGTCTGGACAAGGTGTTGAGCATCTTCGACCAGAGCCGCCGCGACTGCGACGACGAGCAGCTGCTGAGCATTGACGAGCGAGCCTACTCTGACGACAGCGACATGGAGCGCATCCTGCACCGCCTGACGATGGCTGCTGCCGATGCCGACATGCGTCACCGCATGGACGTGGAGGACGAGTATTTCTCCATCATTGAGAAGCGCGACACCGAGATACTGATGAAAGACAAGCAGCTGGCCGAGAAGAACGTGCAGCTGGCCGAGAAGAACGTGCAGCTGGCCGAGAAGAATGTGCAGCTGGAAAAGCAGACTGAGCAGCTGGCCGAGAAGACTGAGCAGCTGGCCGAGAAGACTGAGCAGCTGGCCGAGAAGAATGTACAGCTGGCCGAGAAGAACGTGCAGCTGGAAAAGCAGACTGAGCAGCTGGCCGAGCAGAGCGAGAAGCTGCAACAGCAGCAGGCCATCCTCCGGAAGTCGGTGCTGGCGCTGAAAGCCGCGATGCCCTCAGAGCAGGTGGCCGCCACGCTGGGCATCACTGTCGACGAGGTGGAGCGGCTGTCGGAGAATTGACATTTGGGCGATTCTTTCATGACCTGTTTAGCTGGAACATTTTTTTAAGACTAACCCCTTTTTAATTCACTAAAAACCAAGTACCAGGCTAACAACGACTTTGTGGGCGACGGTCTCTCCGAACTCCAGCCTGATGACGATGCCGCCACGGCCAACTGGGCGGGCGACTGGCGCATGCCCACCTACGAGGATTTCGTGGAACTGATGGACAACGCCACACAGGAGTGGATGACCTTTGCCGGGGTGAGCGGCATGAAGTTTACGAGCAAGGCCGAGGGTAACAGCAACTTCATCTTCCTTCCCGCCGCAGGCAGCGGCACCGACGCCTCTCTCAAATATCAGGGCACGTATGGCTTCTATTGGTCGGCGACGGTCAGCCCGTCGTATTCGAGCTACGCCCGCGGTCTGATCTTCAGTTTGGGAGGTGCGAGCGCGGACAACGGCGACAACCGCTACGGCGGGCATAGTGTTCGCCCCGTGCTCAAGAACTGACCGTGCATCCTTCCCCCCTCGCGGGTTTCGCCTCACCATAATCGCGGCTCATACCATGCGGCGGGTCCCCAAGGACCCATAAAACCCCGCTGCGTGGCTTGAGCCGCGATGTAGCTTTCATCTCCGGGCTGTCGTACTTTGACAGCTCCTTTTTTTTCTTCGTACTTCGCTTCAAATACCAGTTAGGGGCAGACCCTGTGCCTGCCCCTAACTGGTATTTGCTCCTGTTGTCACGCTCTGCCCATAGGTTAGAGTCCGCGGGCTTTCAGCAGGCCGGAGGCGTCGGGCTGGGCCATGCCGGTGAAGTCGGTGAACATCTGCATAAGGTCGCCGGTATTGCCTCGGCTCAGAATCTTATCGCGCATATCCTGGCCCGTCGCAGGCTCCAGCGGCCCGCGCTGTGCAAAGACGTCGGCAATGTTGACGGCCAGCACCTCGGTCCAGAGATAGCTGTAGTAGCCTGCGGCATAGCCGCTGCCCCAGACGTGGTTGAAGTAGCTGGTGCCGTAGCGTGGCGGAATCTGCGGGTTCAGCAGCCCCATCTGCCGCAGGGCTTCGGTCTCGAATGTGGCAGCCTGTTCCGGCGTGGGCACCTGGTTTGAGGCCAGCATGTGCCAGGCCAGGTCGACGCAGGTAGCGGCCAGGTTCTCGCCAAGGGCGTAAGCCGTTTGGAAGTTGATGCTCTCCAGCATGCGCTCCTTCAGGTCGGCAGGCATAGGCTCGCCGGTGTCGTAGTGGCGGGCGTAGTGGTCGAAGATTTCAGGAATCGATGCAAACGACTCGTTGAACTGTGACGGCATCTCCACGAAGTCGCGTGCCACATTGGTGCCGCCCAGGCGGTTGTACTGGCAGTCGGAGAGCAGTCCGTGCAGGGCGTGTCCGAACTCGTGGAACATCGTGGTCACCCCGTCCCATGTCAGCAGCGATGGCTTTCCTTCGGGAGCCTTGGCGCTGTTGCACACATTATAGATGATGGGCAGCTGCTGACGCTGGCGGCTCTGCTCGGCAAAGCCGCCCATCCAGGCGCCTCCGCGCTTGGTGGGGCGGCGGAAGTAGTCGCAATAGAACAGTCCGCGGGGCGTTCCGTCCTTGTCGATGACCTCGAAGACGCGCATGTCGGGATGGTAGGTGGGAATGTCGGTGTGCTCTTTGAAGGTGAGTCCGTAGACGCGGTTGGCGGCATAGAAGACACCGTTGAGCAGCACGCTGTCTACGTTGAAGTAGGGCTTCACCTCGTCATCGCTCACGTTGAGCATCTGCTTTTTCATCTTGGCCGAATAGTAGAAGCGGTCGTAGGGCTGCAGCTGGAAGTCCTTGCCTTCGCTCTGTCGGGCAAAGTCCTCTATGGCCTTCGTCTCGGCATCGGCCTTCGGTCGATACTGGCTGACCAGGCTTCTGAGGAAGTTGTAGACATTTTCGGGTGTCTTGGCCATCGTGTTGTCCAGCGAGTAGGCGGCATAGTTGGGAAAGCCCATGATTTCGGCCTGCTCGGCCCTCAGTTTGGCAATCTCGCACACCAGTCCGAAGGTGTTGTACTTGCCGGTGCCGTCGGCGCGGTGTATGGATGCCTCATAGACCTTGCGGCGCAGTTCGCGGTTGTCCAGACTGGCCAGCGGTGCCTGTTGCGTGGTGTTCACGATGACGATGGCGTAGGGCGCCTTGCCGCCACGGCTCTCGGCATCCTTGGCACACTGTGCGATGTCGGCATCAGAGAGTCCGGCCAGCGAGTCTTTCGTCTCCACCCACACCACAGCGTCGTTGGTGGCGTTGGGCAGCATGTCGCCCCACTGCTGCTGCAGGTCGGCAATGCGCAGGTTGATGGCCTTCATGCGCTCCATCTGGTCGTCGGACAGCAGCGCTCCCTTGCGCACGAACTCTTTGTAGATTTCCTCCAGCAGTTTCCTGTCCTCGCCTGTTAGCGCGTCGTGCTGCTGGTCGTACACCTTCCGTATGCGCTCAAAGAGGGGCTTGCAGAACATGATTTCGTTTTCCAGGTCGGTCAGCATCGGCTGCACCTGCTTCTCTATCTCGCTAATCTCGGGTGTCTTGTCGGCATCGACGATGGCGAAGAAGATGTTGGCCACACGGTCCAGCAGTCGTCCGCTCTCCTCGTAGGCCAGGATGGTGTTCTCGAAGGTGGCAGAGTCCTGACACTCCACGATGTTCTGGATGTTGTCCCGCTTCTGCTGGATGGCAGCCTCGAAGGCGGGCAGATAGTCCTCCACTTGTATTTTGCTGAAGTCGGGGGCACCGTAGGGTAGGGCACTCTCCTGCAGCAAAGGGTTCTCGCGCTGCGTCTGCTGTTGGCAGGCGCTGAATTGCATCGTCATTGCTGACGTGACAGCAATAGCCATAATAGTCTTTTTCATATTCTTTGGTTTTGTTGTTAATATGCAATTATACAGCATTTTGCGGCTCCCCGTTCAGGAACGAGCGGACGTTGTCGATGGCAATGTCCATCAGTCGGCCGCGAGCCTCTTTCGTGGCCCAGGCAATATGGGGAGTGATGTAGGCGGCGGGCTGCTTCAGCAGGGGATTGTCGGCCTGTGGAGGCTCCACAGTCAGCACGTCGGCGCAGTAGGCTGCCAGCTTGCCGGCGGCGAGGGCATCGGCCACGGCTTGGTCGTCCACCAGCGGGCCGCGTCCCGTGTTGATGAGTACTGCCGTGGGTTTCATCTTAGCGAGTGAAGTGGAGTTGATGAAGTGATGGGTGGTCTCCGTCAGCGGGCAATGCAGTGAGAGCACATCCGACGTGGCCAGTAGTTCGTCCATGCTTACCTTCCTGACACCCTCTGGCAAGTCTTCCGCTTTCTTGCTGGTCAGGGCCTGCACCTTCATGCGGAAGGCGAGGGCAATCTGAGCCACGCGCATGCCGATGTTGCCCAGCCCCACGATGCCGAAGCACTTCCCGTCCAGTTCGGTCAGCGGCGTGTCCCAGTAGCAGAAGCAGGGACTTTCGCTCCATCGGCCCTTGCGGTTCTGTTCGGCATAGTGCTCTATGCGGTTGGTCACCGTTAGCAGGTGGGCAAAGACCATCTGGGCCACGCCCTCGGTGCTGTAGGCGGGCACGTTGGTCACGGTGATGCCGCGCTCGTGGGCCGCCTCCACGTCCACCACATTGTAGCCCGTGGCCAACACGCCCACATATCTGAGTCGCGGCAACAGAGCCAACTCCTTTCGGCCTATTATCACCTTGTTGGTCAGCAGTATTTCTGCATCGGCAGCCCGCTGCTCCAACTCTTCCGGCTTCGTGAGGTTGTAGACCGTCACTTCGCCCAACTCCTCCAGCCTGCTCCACGACAAGTCGCCGGGGTTGGCTGCATATCCGTCAAGAACTACTATCTTCATAGCTGTCAGTTTTGTGATTGCGCTGCAAAGGTAAACAAATTTGTGCATATACACGAAAGAAAAGCAAACTTTTCTTTTTGTTTCTCTTACTATTTTCGTAACTTTGCACCCGATAAATCCACAAATCTATGAAACCAACAGTAAGCATTATCATGGGCAGCACGAGCGACCTGCCCGTTATGGAAAAAGCCTGCCGCCTGCTCGACGAGCTGCAGGTGCCGTTTGAAATGAACGCCCTCTCGGCCCACCGCACCCCGCAGGCCGTCGAGCAGTTTGCCCGCGAGGCCGAGGGCCGTGGCATCCGCGTCGTCATTGCCGGTGCCGGGATGGCCGCCGCCCTGCCCGGTGTGATTGCCGCACAGACCACGCTGCCCGTCATCGGCGTGCCCATCAAGGGAATGCTCGACGGCCTCGACGCCCTGCTCTCCATCGTGCAGATGCCGCCGGGCATTCCCGTGGCCACCGTCGGGGTGAACGGCGCACAGAACGCTGCCATCCTGGCCTGCCAGATGCTCGCCCTGGCCGACGAGGCCCTGGCCCGGAGGCTCAGCGACTATAAGAACAGCTTGAAGAACAAGATAGAAAAGGCCAATCAGGAACTGGCAGAAGTGAAGTATGAGTACAAGACGAATTAGCAGCGTTGCCCACGTGGGCCATATTGCCATTGGGGGCGACAACCCCATCAGGGTGCAGTCGATGGCCACCGTCGACACCAACGACACGGAGGGCTGTGTGGCCCAGGCCAAGCGCATCATCGACGCTGGCGGCGAGCTGGTGCGGTTTACCACACAAGGCACCCGCGAGGCGGAGAACATGAAGAACATTTCGGCGCGGCTGAAGGCCGACGGCTACGCACAGCCGCTGGTGGCCGACGTGCATTTCCAGGCCCATGTGGCCGACGTGGCCGCCCGCTACTGCGAGAAGGTGCGCATCAATCCGGGCAACTATGTGGACCCCGGCCGCACGTTCCGCCATCTGGAGTACACCGACGAGGAGTATGCCGCCGAGCTGAAGAAGATTGAGGCCAAACTGGTGCCCTTCATCAACATCTGCAAGGAGCACCATACTGCCGTGCGCATCGGCGTGAACCACGGCTCGCTCTCCGACCGCATCATGTCGCGCTATGGCGACACGCCGGAGGGCATCGTGGAGAGCTGTATGGAGTTTCTGCGCATCTTCCGCCGCGAGCAGTTCGGCGATGTGGTCATCAGCATCAAGGCATCGAACACGGTGGTGATGGTGCAGAGCGTGCGACTGCTGGTGAAGACGATGGATGCTGAGGATATGCACTATCCGCTGCACCTGGGCGTCACCGAGGCTGGCGAGGGCGAAGACGGGCGCATCAAGAGCGCCCTGGGCATTGGCGCCCTGCTCACCGAGGGCATCGGCGACACCATCCGCGTATCGCTATCGGAAGAGCCGGAGGCAGAGATTCCCGTGGCCCGCAAGTTGGTGGCACTCACCGAGAGCCTACCCTTGCCCCTCCAGAAAGAGGGGGATATGGAGCGTATGTGGATAGAGGACGACACACTTCATCTCTCTATCGACGCACCCGACTGGGAAACGTTCCAACTGAAAGCAGCCATGGCAGCCGGCTCCCTCCTGATAGACCGCAAGGCCACCAAACTGGTCATTCACAACCTCTCACCTCACACCTCTGACCTCTCACCTCACGCCTCTCAACTCTCAACCCTTTCAGACGCCATTCTGCAGGCCGCCCGCATCAAGTTCACCAAGACGGAATACATCTCCTGTCCCGGCTGTGGGCGCACGCTCTACAACCTGCAGGAGACCATAGCCCGCATCAAGGCGGCCACCAGTCACCTGGTGGGCCTGAAGATAGGCATTATGGGCTGCATCGTCAACGGCCCCGGCGAAATGGCCGATGCCGACTATGGCTATGTGGGTGCCGGCAGGGGGAAGATTTCTCTCTACCGCAAGAAAGAGTGCGTGGCAAAGAACATTCCCGAAGCTGAGGCAGTAGACCGTCTGCTGGAGCTTATTGACGGTGACAGATGAACGCAAGTTTTTCCTGATTTTTGTCGTTCTTTTCAAAACACCGTAAAAACCCCCTTTAGAGATAAGTGCCTTTTATCTCCGAGATAAGTGCCTTTTATCTCCGAGATAAGTGGCACTTATCTTTTAGCCCCCTCCGGCCGGCCTTTTGATTGTGTAAATTATTTTGATTGTTTTCCTCTCACCTCTTTCCTCTTTCCTCTCACCTTTCTCACCTCTCACCTCTCTCCTCTCACCTCTAAGAAAAGAACTGGCGGATGACATTCACGTAGGGCGAGAGGGTGCGCCGGTAGGTGCGGCCCCAGCGTGACACCGACTCGTGGCAATAGCTGATGATGAGACGGCGGCGGGCACGCGAGATGGCAACGTAGAACTTGCGGGCCTCCTCCTCGCCCCCGTTGGCACGGCTGTTGGCAAAGGCGCTGGGGAACTTGCCCTCCACGGCATCGTAGACGATTACATGGTCGAACTCCAGCCCTTTCGCCTTGTGGACGGTGGAGACGAAGACCCGCTCGTCCATACTGGCCGACCCGCAGAGGTCGGCCTCTTTCATTGTGCACAGGTCCTGGATATGGTGATTCAGCTGTTCCCACAGCGAATGGCCGGAGGAGGGGGTGAGCAGGTCGCACTCAATATAGCGCAGGATGTAGCGGAGCTTGGGCTGCTGCTCCAAGCGCACCTCACGCTTCAGCACGTCGTAGGCATAGCGCAGCTCGTCGGCCAGCAGTGGGCCGTCGGCCACGTTGAAGAGCCGCTGGCGAGCGTGCTGGTAGAGGTCGCCATAGACGTGGCAGAAGCGGTCTATGACCTTGCGGTGGCGGCTGGCGAACTGTATTTGCCGCCCCACGATGCTGCGTGCGCGGTCGTAACAGTAGACCAGCAGGCTCTGCGTGGCCAGTATGTCGTCGTTGGCCAGATGCGAGTTGGTGCCCTCCAGGCCCAGTTGGGTGAGCAGATTCTTCAGTTTGTAGCTGTGCTGGCGCGGGTGCAGCAGGTGGGCCATCTTCAGCGTGTCGAGATAGTCAGGGCAGAGCCTGTACATGGACAGCTGTGGGGCGTAGCGGCGCATGTTATGCTCCATCACCTGAAAATCGAAGGTGGTGTTGTGGCCAGCCACGGCACAACCGTCGGTAAAGGTGACAAACTGCTGGAGTGCCTCTTGGTGAGAGAGATGGGGCTGGCGGGCATACTCCTCGACGAGCGGGTTCGCCACGTCGCCAAGCATGGGCGGCAGCGTGCGCTCGGTCTCGATGAAGAGGTTCAGCTCGTCGACCACTCGCCCGCGTCTCAGTTTGACGGCAGCCAGCTGCACCACGTCGTCGTTGAAGACGTCGAGCCCCGTTGTCTCAGTGTCGAAGACCACGATGTCGCGCTCTTCATACTGGCTGACGAACTCGGCCAGATAGGTGGAGCGGCCGCCGTAGTCAAGGAAGTCGACGGGCGTCATTGCCAGCTCCGTCATTGAGCGGACAAACTGCCGGGAGCTGCTGCTGGAGCTGTAGATGTGCAGGCCGGTGAACAGTTCGGACCACGCCAGGAAGTTGTGCTCCATGCTCACCACGCTGAGGTGGGCCAGCAGCACGCGCACGGTGGGGGTGGTGAAGACGTCGGTGCCCGAGACCTTGAAGTGGGGCAGACGGCCCAGGGCGGCGCTCACCTCGTCGGCATCGCTGTTGAAGGCCACTACCACGGCAACGGTCTCGTCGGCACACTGCTCGTAGATGCGGCGCACCTCATCGGCCACCATATTGGCCTCGTCGGTGCTGGTGGCTGCCTCCATCAGCACCAGGTCGCCGCTGGCAGCCTGATGGGTGTCATCGGTCGAGGGCAGCAGATGGGCGGCAATGCCCAGCTGTCGCTCGCCGTAGGTGTTGTAGACATCGAGCAGATAGCGGGGCGAGCGGTAGTTGACGAAGAAATTGTGGAAATGCCCCTCGCCACAGCGCCGGTAGAGCTTGGCGAGCGTGTCGGTGCGGGCACCCATGAACGAGAAGATGGCCTGCTGGGCGTCTCCCAGATAGACCACGGTTGGCTGGCTGTCGAGCGGGGCGGTGAGCTGGTCGACGATGGCCAGCTGCAGCGGGTTCAAATCCTGCACCTCGTCTATTTGCAGCCAGCGTAGGGGCTTGAACGTGACGCCCCCGGTGGTGATGGCGTCGAAGGTGAAGAGCAGCAGGTCTTCAAAGTCGAGCAGGTCGTTCCGCTGCTTGTAGCGGGCGTAACTGTGGGCGGCAAATAACTGGCGGAGCAGCTGCACCGCCTCGCTGCTGAGGATGACGGGCTGGTCAAGGTAGAAGTCGGCGTGGCGGTAGAAGTCGATGGTGGCCTGTTGGGTGTAGTCCAGCCGGAAGGTGGTGCACAGTTCCTTCAGCACGTGTGCCGGCAGGTTGTCGCGGTGCACCATCAGCGCGCCGGGGTGGCCTTTCTCGCACTGGTAGAGCAGGTGCTGCAGATTGATGATTTGCGAATAGCGTTGCCGTTGCGAGGCGTCGCCTAGCACGCGCAGTTCGTCTTCGCCCAGGAGTTCGGCAATGATGCTGATGCTCGTGTCGGTGTCGATGACGGCCGAATGTTCGGGCACAATGCCGTTGTCGAAGAGGAAACGTGAACAGAAGCGGTGCACGTTGCCCACAAACAGCTCGTCAATGTCTTCGGCATTGCCCAGCCGGTCGGCTATGCGCTCACGCATGCCCCTTGCCGCCCTGTTGGTGAACGTCAGGCACGCCATATCGGCAAAGGGCATGCCCTGGCTGTGCGCCCATACAATGCGCTCGGCCAGGACTGCCGTCTTGCCGCAGCCCGGCGGGGCCAGCACCAGATGGTAGCCGTCCTGGGCCTCGATGACGGTCTGCTGCTGCGGGTTGAACTGCCTGTCAGCCATTTATTGGATTGTTCTCGGCGAAGATGGCCATTCGCTCTTCCAGCTGGGCGTACTGGTGGTTCTCGATGAACGAAGTGCACACGCGCAGCCCCTCTTGGTGCGAGCCGGTGGTGATGAGGCAGATGGCCGAGACACCGTAGTACATCAGTTCGTGGGCCAGCTGTCCGCTGCTCATGCCGGGATAGCCGATGGTGAAGTAGAAGCCGTCGGCAATGGGCTGGTCGAGGTCGCGGTCGTAGACGATGTAGAAGTTGTGGCGGCAGAATATCTCCTTCAGCTGGTGGGCACGGTCGCCATAGACCTTGATGTCGTCGCGGAAGCGGTACTCGCCGTCGCAGGCGGCGCGCAGCATGGCCGCCAAGGCATACTGGGCAGAGTGGCTGGTGCCGCTGGAGAGGGCATAGAGCATGCGGGTGCTGAACACCAGTCCGAAGGGCAGCCCCTCGTAGCGTGCGGCCAGGTCGGGGAAGTGGCGGTGGAACAGCTTGTCGCCGATGCACGTCACGCCGATGCGCTCGCCGGCATAGCTGAACGCCTTGCTGCCCGAAATGAGCAGCATGTAGTTGTCGGTATAGCGGGCCACGGTGGGCTGGTAGGGCGGCTGGAAGGGCACGCTCAAGTCCAGGCGGAAGTCCATGGCGAAGTAGGCCAGGTCTTCCATCACGATGGCGTCGTACTTGGTGGCCAGTGTGCCGATGGCCTGCAGTTCCTGCTCGGTGAGGCACACCCACGAGGGGTTGTTGGGGTTCGAGTAGACGATGGCGCAGATGTTTCCCTTCTGCAGATAGCTCTCCAGCTTGGGGCCGAGCTTCTCGCCCCGGAAGTCGTAGACGTCGAAGGTCTCATAGCTGACGCCCTGCACCTGCAACTGCATCTTCTGCACGGGGAAACCGGGGTCGATGAAGAGCACCGTGTTGCGCCGGTGGTCGGCCTGCGAACAGGTGAGGAACGAGGCGAAGGTGCCCTGCATTGAGCCGCAGACGGGCACGCAACCCTCCGGGGCGATGTCGACACCGATGAATGCCTTGACGAACCGCGATGCCTGCCGCTTCAGTTCCGGATAGCCCTGTATGTCGGGGTAGGAGTGGGCGATGCCGTCCTGCAGGGCCTTCACCTGCGCGTCGACGCCCACCTTGGCGGCAGGCAGTCCGGGGATGCCCATTTCCATTTTGATATACTCCACGCCGCTCTCTTTCTCGGCCATGGCAGCCACCTGTTTCACCTCGCGGATGGTGGCTTTCGCAAAGTCCTGGATGCCCATCTTGGCAATCAGGCTGTCGATGATTTCTTTTTTAATAGGAGTCGGTTTCATTTGCTTTTAGGTATCTCTTTTATAATGTTGTTGAGCGATAGGCGACGAAAAAACAGATGGTGGCTGCGACCACGAACAAGAAAAAAAGTATAAGAATACATGCCGAGGCAGCTAAGACATTGCCGATGGTGCGCAGCCAGGGGTAGCCGGAAAACTGCTTCAGCGTGACAACCGTGGCGACAAAACCTAACAGGTCGTCCACAATTCCGTCTTCGATGCACAGCAGGGCAAAGGGCAACGACAATAGCGTCATCTGGTTGGTGATGTAGACCATGGTGATGAAAAATTCGGGGTAATACAGGTCAGGGATGGTCGGACAGTGCCTGAACAGCAGATAGAGGGGCACCGAGAAGAGCAGCAGCCAAAGGAGTATGAAGATGCTCTGATGGTCGTTGATGTAGTCGTAGCACATGCTGAGGTGTCTGAAGAGAGTTTGTGCCATCTTATCCCTTTTTTCATCGATTTCGCTCGTCTCGTCGGCCTTTTCGTTTGCCGCGCCGGCAGCCTTTTCCTTGTTGTCAGCCTTATTGAGGTCGAGGGCCTTGTCGCTGTTCTTGTTCGATTCCTTGAAGCCCTCTTCAAATTGCTCCTTGGCCATAATTATGCTGTTTTCGCCCTTGATGTTCATGCCTGATTCAATGAGCAGTGTGAGGGTGGCCAGGAGGAAGAACATCTTGAACGGGGGGAAGTAGGCCATCTGCATGCCCATGATATAGTCGCGAATCATATAGCCCGGCCGCAGCAGCAGGTCGCGCAGGGTGCGGAACATGCCGCGATTGCCCAGTCCCCATACATCGAGGAAGTTCAGGAAGGTGCCCTTCATCGAATAGCGCCCCAGGCGGGCTGACTGGCCGCATCGCGGGCAGTAGTTGCCTTGGTAGTGGGTGCCGCAGGTGGTGCAGTCGTGTTCTTCGGTGCTGAGGTCTGCCACGCGGTGCGGCATTCCCTGCCACCGTCTGAAGGCGAGAAAACGTTGTTTGTTCATTATATTTTTGTGTTCGTATGGCTAATTCTTGCGCAAAAGTACTCAATAATCCCCGAAACGCCAAACGTTTCGGCCATTTTTCCTGCGCAGGTTCACTTTTTTGGCCTTTTCCTTGCACGAGAACAAATAAATGTTTACCTTTGCCATCCTATGACACATCCTTTAGATAAGTTCCGCTTCTGCCCCGTTTGCGGCAGCGCCGATTTTGTTGAAAACAATTTCAAGAGCAAGCGTTGCGGCGCTTGCGGTTTCACTTATTACGCCAATCCCTGCTCGGCCACGGTGGCCTTCATACGCAACAAGCGTGGCGACCTGCTGGTGGCGCGGCGCGGCAAGGAACCGGCCAAGGACACCTGCGACCTGCCGGGTGGCTTCGTGGATATGTACGAGACAGCCGAGGAGGGTCTGCTGCGCGAAATCAAGGAAGAGACGGGTATGGAGGTGACCGCGGCCGTCTATCTCTTCTCCATCCCTAACCGCTATCTCTATTCGGGCATGACCATCCACACGCTCGACATGTTCTACGAGGTGAGGGTGGGGGAGGAGACCGACTGTCCTGTGGCTGCTGACGATGTGGCCGCGCTCACGTGGATGCCGCTGGACCAGGTGAACCCCGATGACTTCGGGCTGCACAGCATCAGACAGGGTGTGATCCGCTATCTGGCACAGCAGACTTAGGCGGTTGTTGCAACGGACTTTTTGGTTCAATTGTTTTTCTATTACAAATTTATTTTGTACCTTTGCGCACTTGAATGTCATTCAATAACTTAATAGATTAATTTAACATGAAAAAACAGACCGTATTGGCTGCAGCGCTTATGGCAGCCACCTTGGGTTTGAACGCCCAGCGGCCTATGAGCGCTCCGAAGGGCGGCAAGGCCATTAGTGATGAATTGATTGGTATCTTCTTCGAGGACATCAGCAGTGCTGCCGACGGCGGCCTCTACGCCGAATTGGTGCAGAACGGAAGCTTCGAGTTCAGTCCTGCCGAGCGCGACGGATGGGGCCCCGGCACGGCCTGGAAGACCATACGTCCCGGACACTCGCTGGGCTTCATCCGGCCCACCACGACGGGCATTCCCGGACTCTACAGTTATACTCAGCCCTACATCTCGCACACCGATATGCTGCTGCATGTGGAGCGTGCCAAGGAATTCTACGACTACAAGGGCTGGCGTGGTTTTGGCTTGCAGAACGACGGCTTCGGTGGCATCGTGTTGAAGGCCGGTGCCAAGTACGACTTCTCCATGCGCATGGTAAACATTGGCGCTGCCAAGCAGGTGCGCGTGGCTCTGGTGGAGCCGCAGGGCTGGGGCAAGGACCCGAAACTGCTGGCTGAGACCTTCTTCGACTTGGCTGCCAACCAAAAGGCAGGAGAAGATTGGAAGACCTACTCTGCCACCCTCACGCCCAATGCTGACTGCACGAAGGGTGCCCTGCAAATCCTGGTGCTCAACGAGGGCGATGTGCGTCTCGACGACGTGTCGCTCATGCCGCAGGACACTTACAAAGGCCACGGCCTGCGCAAGGACCTGGCCCAGGCACTGGCCGACCTGAAGCCCAAGTTCATGCGCTTCCCTGGCGGCTGCGTGGTGCACGGCGGTGGTGACGGTTTCTGGAACACCTACCGCTGGAAGAACACCATCGGACCGCGCCACCAGCGCGAACAGCTGAAGAACACGTGGGGCTACCACCAGTCTATGGGACTGGGCTACTATGAGTATTTCCAGTTCTGTGAAGACCTTGGCATGCAGCCTGTGCCCATCCTGCCCTGCGGCGTTTCCTGCCAGGGCACCAATGGCGGCTGGAACATGTGGCCCAAGCAGGCACAGGAGGTGGTGCCTATGGACAAGATGGACGAGTGGGTGCAGGATGCCCTCGACCTCATTGAGTGGGCCAACGGCGACCCCGCCACCAGCAAGTGGGCCAAGATGCGCGCCGACCAGGGACACCCCAAGCCCTTCGGCCTGAAGTATCTGGGGCTGGGCAACGAGGAGAAAATCTCGCCCGAGTTCATTGAGCGCTTCCGCTATATTTATAAAAAGGTGACAGAGAAGCATCCCGAAATCGTCATCGTGGGTACTGCCGGCCCTGGCTCTCACCCTGAGAATCCCGACTTTGAGGCTGGCTGGAAACTGGCCGAGGAGCTGGGCATGCCCATCATCGACGAGCACTACTACGAGCCGAACAAGTACTTCCTGAGCAGCCGACAGTACGACAAGTACCCCCGTGACCGCAAGACGAAAGTCTATCTGGGCGAATATGCTGCCAAGGACAAGAAACTCATCGACGCACTGGCCGAGGGCCTCTATCTGCTGCACGTGGAGCGCAACGGCGACGTGGTCTGCATGACCAGCTATGCACCCCTCTTTGCCCGCCGCGACAACACCAACTGGAACCCCGACCTCATCTACTTCGACAACGAGCGCCCCTACCTGACCTGCTCCTACTATGTGCAGCAGATGTTCGGACAGAGCAGTGGTCAGTACTACTATGGCGACTGCGTGACCTTCGAGGGCGACGCCCCTGGTGTGCAGCAGCCACAGCCCGACGTGCACTACGGCCAGAGCGTGGTGCTCAACGTGAAGACCCGCCAGCTCTTTGTCAAGCTGGTCAACGCCGGTGCCGATGCCAAGAAGGCCAACCTCAACCTGAGCCGCTTCGGCATCAAGAAGGTGGCCACGCAGACCACCATCGCAGGCAAAGCTGACGACGAGAACAACTACGACCACCAGCCCATCGTCCCACAGACCAAGCAGGTGAAGGCCGCCAAGCGCATGGCCATCGACGTGGCTCCATACTCCATGACCATGCTGACATTCCAACTGTAAACCATATCTTATCATCAATAATCAGTAACGTATGAAAAAATTATTTTTCCTGTCTTCCCTCGTGTTGCTGCTGGCAGCCTGCGGTGGGAAGTACAAGTATGAAACCGTAGATGGCGACCTGGTACAGACGCGCATCTACACGCTGAAGAACGGACTGAAGGTCTATCTCAGCGTGAACAACGAGGAGCCGCGCATACAGACCTATATCGCCGTGCGCACCGGTTCGAAGAACGACCCTGCCGAGACCACCGGTCTGGCCCACTATCTTGAGCACCTGATGTTTAAGGGCACCAACAAGTTCGGCGTCACCGACAGCGCCGCCGAGGCACCGCTGCTGGCCGATATCGAGCAGCGCTACGAGCGCTACCGCACACTGACCGACCCCGCAGAGCGCCGCCAGGCCTACCACGAGATTGACTCCGTGAGCCAGCTCGCAGCACAGTACTTCATCCCCAACGAGTACGACAAGCTGATGGCCGCCATCGGCGCTGAGGGCACCAATGCCTACACCAGCACCGACGTGACCTGCTACACCGAGGACATCCCCGCCAACGAAGTGGAGAACTGGGCCAAGATTCAGGCCGACCGCTTCCAGAACATGGTCATCCGTGGCTTCCACACCGAGCTGGAGGCTGTCTACGAGGAGTACAACATCGGCATTGCCCAGGACCAGCGCAAGCTGTGGGAGGCCTTGAACGCCCTGCTCTTCCCCACGCACCCCTACGGCACGCAGACCACCATCGGCACGCAGGAGCACCTGAAGAATCCCTCGATCACCAACATCAAGGCCTACTTCAACAAGTGGTACCGTCCGAACAATGTGGCCATCTGTATGGCTGGCGACATGAATCCCGATGAGGTCATCGCCACGATTGACAAGTACTTCGGCAACTGGCAGCCCGGCGACGACGTGGCACAGCCCGAATTTCCCGCACTGGAGCCCATCACCTCGCCCCGCGACACCACCGTATGGGGACTGGAGGCCGAGACCGTGTGGCTGGGATGGCGCTTTGACCGCGGCAACTCGTTGCAGTGCGACACTCTGGGTGTCATCGAGAGCATGCTGAGCAACGGCACGGCCGGCATCATCGACCTGGACATCAACCAGCAGATGAAGATGCTCGGCGCCTGGGCCGGGTGCCAGACCATGCGCGACTACTCGTGTTTCATCTTTGGCGGAACACCCAAACAGGGCCAGACTCTCGACGAGGTGCGCACGCTGCTGCTGGAAGAGATTGGCAAACTGAAGAGCGGCGACTTCTCTGACGACCTGCTGCCGTCGGTCATCAACAACGCCAAACTGAACTACTACACTATGCTGGAGAGCAACAATGCCCGCGCCAACATGTTCGTCGAGACCTATATCAACGAGATTCCCTGGCAGCAGCAGGTGGGCTATCTGGACCGCATCTCAGGCATCACCAAGGAGCAGATTATGGATTTTGCCCAGCGCCACTTCACCGAGGACAGTTTTGCCGCCGTCTACAAGCGCCAGGGCGAAGACACATCGCTGAAGAAGATAGACAAGCCCGAAATCACCCCCATCCCCACCAACCGCGACCAGGTGTCCGACTTCGTCAAGGAGATTCAGGAGGCACCCGTCAAGCCCATTGAGCCGCGTTTCGTCGACTTCAAGAGCGACCTCTCCTTCGGTCAGGTGGCCATCGTTCCTTATATCTACGTGAAGAACGTGGAGAACGGGCGCTTCCAGATGTCTATGCGTTACGACTTCGGCGAAGAGAGCGACTTGCGCTATAGCTATGCCGCCGAGTTCCTGGACTACCTGGGCACCGACTCGCTCACACCCGAGCAGCTCAAGCAGCAGTTCTACAAGCTGGCTTGCCACTACAGCATCAACGTGGGTCAGCGCAACATCAACGTCACCCTGACCGGACTGGGCGAGAACATGCCGCAGGCACTCGACCTGGTGGAGCACCTGATGACCCACGCACGTGTGGACAGCACGGCCTGGATGCAGTATGTGGCTCTCACGGAGAAGAGCCGGCAGGACCGCAAGGCCAACCAGCAGATGAATTTCTCGTATCTCTGGGCATACGGACTCTATGGACCCTACAACCCCTATCGCAACGCACTCTCCACCGAGCAGCTGGCACAGACCAACCCGCAGGAACTGCTCGACCTGCTCCGCGACCTCAAGCAGTATCAGCACACCGTGCTCTACTATGGGCCTATGAGCGAGCTGGAACTTGCGCAGGCACTCACCGACCACCATCTCTCGAAGATTCATACCGACGCCCTGCTGCCAGCGCCAGAGGGTAAGCATTACGTCATGCAACCCACGCCGGAGAACGAAATACTCATTGCCCCCTACGATGCCAAGAACATCTATATGCGGATGATACACAACGAGCAACGCCCCTGGAACCAGGACGAGCTGGCCGTGCAGGCCCTCTTCAACGAGTACTATGGCGGCGGCATGAACACCATCGTCTTCCAGGAACTGCGCGAGGCACGCGGCCTGGCCTACAATGCCTTTGCTGCCTATGTGGATCCGCAGTTCACAGACCAGACCGAATACTACTTCACACACATCATCACACAGAACGACAAGATGATGGACTGCGTGAAGCAGTTCCACCAGATTCTGGACTCGATACCTCAGAGCGAGTCGGCATTCAACATTGCCAAGGATGCTCTTACCAAGCGTCTGCAGAGTCAGCGCACCACCAAGTTCGGCCTCATCAACGCCTGGCTCACGGCTCAACAGCGCGGCATCGACTACGATGAGAACCAGCGCATCTACGAGTCGCTGCCTGCCGTCACCCTGGCCGACATTGTCAAGTTCGAGCAGGAGCAGATGGCCCACAAGCCCTACCGCTACGTCATCCTCGGCAACGAGAAAGAGCTCGACTTGGCCGGTCTCCTGCAGTATGGCAACATCAAGCGCGTCAGCACAGAAGAAATCTTTGGCTACTAATATTTTTGTCAGTTTTTTTAAAAACGGCCAAAATACCCCCCTTATAGATAAGTGCCTTTTATCTCGGAGATAAAAGGCACTTATCTATGAGATAAAAGGCACTTATCTCTGAGTTTGCTTTACCCTCCTTTTGAGATGTAAAGCTTTTTCAATTATATCAGTGCTTGCCTCCTGCACGTCATCAACTCCTTTAACTCAACTGGAGAAAGTTGAAATATACCTTCTGACTGCCGGTTATATACCAGACATCTCCCGGATAGCTCCCAAAAGGCAGTCAGGTGGACTTAGGCTTCAGCCGCAGTTGGGCCACCACCTTTTCGCGTCCTTTCGTGAGGCCCATGATGGCGGCTCGCTCAGGGTCGTACCAGATTTTGTCGTAGATGAATCCTGTCTTGAAACGCTCCTGGTTCAGGGCGTAGATGGCCCATTTGTGTTTTTCGTTCATCACCCGGGCGTGATAGTTGATGACCTGTATGCAGGGGTAGATGGTGGGCAGGATGTGATGGCGGCGGTAAGCATAGAGCCCCTGCAGACCATTGCTGCCCGTCACCACCTCAAACTCCTGATAGTAGTCCTCGGCCGTGAGATACTCTTCGACCAATTCCTGAGGCAGCGAGCCCACGTCGAAGTCGGTCAGCAGATTGTCCTGGTCTGCGGGAATCCATACCTTCAGGCAGCGCGCCTTCGACCCCAACGGCACCCGGCAGAGGTCGGCCAGTCGGTAGTAGCGGTGCCTGACGTTCAGCCGGTTGTAGTTCAGCGTGTTCACAAATCTCAGTCCGGGGAAGAGGGTGGCCAGATGGATGGCGATGCCATGGGTCACGCACAAGTTTTGGTATAGATTGCCTTCGCGCAGATAATTATTCTGCGTCAGCGAGAGCAGATGGCGCGATGGCGAGATGCTCTTCACCATTTTCTGCGGCGACAGACGGTAGAGCTTGCCGGGCACGAGCGTCTTCTCCTTCCGCTTGCGTATGCGCTGGTTGCCCTGGGTCAGTATGGCCATCAGCTGCTGGTAGTTGTTGCCCGTGTAGCGCACCACCGGGATGAGCTGCCTGTCACGACGGCGGAAGAGCATGAAGCAGTCGCTGTGCCAGATGTTGAACTGCAGGGCCGCCTTGAGCGAGGCCGCCTTGTCTTCGCCGAAGGGGGTATTGCGGACCGGCGTCGACACACGCTTGGGCAGTTGGGTGAACATGACCTTTGCCGGCGGCCCGGTGTGCCCGTCGAAAGGCCATTGGCGGGGAAAGCCGAAGAGACAGTTGGCCGAAGGCTTGTGGAAACGCAACAGACGGTGGCGCACCTCTGCCTCCACCTCAGCGCTGTAATCTGTCTTCCATGGGCATGCCATACGAAACACCTCGACGGCAATCTGTTGCAGCCGCATGCCGTCCCAGGTCTGCCGTTGGCTTTGGTCGCAGGCATTTTCCAGCCTGTGCAGCAGTTCGCGGTAGATGGGAATATGATGGAAACTCAACTGCACGCCCATCACGCGGAAATAGGCCACGCTGTCGGTCAGGTCGAGGTAGATGCCAATGCCGGGCAGGGGCAAGTACAGCTGTCGCACGAACATGCAGGAGGCCATGCCCTTGATATAGGCGTAGGTCACCATCCGGGCCCCCCAGGGCTGCTTGACGCTGGCGTTGAGCAGATTCAGCGCGGCCAGTATGCACAGGGCCGACCGGGCGCTGTCGGGCGGAAACAGGCGTTCAACAACAACTCCGGCCTGCACCACGTAGCTCGGATTGAGCAGCGTGGCACAGCCGGAGTGGCGTTGGTAGAGTTGTCTTAAAGCTGTTGAAAAGTTTTCCGTGCCTATTTCACGTACTCTGAAAAATCAGTCAGGTGCATGTCGCCCTTGCGTGCCAGCGTGTCGTGCATGGCGAAGGCGGCAGGCAGGCAGTGGCGCGTGTGGCCGCCGGTGCCCAGCTTCAGGTATTCGCGCAGCAAGGGGCGATAGTCGGGATGGGCGCAGTTCTCAATGATGGTTTCTGCACGCTGCATGGGGCTCTTGTGGCGCAAGTCGGCAATGCCCTGTTCGGTGACGATGATGTTGACATCGTGCTCCGAAGAGTCCTGGTGAGTGACGAAAGGCACGATGCTGCTGATGAGTCCGCCCTTGGCTGTCGACGGGCAAGTGAAGATGCTCAGGTAGGCGTTGCGGATGAAGTCGCCGCTGCCGCCGATACCGTTCATCATCTTAGTGCCGCTGATGTGCGTGGAGTTGGCATTGCCGTAGAGGTCCACCTCGATGGCGGTGTTGATGGCAATGACGCCCAGTCGGCGTATGACCTCCGGCGAGTTTGAAATCTCGCTCTGGCGCAGCGTGAGGTGCTTCTTGAAGTGGTCCATATTGTCGTAGACCTGCATCAGGCACTCGTTGGAGACGGTGAGCGAGCAGGCCGACGCGTCCTTCACACGTCCGTTGAGCATCATTTCGATGACAGCATTCTGTATGACCTCGGTGTAGATGTTGAAGTCGGGCACGTGCTTGTCCTGTCCCAGTGCGCCGAGGATGGCGTTGGCCGTCGAGCCCACACCGCTCTGCAGGGGCAGGAACTCCTTGGGTATGCGTCCGGCGTGGAGTTCGGATACAAGGAACTCTGCCGTCAGATAGCCAATCTTGTCAGTCACAGGGTCGTTGTCCTTGAAGGCGCGGGCCTCGTCGGGGATGTTGCACTCCACCACGCCTGCCACCTTGTCGCGGGGTATGGCCACATAGGGCTGTCCGATGCGGTCGCCTACGCCGAAGATGGGGATGGGCTTGCGGTAGGGCGGGTCGAGGGGCTCGTAGACATCGTGGATGTATTTGGCGTTGGGGCTGTGGAACGAGTTGAGCTCCAGGATGACCCTCTTGGCCAGACGGGCTGCTGTGGGGCTGATGCCGCCGGCAGCGGTCAGGTAGACGTGATACTCGTCGCCCACCTCTTCGATGTCGCAGACTTCGAGGATGGCCCAGTCCACATCGCCGTAGAATCCGTAGCGCAGTTCCTGTGCCATGTGGCTCAGGTGCAGGTCGTTGTAGGGAATCTCGCCCATGTTGACATGCTTGCGGAAGTCGGGGTTGGTGGTGTAGGGGGCACGGTAGAGAATGGCCTGTGCATTGGCCAGGTCGCCGTCGGTGCTCTGGCCTGTGGAAGCTCCAGTGTAGATTTCCACCTTGAACTCCCGGCCTGCCTCGTGCTCGCGGATGGCAATCTTGGCCAGTTCCTTAGTTGTTGCTTTGGCCACGCCTGCTGGCGTGAAGCCACTCATGGCGATGTGCTCGCCGTTCTTGATCAGTGATGCTGCCTCGGCAGCTGTCAAACGTGTGTACATTAATATGTTGTTTAGTTAGAATTAATCACACCAGATGTGCAATCAGTTCCTCGCGGTCGCCGGGCAGCATGTCGATGACGGGTATCTCAATCATCGTGTAGCAGCCGGGCTGCTGTCGCATGGAGGCGCGTGCCACATTGACCAGCACCTGACCGGTGAGGGCGGGGTTGTTGATGCTCATGTTGAACTCCAGCCGCTGGTTCTGCGTCTTCCCGCTCACGCCCTTGCGCACCAGGTTCACGCCGTGGCCCATGTCGCGCACGTCGTCGACGCTATCCACCTGGAACACGTGGGTCTCGTCCGAGGCGAAATAGGGGTCGGCCTTGATGGCTGCCGTCACCTCGTCGAGCTTGGCGCCCTCCTCCAGTTCCACATAGACCATGCGGCGGTGGATGCCCTCGCCCAGGGGAATGGTCATCGAGAGGGCATTCTTGACACCGGCCTTGGAGCGCACGCACACGCTGTGGCCCATCGACATGCCAGGGCCGAAGTTGGTGTAGCTCAGACCCTTGGGGGCCAGGCTCTGCATCAGTGTGCGCACAATGGAGTCGCTGCCCGGATCCCATCCGGCTGCAATCACACTCACGGTGCCAGTCTGCTTGTTTATCTCCATCAGCGAGCGGCGGTAGTCGCGTATGCTGGTATGTATGTCGAAGGAGTCGACGGTGTTGATGCCCAGGGGCAGTATCTGCCGGGCGTATTCCTCGCACGAGCGTGTGGGTGTGGCCAGGATAGCCACATCTACGTCGCGCAGGTCGCGGATGTCTTTCACTACCTCGTATGAGGCCAGTTCTGCCGGTTTGTCGGCAGCTCCGTTTCGGCGCACCACACCGGCTATCTCAAAGTCGGGGGCTGCCTCTAATGCCTCGATGGCATAACGTCCAATGTTGCCGTAACCAACTACGGCTGCTCTAATCGTTTTCATAATCCTTTTGTGTTGTGTTTGGTGAAATCGGATGCAAAAGTACACTTTTTATGCGAACCCTCCAAATATGTGAACTTTTTTTAACCACATATTCATAAACTAATGTGAAAAGGGGGTAAAGAAATGTTATAAGTTTTGGAGGGATGGGAAAATCTTCTTACCTTTGCCCCCGTAATACGTATTCGACCATGGGATTATTTGATTTTTTTAGTAAGAAGAAAAAGCAGGAAACACTTGACAAAGGTCTTGAAAAGACAAAGACATCTGTATTTGACAAGCTGGCCCGTGCCATTGCTGGCAAGTCAAAGGTGGACGACGATGTGCTGGACAATCTGGAAGAGGTGCTCATCACCAGCGATGTAGGCGTGGAGACCACGCTGAAAATCATCAAGCGCATTGAGGAGCGCGTGGCCCGCGACAAATATGTCTCCACCAACGAACTGAACGCCATCCTCAGAGACGAGATTGCCGCCCTGCTGGCAGAGACCGGCAATGGCGACAACGACGACTGGGATTTGCCTTCGGATCATCGGCCTTACGTCATACTCGTAGTGGGCGTAAACGGTGTGGGCAAGACCACTACCATCGGCAAACTGGCCTGGCAGTTCAAGCAGGCCGGCAAGAAGGTCTACCTGGGTGCTGCCGACACGTTCCGTGCTGCTGCCGTGGAGCAGTTGTGCATCTGGGGCGAGAGGGTAGGAGTGCCTGTGGTGAAGCAGCAGATGGGCAGCGACCCCGCCTCTGTGGCTTTCGACACGCTGCAGAGCGCCAAGGCCAACGGGGCCGATGTGGTGCTGATTGACACAGCCGGCCGATTGCACAACAAGGTGGGTCTGATGAACGAGCTGAAGAAAATCAAAGACGTAATGAAAAAGGTTCTGCCGGAGGCCCCCGATGAGGTGCTGCTGGTGCTCGACGGTTCAACCGGACAGAATGCTTTCGAGCAGGCCAAGCAATTTGCCGCCGTCACCCAGATTACCACTCTGGCCATCACCAAGCTCGATGGCACAGCCAAGGGCGGTGTAGTCATCGGCATCAGTGACCAGTTGCAGGTGCCTGTGAAATATATCGGACTGGGCGAGGGAATGGAAGACCTGCAGCTGTTCAATAAGCGCGAATTTGTCGATTCGCTGTTTAAAAAGTAGTTCATCTTCATGGTGTAGAGTTTTGAAGACAATAGATTTCATATCGCTTGGGTGCTCTAAGAATCTTGTGGATAGCGAGATGCTGATGGGGCTGTTTGAGGCTAATGGCTACAAGGTGACCCACGACAGCCCTGACCCGCAGGGGGAAGTGGTGGTAGTGAACACCTGCGGCTTTATAGCCGATGCCAAGGAGGAAAGCATCAACACCATTCTGGAACAAGTGCAGCGGAAGGCCGAAGGGCTCGTCAGCAAAGTCTATGTGATGGGTTGCCTGTCAGAGCGTTATCTTGCCGACCTTGAAGCAGAAATTCCGGAAGTTGACGTGTGGTACGGGAAGTTCAACTACAGGCAGCTGCTCCATGATCTTCATGATATAGAAGAGTCTTCCATCATCGACCATCAAGTAAGGCACCTTACCACCCCTTCGCACTATGCCTATATCAAGATTAGCGAGGGCTGCGACCGCACCTGTGCCTACTGCGCCATCCCCCTGATTACGGGTCATCATCGGAGTCGTCCTGTTGAGGAGATACTGGAGGAAGTCCGCCTGTTGGTGAAGCGTGGCGTTAAGGAGTTTCAGTTGATTGCCCAAGAGCTGACCTACTATGGCACAGACATTTACGGACACCGCCGAATAGCAGAACTGGTAGAGAGGATGGCCGATATTGATGGAGTGCGGTGGATTCGCCTGCACTATGCTTATCCCACCAATTTCCCTTGGGAGCTGACCAAGGTGATGCGCGAAAAGCAGAATGTGTGCCGCTATCTTGATGTGGCCCTTCAGCACATCAGCAGCAGCGTGCTGGCCCGTATGCGCCGCAATATTACCAAGGAGGAAACAATTGAGTTTATAGAGCGACTGCGCCGCGAAGTTCCGGGCCTGCATCTGCGCACGACGCTGATGGTGGGATTTCCTGGCGAGACGGAAGAGGATTTCCGCGAGCTGTTGGAGTTTACCAAATGGGCGCGCTTCGAGCGCATGGGCGCCTTTGCCTACAGCGAGGAAGAGGGCACATGGTCGGCCAAGTTCTACAAAGATGATGTGCCCGAAGATGTAAAGCAGCGCCGACTGGACAAGTTGATGCGCGTGCAGCAGAACATCAGTGCCGAATTGGAGGCACAGAAGATTGGCACCGTCATGCCTGTGGTGATAGACCGTCGGGAGGGTGCCTACTACGTGGGGCGCTCAGAGTTCTGTTCGCCGGAAGTTGACCCGGAGGTGCTTGTCGCCGCCGATAAGGGTGAGCTGAAAATTGGCGAAATGTACAATGTGAGAATCACTGGCTCTGAGGAGTTTGATGTTTATGGAGAAGTAGAAGCTAAAAATCATAAGTAATGAATAACAAAGACTTTATAGCAACAATGGCCAGTCGTACTGACATGCGCAACAGCGAGGTACAGCGGCTTGTCGACACCTTTGTCGGAGCGATGGGCGACCATTTTATGGATGGTGACGCTGTGCTGCTGCCCAATCTGGGTACTTTTGAAGTAAAGAAGAAGTTGGAACGCATCATTGTCAATCCTTCAACAGGCCAGCGCATGCTTGTGCCGCCTAAGCTGGTTTTGGGTTTTAAGCCCAGCGTAGAGTGGAAAGGCAAGATAAAGAAAGGAGGAAACAGCTGATGGCCAAAATATTAATGAGTGAACTGGCTGGCGTTTTGGCAGAGAGACACCATCTCGGCAGAGAGCAGGCCCAGCAATTCCTTTCTGCTTTCGTGGAAACCATCCGTGAGGGTATAGCCAACGACGGACTGGTGAAAATAAAGGGGCTTGGCACGTTCAAGCTCATCGACGTTGACGCCCGAGAGAGCGTCAGTGTCAATACTGGTGAGCGTGTGGTGATTGACAGCCATAGCAAACTGACGTTTCTGCCCGATTTGGCCATGAAAGAATTGGTGAACAAGCCTTTTGCCCAATTTGACACGGTGATACTGAACGAGGGCGTCTCTTTCGACCAGGCTGTGGCGGCCGAAGGTGCCGAGGAGGCAGAGCCGGAGCCTGCCGTCGAAGAGCCTACCGTCACCACCGAAGAGCCAGAACCTGCCGCACAAGTTCAGGAGCCTGAGCCCGTTGCGCCTGTTGAGACTCCTGAACCCGAAGCCCCTGTTGAGGAACCCGAACCAGTGGCGCCTGTCATGGAGACAGCCCCGGTGCCTCCCGTTGAGGAGACATTTGTTGATTCTGACGACAATAGCCACCCCTCACGCTGGTGGCTCTGGCTGCTGTTGGCCATCGTGGCATGTACCGCCAGTTTCGGAGCAGGCTATCTGTTGGGCCGCAGCTCTTCAGTAAGTGCCACTCCTGAAAAATCCCCAACCGAGGTAGCAGTGCCAGTGAATACTCCTGATTTGGCTGTCCCGGTGGCTCCAGCCGATTCGTTGCCGTCGATGAACGACACAACTGCAACTGACAGTGTGGAGCTAGCTGCTGCTCCTGCTGTCAAAGAGGAGTGGAAGAAGTACGAAGAGATGGATAATCGGGTACGCTTGGGTGCCTACCGCATCTCAGGGACAGACTATGTGATAAAGGCTCGTGAGGGCGACAACAGCCGCCGCATTGCCCGCCGCACGTTGGGCCACGACATGGAGTGCTATATTGAAGTGTACAACGGCATCAGCGGCAGCGAGACGCTGAAGACCGGACAGGAAGTGAAAATACCCAAATTGGAGTGGAAGAAAAAAAAGACCAAATAAAATTTATAATTATAGAATAAGAATGGCAGAAAACATTGATATCCGCGAATTGAACATCCGGATTGAACAGCAAAGTGGCTTCGTCACCAATCTGGTGGCAGGTATGGACCGCGTGATTGTCGGTCAGAAACATTTGGTAGACTCGTTACTCATCGGCCTGCTCAGCGATGGCAACATCCTGCTGGAGGGCGTGCCCGGACTGGCCAAGACACTGGCCATCAAAACGCTCTCGCAGCTCATCGACGCCAAGTACAGCCGTATTCAGTTTACGCCTGACTTGCTGCCTGCCGACGTCACAGGCACGATGATTTATTCGCAGAAAGACGAGAAGTTCCTCACCAAGAAGGGCCCCGTGTTTGCCAATTTCGTGCTGGCCGATGAAATCAACCGCGCCCCGGCCAAAGTGCAGAGCGCACTGCTCGAAGCCATGCAGGAGAAGCAGGTGACCATCGGCAGCGAGACCTTCGACTTGCCCAGCCCGTTCCTGGTGATGGCCACCCAGAACCCCATCGAGCAGGAGGGTACCTATCCGCTGCCCGAAGCCCAGGTGGACCGTTTCATGTTGAAAGTGGTCATCGGCTATCCTTCGATTGACGAGGAGAAGAAGATTATCCGCGAGAACATCGGAGGCGGACTGCCACAGGTGTCGCCCGTGACAACGGCGAAAGAAATCCTGAAAGCCCGCGAGGTGGTGCGCGAGGTCTATCTTGACGAAAAAATTGAGCAGTATATCGCCGACATTGTCTTTGCCACCCGCTTCCCCGACCGCTATGGCCTGAAGGAACTGAAGGATATGATTTCATTCGGCGGTTCGCCCCGTGCCAGCATCAATCTGGCCAAGGCAGCCCGTGCCTATGCCTTCATCAAGCGCCGTGGCTACGTGGTGCCTGAGGATGTGCGTGCTGTGGCCCACGACGTGCTGCGCCACCGCATCGGTCTGACCTACGAGGCTGAGGCCAGCAATGTGACCAGCGAGGAGATTGTCTCAAAGATTATCAATAAGGTGGAAGTGCCTTGATACTGCATAAATCATAATTGATGGAAACATCGGAAATCATAAAGAAAGTCCGTAAGATTGAAATAAAGGCCCGTGGACTGAGCAACAACATCTTTGCTGGTCAGTACCATACGGCCTTCAAGGGGCGTGGTATGGCTTTCTCGGAGGTGCGCGAGTACCAGTATGGCGACGACGTGCGCGACATTGACTGGAACGTGACCGCCCGCTTTAACAAGCCCTACGTGAAGGTGTTTGAGGAGGAGCGCGAGCTGACCGTCATGCTGCTCATCGACGTCAGCGGCTCGCTCGACTTCGGTACACAGCACCAGATGAAGCGCGACATGGTGACGGAGATTGCGGCCACGCTGGCCTTCTCGGCCATCCAGAACAACGATAAAATCGGCGTCATCTTCTTCTCTGACAAGATAGAGAAGTACATTCCGCCGAAGAAAGGCCGCAAGCACATCTTATATATCATACGCGAACTGCTCGACTTCCATGCCGAGAGTTCGCGCACTGATGTGGCACAGGCCATCGAGTTTCTGACCGGAGTGAGCAAGCGCCGCTGCACAGCTTTCCTGTTGAGTGATTTCTACGACCGCCAGAACTTCCAGCAGCAGCTCACCATTGCCAGCCGCAAGCACGACGTGGTGGCCATCCAGGTCTACGACCGCCGTTCCTCCGAACTGCCCAAGGTGGGCCTGATGAAGGTGGTCGACGCCGAGACCGGCTTTGAGCAGTATGTGGACACCGGGAGCCGTAGGCTGCGCGACAGTTACCGCCGTTACTGGATGAAGCGGCAGGACGACTTGCACGAGACCTTTGCCAAGAGCAAGGTAGACAGTGTCAGCATATCCACCGACGGTGACTATGTGAAGTCGCTAATGGGCCTGTTCAAGCAGAGAGGCTGACACCTGAAGTACGAGTTTACAAGCGTTGTTCCACGACTTCCCAGTTGACAATCTGCCAAAGGGCGGCGAGGTGGTCAGGGCGGCGGTTCTGGTAGTCCAGATAGTAGGCATGCTCCCAAACGTCGAAAGTGAGCAGGGGTTTCAGGCCTCGCTGCACAGGATTGGCGGCGTTGGTCTCTTGTGTGATGACGAGCTTCCCGTCCTTGTCAGCCGAGAGCCACACCCAGCCAGACCCGAACAGCGTGGCACCCTTCTTCTGAAACTCCTCCTTGAACGCCTCAAACGAGCCGAAGTCCCTTGCTATAGCTTCGGCTATTTTTCCAGCAGGCAGATTGTTCTCCTTGGGGGCTGCAAACTGTCCGAAGTATAGCTCGTGGTTTAGAATTTGTCCGGCATTGTTCAGGATGCCTCCCTGCCCCTTCTTGACAATCTCCTCCAGCGGCAGGTCAGCCAACGGACTTCCGTCCAGCAGCCCATTCAGGTTGTTCACATAGGCCAGCAGGTGCTTCCCGTGGTGAAATCCTATCGTCTCCTTGCTAATCACTGGCTCCAGTGCGTCGGCCTCATAAGGCAGTGCCATCAGTTCATACTTCTTCATATTCATTATAGTTTAAGTTACTGTTTTCAATAACCAATCACCTTCTTCGTGATGCCATCTTTCTGGCGCACTATCTTCAGGCTCCGTTTGCCTGTAGCCGGTCTCCCGTCGAGGGCATAGCGGCTTGCGGCAGACTTGTCGCTGCTGGTACCGACATCAGCGATGCCCGTCGACTCATATTCTTCTATCCAGAACCTGCTCCACCAGTTGTTGTCGTCCTGCCGCTGGTATTTCTCCTTGCATCCTTTCGGCACGTAGATGGTACATTGCGACGGCAGCCAGAAGTTGTTCACCGTTGGCCAGAACACCCACACCTTTCCAGGAGCGGGCTCCTCACGCTCGGTGTAGATGCTGCTCAGGCTGTAGCATTCGGAGAAAGTGGCCTCGCCAATGGTTTCCACGCTGGCGGGTATGACCACCTTCTCCAGTTTCTCACAGCAGAAGAAAGAGTGGTCCAGCGTGGTGGTTCCCTTGGCAATGGTCACGGTGCCCGTGCGGCCGCAAGGGCAGTGGAGCAGCTGCGTGCCGTCTTTTGAATAGACAATGCCGTCGATACTCTTATACGTCGGGTTCGACTCATCCACCTGTATGTCGGTCATGCCGTAGTCGTACCATAGCGCGCTATACTCCATCTTTGTCACGCTGGCTGGTATGTTGATGGTCTTTAGGCTGTTGCAGTCCCAGAACACATTGTGCCCCAGGCGGTTTACTGTAGAGGGGATTTCCAGAGCCTCCAACTGCGTGCAATGGGCAAAGAGGGATGAGGGCAGTTCCTCCACGCCCTCTGGAATGTTGACATGGCGCAACTGGCTGCATCCCTCAAAAGCAGAAACGCCAATCTCACGCACTGTTTCGGGCAGTTGCAATTCGGTGAGGTGGCTACTGCCGTTAAAGGCCGAACCCGTGATGGTCGTAACGCCTTGCGGCACGCTGTAAGCCCCCTCTCTACCAGCAGGATAGACGAGCAGCTGCAGTCCGTCTTTCGTGAAAAGCACGCCGTCGCGGCTGCTGAACCGTGTGTCGTTCTCGTCAACCTCTATCGCCGTCAGTAGCGGGCGGTTGATAAGCAGCCTATAATTGAGTTGCATATCCTTCCCAATCGTGAACACACCGCCTTTGCCTCTGGGCCATCCCATCAGGGTGCCGTCATTTGAGAAGAGCAAACCGTCCTGTGATGTCAGTGAGCGGTTGTCAGCGTCAACGACGACGGCTTTCAGTTGGTAATCTTGGAAGAAACCATCATCCACCCTGTCCACATAGGCCGTCTCACCAGCCCATTCGATGGTGGCGGGCACGAAAAGCGTGTCGGGAGCACTGTTCCAGTAGACGAGTTCTACCCTCACGTCGTCGCTCTCGTCTTCATCGTCCCAGAACTCCTGATAATAGTTGTCGCCAATCTTGGTGCATAAGCCATTGTAATAGACATTAGCTTCCGTGCTTGTCAGGCCACAGAGGCAAATGCAAGAAATCAGCAATCTCTTCATAGTTGTCTGTGTTATTCTTTCAACTTTAATCCAATTTTTCTGCAAAGATACACATTTAGCACTAAACGGCCAAAAGTTTTTCTGAAAATTATGGGGCGCATCGCTTATTCATAAATTAATCAAATTTCTCAACATTTAGTGTCTGTAACCTCGGACAAGACGTATTGGATTAAGACTTGCCTTTATCCAGCCTTAGAGATAAGTGCCACTTATCTCCGAGATAAAAGGCACTTATCTCCGAGATAAAAGGCACTTATCTCAAAGGCTGGTTTTTCATGGGTGTAACAGCCCTCTCAGATTCTTGCCTTTCCCACCCCTGTATTTCTTTAACATGCGAATGTGGAGTGAGTTTTTTGTCTTCCTTCGTATAGAATCGTTATAAACATTAATATCTGCGTAAAAGTTCGTTAATTGTTTTGGCAATGTCGGCAAATTGGGCTACCTTTGCACGCGCTTCAAAAAAGGAGTAGCAGCCTGGCTATGGCTGCATAAGCAAACAAAACAGAGAAGAAATGAAAGCAAAGGGCAGATGGGTAATGATAATGTGCTTGTCATTTATCATTTACCATTTTTCATTTAGCCATGCGATGGCCCAGGTCAAGGTGGAGTCGTCGTTGAGTGCGGTGGAAATGCTTGTGGGCCAGCAGGTGCAGGTGACCGTCACCGCCACCACTGGCGAAAATGCCGTGGTTGAGTTTCCCAAGGAGACGATGCTCCCGGCGGGGATAGAGTTTCTTGGAGCCGTTGAGATGCCTACAGAGAAGGCCGATGGCGGTCAGGTGAGCCACAGCCGAGGCTATGTGCTCACCTCGTTTGACGATACGCTCTACTATATTCCCCCCATGACTGTCAAGGTGGACGGCAAAGACTATCAGACCAACAAACTGGCACTGAAGGTGCTCACCGTCGATGTGGACACCACCGACTTTGAGAAGTACTACGGTCCGAAGACGGTGCAGGACAACCCCTTCAGCTGGGAGCTCGACCAGTGGGCCGTGCCGTTCTGGCTCAGTGTGCTCATGCTGGTGCTCTTGGCCGCGGCATGGTATCTCTGGCTGCGTCTGCGCGACAACAAGCCCGTCATTTCCCGTCCGCGGTTTGTCCGCCGGCTCCTGCCTCACCAGAAGGCCATGCGGGCCATCGAGGAAATCAAGGCCGAGAAGATGCAGACTGCCGAAGACCCCAAGGAGTACTATACCCGACTGACCGACACCCTGCGCAAATATATCGAGGAGCGCTATGGCTTCTATGCCATGGAGATGACCAGTTCGGAGATCATAGAGCGGCTCACACAGGCCGACGCCGAGTCGCAAGAGGAGCTGCGCCAGCTCTTCCAGACTGCCGACTTGGTGAAGTTTGCCAAATACTCCACGCTGCTTGGCGAGAACGACGCCAACCTGGTGAACGCCATCGACTTCATCAACCGCACCAAGGTGGAGCTCCCGCCTAGCGAGCAAGTGGTGAAGACCGAACTCACCGAGGAGGAGAAATACACCAAGAAGAACCGCACCACGCTGAAGGCATCCATTGCCGTGCTTGGCATTGCCGCCGCCGTGCTCTTCTGCTACATTGTCTATAGTGTCATAGATTTGTTATGAATATGGAATTTGCTAATAGAGAATATCTGCTGCTGCTCCTGCTCATCATACCCTACATCCTGTGGTATGTGATGTTGCGCAAGAAGAGCGAGCCCACTATCCGCATGGCCGACACCCATGTGTTCCGCTATGCGCCGCGGTCCTGGCGCGTCATGCTCATGCCCCTGCAGATGGTGCTGCGCATCGTGGCCTTCACGCTGCTCGTCATCGCCTTGGCGCGCCCGCAGACCAGCGACTCAATGAAGAACGAGACCGTCGAGGGCATTGACATCATGATGGCAATGGACGTCTCGACGTCGATGCTTGCCGAAGACCTGCAGGACCTCGGACGGGGCATCCAGAACCGCCTTGAGGCCGCCAAGAATGTGGCCGCCGAGTTCATTGTGGGCCGGCCCAACGACAACATCGGACTGACCATCTTTGCCGGCGAGGCGTTCACACAGTGCCCAATGACCATCGACCACGCCGCCCTGCTCTCGCAGTTGGAAAACGTGCGTACCGACATTGCCGCCCGCGGCCTCATCGAGGATGGCACCGCCATCGGCATGGGCCTGGCCAACGCCGTGAGCCGACTGAAAGACTCGCAGGCCAAGAGCCGGGTGGTCATCCTGCTCACCGACGGCTCCAACAACCGTGGCGACATTTCGCCCATGACCGCCGCCGACATCGCCCGCAGCCTGGGCATCCGCGTCTACACCGTCGGCGTGGGCACCAACGGCACCGCCCGCTACCCTCTCAACGTGGGTGGCCGGACGCAGTACATGCAGATTCCGGTGGAGATCGACACCAAGACGCTCGGCGACATTGCCCGCAGCACCAACGGCAAGTTCTACCGTGCCACCAACACCAAGGAGCTGCGCCAGATTTACCACGAGATTGACCAGCTGGAGAAGTCGAAGATTGACGTTCAGCTCTACAGCCGTCACTATGAGGTTTACCAGAAATTTGCCCTCGGCGCATTGATAGCATTGCTGCTGGAGGTGCTTTTGCGTATCACCATCTTCCGGCGAATTCCTTGATTTATTCCATGCAACTAAAAACCTAATACTTATGAGACCAAGACAATTACTACTCTCCGCCATCACCACCCTTCTGATGGCAACAGCTGGTGGCCAGGGGGCCACGGCGCAGACCCTGCAGGTGCACCACGCTGACGGCACGACGACCGACCACGTGCTGGGTACTGGCACAAAAATGCTGTTTCAGGACGACCGCGTCCTCCTTGCCTCGCCCTCGCAGACCCTCAACTTTGCCAAGTCCGATGTGCTCGCCTTCACTTACCATTATTCCAAGTACGACTTAACCCACATTGCAGGGGTAGCCAATGCAACTGACTGATTTTCAGTGGTGGCTTTTTTCGGGAGGTATCTTTGGAGGCCCTACAAACTTTCTGGTT
>CADACW010000013.1 GCA_902786565.1 uncultured Prevotellaceae bacterium | reverse complement strand
CTCCAAATCATCCAATGCAATCATACTATCTAACGAAGAAGGGCAGAGAGTTGCTGGAACACCTCTAATAAGTGTTAATGAGCCATTTCGTGGTATATAAGCCAGTTTGTAAAACCTTGTTGTAGGGGCTAAGTGGTGCAAAAGTGGTGCATTTGAAACAAAAGAAAATCCGCAAGCGACTGATATTCAGTTTCTTGCGGATTGTTCTTGGTGATCCGCTTGGGGTTCGAACCCAAGACCCCATCCTTAAAAGGGATGTGCTCTACCGACTGAGCTAGCGGATCTACCACCCTTGCGGGTTAGGGGGTGTTCTTTGAAATCGGGTGCAAAGTTACAATTTCTTTTTATTATGACCAAATTAATAACTTTGTTTAACAGAAAGGAGGGCTTATGGCTGCCCTTTTCGTAGGGTGCGTTTGAGTCGCTCCTCCATAGTCTGGAAGATGACGAAGAGCACGGGGACGATGAAGAGGAGGGCGATGGTGCCTATGACCATACCGCCGATGGTGCCCACGCCAAGGGAGTGGTTGCCATTGGCACCGACGCCTGTGGCGAGGGCCAGCGGCAGCAGTCCGAAGACCATGGTCAGCGATGTCATCAAGATGGGGCGCAGTCGCACGGAGGCGGCGTCGAGTGCAGCCTGTACGATGCCCATGCCCTGACGGCGGCGCGTTGAGGCATACTCGGTCAGGAGGATGGCTGTCTTTGACAGCAGGCCGATGAGCATGATGAGTCCGGTCTGCATATAGATGTTGTTTTCCAGCCCCCACATCCAGGCGAAGAGGAACGATCCGGCCAGGCCGAAGGGTACGCTCAGAATGACGGCGAGTGGGATGAGCAGGCTCTCGTAGAGTGCGCAGAGGATGAGGTAGATGAAGACGATACAGAGCACGAAGACCAGGGCGGTGGTGTTCTGGGCCGATGCCTCTTCGCGGGTCATACCTCCGAACTCGTAGCCGTAGCCTTCAGGCAGCACCTGTGCAGCCGTTTCGCGGATGGCGTTGATGGCCTGCCCGCTGCTGTAGCCCTCGGCAGCGGTGCCTCCCACCTGGATGGAGGGGAAGAGATTGAAGCGTGAGAGCGTCTCAGAGCCGTAGACGCGGGTCAGCCGGAGATACTGGCCGATGGGTGACATCTTGCCCGATGGGGAGGACGACTTGACGAAAATGTTGTTCAGCGACTCAGTGTCGAGGCGGTACTCCGGCGATGCCTGCACCATGACGCGATAGAGCTTGGTGAACCGTACAAAGTTGGAGGCGTAGGTGCCGCCGATGTAGCCGCTGAGGGCTGCCAGCACGTCGCTGGGCGACACGCCGTGGCGCTTGCACAGGGCGGCATCCACCTCGACGCGATATTGCGGGTACTTCAGCGAGAAGTTGGTGTAGGCTCTGCTGATTTCGGGCCGCTCGTTGAGGGCGGCTATGAGCTGGTTGGTGTGGTTGAGCAGCTCATCGATGGTGCCGCCGTGCTTGTCCTGCACGTGCAGTTCGAAGCCGTTGATGCGCCCGAAACCGGGCAGCATGTTCTGCGTGTTGACTTGAATCTTGGCGTTAGCGATGTCGGCCGTGCGGCGATAAATCTCCTCCACCACGCTCTGCACGTCGTCGCCCTTGCCGGTGCGGTCGTCCCATCGCTTCAGTTTGAGGGTGAAGTTGCCGTTTGACGATGACTGCTCGAAGTTGTTGCTGTTGCCGGCAATGAGCGAGTAGATGCGTAGCTGCGGCAGGTCTTTAATGCGCGCCTCCACCTGTTTGAGGATGCCGTAGGTCTGCTGTAGACTGCTGCCCGGCGCGGCCTGTACATTGATGAAGATGGTGCCCATATCCTCGTTGGGCACGAGGCCGGTGCGTGTGGTGCGCATCATCCATCCCAGCGTGGCAATGGCGGCTACGACCAGGGCGGCAGCAGTCCATTTATGCCTGGTGAAGCCGTCGACGGCCCCTTTGTACTTCTCAGAAAGCGACGTAAAGTAGCGGTTGAAGGCGGTCTGGAAGCGGTTGAGCTTCGAGTCGTGCATGATGATGGCGCTGAGTGCCGGCGAGAGTGTGAGAGCGTTGAACAGCGAGATGGCCACGGCGATGGCCATGGTCAGTCCGAACTGCGTATAGAACGTGCCGGTGACACCGCTGATGAAGCAGACGGGCACGAAGACGGCCATGAAGACAAGCGTGGTGGTGATGAGGGCCGACGTGATTTTGTGCATGGCCTCCTCGGTCAGGTCTTTAGAGGTGAGAGGTGAGGGGGGAGAGGTAAGAGGTGAGGGGTGAGAGGTGAGAGGTGTCCTCTTGCCGCTGCCCTCCATCCTTGCCTGCACTGCCTCTACGACGACGATGGCATCGTCGACCACGGTGCCAATGACCAGCACCAGTGCAAAGAGCGTCAGCATGTTGAGCGAGAAGCCGATGGCATAGATGACGGCCAGGGTGGCTACGAGCGAGACCACGATGGCGATGGCGGGTATGATAGTGGCGCGCCAGCTGCCGAGGAACAGCCACACCACGAGGATGACCAGCAGGAGGGCTTCGAGCAGCGTCTCGACGACGCTGTAGATGGATGCGTCGAGGAAGTCTTTCTTGCTCTCCAGGTCTTCGATGGCGATGCCCGGCGGCAGCGATTGGCGTATCTCCTCCACTTCGCTGTCTATTTGCTTGATGATTTCGTTGGCGTTTGAGCCGGCCACCTGGTTGATTGAGATATTGATGCCTGGCCGGCCGTTGGTCTCGCCGATGATGTTGTAGTTCTGCGAGCCCAGTTCTACATGGGCAATGTCGCCTATGCGGAGCACATCGCCGTCGGGCAGCGAGCGTACCACCAGATTCTCGTACTCCTGCTCCTCCTCGTAGCGTCCGCGATATTTCAGCACATACTGGAAGGTGTTGCTGCTCTCTGCGCCCAGCGTGCCGGTGGCCACCTCCACGTTTTGCTCGTTGAGCACCTGGGTCACGTCGGCCGGGGTCAGACCGTAGCGGGCCATCTTCAGCGGGTCGAGCCAGATGCGCATGGCGTAGTCGGCGCCCATCACGTTCACCTCGCCCACGCCGGGTATGCGGCTCAGTCGGGGCTCGATGTTAATCTTCGTGTAATTGGCCAGGAATGAGCGGTCGAAGGTGCTGTCGGGGCTGTAGACGGCAATCTGCTTGATGTTCGACGTCTGGCGCTTTCGCACGGTGAGTCCGCTCTTCACCACATCGCTGGGCAGCCGGCCCTGCACGGTGGCAGCGCGGTTTTGCACGTTGACCATGGCCATGTTGGGGTCGGTGCCCTGGCGGAAGAAAATGCCGATGGAGGCGGTGCCGTTGTTGGAGGCTGTCGAGGTCATGTACATCATGCCCTCTACGCCATTGATGGCCTCTTCGAGCGGCACTACGACGCTCTTCTGCACCGTTTCGGCGTTGGCGCCGGTATAGGATGCCATGATGCGCACGGTGGGCGGCGCAATCTCCGGGAACTGCTCCAGGGCGAGGCGCGACAGGCCGATGATGCCCACAAGCACCATCAGCACCGATATGACTCCTGAAAGGATTGGGCGGTCAATGAAAGTTCTGACGTTCATCTGCTTTTTGGTCTTCTGTGTTACGGGGGTCTAAGAGATAAGTGCCTTTTATCTCCGAGATAAGTGCCTTTTATCTCCGAGATAAGTGGCACTTATCTTTTTGGGGCTATTTTAGTTCTATGCCATCTTTCAGCAGGCCTGCCCCTTCTGCAATGATGGTGTCGCCCGGACTGATACCCTCTTCCACGATGTATTCGTGGCCGTTGTCCTGCGGATAGAGGGTGACGGCTGTGGCCTTGGTCTTGCCATCGACCACACGATAGACGAATGAGCGGTTCTGCAGTTCGTAGGTGGCCTCTTGCGGAATGACGATGCACTGCTGCCGGTGTGTGGGCACCACCACCGTGGCGCTGCCGCCGTGGTGCAGCAGTCCGTTGGCATTGGAGAATGTGGCTCGCAGTGTCACGGCGCCTGTCTGCGCATCGACCGTGCCACTGACAGCACTGATGTGGCCCTTCTGGTCGTAGGTCTGCCCGTTGTTCAGGCGGAGGGCCACCTCGGGTGCCTGGGCGATGAAGTCGTCGAGTGAGCCATACTGCGAAATGAGGTCGAGGGCCTGGTTTTCGCTGATGCTGAAGTAGACGTAGACCTCGGCATCGTCGGCTACGGTCATAAGCGGTTCGCTGATGGTGCTGCTGACGAGCGACCCCACGTGCCACGGAATCATCGATGCCACGCCGCTGACGGGGCTTTTCACTTCGGTATATTGCAGGTTGTTGCGGGCATTCACCTCCTGCGCCTTTGCCTGCGCCAGTACGGCCTCGGCCTCCAGCATGGCGTTGCGCATGGTTGTGACCGAGAAGTCGCTCACCACGTTGCCCTTTTGCAGCAGCGTCTCGTTCTCGTAGTTCATCCGTGCCGTTGCCAGCCGCGCCTCTGCGCTCTTGCGGGCAGCCGTGGCCACCTCCAGGGCAGCACGGTAGGGCACTTGGTCGATTACAAACAGCGTCTGCCCTTTTCTCACGGCCTGGCCTTCGTCCGTCAATATACGGGTGATGCAGCCGGACACCTGTGGCCTGATTTCCACAATCTGCCGGCCCGTCATCCGTCCGCTGTACTGCCGCTCAAGAGTCATGTTTTTTCTGCCCACCACCAAGGTCTTGTAGTGGGTCTGGTTGCGTGGTGTCTTGTCTTTGTCTTCGCCACACGATGCAATCAGCAATCCCAGCAGAATTGCCATTGTGCCTAATTTAGTTGTGTTGCTCATATCCAGGATGTCTGGTGGTTCAAAAGAATAAGGTACACTGAGACACAGAGACGCAGGGCCTTCAAGGGTACTTATAGCCCCCGAAGCCCTCTGTGTCTCTGCGTCTTAGTGTGCTGAAAGCTTGTGTACCACGAGCCCGCTGCGCAGCTTTGGCTCAAACCACGTTGCCTTGGGCGGCATGATGTTGCCGCTGTCGGCAATATCCATGATTTGCTGCATGGAGACGGGGTAGAGGGCTAGTGCGGCGCGCATCTCTCCGCTGTCTACACGGCGTTTCAGTTCGCCGAGCCCGCGCAGTCCGCCCACGAAGTCAATGCGCTTTGACGAGCGGAGGTCGCCGATGTTGAGTATCTGGTCGAGGATGAGTCGGCTGGAAATGTCGACATCGAGCACGCCGATGGGGTCGCTGTCGTCGTAGGTTCCCTCGTTGGCCACGAGGCTGTACCAGTGGCTGTCCAGATAGAGTGCAAACTCATGCAGCCGGGCCGGCTTGTAGATGTCGGTGCCCCGGTCGGTGACGGTGAAGTTCCGGCCGAGGGCGGCGAGGAACTGCTCGGAGGTGAGCCCGTTCAGGTCTTTTACCACGCGGTTGTAGTCGAGCACGGTGAGCTGGCTGGCCTGGAAGCAGACGGCCATGAAGTAGTTGTACTCCTCCTGTCCGGTGTGGGCGGGGTTTTGTCGCTGCTTCTCGGCACCCACCAGCGCAGCGGCAGCCGAGCGGTGATGGCCGTCGGCAATGTAGAATGCGGGCATGCTGCTGAAGGCGTCGGTGATGGTCTGCAGGTCGGCCTCGTCGCTGACCACCCAGAACTGGTGGCGGAAACCGTCGATGGGTGCCACGAAGTCGTACTCGGGCTCGGTCTGGGCATAGCGCATCAGCAACTCGTTGAGCACTTGGTTGTCAGGATAGGCAAAGAAGACCGGCTCCATGTTGGCGTTGCAGACGCGGACGTGCTTCATGCGGTCTTCCTCCTTGTCGCGTCGGGTCAGTTCGTGCTTCTTGATGCGGCCCTCCATATAGTCGTCCACCCATGCTGCCACCACAAGTCCATACTGCGTCTTGCCGGCCATGGTCTGCGCATAAATATAATAGTGGTCGTGCTGATCCTGCACCAGCCAGCCATTGTCCTGGAACTTCTGGAAGTTGCGTGCGGCCTGCTCGTAGACCCGCGGGTCGTACTCTGAAGTGCCTATGGGGAAGTCTATTTCGGGTTTGATGATGTGGTAGAGGCTCTTCTCGTTGTCGCCGGCCTCGGCGCGTGCCTCTTCAGAATCGAGCACGTCGTAGGGGCGGCTCTCCACCTGCTCAACCAGCTCTTTGGGCGGGCGCAGGCCTCTAAATGGTTTTACATTCATAATTGAAGTGTTGTTGGATGATTAGATTGAAATGATTTCTGTCTGTATTCAGTAGGGGTGATGCCCACCTCGCGCTTGAAGAACTTTGTGAACGACGCCGGGCAGGTGAACATCATGCGGTCGGCGATTTGGGCGATGGTCTCGTCGCTGTAGGCCAGCCACACCTTTGCCTCCTTGATGGCCATCTGATTGATCCACTGCATGGCAGTGCGCCCGCTGGTCTGCTTGACGAGTGTGCTCAGATAGTGGGAGGCGATGCATAGCTTGTCGGCATAGTAGGGGATGTTGCGCTCGCGCACGGCCTGCTTGCTGACCAGGTTGATGAAGCGCCTCAGAATCTCCTCGCTGCGGTTGGCGGGTATGGCCGAAAACTGGCCAGCGTGGCGGTGGATGAAGATGAGCAGCGAGTTGAGCAGCGCCTTGACGTTGTCGGCAGGAAAGATGGTTTCCTGCGCCATGTCCCACATCAGGCTGAAGTGCTGCGCAACTATGGGCTGTGAATGGCTGTCGGTGTGGAGGCAGATGACGCCACGGTCCAACGGCGGCAGCCAGCTGCTGTCATAGTCGAAGGAGAGAGCGTCGACCTCGAAGTCGTTGCTGTGGCCTTTCTTCTCGACGAGGGTGTCGGCAAGAAACACCACCACATCGCCGGCGCTGAAGTGATGTTCCACCAGATTGAACGAATAGCTGGCGCTGCCACGCTTCACAATGACCACTCGCCCTTCCTGCAGACGGTAGGGCTGCGTCGACTTCAGGAAGTCCTTTCGGGCAAAGCTGAAGTCGCGCAGCATGAAAAACCTATCGTGCAGGATGAGCTGTCCGTTTTCTTTCCAGTGTTCGGTATTGTTGAACAGTTCCAGCGAGATGGTGTCTATAAGCATTGGTCAGTTCTTTAGAGCGTTGAGCAGCATGATGATGTCGGCAATGTTCACCACGTGGTCGCGGTTGATGTCGGCACGTGCCTTGACGGCATCGTCGGCCATGCCGTTGATGGCGTTGATGATGGCCGTCACGTCGGAGAGTGCCACGTTGCCGTCGCCGTCTACGTCGTAGTCTATGGCTTCGCCTTCCACAATGCGCAGCAAGCCGGTCTTCTGGGCCAGGCCCTCAGTGTCCCAGGCCATGCCGGCAGGCAGGGCGGGCAGGTCGAAGGCGGGTGTGCCCTTGAAGGTGTTGGCCACGGTCCAGAGTGTGAACGTGTCGCCGATGGCGGGCGTGTACGAGTCGAGCAGGGTCAGCCTGACGGTGCCGTTCATAGTGAATATCTGGGGCTGCAGCGATGAGTACTTGTTGTTGCTGCTGATGATGAAGTTGACGATGGAGCCTTCGTTGGCATTGAGCAGTGCCGTGGTCTTGATGATGCCTGGAGTGGTCTCGTTGGCGTAGGAGCCGCAGGGCTTCAGTTCGGCGCCACGCTGCAGCACCATCGACGAGAACTTGCCCTGTCCGGCAATGCGGCCCCCCTCTTTAACGGTGGTTGCGTTTGAGCCGTTGATGAAGGTCTCCAGGCTTTTCTCGTTGAAGGCCATTGTTCCTTCTTCGACGGTGAGCACGGCATTGAGCTTGCCTACCGTCATGATGGTCATCTTGCCGGTGCCGCGCTTGGTGAGTTTCGACGGGCTGACAGCGATGGTCTGGCCGTAGGGGTCGGTGCGTGCCGAAGTGACGCCAATCTCGGTGGCAAGGATGAAGTTGGCATCGTTGCCGCCCAAAATCCAGTTGCCGCTGCCGATGAGGGTGCCGCTGCCTGAGACTGAGCCTAACTCAATGTTGACGCCTTCGTTGCTCACACGCACGTCTTTCTGCACGTCAAGTTTGGCTTTGGGCATACCGTTGGCGTTGCGGAAGGCCCAGATGGGGTCATACGACTTCTTGTTCTGGCGGTTGTCCTTGTATGCCTTGATGGTGCCGCTGAACTCGCTCCAGTCACCGTCGAAGTAGCAGCGTATGCCGCCAGTGTAGACGTTGAAGGTGCCCTCGCCCGTCAGCGAGCCATGGTAGGTGGAGCGGTATCCGCCACGGAAGGTGCCGGTCTTGCCTTTCGGCACAATGAAGTTGGCTTTGTTGGTGATGTTGTTGCTTTCGTCGTTAGCGGCGGTCAGTGTTCCGCCCTGGAACTCGACGGTGGCAGGCAACTGGTCAACGTAGTTGCTGGCCACGTCAACCACTCCTCCTTGCTTGATGACGAGCTGGCTGAAGGTGTTCTGCGTGCCCAGCGTCAGTGTGCCGGCCCCGGTCTTGGTGACGGTGGAGCCCACACCTTTCATGCCCTTGTTCAGAGTGAAGGTGAGGTTGGTGGGCACGTTCAGTGTCACCTCGCCGCTCACCTTGAAGGGCTGGTCGGTGATGATGGGCTGGCTCACCTGCAGCGTGGCCCCGTCGTTGATGGTAATTTGCTGCTTGACATTGCCCAGCGCGCCGTAAGTGATGCCAGTAAGGTTGGCCAGCGAGTTGACAATCAGTGTGCCGCCATTGATGGTCGTGGCACCCGTGCGGTTCTCGGTGTTGATGGTCACCTTGGCGGTGCCGTTCTTCGTGATGGTTCCGCCGCCGAGGATGCTGTCGCCTGTGATGGTGTAGGCCAGTTTGTCGTTGTTGAACGTGATGCTGTTGGGGCTGACGGCTCCCTTGACCACCACATTGCCGGTGGCGGCATTGTCGTCGAAGATAATGTCGTCGCCAATGGCGGCATAAGCGCTTTCGCCATTGCTCAGGAAGTTTGCCGTCTCTGCAAGGTCCCAAATGTTGTTATCGGTGGTGCCGTTCCAGGCCACTGTGGCGGCATCGCGCATTTCTTCGAGAACCAGATAGAGCTTGCCGTCCTCGTGCTTCAGAGAGAAGCGCTTGCCGCTGATGCCCTCGATGAGAATGTCGCTGAGTTGGCCCTCCACCTGGCCAAGTGTGCCAAGCAGATACTCACCAGCGGGTAAGTCGCCAGAGGCTCTGAACTCGAAGATGGGGGTCTTGTATTTCGGGCCGAAACTCCAGTCGCGGATGTCCACGACGAGGGTCTGGGCGTTGAGCTGGCTGAACACAAATCCGCTCTCAGCGCCGACGCCTGGCATGGCGATGGCATTGAACACCACACGCGAGCCGAAGCCCAGTGTGAGCGTTGACACGTCGATGCTGCCTGTGGCATCCTTTCCACCGGGGTAGATGGTAGCGTTGTAGTCGGCACGCAGTCCGCCGAGGAACTTGCCGCCATTGCTGATGAGCGTGGTGTGGCGGTTGAGCCATACAGGCGATGACTCCATTGTGCCGTCGAACTGCAGTGTGCCCTGCCAGACGTTGGTCTCGCCGGTGTGCTTGTGGGTGGCGGCGGGCAGTATGAGCACGCCCTCGCCCTGCTTCACAATGCGGGTGGTGCCGCTGAAGGCACCGCCAGTGAGAGTGGTGGTATATTCCACTACATTGCGTGTGGGAGATTTAGGTGTGCCGCTGGTGGCCTGCTGAGAGCCAGTGCCCTGCACCCAGGCAGGGGCGTTCACGGTGAGAATGTAGGGCGAAGCGCCGTCCTGCACGCTGAAAGTCTGGTTCTCGTAGCCGCAGATGAGCAGGTGGTCGGTGGTGGTGGCAATGACTGAGCCATTGCTCACAACAGTACGTCCGCGGAGCAGCAGTGGCGGCGGGGCCATGGTGATGCCCTCCAGTTCGCCAAGGAAGAAGCTGGGGTGGGGTGGCTGGTTGTAGCCCACGCTCTGCCAGCACATGGCGTTGCGGTATTCGTGGTCGTGCCACAGCGTATAGAGTGCGTATTCGGTGGGGTGGGTGGTGCAGAAGATGCGCATGGCCGAGTTGTTGCTCGTGCGCAACACCACCTCTTCGCGCCAGTCGCCCAAGATGTCGCCCTGTGCCGAGGGGTTGCACTTCGACGAGTTGTTGTGCACGGCCCCCTCGCTGGTCCAGATGCGGTTGCCGCCCCACTTGAAGATGGCTGCGGGCCGGCCTTCGCCACCGGCAGAGTTGAGAATCTCGTCGAGCAGGTCGCCGTCCCAGAAGATGCGGTTGTTCAGGTTGGCGTATGAGCCGGACATGGCATCGCCGTTGGTATTGATAATCTTGTCAGAGGAAAGGCCGATGACACCCGACGAGACGGAGCGTCCCTGTCCGCCGGGGTAGTCGTTGCTGAAGTTGCCGGCCAGCGCACGTCCGTCGTCGCCGCCGTCGCTCTTGCGGTAGTAAATCTCTCCTGTAGTGGGGCTCCAATAGCTGTTGCCCTCTGAGCCCTCCTGACAGGTGAACTGCTCCAGTCCCCAGCGGTAGGGGTCCAAATCGCCGCAGTGCTGTGCGTCGCCGTGGCCGAGGCCAGTGGTTGAGAGACCGTAGCCCGTGTCGTCGATACACATTGAGCCGAACATGATTTCGTCGCGGCCGTCCATATCGACGTCGGCAATCTGGAAGTTGTGGAAGCCGTTGCCAAACCAGGGTGAACGGGAGTCGTAGCAGTTCCAGCGCCAGCGCTGTGTCAGCTGGTGGGTCTGCGGGTCAACGTCGAGGGCGCAGAACTTATGACGGGTGTAGCAGCCGCGGCCCAGGAAGATGCTGGCATGCACACCGTCCAGATAGGGTGCGCCGAAATAGTGCTTGCAAGAGCGGTGGCCGGTGTCCTGATCGCCCCACACGGCGGCGTACTCTGCCGAGGTCTGGTTGTTCACGTCTCTGGCTTCGCCCACCTCAAAACGCGGCAGGGGATAAGCCATAGGTGTCCAGTTGTCCTTGCCGTCCCATCCGTAAGGTTCGCCCGTTTCACCGTTCAGATAGAGCAGGTATTCGGGGCCGTGGTGAGTGTACTCCTCACGTTCGGTCAGTCCTTGGGCCTTGCCGTTGTCGTAGTTCATGTCGCCGATGTTGATGACCTTGCCCGATGCGGTGTGGATGATCATGTTGTCGGCACCGCGCATCAGGACTTCGGCCTTGCCGTTGCGGTCCCAGTCGTAGCCAATCATGTCCCACTGCTCGTCGGGGCCGGCCAGCATATTGGGGCCGAGGTCAATCCACCAAAGGCGGGTGCCATCCAGCTTGTAGCATTCGTAGAGGTTGAAGTCGGTGGTGTTGGATGTCTGTCGGAGGTTGCCCTTAGAGTTGTTGCGCTTGACGATGAACTCCGAGATGCCGTCGCCGTCGACATCGGCCAGCGAAATGTCGTTGATGGTATAGCCGCTGGAGGTTGAGGCACCATTGGTGGTGCTGTTGCCGATGGTCTTTCCGTCGCGGTTGACCACGGGCTTCACGTTCACGTCAAAATAGGTGGTGCTCCAAGCCTGTACTTCCTTCGACTTGGTCTGGGCCACGCCGTTGACCACGGCTTCCACTTGGTATTTGGCGTTGGCCGAACCGCCGGAGTCCTGGAAATTGGTCACGGTGAGGTCGGAGGCAATCTTCGAGCCATTTCGATAGAGGTTGTACTTCGTGTCGTAGTACTCTTCGCCGAACATGCGCCACGACACAAAGTAGCCGTTTCCAGCAGGAACAGCCACTAAGCCACGGTCTACAACGTCGGTCACACGCTGTGCCTGCAGGCAAGCCGTTGACATGGCTGTTAGTGCAATCAATAGGAATTTCTTCATAGTGGTGTATACTAGTTTGTTGTAAGTTGATAGTTCTTCTTTTGGGTGCAAAGTTACGAAAAAATATTTTAAACGCCTAAAGTTGAGGGCGGTATTTGCTAAAAAACTGTCAGAGAGGCTAATTGCGGAAACGCACTACGAGGGGCAGATGGTCGCTGCTGCCCCCTGTATATTTGTAGCCGTAATAGGTGCGGCTTGGGCGTTTGCCGCCATATTTAGGCTCGTCTTCCAGCAGGAAGGAAGCATCGAAGATATAGGCCGTGTCGAGCCTTTCGGCAAGTTGTGGCGATGCCAGCACGTGGTCTAGCGAGCGCCATTCTCCTTTGTATCGGTAGGTGCCTTTTGAACCGTTTGCCCCGCGCTTGCCAGCGGTGAGGTTGTGCAGTCCGATGCTATTGAGGAATCGGAGTGAGGGGCTGTCTGTATAATCGTTGAAATCGCCGGCGACAACAATGTTGGCCTCGCCGAGGGCGCTAATGGCTTCGGCCAGTCTGTGGGCCACGGCCATTCGGTAGGAGCGTGACTCCATTTCTCCGCCATAGCGGCTGGGGGCATGAACCACAAAGACGTGGAGGATGCCACTAAGGGTTTCGCCTTTCACGTAGAGGATGTCGCGTGTTGGGCGCATGTCTTTCTTGGGTGGGGCAATTGTGATGGTCTCGTAGCAAATGGGCCTGAAGGCGACAGGATGGTAGAGCAGCGCCACGTCGATGCCTCGCACATCGTCCGATTCGGTCATCAGATATCTGTAGTTGGCGTTGCGGAGCAGCGACCGGCGGCACAGGTCGCGCATCACGCTGTCGTTTTCCACCTCTGTCAGGGCCACGATGTCGGGCAGCACATCCGCGCAGGCCAGTATCTCCTGGGCGATGCTGTTCACTTTGCGCCAATAGCGCCAAGGCAACCATCGGCGAGGCCCGTCAGGGAGGAAGTCGGTGTCCTGCTTCAGTGAGTCATGGCGGGTGTCGAAGAAATTCTCGCAGTTCAGTTCAACCAGTGTCAGCTTCTGCGAATGGCAGAAGGAAGGCGACAGCAGCAGTTGAAAAAGGAGGAGAAGTCTCAGGAACATTTGCGACGGATTTTCCAACCGAGTGCGGCAATAATCACACTGGTAACGGGCGACAGAATATTGAAAAAGCAATAGGGCAGATAGGTGAGTGTGGCCACGCCGAGGACTGTGCTCTGGGTGAGACCGCAAGTGTTCCAGGGAACGAGTACGGACGTGACGGTGGCGCTGTCTTCACAGCTGCGGCTCAGCAGGCGGGGCTCGTAGCCACGTTCACGGTAGGTGTCCTTGAATATCTGGCTGCTGAGCATGATGGACAGGTATTGGTCGGCCATGGCGATATTGCAGAAGATGGCTGTGCCCACCGTGGAAGCCACCAGCGAGGCTGTGCCCTTGACCTGACGCAAGATGAAGCGCATCACGTCCTGCAGCTGGCCTGTGGCCGTGAGTGCTCCGCCGAAAGTCTGTGCACAGATGATGAGCCAGATGGTGGGCATCATGCCACCCATGCCGCTGGTGTGCACCAATTCGTTGAGCATCGGCACGCCGGTTTCAATGTTGGTGCTTCCGTAGCACACCTGCATCATCCCCTTATAGGAGACAAGCAGGCCTTGGCCGGCATCGCCGGAAATACTGCGTATCAGATGGGGCTGGACTGCCAGCCCCATCGCAGCGGCAAGGAGGATGGCCACGAAGAGCACTACCATCGAGGGCCATCGGCGGGCTATCATCACGCCTGTCAGCAGCGGTACAATCAACAGCCAAGGCGAGATGACGAATGTATGCTGCAAACCGTCCATAAACTCGGTGACGTTTCCCTGTCCGGGCACATTGATTTCGAAACCGGCGAACAGGAAGATGAGCAGCGAGACACAGAAAGTAGGAACGGTGGTGTAGAGCATGTAGCGGATATGGGTGAACAGCGGTGTACCGGAGACGCTGGAAGCCAGCACCGTGGTGTCGGAGAGGGGCGACAGCTTGTCGCCGAAGTAGGCCCCGGTGATGATAGAGCCGGCTATCCATCCGTCGTCAAAGCCATGTGCCTTGCCAATGCCCATAAATGCCACACCAATGGTGGCCACCGTTGTCCACGAAGAGCCAATCATCAGGCTCACCAGCGCACAGAGCAGACTGCTGCTGACCAGGAACACTTCGGGTCGGATGATTTGCATACCATAGTAAATCATCGTTGGCACAATGCCCGACACCATCCAGGTGCCGCCGATGGCACCGATGAGCAAAAGAATGATGATAGCGGGGGTGCAGGATGCCACCTTGCTGGTGATTTCTGATTCCAGGTTCTCCCACGTCAGGCGTTTTGAGAAATGGCCGATGACCACACTGACCGCCGACGCTGCCAAGAGCGAAACCTGACTGGCACCATCCAATGTTGCGTTGCCGAAGACGGCAACGCAACACGTGATGAGTGCAATGAGCACCAGAAAGGGAATGAAACTCAAATCAGCAAACCTTTTCCAGTCGTTTCATCATGGCAAACATAAAGATGGCGGCTATGAGGCAGATCACCAGGAATACGCTCCAGCATACCCAAAGGGGAACAGCACCCCAGAGCAGACCACCGACTACCACAAGCTGATTGCCGATGGCCGTTGCCACGAACCATCCGCCCATCATCATGCCCTTGTACTTTGGAGGAGCCACCTTCGACACGAATGAAATGCCCATTGGCGACAGTAGCAGCTCGCCGAAGGTGAGAATGAGGTAAGTGCCGATGAGCAGGTTCGGCGTCACGTCGGCCACGTGGACAGCCACGGGCTGACCGTCGGCACCAATTTCGGTCTGCGGCATGGGCAGTCCGAATGAGAACACCATCATCAAGGCGTATGCGGCGGCGGCCACAATCATACCGTAGGCAATCTTGCGTGGGGGTGAAGGCTCCTTGCCCTTGGCGGCCAGCGAACCGAAGATGGCCATGCTGACCGGCGTCAGGGCCACCACATAGAAGGGGTTGAACTGCTGGAAGATGGGAGCAGAAACGGCAACGGAACCCTCCTGGTTGGCGTAGTTCAGGCAGAGCAGTGCTATGGCCACTACGATAACACCTGCCGAGATGCCTTTGCCCTTGGAAGTCTTCGACTGGAAGAGAGAGAAGAGGGCATAGACAATGAAGATGACCAACACCAGGTTCCATACATTGAAGCACATAGCCTGCAGGCCGTCGGCCGACCGGGCGGTGAACTCATCGGCGAAATAGGTCAGCGACAGGCCGTTCTGATGGAAGGCCATCCAGAAGAAAATGACCACGGCAAACACCAGGCACAGGGCCACGATGCGCTGTTTGGTCTCCTCCTTTGAGAGTTCGGGCTCGGCTGCGGCTGCGGCCTTGTTTGCCTTCTTGGCTCCGCCCTCGGTGTGGCGGAAAGTGCTGCGGAAGATGTAGTAGATGGCGATGGAGAGAATGAGCGATGCACAGGCCACGGCAAACGAGAAGTGGTAGGCGTCGTTCGACGAGTAGCCCAGCGAGTTCTCGGCCCACTCCTTAATCTTGATGGCGGCTGTGGGTGCGAAGAGGGCACCGATGTTGATGGCCATGTAGAAGATGGAGAAGCCGGCATCGCGGCGGGCGGCGTACTTCGGGTCGTTGTACAGGTCGCCCACCATCACTTGCAGATTGCCCTTGAACAGTCCGGTGCCAAAGCCGATGAGCAGCAGGGCCGCCAGCATCACCACCAGTGCGGTGGTGTCGCCGCCAAGGGGCACAGCCAGCAACAGGTAGCCAAAGAACATGATGATGATACCTGTGGTCACCATCTTGCCAAAGCCGAACTTGTCGGCCAGCATACCACCGAAGAGGGGGAAGAAGTAAACGAACATGAGGAACGAACTGTAGATGGTGCCGGCCACAGCAGGCGACAATCCATAGTTAGCCCTCAGAAACAATGCAAAAACGGCAAGCATGGTGTAGTAGCCAAAGCGCTCGCCTGTGTTGGCCAGTGCCAACGCAAATAGTCCTTTTGGTTGTCCTTCGAACATTTTTGAGTTGTTTTTAAAATTGGTTAATAATCTTGATATTGGGGGCAAAGGTACTCAATAATTCTTAAACAGCCAAACTTTTGGTTTATTTGTTGAGATTTGACGGCGGAAAAGAGACAAGAAAGGCCGGGAAACTTTCGCTTCCCAGCCCGTAAGACTGCCATTTGTGAATGGTCAGAGGGCAAAGGCAATGCCAGCGGAAAGGACGGGACGGTCGTAGTGCTTCGCATACTGATACTTTGCCTCGAAGTTGATCTTGATGGTCGGAGTAATTGAGTACTCAATACCTGCTCCGACGTTGAAACCGAACTTTGACTCAGATGTGTCGGCAGAACTGGTGGCCTGATTCATATACTGGTCAATGTTGATTCCCATCTGCTGGGCATAAGCCTTATATTCAGATACTGTCATCCCCAGAGCGCCAGCAGCAATGGCAAGCGCGTCATTGTAAGAATCGCTAATGACATCACTTCCACTTATTTTTGAACCAAGCAGTGTCAGACCTGCCAGAGGATAGAAGTTGAGCTTGTCGGTAGCGTGAATCAGATAGTGGACGTTCAGGTTGACGTCCCACATCGTGCAGTAGTCTTTCTTGAAGAAATAGTTGCCGGAAGCCTCAGCACGCCAATTGTCGATGAACTCATACTGAACCTTGGCGCCGATACCGAAGTTCTTGTAGTTCTTGTGCAAGCCGTAGTTCACGTTGGCTCCTACGAATGTTGAACCCTGCTGAGCAAATGTTGCTGTGCTGATGAGCATCATGCAAACAATCATTAAATACTTTTTCATACGCTAAATGATTTAAAGTGATTAATAATAAATTGTTTAGGCAGGGCAAATATACGAATATATTCAATAACTTCCAAACTTTTGTTGAATAAAATGACAAAAAAAAGCTCCATTTTCCTCTTTGTTATGGAAAATGGAGCCTTATCAGCGATAATATGTTCTATTTTTCTGCCCTTAGTGGTCTGATAGCGAAGGTGAAGTCGTAGTCCTTGTAGGGCAGACGGTACTCTTCGCGGGGCCATGCTCCCCAGCTGTTCACGCAGCCGAGACCGAACTGGCGCTGGGCGACGTGCACCTGTGTGCGGCCGGCGGGAATCAGGTCGCCAGAGTGGCGTCCCCAGGCCTTGTCCTTATGCGGGCCGTCGTCCAGTTGGTCGCGGGTGTAGGGCAGGGCAGAGGCTTCCATTGGGGCATTGCTGTAGAAGCAGAGTCCGCAGCCGTTCTTGTCGGTCACCTGGAACCAGCGCACATCAGTGTGGTTGCCGCTCTCCTGCGGACGCACGTAGTCGAAATACTCCTTGAAGACAGAACTTTCGTAGATGCCGATAAACTCGGAGTCCTTGCGGTCGATGTAGTTCTCAACAGGGCCGCGGCCATAGTATTTCACTTGGCTGAATGCCTGTGGCATCTGGAGCGTCATGCCATAGCGGAAGAGGTCGCTGACCTTGGCCTCCTTGTCGGTGGTGAGCTGTTCGCGCACAATCACCTCGCCTTCAGCGGTGAGCGAGTAAGTCATGGTGAGCTGGGCTTTCTGGTCGGGCAGGTCGAAGGTGGCGACGACGGAGCCGTCGCCTACACGGAAGTCCTTGAGTTTCATCTGGGGGTTATGCCAGGTGCGGAAGCGGTTCTGCAGGCCGGCACCGTAGTCGTTGTCGGTGGGAGCGCGCCAGAACTCAGGCACGATTGACTCGCGGTTCTGCAGCATCTCCTTGCCGTCGACGGTGATGTAGTCAATCCATCCCGTCCACTTGCCCACGTAGAGGTCGGTGCCTGCGGCAGACAGCTTGACGTACGACTTCGTCTCTTCCTTTGCGATGCCGGCACCCTCGACCGTCTTCAGCTCCGGGAACTTGTAGGCATTGATGCAGAACTGCTGTTTGGCCAGCACCTGTCCCTTGTCAATGAGGGGAGCGCCGTTCTTGCTCTTGAAGTAGAAGTTGAGCAGCAGTTCCTGATTGCCGTGGTGGCCCATCATTTTCTGGATGGTCTGCTGCAGTTTCTCGTCGGTGAAGACCTTGCGCTGCTGTGGCTGGATGCCGCTCAGGTCAATGGTGCCGCCGTGGCCGTAGGTCAGACCTTGGGGCACGCCTTCACGGTGATGTCCGTGGTTGCCGGCCCCGCCGAGGAACCACACCAGTTCCACGTCGTCGAGTGTGCGGAAGAAGTTCTCGTTGTAGACCTCAAACTTTCCGTCCTTCAGGCCCTTGTCCGTCACCCAGATGTTCTGGTAGTAGTACTGCACCTCGTAGGCGTGTGGGTTCAGCCGACGGTCAGGGGCGATGATGCCGTTGCAGTTGAAGTTGTAGTCCGATGCGGGATATTTGCCGTAGTCGCCGCCGTAGGTGAAAATCTCACGGCCTGTGATGGGGCTCTTGTCGCGCATGCCCTGGTCTACAAAGTCCCAGATGTAGCCGCCCTGATACTTCGGCTCCTTGCGGATGAGTTCCCAATACTCCTTGAAGCCGCCCATGCTGTTGCCCATGGCGTGGGCATACTCACACTGGATGAGCGGACGGGGATTGTTGCCCTTGCAGTAGCGCTCGCACCAGCCGTAGTCGGCATACATAGGGCAGGTGATGTCGGTGAAACCGCTCTCCCACGGAGCACGCTCGTACTGTACGGGGCGTGTCTTGTCGTAGTTCTTGATCCACGTGTAGCACTTCTCGAAGTTGGGTCCGAAGCCGGCCTCATTGCCGAGCGACCAGACGATGATGGAGGCATGGTTCTTGAAGGTGCGGACGTTGGCCTCGTTGCGCTCCAGGTGCATCAGCTCGAAGTCGGGGCGCTTGGCCAGTGTGGCGTCGCCGTAGCCCATGCCGTGGCTCTCCAGGTTGGCCTCGGCAGTGACGTAGAGACCATACTCGTCGCAGAGGTCGTACCAGCGCGGGTCGTCGGGATAGTGGCAGGTACGCACGGCGTTGATGTTCAGCTGCTTCATAATCTTGATGTCCTCAATCATGCGGTCCATCGAGACGATATAGCCGCCGTCGGGGTCCAGCTCGTGGCGGTCGGCACCCTTTATCAATATCGGCTGGCCGTTGACCAGCAACTGACCGCCCTTGATCTCGATGTGGCGGAAGCCGACGCGCAGAGGAACGACCTCCAGCACCTTGTCGCCATTTTTGAGATAGACATAAAGGGTGTAGAGGTGAGGCGTCTCAGCCGTCCAGGGCTTCACATTGTTCAAGACAATCTCCTCGTTCACCCCGAACTCGTCGCCAGTCTGCCCGTTGTCCAGCACCATTTTCATGGCGACATTGGCTTTGCCCTTTGTCTTCACGTCTACTTTCAGCACACCGCGCTTCGAGTCGACAATCCAGTCCTGCGAGACGGTGATGTCCTCAATGTGCGCCTTCGGGCGGGCATAGAGATAGACCTCGCGGGCAATGCCGGTGAAGCGCCAGAAGTCCTGGTCCTCCAGCCAGGAGCCGTCGCACCAGCGCATCACCTGCATGGCGATGAGGTTCTGGCCCTTCTTCAGATATTTGGTGATGTTGAACTCGGCGGCCACTTTCGAGTCCTCCGAGTATCCCACATACTTGCCGTTTACCCACACGGAGAGGTTGCTTGTGGCCGAGCCTACGTGGAAGTAGACATCCTGCCCGTTCCAGTCGGAGGGAAGCTCGAATGTGCGGCGGTAAGAGCCTGTGTAGTTGTTGGTTTCGCCGATGAAGGGCGGGTTGTTGTCGAAGGTTGTGCACCAGGCATAGCCAGCGTTCTTATAGGTCTTGTCGCCGTAGCCCTCGATTTCGAAGAGGCCGGGCACAGGGAAGTCCACCCACTGTGAGTCGTCGAACTTCAGCGAGAAGAAATTCTTTGGGGCCAGGTTGTGGTCCTTGACGAAGTTGAAGCGCCACTTGCCCTCCATCGAGAGGTATCGGCTCGACTTGGCCTTGTCGCCTGTCATAGCCTTTTCGGCGCTTTCGAAGGCAAAGAAGTGAGCCCGCCGTGGCTCACGGTTCTGCTGGTTTACTAAGGGGTTCTGCCACACGGGCTTCACCTCGGCTGCCATGGTGGCCGTTGGGGCCAGCAGTGCCAATGGCAGCGATAGCAATAATGATTTAAGCATAGCAGTAATTAGTATTGTAAGTGTTTTGTCAGTTGGCCATTTCCGAGATGAACTTGATGCGTACGAGCCTGATTTCGTTTTCCGAGATGTCGTTGCCGAACTCCTCGTAGGCGGCCTCCAGGTCGTCGGTCTCCTGCTCGCGGAAGAACTCGTAGATGTCGGCCACGTCGGCAGGGTCCATGATTTCGTCGAGGAAATAGTCGATGTTGATTCGGTTGCCGCTGTAGACGACGATGCCTTCCAGCTCGTCGAGTAGTTCCTCGAAGTCGATGCCCAGTGCGTTGGCAATGTCGTCGAGGGCGATGCGGCGGTCGATGTTCTGCAGAATCTTCAGCTTCCGCATAGAGTCCTTGGCCCTGGTGCGGATGCGCAGGTCGTACTGGCGCTCAATGTCGTTCTCCTCGCAGTATTTCTTGATCAGTTCCACGAAAGCCTTGGCGTATGGCTGGCGCGTTTTGCCGTCGCCCACGCCCTGAATGTTCTTGAGTTCCTCTAAGGTGACGGGAAACTCGGTGGCCATCTGGTCGATGGACACGTCCTGGAAGATGACGTAAGGCGGGCGCTCCAGCTTGCGCGACCAATTGCGGCGCAGGTCGTAAAGCATCGACGACAGCGTGGGGTCCAGTGCGCTGGTGCCTCCCTCGGTTGTTGCAGCATCGTCGTCGTCGTTGAACTCATGGTCTTCGGCCACCATAAACGTCTGTGGCTTCTTGATGAACTTCTTGCCCTCGGCCGTCACTTTCAGCAGGCCGTAGTTGTCAACGTCTTTCTTTAAGTAACCGGCTATAAGTGCCTGGCGTATAACGGGGTTCCATATCTTCGGATTCTCGTCTTCGCCTGCCCCGAACTCCTCCAGTTCGTGGTGTTTGTGGGCCACTATCTCGTTGGTGTCGCGGCCCGTGATGAAGTCGATGACGTAGTCGCTGCGGAAGTTCTCCTTGATGGCCAGGATGGCCTGGAGGGCAATGACCAGCTGCTCCTTGGCGTCAATCTTGGTGCTGGGGTGCAGGCAGTTGTCGCAGTTCTGGCAGTTGTCCTTGTCGTAGTGCTCGCCGAAGTAGTGCAGCAGCATCTTTCGGCGGCATAGGCTCGTCTCGGCGTATGCCGCCGTCTCCTGCAGCAGCTGCCGGCCTATGTCCTGCTCGGCCACGGGCTTTCCCTCCATAAACTTGTCGAGCTTCTGCAGGTCCTTGTAGCTGTAGAAGGCCAGACAGATGCCCTCGCCGCCGTCGCGGCCGGCACGTCCCGTCTCCTGGTAGTAGCCCTCCAGGCTTTTGGGAATGTCGTAGTGGATGACGAAGCGCACGTCGGGCTTGTCGATGCCCATGCCGAAGGCGATGGTGGCCACGATGACGTCGATGCGCTCCATGATGAAGTCGTCCTGCGTCTCCGAGCGCTTCGACGACTCCAGTCCGGCATGATAGGCGGCAGCCTTGATGTCGTTGGCGCGCAGCACTTCGGCCAGGTCTTCCACCTTTTTGCGCGAGAGGCAGTAGATGATGCCGCTCTTGCCCGGATGCTGCTTAATAAAGCGCACGATGTCTTTGTCGATGTCGCGGGTCTTGGGCCGCACCTCATAGTATAGGTTGGGCCTGTTGAACGACGATTTGTACTCCACGGCGTCGGTGATGCACAGGTTTTTCTTGATGTCATTGCGCACCTTGTCGGTGGCGGTGGCCGTCAGGGCGATGAGGGGGGCGTCGCCTATTTCGTTGATAATGGGGCGGATGCGCCGGTACTCCGGCCTGAAGTCGTGGCCCCATTCCGAGATGCAGTGAGCCTCGTCTATGGCATAGAACGAGATTTTCACCGTGCGCAGAAACTCGATGTTCTCCTCTTTGGTCAGCGACTCCGGTGCCACGTAGAGCAGCTTGGTGAGCCCGCTCTTGATGTCGCTCTTCACCTGGTCGATGGCCGACTTGGTGAGCGACGAGTTGAGGAAGTGGGCCGTCCCCTCGTGCTCGCTCAAGTTGCTGATGAAGTCGACTTGGTTCTTCATCAGCGCGATGAGCGGCGAGATGACAATGGCCACCCCGTCCATCAGCAGCGACGGTAACTGATAGCAGAGCGACTTTCCGCCGCCCGTGGGCATGAGTACGAATGTGTTCTTGCCATCCAGCACGCTGCGTATGATGGCTTCTTGGTCGCCCTTGAAAGTGTCGAAGCCGAAGTAGTGCTTGAGGGCTTCGTTCAGGTTAATTATCTTGCTCATAAGCTCCTTTCATTGACAGCTTAGTGATTATTCCAAATGTGATTTTCCCAGTTGCTCCTTGACGTAGTCGGCGGTCACTTCAAACTTGTCCACCTTCTTCGACGGCACTTCAAACATGGCTTCGGTCATCACGCTCTCCACGATGGAGCGCAGACCTCTGGCGCCGAGTTTGTACTCCACGGCCTTGTCCACGATGATGTTGAGCGCCTCTTCCGAGAAGGTGAGCGCAATGCCGTCCATCTGGAACAGCTTCTGATACTGCTTCACGATAGAGTTCTTCGGCTCCAGCAGTATGCGCTCCAGGGCCGCACGGTCCAGCGGGTTCAGATAGGTGAGCACGGGCAAACGACCGATGATTTCGGGTATCAGTCCGAATGACTTGAGGTCTTGCGGCTGCACATACTTCATCATGTCGTCCTTGTCTATCTTGCGCACGTTCTGCACCGAGTTGTAGCCCACTGTATGGGTGTTGAGCCGCTGGGCTATCTTGCGCTCAATGCCGTCGAAGGCGCCGCCGCAGATGAAGAGGATGTTGCGCGTGTCTACCGATATGTATTCCTGGTCGGGATGCTTGCGCCCACCCTTTGGCGGCACGTTCACGGCGGTGCCTTCGAGCAGTTTCAGCAGTCCCTGCTGCACCCCTTCGCCGCTGACGTCGCGGGTGATAGAGGGGTTGTCGGCCTTGCGTGCAATCTTGTCAATCTCGTCAATGAAGACGATGCCGCGCTGGGTGGCCTCAACGTTGTAGTCGGCCACTTGCAGCAGTCGGGAGAGAATGCTCTCCACGTCTTCGCCCACGTAGCCGGCCTCGGTAAAGACCGTGGCGTCGACAATGGTGAACGGCACATCGAGCAGTTTGGCGATGGTGCGGGCCATGAGTGTCTTGCCGGTGCCCGTGGGGCCCACCATGATGATGTTGCTCTTCTCTATCTCCACACCGTCGTTGTCTATGGGCTGTCCCAGACGTTTATAGTGGTTGTAGACGGCCACCGACAGATAGCGTTTTGCCTCGTCCTGACCGATGATGTACTGGTCCAGATAGGCCTTTATCTCAGTGGGCTTCGGCACTTTCATACCGTCGAAGCCGCCATTGGTGCTAGTCTGCTTGCTCTCTTTGCCACTGCCGGCCAGCCCCGACTCGCGCACTATCTCGTAAGCCTGTCTGGCGCAGTCTTCACAGATGTGGCCGTTAATGCCCGAAATGAGCAGTTTCACCTCGCGCTCGTTGCGGCCGCAAAAATTACACACCTTCTTCATTTCTTCGTCAGCACCTGGTCTATCATGCCATATTCGCGTGCCTCCTCAGCGGTCATCCAGTAGTTGCGGTCGCTGTCGGCCCACACCTTGTCGTAGTCGGTGTGCGAGTGCTGGGCAATGATGGTATAGAGTTCTTTCTTCAGTTTCTGTATCTCGCGGGCCTCAATCTCGATGTCGCTGGCCTGGCCCTGCACGCCGCCCAGCGGCTGGTGGATCATCACGCGGCTGTGGTTCAGCGCCGAGCGTTTGCCCTCCTTGCCGGCCACGAGGAGCACGGCAGCCATCGAGGCGGCCATGCCGGTGCAGATGGTGGCCACATCGCTCGATATGAACTGCATGGTGTCGTAGATGCCCAGGCCGGCGTAGACGCTGCCGCCGGGCGAGTTGATGTAGATGCTGATGTCCTTGCCGGGGTCCACGCTGTCCAGATAGAGCAGCTGTGCCTGCAGCGTGTTGGCGGTGTAGTCGTCAATCTGCGTGCCAAGGAAGATGATGCGGTCCATCATCAGGCGGCTGAAGACGTCCATCTGGGTCACGTTCAGCTGACGCTCCTCCAGGATGTAGGGGTTGAGATACTGGGCTTGGGCCTTCATCACGTCGTCGAGCACAAGGCCGTTGAGCCCCATGTGCTGTGTGGCGTATTTTCTGAAATCGTTCATAGTCAGTGATTTAATGTTCTGTTTTGCCACAAAGGAAAAGGTTATCCACCCTTTTCGGCTCCTTTGTAGATACAAAGTTACGAAAAAAAGTGGATAACCCCTGCTATTTTAAGATTTTTTTTGCTTAATCTTGCGCTTTCTTGATAATTTTTATGAATTATGCCTCAAACAGCTTGCGGAACTCATCCAGGGTGACGCTCTTCTTGTTCAGTTTCACGGTCTCTTTGAGCAACGGAATCAGCTTGGTGTTCACGGCGTGCTCCACGTAGTTCTGCACAGCGTTCTCCTCCTTGAGCTGCTTCTCGGCATACTGGTCCAGCAGGTCATCGGGCACTTCGCCCATGCCGTAGCTGGCAAACTGGCGGCGCACATCCTCGCGGGCAATGGCCTTCAGGTCGGCCTCTTCCACCTTGATGCCGGCTTTGACGGCCAACTGGTCGCGCACGAGCTGCCACTTCAAGTCCTTGATGGCCTCGGCAAAGTTCTTGTCAACCAGCTCCTCGGCGTTCTGCTTTTCGCGGTTGTTGTACACCATGATGCGGCGCAGCAGAGCCTCAGGCATGTCGCCCACGCGGGGCTCCAGATAGTTGCGCACATCGGTGAGGAACTTGAAGTCGCTGTTGGCGGCCATCTGCTGCTCCATGCCCTGTGCAATGCGCTGGCGGAAGTCGGCCTCGTCCTTCACACCCTCGCCAAACACCTTCTCGAAGAGGCTGGCGTCGACGGCGGCGGGCTCGAAGTGGCGGATGCCGGTCACCTGGAAGCTGAAGTCGCTGTCCACGTCCTTCACCTTCTCCTTGTCCATCTTCAGCAGTCCGGCCACCTCGGCATCGTTGTCGGGGTAAGCCTTGCGGGGGTTGAACACGATGATGTCGCCGGGCTTGGCACCGTCGAACTTCTTCTTCTCGTCTTCACCCTTGATGTACGAGGGCATGATGATGCCGCCCTCGGTGGTGATGCCGCCTTCCAGGGTGTTGCCCTCGGCGTCCAGCTGGCGCAGGTCGCCGGTCAGCGTGTCGTTGCCGCTCCACTCCTGGGCCTCCACCATCTGGCCGTGCTGCGCGGCAATCATGCGCACCTGCTCGTCGATGGCCTTGTCGTCGGCCTTTATCTCATAATAGTCAATGGTGTCCTTGTCGGTCAGCGTAGCGTCGAACTCGGGAGCTACGGCAATGTCGAACACGAACTCCAGGGGACCGTCGCCCTGCAGGTCCTGGGGGTGCTGGCGCTCCTGGTTGGGCAGCGGCTCTCCCAGCATGTGTATCTTGTTGTCGCGGATGTAGCCGTTGAGCTTTTCGCCCAGCAGACGGTTCACCTCTTCCACTTTCACAGCAGTGCCATACTGCTTCTTGATGAGGCCCATGGGCACCATGCCGGGACGGAAGCCGGGCATGTTGGCCTTCTTGCGAAACTCTTTCAATCTCTTGTCTACCGCATCCTGGTAGTCTGCCTTTTCAAGGGTGATGGTCATCACGCCGTTGATTTTGTCGGCACATTCAAACTGGATATTCATCTCTGTAATTAATGATTTAGCGATTATCGTATTTCAAATTGGCTGCAAAATTACTCATTTCAGATGTAAAAGCCGCACGATTACCATTTTTTAACTACTTTCGGCCCTGGTTCCCTTATATATAAATATGGTGTGCCCGCAGAAAAACGTGTCGGCCCCCGTAGCTAAAACATCTTTCGCCCGGACATAAAACTTAAATTACGTCGTAATTCAGATAAATTACGTCGTAATTTATATAAATTTCGTCGTAATTTAAATAAATTACGTCGACCCATTAAGTTTATATCCGGCCTTCGACCCTTTTTGTTCCGGGCGGACGGACTTTTATCTGCGGGCGGACTGAATTTTGTCTGCGGGTGTGCGTTATCGCACATCATTGTGCGGATGTGCACAAAATCGGTGCACTTGGGGCATTGGCTCACTTTTTGTTGGCGAAAGTGGTGGCCAAGTGGATTTTTTTCTTTATCTTTGCCGTCGATAAAGGAAAAACCAGAAAGAAGATGGAAGAAAAGAAGACGGGCCGGGTGCTCGTGGTCGACGACAACGAGGACATCCTCTTTGCGCTGAACCTGCTGCTTAAACCGCTGGTGGAGGATGTGCGAGTGGCCAAGGCCCCGGAGCAGATAGACCGGTTCTACGACTCGTTGCATCCTGACGTGGTGCTGCTCGACATGAACTTCCGCCGCGACGCCATCAGCGGCGAGGAGGGCTTCGAGTGGCTGGAGCATATCCTGCACCGCGATGCACAGGCCGTGGTCATCCTCATGACCGCCTATGCCGATGCCGACAAGGCGGTGCGGGCGCTGAAGAGCGGCGCCACCGACTTCATCACCAAGCCGTGGGACAACTCCAAACTGCTGGCCACCCTCTTTGCGGGCATAGAACTCAGCACCGAAAGGCACAAGAACCGGCTGCTGGAGCAGCGCATGGAGGTGGCGGCATCGCCTTTCGGGGCCACGGCTGTACCCGTCATCATCGGCGAGAGCCCCGTGATGCAACGGGTGCTGCAGACGGTGGCACAGGTGGCCCCGACCGATGCCAATGTGCTCATACTTGGCGAGAACGGCACAGGCAAGGACGTGATGGCCCGCCATTTGTGCGTCCTCTCCGGCCGGGCTGCCAAGCCTTTTGTCAGCATCGACCTGGGCAGCGTGCCCGAACAGCTGTTCGAGAGCGAACTCTTCGGCTACGAGAAAGGGGCGTTCACCGGCGCGCTCAAAGCCAAGGCCGGACGCATGGAGACGGCCAGTGGCGGCACCCTCTTCCTCGACGAAATAGGCAATCTGCCGCTGCCCCTCCAGGCCAAGCTGTTGGCAGCCCTGGAGCGTCGTGAGATTTCGCGTCTGGGCAGCACGCAGTCGACGCCCATCGACGTGCGCCTCATCTGTGCCACCAATGCCGACATACACGGCGAGGTGGCCGAAGGGCGTTTCCGCGAAGACCTGCTCTACCGCATCAACACCATCGAGATTACCATCCCCCCATTGCGTGAGCGCGGCGAAGACATCATCCTGCTGGCCGAGCATTTCCTGAAGACCTACGCCCATAAATATAATAAAGTGGTGAAGACGCTCAACCGCGATGCCCGCCAGCGCCTGCTGCGCCATGCGTGGCCGGGCAATGTGCGTGAACTGATGCACGCCGTGGAACGGGCCGTGCTGCTGTGCAAGGGGCCGGCGCTCTGTGCCCCCGACTTCGTGCTGCAGGAGCCGGCGCACCGCACCTGCCCGACGCCAACGCTGAACTTGGAACGTCTGGAGCAGGAGGCCATCGAGCGTGCTATGCAGATAGCCGGCGGCAATGTGACACGGGCCGCCGAGCTGTTGGGCATCACCAGGTTTGCACTCTACCGAAAGCTGAACAAAAGTTGAAAGGGGTTGCGATGATATCGCAACATACGTGACAGAAAAGTGAAAAGGTATATCGTATCAATCGTGGGCCTGATGGCGTGTCTGGCTGTCAGCATACATGCCCATCTGGTGTGGTCCTCCATTGCGCTCGGGGTCGCAGTGATGTCGGTTTGCGCCGCTTTTTATGGCCGCATTGGCCATCTGCGCTATGCTTACCGTGAGACGGAGAAGGAGAACGAGAAGCTGCACACCCTGCTGGCCGAGGCCGAGCGACAGCAGCAGTACCTGCGTCAGCTGACGGAGAATGTAGACACCGCCCTCTTCGTCTGCTCCACCGACGGGCGCATCTACTGGATGAACCATGCGGGGGCACCCCTCATATCCTCCCGAAAGGGGGAGGATTTCATTCCCGAAAAGATTCTGCAGGCAATTGCCAATCACGACGACGTGGTCGACGGCTGCGCCCTTTCCACCGTGCTGCTGCGCATCGACGGGCAGCGTCGACTGGTAGTGGCGCTGAAGGATGTGTCTGCACTCATGCAGCGGCAGGAGATGGAAGCATGGCAACAGCTCATCCGTGTGCTCACCCACGAGATCATGAACTCGCTGACGCCCATCATCTCCATCAGCGAGACACTGACCAACGAGAACGAAGCCTTTGCCGTCATCAACCGCCGCTGCCACGCGCTCCTCGACTTTGTGGAGAGCTACCGCCAGCTGACGCGCATCAAAACGCCTGTAAAGACGACTTTCCCCGCCAACGAACTCTTTGAGCATATCACAGGACTCTACCCACAAGTAAAGATCCAAGGCGAGGCACAGTTGACGGCCGACCGCTCACAGATGGAGCAGGTGCTCATCAACCTTGTGCGTAATGCCTGTGAGAGTGGAGCCACAGAGGTGCTGCTCTCTGCCGACAGCGAGGGCGGAATCCGCATCAAGGACAATGGCAGCGGCATGTCGCCCGACGTCATCGCCCACGCCTTCATCCCCTTCTTCACCACCAAGCCCGCCGGCACGGGCATCGGCCTCGCCCTCTGCCGCCAGATCATCCTGAAGCACGGAGGCACCATCCGCGTAGACAGCCAGGAGGGTAGGGGCACCACGTTCACCATCTCGCTGCCATCTGTTTCCTGCTAATCAGAATGTGTCTGTGCAATTCCGCACACCTACGAGCGGAAGCGCACGCAGACGGGTGAACGCTGATTTTGTTATCTTACACAGAATCAGCGCTTTGCCGTTTTGGCACGATTATTGATATTTAGAATGATGTAAACATCTGTATCAAAGCATCAATGAAACAAGCATTCCGCATCATCAGCCGCATGAAGGGCTACACGGCGCTGTCGCTGCTGGGCCTCATCATCTCGCTCAGCGGCACTGTCATCATCAGCCGCTATCTCTACCAGGAGTGGACCATCGACCACTTCATGCCAAATCTTAACCGTACATACGTTCTTGCCGAGCACTATCAGAACGAGCCACCCGACAAATGGAGCTTCGCCCTGAGCTACGACCCGAACAACGAGGGCAGCTACGTGTCGCCCGTGGAGGGGCAGAGCGAGTTTGAGGCCTACTGCCCCATGGCGCTGCGCAAGGACTTCCCCATCTCGCAGCCCGGGCAGGAGGTGTTCTTCCCCGCCGCCGTCACCGTGGCCGACAGCTCGTTCTTCCACATCTATCCCGTGGACATCGTCGAGGGAGCGCACCAGCTGGACGCCCCCGGGCAGTGCATGGTCAGCGAGGAACTGGCGCAGCGTCTGTTTCCCGGAGAGAGCGCCGTGGGCAAGACCGTCAACATCGAGAACAACACGCCCCACACCATCCTGGCCGTCTATCGCCAGCCCGCCACCAAGAGCACGCTGCGCTTCGACATCGTGCAGTTCAACACCAAAGAGTCGCTGCTCATTTCCAACGCCCTCAACGTCTGCCTCGTGCTGCTGCGCGAGGGAGCCGACGTCGACGCCTACAACCAGCGCCAGCCCTTTCAGGAGCTGACGATGTGTGGCCGGCGACCCATCAGGTTCTTCCTGCAACGCTACAGCGCGATGTCTTCGCACCTTAATTGGACTGCCTATCAACCAGACAACTACAAGTGCCTCCATCTGAAGACCTCGGCCTCGCAGCTGTGGATGCTGCTCTTCGTGGCCGTGCTGCTGCTCGGCGTGGGGCTGTTCAACTTCGTGAACCTCTCCGCCGTGATGCGCTCCCACCGCCGCCACGAGCTGCACGTGCGCCGCCTGTTCGGTGCCTCGCGCTGGAATGTCTTCTGTCAGCTCTATGCCGAGACATTCATCGTGGCCGTGCTCACCATGATTGGCGTGTGGACGGTAGTAGAGCTGGCCGAGCCACTGCTCGCCACCTATTATAATATAGCGGTGCTGCCGCAGTGGAAGTTCGACGTCGGGCTGACGCTTACCATCCTCATCGGGTTGCCGCTGATAGCGAGTTATGGGGCTAATGGGGCTAATGGGGCTAATGGGGTTAATGGGGCTAATAGGGCTAATGTATTATTCCTGTTCCTCCAGTTCTTCATCTCCCTCGCCCTGCTCAACGTCAGCCTCTACTTCATGCGCCAGCTGAACGTGATGCTCACCACCGACCCGGGCTTCCGCACCAAGGGCCTGCTGAGCGTGATGGTGCAGCCGCGTGGCAACAAAGAGTACTTCTATTATGACGAAGAGTATGACGAGCATTTTGCCAACATGAAGAAGCAGAGCGACATCATCCAGCAGCGTCTGAGCGCCTGCCCCCACATCAAGCGCTATTGCTACGACCCGGGCTTCATCGGCGATAAGGCGGAACAGGAAGTCAACGACCGGTACAACGTGTGCAGCTACTGGATCAGCCCCCAGTCGATGGAGCTCTTCGGTATCCAGCTGAAGGAGGGCCGCATGTTCAACGACAGCACCGACACCTTCGCGCAGTATCACTGCTTGGTCAACGAGACGTTCATCCGCCAGCTGGGCGTCAAGGACTTCCGCGACTTCAAGGTGCAGTTCAAGCAGCGCATGTGGTTCTCGGGAACCGCCGACATGTACGACAATCCGCCCTACGACATCGTGGGCGTCGTCAAGGATTTCCACCCCGGCCGACAGTCGGAGCCGCTCATGCCCTCGGTCTATTTCTACGAGCAGTCAATGACCGATGGAAGCTCCGTGAAGTTCGAGGGCCAGTACCTGCTGATGGACATTGCCGAGGGCCACGAGCAGGAGGTCGTCGACTACCTGCGCGACATGGTGCACGAACCAGCGCACGGCCCGCATCTTCGTCACCTTCTCGCTGCTGGCCATCGCCGTGACGTGCCTCGGCGTGCTGGGCCTGATGATGTTCGACGTGCGCCGCCGCTTCCGCGAGATTGCCCTGCGCAAGGTCAACGGCGCCACCTTCCGCGACATCGCCCTGCTGCTCTCGCGCCGCTACCTCATGGTCTTCGCCATTGCCGCCGTGGCCTCGCTGCCCGTCAGCCTGCTCATCGTCCATCGGCTCATGGCCAGCTACACCATCCGCACCAGCTTCGCCTGGTGGATTCCGCTGTTGAGCATCGCCCTCATCCTCGCCCTCTGCGCCCTCACGCTCTGGTATCAGGTGTGGAAGGCCACCCGCATAAAGCCCTATAAAGTATTGAAAGAGAACTAAACATGAAACAAGCATTCCGTATCATCAGCCGCATGAAGGGCTACACGGCGCTGTCGCTGCTGGGCCTTATCATCAGTCTGAGCGGCACCGTCATCATCAGCCGCTACATCTATCAGGAGTGGACCACCGACCACTTCATGCCGGCCCTCGACCGCACCTTCCTCTGCTGCGTGCAGATTGAGGGGGAAGGCGACTGGCGTCCCATCGAGACCTTCGACCCCAACCACGAGTCGCAGTTTGTCTCGCCCGTCTTGAACCAGAGCGACGTGGAGTGCTGGACGAACATCCACCTGCGCGCCATGTATGCCGTCACGCCTGAGAAGGGCGAGACATTCTATCCCCAAGCCCTCAGCGTGGACAGCACCTTCGCGCAGGTCTATCCATTAGAAGCGGTGGAAGGCACGCTGGAGCTGCGGGCAAAGGGTCAGTGCGTGGTCAGCGAGGAGCTGGCAGCGCGGCTGTTCCCCGGCGAGAGCGCCGTGGGCAAGACCATCACCGTGGGCGAAGAAGGCGACGTGAACACCGTCGTAGGCGTGTTCCGCCAACCCAGCACCAAGTCGACCATCCGCTTCGACATTGCCGACTACGGCGACGAGAACTTCTACGCCCCTCGGAACAGCATTGCCATCGGAGTCGTCCGACTGCGCGAAGGAGCCAGCGTCAGCGACTACAACAAGCGCCAGCCAGAGCAGCGGTTAGGTATGTTCATGGACAGGCCCATACGCTATGGCCTACAGCCCTATACGCAGGAGCTGCAAAAGAATTTCGCCAAAGGCTATTGGGGGGAATTTGACTGTGCCGTTCATAGTGCGTCGGCTGCCCACCTGTGGATGCTGATCTTCGTGGCCATGCTGTTGCTCGGCGTGGGATTGTTCAACTTCGTGAACCTCTTCGCCGTGATGCGCTCCCACCGCCGCCACGAGCTGCACGTGCGCCGCCTGTTCGGCGCCTCGCGCTGGGACATTTTCTGCCAGCTCTACGCCGAGACCTTCCTCGTGGCCGTGCTCACCATGATTGGCGTGTGGACAGTCGTAGAACTGGCCGAGCCGCTGCTCGCCACCTATTATCATATAGAGGTGATTCCGCAATGGAAGTTCGACGTAGGGCTGACGCTGGCTGTTATCTTCGGACTGCCGCTGATAGCGAGCAGCATACCGACGAACTCATTCCACTCTCTTCGGGAGGGGTTAGGGGTGGGCTTCCAGTTCTTCATCTCCCTTGCCCTGCTCACCGTCAGCATCTATTTCATGCGCCAGCTGCACGTGATGATGAGTGCCGACCCTGGCTTCCGCACCAAGGGCCTGCTCAACGCCGTCATCTATCCGCCATCGAACCGAGGGTCATGGACGATGGAAGAGTTGAACGTCAGGATAGAGAAGCAGAAAAGCAACGCCGAGGTGGTGAAGCAGCGCTTGATGGCATTGCCCTACCTGAAAGGCATCGACGTGAATGAGGATTTCATCAACGGCAGCTTCCCCGTTGAGCTTGCTGACGGCAGCAGCATCGACATGCTGTACATGACGGGCGGGGCAGCACGCATGTTCGGCCTGCAACTGGTGGAGGGCGTGCTGCCCGACGACAGTCTGTCGTATGAGGACTATGCCTGCGTGGCCAACGAGTCGGCCATCAAGGCGCTGGGCATCAAGAACCGCGAGACCGACCTCGTGCAGTTTGCCGACCGCATCTTCTATAGTAGCGACGCCGACCGCAGCAGCAATCCGCCCTACCGCATCGTGGGCGTGGTGCGCGACTTCAACACGGGCCGTCAGTCGGAGCCGGTGCGCCCGCTAATCATGCTGTTCTCTACGTGGGAGAAAGACTTCCTGTTTGATGCCCAACAGATGGAGGGGCGCAACTACCTGCTCGACGTGGCCGAAGGACACGAGGCCGACATCATCCGCGACCTGAAGGACCTTGAGATCCAGCGCACGGCCCGCATCTTCGTCACCTTCTCGCTGCTGGCCATCGCCGTGACGTGCCTCGGCGTGCTGGGCCTGATGATGTTCGACGTGCGCCGCCGATTCCGCGAGATAGCCCTGCGCAAGGTGAACGGCGCCACCTTCCGCGACATCGCCCTGCTGCTCTCGCGCCGCTATCTCATCATCTTCGGCATCGCTGCCGTGGCCTCGCTGCCCGTCAGCCTGCTCGTCATCCACCGGCTCATGGCCAGCTACACCATCCGCACCAGCTTCGCCTGGTGGATTCCGCTGGTGAGCATCGCCCTCATCCTCGCCCTCTGCGCCCTCACGCTGTGGTATCAGGTGTGGAAGGCCACACGAATAAAACCCTATCAAATACTCAAAGAACAATAAACCAATATGATTCAGACCAAGAACCTCAAGCGCACGTTTACTACTGAAGAAGTGCGCACCATCGCCCTTAACGGCGTGAACATCGACATCAATGAAGGCGAGTTTGTCGCCATCATGGGCCCCAGCGGCTGCGGCAAGTCGACACTGCTGAACATCCTCGGACTGCTCGACGCCCCTACGGAGGGCCAGTACCTGCTGTGCGGACAGGACGTGAGCCACCTCACGGAGCCACAGCGCGACCAGCTGCGCAAGGGCCTCATTGGCTTCGTCTTCCAGAGTTTCAACCTCATCGACGACCTCAGCGTCGAGGAGAACATCGAGTTGCCGCTGCTCTACATGCGCATGCCCCGCAGCGAGCGCCGCCAGCGCGTGGAGGAGGCCATGCGCCGCATGGACATCAGCCACCGCGCCAAGCACTTTCCCCGCCAGCTCTCCGGCGGTCAGCAGCAGCGCGTGGCCATCGCCCGTGCCGTCGTGGCGCGTCCGAAAATCATCCTCGCCGATGAGCCGACCGGCAATCTCGACTCGAAGAACGGCCGCGAGGTGATGGAGCTGCTCAACCAGCTGCACCAGGAGGGCGCCACCATCGTCATGGTGACCCACTCGCAGCGCGACGCCAGCTACGCCCAGCGCGTCATCAACCTCAGCGACGGCCTGGTGGTGCAGGAGGTGGAGCTGTAACCAGGCCGCAGCGATGCACCCCGTGCCTTAGTTTTTTGGAAATAAATTTCGGTGGACTGCAATGTTTGCACCTGTTTACTCGTATATATAGATAGAAGACGCTAAGAAAGGAATGACAGAGACCGAACAGGAACTGATTGAGGCACTGCGGCAGCACGACCGGCAGGCTCAACGGCAGGTGCTGGAGCACTATGGCCCCGAGGTGTTCGCACTCGTGGCGAGGCTGCTCACCAGCAGGGAGGACGCCGAGGAGGCCTATCAGGATGTCTTTGTCAAGGCGTTCCAAGGCATCGGGCGCTACGACGAGCAGCGCAGCTCGTTCAGGACGTGGCTCTCGCGGCTGGCCTATCACGAAGCCATCGACCGCCTGCGCCGAAAGCGCCAGTCCATGGTCTACTACGACGACTGCTACGCCGACGGCCTTTCCGACGAGGAGACCGCCGAGACGCTGGGGCAGCCCAATGGCGAGACGGTGCAGCTGATACGCACCGCGCTGCAGCACCTGCCGCCAGAGGAGCGGGCCATCATCACCATGTTCTACTACGAGGAACGGAGCCTGAAGGAGATAGCCTACATCACGGAGTCGCTGCCCACGACCGTTGCCTCGCGCCTGAGCCGTACGAGAAAGAAACTTTGCAGAATCATCAAAATGCTACAGTCATGAACGAGAACCAATACGACTTACTGCGCCAGCAGGACCTGAACCTGCGCGAGGCCCTGAGGCAGGAGGCGGCCGAGCTGCCGCCCATTCCCGATGACCTGAACGACCGCGTGCTGCAACGCATCGGCAGCCAGCAGAAACACCCTGCAAAGGTGCATCGTCTGTGGCCGTGCGTGGCCGCTGCCTGTGTGGCCGCCGTCATGGTAGTGCTGATGATGCCGCCCGAAGCCTCACCCCCAGCCCCTCTCGCAAAGGGGAGGGAAGTGGTTATGCCCGACACGCAAAAAGTGGAAGAGCCTGTGATTGCGAAAGTGGAAACAACTATTGCCCAGCCTACAGCGAAACCGGCAAAGGTGAAGAAGACCAGGAGGCAAACAGCGGCGGCAGAACGCGACACCCTTCTCATAGCGCAAGAGGCCATCGCACTGACCGACGCCCCTGAGGCAGAAGCACCCCTGGCAGCAGCAACGCCCACAGTGCCCGGCGGTTCTCCCGCCGAGGAACCCAAGCCCGTGACGCTGACGGAGCGCGACATTCCCATCACGCGCCCTGAGAACTACCACTACACGCCCGAAGAGCTTGCCCTGATGAGGCGGCAGGCCAACGAGGCCTATCTGAAGTGGATACAGTTGGAACTGGAGATTGCAAAGTACAATCAGGAACAGATGGCGCAACAATGATTTCGTGACTGAGAATGATACGCTTTATACAACTACGAATTAAACGAATTGATAGAAGACTATGAAAAGAATCATCGCTCTGCTGCTCATCGTCGGCAGCACCCTTACCACCTACGCCGAGCCGAAACCTGCCCCGCAGGAACGGCCCGAGTTTGTCATTGCCAACCTCAATACCATCATCAGCCTCTACGGACAGAAGGAAGGACAGTCGTATGCCGTCAACCGCAACCCTGAAACGGGTATCGTCGAGTCGAGCGAGCGGATTGTCGCCTTCTCATGTAAAAGCAGCGTCGCGTCTTTTGAGTCCATTGCCCAAAATTTCATGACCGACGAGCCGCTGGGCTACCAGATACTGCACATGGTGCCAGGCAATCCACAGTCCTTCAAGCTCAATGTGGTGACCAACGAGGGGTCGAAAGCCATCTGGCTGCGCAAGAAGTCAAATGAGGAGATGTGGCTCCTGTGTTGCAAGAACCCCGACAACCCGCAGCTGCGCGATGCCTACGCCATTGTGTGGGAAAAGGGCGACTTCATGTCAGGCAATGACATTGAAGGCACCATCTACATGATTACCTCGCTGCGCCCCGACGTCTACGAAAAGGCGGTGGGCACCTCGAAGAAGACGTTCAAGATAGAGGGCCGCGTGGACGAGCAGATCAAAGACTCGCTCTACAACATTTACATCGCCGACACACGCGACGCCCTCTATGCCCTCAGCGACGACGACTACGTGGCCTGCGTGCCCGTGGTGAACAAGCGCTTCGAGTTCCAGACCGAGCTCGACCACCCCTGCGTGGGCCGCCTGCGCTGCATCTTCCCCGACGGCGAGCTCTGTTCGGCCTGGATAGACCTCGACTTCGTGCCCGGCGAGACCTACCGCATCACCGTCCACAACGGCTACTACGATGAGGATCGCGACTACGAGCGCCGCGTAGGTCGCCAGTCGGGCCGCAGCCTGCTGGTAAGCAACAGTCCCACCATGTTTGAGGCCGACACGGTGGCGATAGACACAATTCCTGGCCAGGACACCTTGAAAGATGAAATGAAAAGGTGGGAGAAGACGCTGACACCACAGCAACACGCTATGATTGAGCTGAAGGCGCAAAATGTTCAGACGGCCGAGGACGTGCTCAAGGGTATATACAATCAGGCGGAGGAGAATTCCGGTGCAGGCACCTTCTACGTCGACATCGTGTCCGAGCAGATTATCAGTCAGACCAAGGTGTTGGACTCCAATATTCAGGATTTCGCCAAGGACCTGAAGGCTTGCGGTATGCCATCAGCGGGACTGATGGATCTCTATAAGACAATACTCAATTCATACTCCGAACAGAACAAGAAGCTGTCAGCGTTGCTGATTGCCGCCCCCGGCTCGAAGAAAGCCAAGAAGGCACAGAAGCTGGTGCAGGACCTGCTGGAGAAATACATGAAGGAGGCGACCAAAGTCATGGACTCTGACGTTGCCGACACAAGCAAAAGGTAAGTTTTTCTTATATATCCCGGGACAGGCATAGACCGCAGCGACTGCGCTCCATGCCTTTTTTGTATGGCGTAATTTTATTGCAGACATAAAAAGTTGAACATTCTTGTTTAATTTCTGCGAGGTTGTTCGTTATATAAGTGTAATGACACAAGAAGAATTCACACAGATGGCTGACGAGATGCGGGCAAAGGCCGTGTCGGTAGCAGAGCGGTTCGGGTATTCGCTGGAAGATGCGGAGGACATTGCCCAGGACGTGATGCTCCGGCTGTGGAGTCTGCATGGGCAACTCAGCGATGCCAACCGGATGAAGGCTTCTGCAGTCATCATTGCGAAACGGGCGTGCATCGACCGATGGCGCACGACGCATCAGCACCGGGAAATCAGCGACGCGATGCCGATAGCCGACGAGGACTCGCTGCACGACCGACTGGAATATGCCGAGCTGGAGCAATGGCTGAACGACGAGATAGACCGTCTGCCCAGCACGTCGGCTATGGTGCTGAGGATGCGCCAGCTGGAGCGGCGCGAACTTGGCGAGATTGCAGGTATCTTAGGCATCCGCCAGACCTCAGTCTCCACCCTGCTCTCAAGGGCACGCCACGAATTGTTGAACAAGTTAAAAAGGAGGAACCAACGATGAAAAGACAAAACGACAAACAGCAGATAGCCCAACTGCTCAACAAGTTCATGGCTGGCGAGACGAGCCTGGCCGAGGAACAGTTGTTGGCACAGTATTTCCGCACCCATGACGCAGGCGAGGACTGGGCTGAATACAAGCAGATGTTCGCGCTGTTCGACAGTGGCGAGGTGGATATAGAGGTCAAGGCGAAGCCAACGCTTGTCGCCCTCAGGCGGGCCGTGGCTGCCGTGGCTGCCAGCGTGCTACTGCTGCTGGCTTTCCACCTCAGTCAGAAACCTGAAGAGGAAGGTCCCGCCGTCACCTATACTGCGACATCGTCGCAGTCAACCCTGTCACCAATCAGCCAGCCCATCGTTGAGGAGAGGAAGGAAACGGTAGCGGACGTGGCGCAGCCGATGCCGCAGCCCGTAAAGCAGCATAAGAGAACCGTCAGAAGCGCACCAATCCCCTCCAAAGAAGGGGATGTCAGGTTACATGATTCCAATAGAAGCTCCGCCTCTTTATCTAACCAAACGCCCCCTCCTTTGGAGGGGCATGGGGAGGCTTTTTATCGTCAGGACCCGTTCCTCCTTGCAGCCGCACAGGCGCAGGACATCCGTCAGCGCGGAGAACGGCTACACCACGAAATAGCACAACTAATGGAAAACCCTTAAAACATAGAAAATCATCATGAAAAAAATCTTCACCGTCATCCTGCTGGCTTCCGTCGCCATCGCCGCCCGCAGTCAGCAGTCCAATCCGCAGCTCCACCAGCTGGAGCAATTCATACAGGAGCAAGGCTATGCCGTCAGCCATACCCAGTCCACCGGCACCGAACGAGGCATCGCCCACCAGTGGAGCGCCTTGCTCAGCGCCTATATCATTCATCCGCAATCGGCCATCGACAGCACGATGAGCGAGGCTGCGCTACGACGCATAGTCCATCAGTACGACAGCATCAACCACCTTCGCCGCCAGCACCTGACGCAGGCTCTCGACTCCATCCGCACCACCTTTGCCCGCCTTGGCAAGGATGCCTCGGAGAGCTACCTCTACGAGTATCACAAGGACGGTACCGACACCATCAAGTATTCGTTGGCCTTCCGCCGCGACGACGGCGCACTGCGCACCTACCGATATAACAACAGCGTCTATTTCAACAATGCCGGTGAGGTGGCCCTCTTCGACTATACCCGCCGTGACGACAGCGACGGTTGGGGAGCCACCGACTGGGGATACTACAGCCATCTCTACACCATCCCTAACGACACCTGGGACGACATGCAGCCCTTCGACCATGCGGCCTTCGAGGCGCTGATAGCTCCCAAACTGAAGAATGCCAAGAAGCTGAAGGGCGCGAAAGCCTATCCCGTCTACTGGCGTCATGACGAGGGCTTCAACGACGATGTAGGTCCCAACGGCAACCTCGTGGGAAAGACCGTCCGACAGAGCGACTACGTTCCTAACAGCCACTATGGCCTGACCACCGGCACGCTCTACTTCATTCCCATTCAGCACGAAGCCGAGGCCAAGGCACTTTACCGGCAAATCGACTCGCTGGCCCACAGCTATGTGGACAGCCATCCCGAGCAGTATTATACCTACACCTTCTCGTCGGACTTCAGATATGGAAATCTGCGCGACATGCTGCGTGGCCAGGACATCAAAGGCGATGCGAGCTATGACCTGAAGACCCTTGCCGACGACAACGGATTCTACATACTCTCCATCAACACCAAGGGCGAGCTATGGATTCCCCGCGACTGGCCCCGCCTGAAGAGCTACATCAATGGCGAGATAGTCTACCAAAAGGGCATGAAGCCGAAGGAAAAGAAATAAACCGTGCGATTTTGCACGCTGACGTGCGGTTTTGCACGAAAAGGAGCAGGGCCTGTTCAGGCCATGTTACTATGAATCAACAAGATGCGTTTTTGGCACAGAAATTGAAGTTGTTTTGAAAAAAGCAACTGGGAATGAAAGCCAAAACGCATCTTCTTTTAATAGCCTGCTTGGCGGCAGCGCAGGCAATGGGCCAGACAGACTCCGTGCAGCTGACGCTGGGCGAGGCCATCAGGCTTGCCCAAGAGCAGTCGAGCGAAGCATTGGCTGCGCGTCACGCCCTGGAGGCTGCGGAGTGGAGTTACCGCTACCACAAGGCCAACTACCTGCCATCGGTGACACTAAGCAGTTCGCCGTCGCTGAACCGGCAACTGAACGGCATCACGCAACCCGACGGCACCAATGTCTTTGTACGGCAGAACCAGTTGAGCACGGACTTGTCTCTGAATATCAGCCAGAACGTGACATTGACGGGCGGCACCCTTTTTCTGCGAAGCGATCTACAGCGGCTTGACGAGTTTGAACAGCAGACACACGGCTACAGCAGCGTACCGTTCTCCATAGGCTATCAGCAGAACCTCTTCGGCCACAACAGCCTGCGATGGGCGCGGCGAACGGAACCGCTACGCCACAGCATCGCCCAGAAACAGTACCGTGAGACGATGGAACTGGTGGCCTCGCGCACTAGTACCTATTTCTTTATGCTGGCTTCGGCACAGACGAATCTTGAAATAGCGCGGCAGAACTATGCCGTGAGCGACACGCTGCTGCGCTATGCCCATCGCCGCTATGAACGTGGCAGCATCACTGAAAACGAAATGCTGCAGCTGGAGGTGGGAAAGCTGACGGAGGAGACTAACCGCCTGAATGCCGAGGCGGAGGTAGAGGATGCCATGCAGACGCTGCGCTCCTATCTCGGAATTAAAGAGGAGGTGACCCTGTCGGTGGTGCCCGACACACTCATCAGCAATGAAGTGATAGATGCCGACGAGGCGTTAGCATTGGCATTGCAGAACAACCCTGACCCTGCGCAACTGCGGCTGAATATCATCGAGAGCCAAAGTGCGCTGTCGTCAGCCAAGGCTAACCGTGGTCTGAAAGCCGATCTCTATATGCAGTTCGGACTCTCACAGAAGGGCACAACATTGAAGGAGACTTACACACAGCCGCTGAACCAACAATATGTGAGTATGACCGTGTCGCTGCCACTCTTGGACTGGGGGCGCGGCAAGGGCCAGGTGCGCGTTGCCAAGTCGCGACTGGAACTGACGCAGACGCAAAGCGAGCAGGCCATGCAAGACTTCAGACTGAACGTGCAGAAGATGGTGCGGCAATACAACCTGCAGGCCTACCGTGTCAAGATAGCCAGCAGGACTCGTGAGACGGCACTGCGCCGCTATGAGGTGGCACGCTGGCTCTACTTGCAAGGACGCTCGTCGCTGCTGGAACTGAACGCCAGCATCAGCGAGAAAGACAATGCACAACGCTCATTCATAGGAGCACTGCAAACGTACTGGAGTCTGTACTACGGACTGAGAAGCCTGACATTAAGATGAAAAATGAAAGATGAAAAGTTATGGATATTAAGTTACCTAAGAAGCCGTGGTACGTAAACTACCGTAAGTACATAATAGGGGGAGCCGTGCTCGTCGCATTGATGGTTTATGCCCTGATGTTGCAACTTGGACCACGCACACTGAAGGTGCAGATTGCACATGAGCAAATAGCAACTGCCGTCGAAGGCGAGTTCGTGGAATATATTGACGTGAATGGCGTCGTCAGTCCGGCCACGAGCATGAGAGTGAATGTGATGGAGACCGGCACAGTGGAACGTATCTGCTGCCGCAACGGCGACGTGCTGCAGCGCGGCGATACTATACTCGTGCTGTCGAACCCGAAGGTGCTGGAGGAAATGGCGGCAGAACGGCAGAATTACGAACTGCGACAGATGCAGCACCGCCAGCAACTTATCGAGATGCAACAGAAGAGCATCACCGTGCGCAGTCAGGCCCTGCAGGCCAATTTTGATCTGAAGAAGATGGCGCAGGACTATGAATTGGCCGAGGAAGAGGCGCGGATGGGGGTCAGAAGTAAAGCGCAGCTCCAGATGGCTCGAGATGAATACGAGTACAACCGCCAGCGTACGCTCCTCAACATCGAGAGTCTGCATCAGGACTCTGTGCTGAATGTCATTGGCCGTCAACTCATCCAGCAACAGATGCAGATGGAGGCGCAGAAACTGGAGAACAGCAACCGTCGCCGCGACGCCCTTGTCGTCCTGGCGCCCATTGACGGGCAAATAGGCAACCTCAATGCCACTATCGGCGCACAAATTTCTGCTGGCGCGCAGGTGAGCGAGATAGGCTTGCTGACTGACTATAAGGTGACGGCCAGACTGAACGAATACTACATCGACCGCATCCAAACTGGACTTCCCGCTACTGCTTTTCTGAAAGGGCGTGAACTTTCTTTTGAGGTAAGCCGCATTACGCCACAGGTACAGGATCATAGCTTTGAAATTGAACTGAGAGGAAACTGTGCAAATCTTCTCTTAGGCCAGAGCCTCCGCTTGCAAATCGAACTTGGCAGACCAGAGCACCGGCTCATCATTCCCCGTGGCAATTTCTATGCTCAGACAGGTGGCCAGTGGCTGATGAAGGTCGATGAGACGGGACGTAGAGCCAGTCGCGTCCCCATCAAACTGGGGCGACAGAACACAGAACACTATGAGGTGATGGAGGGACTTCAGGCTGGTGACCGTGTGCTGATCAGCGGTTATGAGTATTTTGGCGATGCAGAGGTTTTGAGGTGGTAAGGATGGGAAAAGGGAAGGGAAAAATGATGGCGTTTAACTCCTTTTAACAGCGATTTTGGTGTCGTGTGCACAAAAAGTAGTAACTTTGCAATAATTATTCACGAACCAATCTAATAACCTAATCTGTTATCTATGGTAAAAAAGAAAATCAAGTTTAGTCTTGTCTACCGCGATATGTGGCAGTCGAGCGGAAAATTCCAGCCCCGCAAGGACCAGTTGGAGCGCATTGCCCCCGCCATCATCGATATGGGCTGCTTCGCTCGTGTGGAGACCAATGGCGGCGCCTTTGAGCAGGTGAACCTGATGGCAGGCGAAAACCCCAACCTGGCTGTACGCGCATTCTGCAAGCCCTTCAACCAGGTGGGCATACAGACCCACATGCTCGACCGCGGCCTCAATGCCCTGCGCATGTACCCCGTGCCCGACGATGTGCGAGAGCTGATGTACAAGGTGAAACACGCACAGGGCGTGGACATACCGCGCATCTTCTGTGGACTGAACGACACCCGCAACATCATCCCCTCAATCAAGTGGGCCAAGGCCGCTGGCATGATTCCGCAGGCCACGCTCTGCATCACCACCAGCCCCGTGCATACTGTGGAGTACTATAGCGCCATTGCCGACGAGGTCATTGCCGCTGGAGCCGAAGAGATTTGCCTGAAGGATATGGCAGGTATCGGACAGCCCGCCATGCTGGGTGCCCTGACGAAAGCTATAAAGACGAAGCATCCCGACATCATCATACAGTATCATGGCCACTCAGGCCCTGGCCTGTCAATGGCCAGCATCCTGGAAGTGTGCAACAATGGTGCCGACATCATCGACACGGCCATTGAACCGCTCAGTTGGGGCAAGGTGCACCCGGATATCATATCGGTGCAGTCGATGCTGAAGAACGAGGGCTTCGAGGTGGCCGACATCAATATGAACGCCTATATGCAAGCCCGCACACTGACCCAGGAGTTTATAGACGACTGGCTTGGCCTGTTCATCAACCCTGCCAACAAACACATGTCGAGTTTGTTGCTTGGCAGCGGACTGCCAGGCGGCATGATGGGCTCGATGATGGCCGATCTTGGGCCCATCCAGACCATGATCAACAAACTGCGCGAGAAGAAGGGCGAGCCTACGCTGACAATGGACGATATGCTGGTGAAGCTGTTCAACGAGGTGGAATATGTATGGCCGCGTGTGGGCTATCCCCCACTGGTCACGCCGTTCTCGCAGTACACGAAGAATATCGCTCTGATGAACTTGCTCACCATGGAGCAGGGCAAGGGTCGCTACGTGATGATGGATGATGCCATTTGGGGCATGATTCTCGGCAAGAGTGGCAAGGTGCCCGGCACCATCGCCCCGGAACTCATCGAACTGGCAAAGCAGCAGAAACGCGAGTTCACCGACGTTGATCCGCACACGCTGCTACCCAATGCGCTGGATGGCTTCAAGAAGGAAATGGACGAGAACGGCTGGGACTATGGTCAGGACAACGAGGAACTCTTCGAGTTGGCCATGCACCCCGAACAGTACCGTCCCTTCAAGAGCGGACAGGCCAAGAAGCAGTTGCTGGCCGACATTCAAAAGGCCAAGGATGCCAAGCTGGGCGGCTCGAAGCTGAAGCCCGAAGAACTGGCTGCATTCAAGCATGCCAAGGCCGACGCTCTGGTATGCCCCTCGGCCGGACAGATATTCTATGAGTTCAATGGCGACGGCGAGTGTGCCCCGTGCATTGATCCGTTCATCGGCCAGAAGTACGAGGAGGGCCAGACCTTCTGTTACCTTGTGGAGAAGTGGGGCGAGATTGTTCCCATCCCTGCTGCCCTCGGTGGCAAGCTGGTGGAAGTCAGCGCCAAACAGGGTGCCAAGGTACGCAAGGGCGACACGCTGGCCTGGATAGAGCGCTGTTAAGCTGAATCCGCAAAACGAATTGCCGTAATTACCATTTCTGATTCTTATAAAATGGTAATTACGGCAATTCGTTTCCGTCTGTTTTTGTATGGACTAAGGCTGGAACTCGGTATGGGGCGTGCTGTCGCGCCTCGTCATCAGGTCGACAAGGATGTTATCGCGCTCGCCATTGGCGATGATGACACGAATGCCGGCTTGCTGCACCTTCTGTGCGGTGGTGTACTTGGAGTGCATGCCGCCACGTCCGAAAGCACTCTTCTCCGGCTGGATATATTCCGAAAGATCGCGGCCGGGGGACACCCGCTCAATCAACTTGGCGTCGGGGGCGTCGGGGTGGGAGGTGAAGATGCCGTCGATATTCGAGAGCAGGATGAGCGTGTCGGCCTTCATCATCTGGGCAATGAGGCCGGAGAGTTCGTCGTTGTCGGTGAACATCAGCTCGGTCACCGAGACAGTGTCGTTCTCGTTGACGATGGGCAGCACACCATTGTCGAGCATTACGGTCATGCAAGCCCGCTGGTTGTCGTACTGCTCGCCGGGCTGAAAGTTCTCCTTCATGGTGAGCACCTGGCCCACGTGGATGCCGAATTCACGGAACAGGTCGTAGTAGAGGCCGACGAGTTTCACCTGACCCACGGCAGAGAACAGTTGTCGCTGCTCCACAGAGTCGAGCTGGTGGGCATTGGCCCCCGTGGTGGTGAGTGCCGAGCGCAGTTCACCGCGCCCGCTGGCCATGGCACCGCTGGAGACCACAATGACCTCTATGTCGTGCTGACGCAGCCACGCTATTTGGTCCACTAGTGCCGACATGCGGGTCACGTCGAGTTTGCCGTCGGGGCGCGTCAGCACATTGGAGCCTATCTTCACAACAATCCTTTGTTTCATAACGTTTGGTTTAATGATTTCCGAATTTGTGTCTGACCACTTGCAGCACCGCCTCATCGGTATAAACGAAAGCCACCACGGCCAGTTGGTCGGTCCGCCAGTTGGCTTCGGCTTCGTAGGCATAAGTAAGCGTCGTCTTCTCGCCGGTGGTCAGGCTGATGTCTTCGCCCCAGACACCGTTGACGGCACAGCGCAGCACGTGGTTGTGCACGTATTCGAGGTTGGTCTTGCCGTCGAGCATCTTCTGAGGGGCCACGATGCTGTCCTCCGTCAGCCACAGTTGCAACTTGCCGCTGACGGCATCGCGGGCTGCCAGCGTGACGCTGATATCTAAATGGGGGCTGTTGTCTGAACGGACGGTTTCCACGAAAATGTTTATTGAGGGCGCGGGCGTGTCCATGTCGTAACTCACTTTAGGAGTCCACCAGTCTGTAGACAGCGCACCGTCACTACGGTTGATGATGCCCATAGGCTGCATTTCTATTCCCCAATGCTTGTAATAGGTTTCGCCCAAGTCGGTGGCCAGCCCTTTCGGGTCTTTAGCCGGGCTTATGCCCAATGGGCCCGAATGGATGCCGACGGGCACGATGGTCTCACTGTCGTATTTTTTCACCAGCTGCTCAATGAGCACCGTGGCATTGGGGCAGTTCACGCAGTTCTGTCCCGTGTAGTCTTCAATTAGGATGTGGCGGGGTGTTTCCGCAAAGAAGTCGGTTTCTGGCTCTTCAGGAGTGGGCACTTCGGGCACCGTATCCTTCTCCACCACGTTCACCACGCGGAGTCTCTCGTTCTCTTCGATGTTGGAACAGGCAATGAAGAAAAGCACTGACGAGGCAAGTAATGCGATATATGACACACTTGTTTTCATTGTATATGAGCCTAAAAACTGTAGTTGTAAGAGAAGATGAAACCTTTCTGTGCCGGAATCCACCGGCATACGCCTCCCGAACAGTTGTAGCCTGCCATCCGGCGGCAATAGCCTGCCTGCAAGCGGTGTGCACCGGTATTAAAGGTGACGAGGGCGTCGTAGTAATGGTGGTGGGTGTTGCTGGCATGATAAGTTGGGTCGCTGTCGCCGCAGTTCCACGCATCGCTGACGGTGAACATCCAGTGGGGTGCCAGCGACAGTTCAGCCAGGGCAAAGAGCCAGTCGCCCTCGTCCTGCTTGGTGTGAAGGTATTGTGCCTCCACGCGCAGGGTAGTATTTGGCGAGAACTGGTATTTGCCGTCGGCAACGAAGATGTTGCTATGGACCATGCCGCCCTCAAGTTCAACAACGCCCTTATTGAAACGCTGGTTCATATACATCAGGTTGAGCTTGAAGGATTTGGAGAGCTTGCGCGAGAGTTGGACGGTAAGGTCCTGATAGTAGGTCTCGTCGCCCCATTTGAAGAATTTTGAAGTGTAGCCCGTGCTGCCAGCCAGCCGCATGGCGGTGGTGGCAAGTGGGGCCACTGTTCCCTCATCGGCTGAAAGTGGCTGGCGGTCGATGGCCCGCACATACGAGAAGTTGATCTTCAGGTTCATGCCATACTTTCCTCCGATGGCCGTCTTGCGCTTGAAGTTATATCCCAGTTCGGCCTGATAGGCCCATTCGCCGTCGGCCATCTGCGTGGCGTAAGGATAAAGGGCAGCCAAGGCGTAGGTGTGGTCTTGGGTGAAGGCTGGCAGATGGTTGATGGCCGACGAGGTGCCCAGCATTGTGCGCTTGCTCTTGAACGACATATCCTCGGAGCGCTTGGCCTGCAGGAGCACGCTGAGTCCCTTTTGCGAGAATGAAGTGGACAGCATGGCGGTGCTGCCACGACGATAGATGTAGCCATTGGCCTGAGAGGGGTCATAACTCTTCTGGGCATATTCGGCAAGGACATTCCACGGCCCGTGGTTCAGGTTGGCCCTCACGTCCCAGGCGTTCACGTATTTGGGTTGCTGCACCTGATAGGTGACAATCTTGTAGCCCTTCTCTGTAGGTTCTTCCACGTCAAGTTCCAGATAGTCTGGGTCTTCGCGCTTGTTCACCCATGAAGCTCCGAGGGTGAGGCGGGTGCCATTCTGCTGCAGGGCGGGAACCCATTCGTCCAAGTCAATCTCTGCGTCGGCCCCGCTCACCAACCCCTTGTTCCAGTTCCAGTAATGACGCTGCCGTCCGGCCAGGGCCTTTAGGCGTGTGCCGCGTGCCGGCTTCAACAGAAGGCGTGCTCCAAGCAGCGAGTTGTCGATGCCCAGCGAGCGTTCCTCGTAGGTGCGCAGGATGAAACCAGAGCCAAACTCCTCGTAGAATGTGCCGGCGGTGAGTTCGGCCCAGTCCAGCTTTCCCTTGACGTAGAAGTGTGGCACGCCCCAGCCCTTGAAATCACCCTCGAAGCCCGGCAGTGGATGCTCCAAATACTCCAGTCTGGTGCCCGCCTCCACATATTTGTGCTGTAGTTTCAGGTCCACATACGTGTTGGTCAGGAAATCACTTGTCTTTTCGGCACCTATGGCATTGTCGGTTTGCGGCAGCAAGATGTCGCTCTGTATGCTTCCGCTCAGAGTCAACTTGTTGTCGGTTTGGGCATTTGCGGCCACAGCTGCCATACAAGCCAGGACAATAGTCAGCGGTTTCATGGCACACTACTTGATGAGTTCCCTCACTTTCTGAATCAGTTCTGCCTCTGCTCCGTCGGTGTAGCCAATGTGCTTGTAGACGATTTTGCCATTGCCGTCGACGATGAACACGTAGGGGATGGACTGGATGCTCAGTGCCCGCTGCATGTCGCCGTTAGGGTCCAGCAGCACGTCGTACTCCCATCCGTGGTTTTCCACCAGCGGCTTCACTTTTGCCACATTATGTGCCTGATCCAGGCTGATGGCAAAGATTTTCACACCGGTCTCTTCGCGCCATTCATCGTAGACTTCGCTGATGGCATCCAGCTCGCGGTTGCAGGGCTTGCACCAAGTGGCAAAGAAATCGACGATGAAGGGCTTGCCGCCGTTGTTGAGGGTGTCGGTAGAAACTGCCTTGCCACTGAGGTCCTTCAGTAATACCTTTGGCATTTGTGCGCTTGCCGTCAATGTCATCAGGAGCATGGCGGAAGCAAGAAAGATTTTTCTCATAGTTTGTGTTGATTGTGTTATTTATTGCCTGCCATAATGGAGATAATGTTGGAGATGTCGGCCACGTCGGTGCGGCCGTCTCCATTCACATCGGTATTGCCTGTCGACGAACCTGCCATCACGCTGATGACCATGGAAATGTCGGCCACGTCGACAGTACCGTCCTTGTTGACGTCGCCCTTCTTGTATTCGGGCTCCACGAGCGAACGGAAGTCGTAGACGCGGTTGGCCATGTTCCTCAGTGCCATGACCTCAGTGAACTTGAGCGGACGGTTGTAGACAATCACGTCGTCGAAGCAGACATCGGGTGAGCCCCAGAACGAGCCGCGGCCCAGGTAGAACTCAGTACTGGCCGAGAGATGGTCTACGATGCTGTTATAGTCGAAGGCTGCCCTGGTGGAGACAGCGGTGCCGTTTTTCTCTCCTTTAAATTTGTCGTTCTTGGTGGTAGCGGCGTCAATATAGACGGTCACACCGCCTGAAGTGGAAGTGGCACTGCGCGTGAAGACGATGGTGACGAGGTGCCACTGGCCTACGGAGAGATTGTTGGTCTCTACCGTCGAGGGGTTGTTGATGTCAAGCCACTTGCCATTGCCGTCGTTGAAGCCTGTATAGGTATTGCCGGTCATATAGAGGCGAGCATTGCCATTGACGAAACCGTAAAGCCCATCCCACAGATTGTTGTCGGTGCGCTTCACCCAGAATGAGAGGGTGGCACCCTCTTCAAGCGACTGGCCGTAGAGGGGGTTTGGCATGCTGATGTAGCTCTCCTTGCCGTTGGCACCGAATTTGATGTGCGCCACATTGCCTGTGCGCATGGGGTCGCCCTCTTCCAATTCCGGCAGCTTGGTGGTACTGTTGCGCTTCAGTTCTGCCACTTGGGTGGCGTCGAAGGTGTTGGTCAGTTGCTCGCCGTCGAAGCCGTAGTGGGCCAGCATGCCCGTCTGCCAGTCGGCCGACGGCTCTGCGTTGGCGGCAGCCAGTGCCTTCACAGTGTACTCTTGTGCCCAGAAATAGCCGGGTGTCTCCAAGCGGGCACTCAGCGTCACCTGCGTGTCCTCACTGATGGCATAAGGGTTGTACTTGCCGTATTCTGAGATGACCTCTGGATGACTGCTCTGCCATGTCAGTTTCACGTTGTCCTGGTCCACCAGCATATTATAAAGGTAGGCGTCGCGCTGGAAAGTGCTGTTGTTGGTCACGGGCACCTTCTGATTGTTCAGCTGCCAGGCCAGAGCGTACTTGGGATGATATTTGTAGCCCCATACGTTGACACCGTTGGTCGACATTGCCGTAAAGGCGATGGTCTGCATGCTCATGCCGTCCATCTGCTCGTTGATGAGCACACCATGATAGTTGATGCTGTTCAGTTTGATGGTGAAATAGCTGGTGCCGGCTTCGCGGGTCCATGTGCCCTTGTAGTCGCCGGTAACGGTTCCGTCGCTGTTCAGGGTCACGCTGGCGGGTGTCACCTCTTCCATCTTCGCATGGTCCATCTTGTATTTGTGGATGAGCAGCTGGTAGGTGCCGGGTATCTGTTCAGTCTCCACCAGTTCCTTGGTGGCAATGTCAGCATCGGTGGTAGTCTCGCCGTTATACTCGAAGGGGGCAGCCACCAGCCAGCCGTTCTTGTTCAGGAACAGCTGGTGTGTGCGCACCTGGTGGCCAGCGGTGCCGTTGTTGAACTTGGTGTGATAGACGAGATATGTCCGCCCGTCTTCAGCGGCAATGACGGAGTTGTGGCCCTGTGCGCATTCGCCCACGGTCATTGTGCCCCACTGGTTGTAGGCACCCATGATTTTTACGCCACGGTTGTCGCTGCCGGCGCCATAGTTCAGCACGTAGCTGGAGAAGATGGCAGAGCGGTTTCCTGCATCCTTATACGGGCCGTTAGGCTTCTCCGAGCGGAACACACGCATCTCGTAGCCACCGTCAGGGGCGAAACCGCCATAGCTCACAAACAGGTAGTAATAGTTGCCGACGTGCTCGATGTAGGGGCCTTCGCCCGATACGTAATAGCCACCGGCAATCTTTGTGCCGAAGTAGGGGTCGCTGGTCACGCCGTCGGAGCTACCGTTGGTCGAGGGATAAGTCACGTCATAGTCGCGCAGACCCGTTTCCTCGTCAAGCTCCAGCATCCAGATGCCGCCGCTCCACGAACCGTAGACCAGCCACAACTTGCCTTCCTCGTCATAGAAGACGGCAGGGTCGATGGTGTGCGGCCAGCGCCGTCCCCAGTTGTTGCCTACGTTGTAGCGTGAGGGCAATGACGACTGCTTGCCGAGCACCAGCTCCAGGTCGGTGTCCTTGTAGCTGTGGCTGGAGTCCTTGAAGCCGCAGATGACCACAGGCCCTTGGTACTTATAGGGGCCGGTGATGGCACTTGCTGTCAGCAGGATGATGCTCGAATGCCAGGCGTCACCGTTGATGCTCAGGTACATGCACCATTTCTGCATCTTTTCGTTCCAAATGACGTCCGGCGCCCACATGTTGCCGTCGATGTTGTAAGCGGCGTCGCTCTTGGCCGACCAGTCTACAGCGTTGAATTGTGGGAAGTCAACATCTACACCGCCCTTCTTTACGGTCTTCACCGCTGGCGTCACAAATGCTTGGGCGTTGGTGTTGGGTGTCCACGAGGGATTGGCCTGCGTCCAGTTCTGGAAGTCGGTAGTGTAAGCGCCAGCCTTGTGTGAGCCAAATATATAGTAGCGTCCCGACTTATGGTTGTAGACCACCGAGGGGTCGTGAATGCTTGTCCATGACTTGCTGGTCTTCGAATAAAGGGTCTTAGCCTCGGTCGAGGTCAATTCTGTCTGTGCACTTGTCGTCGCACCCACCAGGGCGGAAAGCAGTAAAATAACGTAGCGTTTCATTGTCTGTATATGGTTTTTGCGTGCAAACTTACACATTTTTTTTCATATACACAAAAGTATGAATAAAAAACTTCCCTTTTTATTTGTCTGTTTCGCTTTATTTGCGTAATTTTGCACCGACAAGGTCAAGGGGGGCTTACTTCAATCTTTTTGTTCAGAAAAAATTAGCTTCCCGATTACCTTGTCTTTTTTTTATGATAAGACAGGCTATGATAAACAAGGAATTACTGAAAGTGTCGTTGCGGCAGAGGGCGCTCTATCTGCCGCACACGGTTGGGGTGAAAGATATTTCAGGCCCGACGCTTGCACTGACTGTAGAGTTGGGCAAGTTGGGCTTCTCACTCTCTGAGGAGGCTCTTCATGCTGTCAATGCACTTGACGAAACAGGACGGGAGACGCTGCTTGAAACGGTAAACGAGGTGATGGGCACCCATTTGAACTGGGCCTCGCTGGTGCGTGGCTGGCTGGTGCCTACGGGTGAGACGTTGGCCGACCATTTTGTCACTTTCATTACTAACCTTCTGCCCGCCGAAGAGCGTCAGCAGCTCGGTGGCACCCAGTTGCCCTGTGGCCACTTCATCCCCGAAGGCACCTTTCCGCTGGAGCGATACAACGGCTGTCCCTTCTGCGGAACGCCATTTCGCACAACAGATTTCACATTTGTGAGCCAGGGGTCCAAGTTGCACTTGCTGCAACTGTGGGGCGAACAGCAGATGGAAGCATTCTTCTATGATTTGCTCCTTTCGCCGGTGCCCCTCGACGCCACTCAGCGCGATTCGCTCAAGACCTTGCTGGCACAACTCCCGTTTATCGATTTGAATCTTTCACTCATCACCCAGAAAGAGACGCGCATGCTTGTGGCCGACGAACTGGTGAACCGTGATCGTGACGAGGATGCTGGCCGACTCTTTGCCACCCCCAACGATGTGCTGCGCTATCTGTGGTATCGGCATACGGGGCATGTGCAACTGCTCAACCCCTCCACCTTATTATATATTAATCAGAAGAACCACCGCCATGAGTGCACCACACCCGAGGGCCAGACCAATGTGGACGAAGCCCTGCGCCGGCAATTGCGCCTGAAGTACAGCCGTGCATGGTGCCGCCGTGTGGCCACATGGCTGAACACGATGGCCGCCAACAGCGTGCCGACCGACACGATGCTGGAAGCGATGCACCCGAAACGTGAGATGTGGGTACGGTTCATCCGTGCGCTGAGGCTAACCGAATACGCCCGACGCAAGGGCTATGAGCCGCTGGCCAAACTGCTTGACCGCTTCTACCGCACCGACTACACCGTGTGGCAGGGTAGGGTGGACGGTGCCCTCGTCAGGGGCGACCGCCAGACCGTGCTGCAACTGCTTGGGCAGCGTCCGGGGCTCTTTGCACGCTGTCTTTTCGCCACAATGCTCACCTTCGGACCCGATGCAGTCGTCAGTGCCTTCACGAAGGTGTTGACCCAGTTGCCCGTGCACTTGCTGCTTACCCTTGGCACGCAGTCGACGCTCTACTTCGACCGCAACCAGCGCCGGCTGGCGCGCACATTGAGCGGCATGGTGAAGCAGTTGCCGCCCCATCCGTTGCTGGCCCACTACACCGACGCTCAGTTGAAAGCGATGATTCAGGCGGTCAGCCGTCTCTATTTGGAGGCCATGCGCCAGCATTTCGCTCTGCCACAAGGCGTTGAGAGCACGGCCACCATCTACATTGCCCCCCAACTCTACACTATTCCCGTAGCCGTGGGCGACCGCCAGACAACCGTCCAAGACGCTTCGGCTGCCCTTCAGGGCGAACATTTCCCCGTGGCGGGCGACAGCGTGCGTCTCTTCCTGCAGTGGGGCAAAGGTCTGCCTGCCCAGCATTTAGATATGGACTTGAGCTGCCTCGTCGTGACGGCCAAGGACAGCTATGTCTGCTCGTACTACAACCTGACGGCTCCCGGTGCTCGCCATTCGGGCGACATACAGCATATTCCCGATATGGTAGGCACGGCAGAGTATATTGAGTTGTCACTGCCTGAGCTGGATGCTGCCGGAGCGCAGCGCGTGGTGTTCACGTGCAACGCCTATACCGCAGGCGGACTTTCTCCCAACCTGATGGTGGGATGGATGTCGGCAGAAAAGCCGATGAGAGTCAGCGATGATACGGGCGTGGCTTACGATCCCTCGACCGTGGACCATCTGGTACGCATTACTGAAAGCAATCTCTCCAAAGGCCTGGTCTTTGGCGTGCTCGACGTGAGGCGGCGTGATATCGTCTGGCTCGAAATGCCTTTTGACGGGCAGACCGTCGGCAACCTGTCGCCGGAAAATGTGGAAACGCTGTTGCGCCGGTTGCAAGTCAAACCCACCATCGGACAGGTGCTCGACATCAAGGCCCAGACGCAGCATCTCAACAAAGTGGACAGCCCCGACAATGCCGCCGAAGTCTACACGCTGGACTGGGCCAGAAATACGGCCAACGTGAGCCGTCTGCTGCTCGCCTGACACTTCGGATGTTGACCTAGGGAAAGGAAAATGGTTAAATAGGTATAAATGTGGCGGAAAATTTTGCCGTGTAGTTACAATTTGCTATCTTTGCAGCCTATTTGCACATCAACATTTAATTTAACGATTATGGCAGAAATGAATTTTGGTGGTGTCATCGAGACAGTAGTCACCAGTAAGGAGTTCTCCTTGGAGAAAGCACACGAAGTATTGAAAGACGAGGTCATCGCCGTTATCGGTTATGGCATCCAAGGCCCCGGACAGGCTTGCAACTTGCGCGACAACGGCTTCAACGTCATTGTTGGACAGCGTCCCGGCAAGACCTACGATAAGGCTGTGGCCGACGGCTGGGTGCCGGGCAAGACCCTCTTTTCTATCGAAGAGGCCGCCGAGAAGGGCACTATCCTCTGCATGCTGCTGAGCGACGCTGGTCAGATTCAGCAGTGGCCCGTCATCAAGAAATATCTGACGCCTGGCAAGACCCTGTACTACAGCCACGGCTTCGCCATCAACTGGAGCGACCGCACCGGCGTAGTGCCCCCGAAGGATGTCGACGTGATTATGGTGGCTCCGAAGGGCAGCGGCACCAGCCTGCGCACCATGTTCTGCGAGGGCCGCGGACTGAACTGCTCGTATGCCGTCTATCAGGACGCCAGCGGAAAGGCCGAGGAGAAAACACTCGCTTTTGGCATCGGCATAGGTGCAGGCTATCTGTTCAAGACCACGTTCCAGCGTGAGGCCACCAGCGATCTGACTGGTGAACGTGGCTCGCTGATGGGTGCTATCCAGGGCCTGCTTCTGGCACAGTATGAAGTGCTGCGCGAGCACGGACACTCACCCTCGGAGGCATTCAACGAGACAGTAGAAGAATTGACACAGAGCCTTGGCCCGCTCTTCGGAGAGCGTGGCATGGACTGGATGTACGCCAACTGTAGCACTACCGCCCAACGTGGCGCACTGGACTGGGCACCCCGCTTCCACGATGCCATCAAGCCTGTGATGGAGTGGCTCTACTACTCGGTGCTCACCGGCCACGAGGCGCAAATCAGCATTGATGCCAACTCGAAGCCCGACTACCGTGCCGGACTGGAGAAGGAACTGGAGGCTATGCGCAACCAGGAGATGTGGCGTGCAGGCGCTGTGGTGCGTCAGCTGCGTCCGGAGAACAGCCAGGACTAAGTGACTGTCAATCAATTCTAAGCATTGCTTGGGCCAAAGTCGCAGAAGACTTTGGCCTAAGTTGTATTTTGGACGGAACCAACGGAGATATTCATAAAAAAAGTTCACATATTTTGCCAGTTCACAAAAATGTCTTACCTTTGTGGGCAAAAGATCAGCAAACAAGTTATGGAAGACAACAGACTGAACAAATATTTGGACGAGATCGGGCGGGAGTCGCTGCTCACTGAAGAGCAGGAACGAACACTCTCGGCCCGCGTCAGACAGGGCGACGAAAGGGCCCTGAACCGCCTGGTCGAGGCCAACTTGCGCTTCGTCGTGGCCATTGCCCGCCAGTATCAGGGCAAGGGCCTGACCATGGACGACCTGGTGAGCGAGGGCAACCTGGGGCTCATCAAGGCCGCTGGCAAGTACGATGCCACCCGGGGCTTGCGCTTTGCCAACTATGCGGTGGTGTTCATCCGCCAACAGATAGAGCGTGCACTGGCACGTGAGAGTCGTGAGCAGCGTGTGGAAAGTGGCGCCGACGGACAATCGCGGTCGGTCGATGCCCCGCTGGGGGCAAAGCCCAACCTGAGTCTGCTCTCCGTGCTTGTCGATGCCAACTCGCCGCTGGCCGACGAGCGCGTGGTGCGCACCGATGTGGCCGATGCCGTAGAGTTTGCCCTGAACTCGTTGGACAGCCGTGAGGCACAGGTGGTGAATGCCTTTTTCGGCATTGGACAGGACCATCTGACTATGGCCGAGATTGGCCAGGAAATGGGCCTGAAGCGTGAGCGCGTGCGCCAGATTCGCAATAGGGCCATCCGCCGGCTGCGCAAAGCCTATCGCCAGAGACTGAAGACCCTCCGTGAATGATAACAGCCGGATATCTCCGTTTTTATCATTGACGAACTATCAATTATGCATCATACTAAATTATCAAATGCCAGAAGAAAATAATTCCAGGGGCCGTCGAGCCAGCCGACAGCAGCCTGTAGACAATACTTACGCCCACGTGCAGCCCCAGGCACTCGAAGTGGAGAAAGCCGTGCTGGGCGCACTGCTCGTAGACAAAGACGCCTATGCAGTGGTGTGCGAAATGCTCTATCCCGAGAGTTTCTATGAGAAGCGTAACCAATATATCTTTGAGGCCATCAGAGACCTGGCTATGGCCGAACAGCCCGTCGACGTGCTCACCGTCACCGAACAGCTGGCCCGCAACGGTCGGCTGGACGAGGTGGGCGGGGCTGCCTATATGGCCGAGATTTCGGGACGTGTGGCTTCGTCGGCCAATGTGGAGTACCACGCCCGCATCATTGCCCAGAAGTTCCTGGCCCGACAACTCATACAGTTTGCCAGCGATGTGGAGACCAAGGCTTTCGATGAAACCATCGACGTAGACGAACTGATGCAGCATGCCGAGGGGGCGCTCTTTGAGTTGTCGCAGAAGAACATGAAGAAGGACTATACCCAGATTGATCCCGTCATCAAGCGTGCACTGGACGTGCTCAACAAGGCAGCGGCCAACACTGATGGCCTGACTGGTGTGCCCACGGGTTATCACAAGCTGGACGACATCACCAGCGGATGGCAGGAGTCCGACCTGGTCATCATTGCTGGGCGTCCGGCCATGGGTAAGACCTCGTTTGCCCTGTCGATGGCCAAGAACATCGCCGCCGACTACAACGTGCCGCTGGCTTTCTTCTCGCTCGAAATGTCGGACGTGCAGCTGACCAACCGTCTGATGTCAAACGTCTGTGAGATACAGGGTTCCAAGATACTTAGTGGCCAGTTGCAGCGCGACGAATGGGATCGTCTGGACAAGCGCATCACCAAGTTGATGGGTGCTCCCATCTATATCGACGACACGCCGGGCCTCTCCGTCTTCGAGCTGCGTACAAAGGCCCGCCGTCTGGTGCGTGAACACGGCGTGAAAATCATTATGATTGACTATTTGCAGCTGATGAACGCCAACGGCATGCGGTTCTCCAGCCGTCAGGAAGAGGTGTCGACCATCAGTCGCTCGCTGAAGGGATTGGCCAAGGAACTGAACATCCCCATACTTGCCCTGTCGCAGTTGAACCGTGGCGTGGAGAGCCGCGATGGTCTGGAAGGCAAACGTCCGCAACTTTCCGACCTGCGCGAGTCGGGTGCCATCGAGCAGGATGCCGACATGGTGCTCTTCGTACACCGTCCTGAGTACTATCACATCTATGAAGACGGGGAGGGCCACGACCTGCACGGTATGGCGCAAATCATCATTGCCAAGCATCGTAAGGGCGCTACGGGCGATGTGCTGCTCACCTTCCGTGGCGAGTTCACCCGCTTTGAAAATCCTGAAGACACCCGCCTGGATCATCGGTCACCGAGTGGTGGTGGCGAAATCTTGGGCTCTAAAGTCAACGGGCAGGCACCCGAAGACTTGCCCCCCGGCTTCTCTTCATTTGACGACTCGTCGCTGCCATTGCCACCCCCTGCCGATGGCCCTCTGCCATACTAAAGGAATAAAAAAAGTTAAATAGCATACGTCCTCGCATCTTTTTGCTTAATTTTGTAGCCAGTATGGGAATATTGTATGTCGTACCCACGCCAGTGGGAAACCTGGAGGACATGACGCTTCGTGCCGTCAGGGTGCTGAAAGAGGCCGACCTGATACTGGCCGAAGACACCCGCACATCGGGCGTCCTGCTGCAACATTTTGGCATCAAGAACCAATTGTTGTCGCACCATAAGTTCAACGAGCACGGCACTTCTGCCGCCATTGTGCAGCGCCTGCTCGAAGGGCAGACCGTCGCCCTTATCAGCGACGCTGGCACACCAGGCATCAGCGACCCAGGCTTCTTCCTGGTGCGTGAGGCGGTGCGAGCAGGCATCGAGGTGCAGACGCTGCCTGGAGCCACGGCTTTCGTGCCAGCCCTGGTGAGCAGTGGCCTGCCTTGCGACCGCTTTGCTTTCGAGGGCTTCCTGCCTCAGAAGAAAGGCAGGCAGACACGCATTGAAGCGCTGCGCGACGAGACACGTACCATGATTTTCTATGAGTCGCCCTATCGCCTGGTGAAAGCTCTTCAGCAGTTTGCCGAAGTGTTCGGACCAGAGCGGCAAGTCAGCGTCTGCCGCGAGATTTCCAAGGTGCATGAGGAGAGCATTCGCGGCTCGCTTCAAGAGGTTGTGGCACACTTTATGGAGAGACCGCCCAAAGGCGAAATCGTGATTGTGGTGGCAGGAAAGGTAAATTGACAAAATTACATAAATAATTTTATGACTATGAAGAAACTATTGTTATTTGCAGTCTGCATCCTGGCTTTGGGTGCCTGTAAGGAGAGCGTGAACACACGTGAGAATGTGGACTTGAACCAGAAGATTGACTCGCTGAACCGAGTGAATATCCAGAAGGACAACGAGATCAACGACATGCTTGAGACCTTCAACACGATTGAGGAGGGCTTTCGCGCCATCAACGAGGCGCAGGACCGCGTCACCGTGGAGCGCAGGGGCGAGGGCATCGATGCCAACGAGCGCATCAGGGAAAACATGCAGTTCATCCAGCAGACTCTGGGCCAGAACAAGGAACTCATCAACAAACTGCGCCTGCGCCTCAGGCAGAGCAGCATTGCCAGCGAACAGCTGAAGAAGACGCTGGACAACCTGACCAAGCAACTCACCGAGAAGGAGTCGGAACTGGCAGCCCTGAGAAGTGAACTGGAAGAGAAGGACATCCACATTGCCGAACTGGACGAGATGGTGGCTTCGCTATCGGAAGACGTGGCTTCGCTGCGTGACGAGAGCGACCAGAAGACTGAGACCATCAACAGCCAGGACAGGGAACTGAACACGGCGTGGTATGTCTTCGGCACCAAGAACGAACTGAAGGAGCAGAACATCCTTAAGAGCGGCGAGGTGCTGCAGTCGAACTTCAACAAAAATTACTTCACCAAGATTGACATTCGGGTGGACAAGGAGATTAAGCTGATGTCGCGTGACGCCAAGCTTCTCACCAACCATCCCACCGGCAGCTACACCTTGGACCGCGATGCCAACAAGCAGTATGTGCTGCGCATCACCAATCCACAGCAGTTCTGGGGTACCAGCCGCTATTTGGTCATTCAGGTAAAATAGAGGCGACCATGACCACAGGAAGGCCTCTGATTGAGTGCGTGCCTAACTTTAGTGAGGGGCGCAACAAGAACGTCATTCGCCAAATAGCGGGTGCGATAGAATCCGTGGCGGGTGTCAGTCTGCTCAACGTAGACCCTGGTCAGGCCGCCAACCGCACGGTGATGACTTTCGTCGGCGAGCCGGGGGCCGTCTGCGAGGCGGCTTTCCGTGCCGTCAAGAAAGCTGGCCAGCTGATAGACCTGCGCCACCATCAGGGCACCCATCCGCGTATGGGTGCCACCGATGTGCTGCCATTGGTGCCCATCCGGGACATTAGCCTTGACGAATGTGCCGAGCTGGCAAGAGCGTTGGCCCGGCGCATAGCTGACGAATTGCTCATTCCCTGCTACGGCTACGAGGCGGCGGCCTTGCGCCCGACACGCAAGAATCTGGCCGTCTGCCGTGCAGGAGGCTATGAAGCCTTAGAGGAGAAGATGACGAAACCGGGGAAGGAGCCTGACTTTTTGAGTGAGAAACTGCGAGCCGCCGACGGTTCGGGGAGGGTGATCTTGGACGCTGATTCGCCAGTTTGGCGCACTGGCTGTACGGCTGTAGGGGCGCGCAACTATCTGATTGCCGTTAACTTCAACCTGAACACTACGTCGGTGCCACTGGCCAACGAGATTGCTTATACTGTGCGTGAAAAAGGAAAGGCGGTGCAAGGTGCAAACGGAGAAACAGTATGGAAGCCAGGCCGACTGAAGAGTGTGAAAGCGCTGGGCTGGTTTATCGATGAATATGGCATTGCGCAGGTGTCGACCAACTTGACCGACATCGGCGTGACGCCGTTGCATATTGCCTTCAACGAGGTGAGCCGTGTCGCTAATGAGCGGGGATTGCGCGTCACCGGAACGGAAATCATCGGCCTTTTACCCCTGAAAGCCTTGGTCGATGCCGGCAAATTTTTCCTGGAGAAGCAGGGCCAGCCGGCTGATGCATCTGAAGACAAGCTTGTCCTGACGGCCATCAAGGCGATGGGGCTGGACGAATTGAGGCCCTTCAACCCCCGCGAGAAAGTCATAGAGTATTTGCTGGAAGACGCCGACTAACACCCCTTACTCGTGGTGATAAGGTTCTCCCTTGATGATGGTGCAGGCCCGATAGAGCTGTTCGGTGAAAACGAGGCGCACCATCTGGTGCGAGAAGGTCATTCTTGACAGCGACAACTGGTCGTTGGCGCGGGCATAGACGGCAGGCGAAAACCCGTATGGCCCGCCAATGACGAAGACGAGGCGCCGACTGGTAGCTTTCTTCTGCTCCAGCCAGCGGGCGAAGTCAACGCTGCGCAACTCTTTGCCCCGCTCGTCGAGTAGCACTACCGTGTCCTGCGGCTGCAACTGTTTCATTATCAGGTCACCCTCTGCCGTCCGCTGCTGCTCTTCTGAGAGGTTGCGGGCGTTTTTCAGTTCGGGTATGACGGTGATGCCGAAGGGCATATAGTGTGTGATGCGGCTGGCGTAGTCGGTGATGCCGGCCTCGAAGTGGCGGTCGGTGGTCTTGCCCACCAATATCAGTTCAGTCTTCATCAGCTTTTTCCTCCTGTCAGTAGCTGGTACATGGTGGTGGCAGCCTTTTCGGGGGCGCTGTCGCCGCCCAGTTGTTGCCACAGTTGCTCGTAGCCCTTCAGCATCTGCTTGCGTGCTGGGGCGTCATCTGGCATGATGGCGGCCAGTTCCCTGCGGATATTGTCGAGTGTAAAGGTGTCGGCCACCAGTTCGCGCACCACCTCCCGTCCGGCAATGAGGTTTACCAGCGAGACAAATTCCACTTTCAGCACTTTCTTGCGCAACCATCCGATGAGACGGGGCAGTGGCGTCTCATAGCAGACCACCTGCGGCACGCCGAAGAGGGCCGTCTCCAAGGTGGCGGTGCCGCTGGTGACAAGGGCGGCATGGGCCTGACTGAGCAGCGGGTAGGTCTGGTCGTTCACCATACGGACGCCTGTGCCCGCCGTGAACTGCTCGTAGAAACTGGGCTCAATGCCCGGAGCACCGGCCAGCACCAACTGGTAGTCCTGCCCGTATTGCTTGGCTGCCTGAATCATGGTGGGCAGATTGTCCTTGATTTCCTGTCGTCGACTGCCTGCCAGCAGGGCAATGATTTTGCGCCTCGCTGTGGTGCCAGACTGGGTGAGGAATGTGCGCACCTCATCCGCCGTGGGATTGCCGACGTAGTGGATGGGGTAGTGATGCTTGCCCTCGAAGAAGTCCACCTCGAAAGGCAGGATGGAGAACAGTTCGTCCACATCGCGGCGAATCCGTTTGATACGGTATTCTTTCCACGCCCATATCTTCGGGGCGATGTAGTAGTAGACCTTTGGCCTCTGTTGCTTCAAGGCGTGCACATACTTGGCGATGCTCAGGTTGAATCCCGGATAGTCTACCAAGATGACCACGTCGGGCTGCCATTGGCTGATGTCGCGTTTGCACAGCCGCATGTTGCGGAGGATGGTGGGCAGATGGAGCAGCACGGGCACAAAGCCCATATAGGCCAGCTCGCGGTAGTGCCTCACCAGGGTACCGCCTACGGCAGCCATCTGGTCGCCGCCGATGAAGCGGAAATCGGCCTGCGGGTCTCTGGCGGCCAGTGACTTCATCAGGCGCGAGGCGTGCAGGTCGCCGCTGGCCTCGCCTGCTATCAGGTAGTACTTCATAGGCTGAGGTTCCAGTCGCCCATCTTGTGGAGCATGTCGTAGTCGGTCAGGTCTATTCGGGTGGGGGTGATGGCCACATAGCCGTGCTGCAGGGCCCAGTTGTCGGTGTCTTCGCACGTGGGCTCGTCGTTGCGGAAGTGGCCCACCATCCAGTAGTAGTCGTAGCCACGGGGGTGGTGGCACTTCGTCACCTCGTTGTACCAGGTGCCGAAAGCCATGCGGCACACCTTCACGCCCCGATAGTCGTGCTGGTTGTCGGCCAGCAGGGGGAAGTTGATGTTCAGGCAGACGCCCTTAGGCAGTCCTTCGCGCAGCACCCTCTGTGTGAACTGTCTGATGTATGGGCGTAGTGGCTCAAAGTCGGCGTCGGCCCGATAGTCGCAGAGCGAGAACGCAACCGAGGGGATATACTTCATGCAGCCCTCCATCGTCACGCCCATGGTGCCGCTGTAGTGCGAGTTGACCGAAGCGTTGTCGCCATGGTTGATGCCTCCGATAATCATGTCGGGCTCACGGGTGAGAATCTCTGAAAGGGCCATTTTCACACAGTCAACGGGTGTGCCGTTGCACGACCATATCTCCACGCCCTGTCTGCGCTCTTTCAGATCGAGGCGCAGCGGCGTGGTGGCTGAGAAGGCCCGTGAAAAGCCGGAACGGGGCGAGTCGGGAGCACACACCAAAATGTCGGCCATATCGCCGAGCATATCTATGAGGCAGTTGATGCCCTTGGCTTGAAAGCCATCGTCGTTTGAAATCAGTATAAGTGGTTTGTCCATTTTCAATTTTCAATTGCTCAAGTTTTGCTATCGCTCAACTTTATGTTTTTGACGCTGCAAAGTTAGTGATTTTCCGCGAAAAGCGCAAGAAAAGCGGGGACAAATGCAAAGAAAGGCTCGTCCAAACTCGACAAGCCTGCCAACCTAAGCTGGAGATAAGTGCCACTTATCTCGCAAATTCTCGAGAGAATTTAAGAGTTTGGACGGTTCTTTCTCAGCGTATGACCGGAGGTGATGTCAAATTTGCACGGCCCTTCCTCAGCGAAAAGCCCTGACGTGTTTAGGAAAGAGATCGGCTATCAGCAGGATGATAAGTCAACACATAGTCGGCGGTCAGTTCGTGGTGGATGTCGACGGTCACTCCGCGCTTCATGTTTTCCATTCGCATAAGCGTGGGCGACAGGCTGACCAGCCTCATGTCGAAATAGTGGAGATTGTCTTCGGAGTGGAGCTTGTATAGCGTCTCCTTGGCCGACCAGAGGGCGAGCATCTCTTCGACGGTGGTGGCCACCTCGTCGGTGCGTATGAAGCGGTCGGCAATGTTGGCCACCATGTTGCCCCGCTTCTCTATGTCGACGGCCACCTCCTCGGTGCCCGACAGCATCAGTGCCGCATAGCCACGGGTATGACTGATGCTCAAGTGCCAGCCTTTCACCACTGGCTTGCCGCTGGGCAGATAGTCAATGTGCAAAGTCGTGTCGCCGGTCATTGTGGCCAGCAGGGCGCGAATGGCATAGAACTCCCTCTGCCGCACCTCATGTTTGTAGGGCATAGGCAGGGCACGCAGATGGGGGAACAGGGCCGTCAGTTCCGAGGTCTGCTCGTCCATTCGCCACAGTCCCAAGCGGGTATGGCTGGTCACATCACGTATTTCCTTCAGCGGCATCCTGCGATTTTGTTGAGTGTTGAGCGATTACTCTCATCACTCAATTTTCAATTTGATTTTAGAAATGCGGTGGCAGTCAATCTCTACAATCTCAAACTTGAACCGACCATACTCTATGCGTTCATGCAACTTGGGGAAGTCGCCCTTCAACTCGAGCAACAGGCCTGCCAGTGTGTCGGCATCGCCCTCCACGTCGTCGAAGATGTCGTCGTCGAGCTTCAGAATCTTGTAGAAATCGCTCAGCAGCGTCTTGCCTTCAAAGATATAGGTGTTGGCGTTGATGCGTACATAGCTTTTCTCCTCCTCGTCGTATTCGTCGTTGATTTCGCCCACAATCTCCTCCAGAATGTCCTCAAGCGTCACCAGGCCGCTGGTGCCGCCATACTCGTCGACCACAATGGCGATGTGCACCTTGTTCTCCTGGAATTCGCGCAGCAGGTCGTCGATTTTCTTTGTCTCAGGCACAAAGTAGGGTGGCCGGATGAGCGACTGCCAGCGGAACGACGACGGTTTGCCAAGATGGGGCAGCAGGTCCTTGATATAGAGGATGCCGCGCACCTGGTCGATGGAGCCTTGGTAGACGGGGATGCGGGAATAGTTGTTTTCGACAATGCACTGCAGCACCTGTGGGAACGTGCTGCGGAAGTCCAGGTCTACGATGTCCTGCCTACTGGTCATCACCTCTTTGGCGGTCTCGTCGCCAAAGCGCACGATGCCCTCCAGCATGTTCTGCTCGTCTTTCAGTTCCTCCTTGTCGGTCAGTTCCAGAGCCTGCTCCAAGTCGTCCACACTCAGCACGCGGTTTTCCTGCTGCAGCATCTTGCCGACAAGGGAGCCGGAGTGGATGAGAATGCTGGACAGCGGATGGAACAGCCGGCGCAGAAAGGCGATGGCCGGGGCAAAGGTGCGGCACACTTGCAGCGCGTGCTGGCCGCAGTAAACCTTGGGCATTATCTCGCCGAAGAGTAGCAGCAGGAAAGTGAGCACCACAGTAATGACCACGAACTCAAGCCAGCGGGCATTGCCGAAGTCAATCCAGCTGGCGAAGAAGTAGTTGCACAGCATGATGATGGTCACATTGACCAGATTGTTGGTAATCAGGATGGTGGCCAGTGTGCGCTCAGAGTCCTCACGCAGTTGCTTGATGATTTTGTCTGCGCTCCGTTTCTCCTCGTCCAGTTCGTTCAGGTCGGTTGGCGACAGCGAGAAGAATGCTATCTCCGAGCCGGAGGCGAATCCTGAGAACAATAGTAGCAGAAGTGCCAGTAGGCCGGCAGCCACCTGGCCAGCATCGAGGGGGTTCACCGTCACCTCACTAAAGATTTGTTGAAAGTAGTCCATCACCGAAATCTCAATTGTCAATTATTATCAATTGTCAATTTTCTTAGGTGTCAGCATCTCCATGTTGTCGGCCCAAATCTCCGTGGCATATTGGCGCTGGCCCTTCTTGTCGTCGTAGGAGGTATAGCGGATGCGCCCTTCCACATACAACTTGTCGCCCTTGTGCACATAGCGTTCCACCACTTCGGCCAGCCGCCGCCACAGCAGCACAGTGTGCCAGTCGGTATGGTCGGGCACCTGCGTGCCGTTTTGCAGCGTATAGCCCCGCTCGGTGGTGGCCAGCCGCACGCGGGCCACAGCCACGCCCTGGTCCACATAGCGCACCTCTGGCTCGGCCCCCACATTGCCAATCAGCATTACCTTGTTCATCTTTTCTGTCTCCTTTTTTCGTTATGACGATGCAAAGGTAACGCTTTTCTGCGAAATAAGCAAAAAAAAAATGAACATTGAGCGATGGGCGTTCCCGGTTGGGGGGATATTTTATCTTTGGGCGAAAAAAAAGACAGCGCCCTTTGTGAGGCGCTGTCCTTTGGTTTGCATTGTCAGAGCGGAGCGATTAGTAGCCGGGGTTCTGCCAAGCCTTCTTCTGCTCGTCGGAGAGGTTGGTGCCGTCGCTGTTCTGCAGGGCGTCGATGAAGGCCTGCGGAATGGGGCGCAGCTCGTGCTTTCCAGCGGTGATGTTCTTGGCCTCGGGGTTGAAGGCCTTGGCACGCTTGATGAGCAGGCCGGCACGCGACAGCTCCTCCCAGCGGTTCCACTCACCGATGAGTTCGCGGGTGCGCTCGTTGAAGATGAAGTTCAGCATGCGGTCGTAGTCGCCCGTGGCGCCGATTGCGGCCAGGATGTCCTCATCCTCCTGCGGCAGCTGTGTGTAGCTGGCAATCTGCAGATTTGAGGGTTCGGTGGTCTCCTCGATGCCGGTTGAGAGGTAGTACGTGTTCTTGTGCAAGTGAGAAGCATAGTATGCCTCGCTCAAGGTCATCGTCTTGGTCTGGTCCTTCTCGTTGATGCCGGTGCAGTTGGAGTTGTTGGCAGCGATGCTGTTGTCGGCCATGCCGCCGTCGGCCTTCAGGAATGCCATCGAGCCGTCGGTGTAGTAGCTGCGGTCCTCGCCGTTCTTCCACTGAGCACGTGCGCGGAGCACGTTCACAGTCTGGATGGCGTCCTGATAGTTGCCCAGTCGCACCTGTGCCTCAGCCTTCACCAGGTAGGTTTCACCCGTGCGGGCCATGATGACGTCGCGGTGGGCGTCGCCCTTCTCAGCCGTGCGGCTGCCGTCGGCGGTCTTGTTGATGCCGCAGAACACGTTTGAGGTGGCGGTGTTGCCGCTCACGCCATAGTTGTAGAGCACATACTGTCCGTCCATGAAGAGGGGGAAGGCGTTGGGCACCCACTTGCCAGTCTCAGGATTGACGAAGGAGTGGGGCTGTCCGCCGCGTCCGAAGGTGCCGAAAGGCTCGCCGTTGAAGCGGCTGTCGCTCTTCTTGTTGAGGATGAAGATGATACCCTGGTCGCCGAGGCTGGGTACCTGTGCCAGCTGGATGCCATTGTCGGCAGCCACCTTTTCGCGGTCGTAGACGGTGATGTCGTTGCCGTTCTCATCCTTCACCTTCTTGGTAATGCCGATGTTGTTCAGACCGTAGACAGTCTTGAAGGTCTTCCACAGGCGGGCGTCGTTCACGTTGTCGTAGGTAGAGTAGGTGTACTCTGTGGGGCGGCAGCGCTGGAAGTCCATCTCGCCGATGTAGGCACCGCGGCGCACCCATCCGCCGGAGAAGTTGGAGAACTGGGGCGAGAAGTAGTTGTAGGTGCGGTTGCCGAAGCGTCCCTGGGTGGTGGCGTCGCCGTTGTGCTCGGCAGTCATCAGAATTTCGTCGAGACCCTCGTTGGGGCAGTTGATGCCCGTCCAGTTGGCGTAGAGGTCGCTATAGTTGGCTGCCAGCGGGCATGCGGCAATGACCTCGTCGCACAGGGCGATGACGCGGTCCAGGTCGGCCTTCTTGTCGTAGCTGCCGTTCCACGAGCTGTTGCGCTCCGACTGGCGGAAGAGCAGTGCCTTGGCCAGGAAGTGGGCAGCGGTGTACTTGGTCCAGGTGCCATTGCCGCGCCACTTTGTGGTGGGCAGCAGCTGGTAAGCCTGCTCCAGGTCAGCAATGACCTGGTTGAGGGTCTTCTCGGCGGTGGAACGGGTGTAGTCCTTCTTGATTTCGCCGTTGGCCGGCTCGGTCTGGATGACCACGCCGCCATACTGTGCGAACAGGCGGTAGTAGTTGTAGCCACGGAGGAAGTAAGCCTCGCCCATGGCCTTGTTGCGGCTGTCTTCGTCGGCCACCAACGATGCTTTCGAGATGACCAGGTTGGCTGTGGAGATACCGTAGTACATCTGGTTCCATAGAGCCGATACGGGCGGGCAGTTGTTGTTGGGAGCACCTAGTGCCTTGGTGAAGTCGAGGGCGTTGAGGTTGTTGTCGTAGGTGTTCCAAATGTCCGATGTGTTGTCGGCACCGGTGGTGAACTCGTCGCATCCGTAGAGCGTGATGCCGTAGGCCCACTCATAGCCGAAGTGCCAGCGGATGTTTCCGTAGAGACCGGCGGCCATCTTCAGTGCGCCTTCCTCGGTCTCAAGCAGTGCGTCGGTGTAGAGATGCCCAGCATCCTCCTTGAGGAATTCGTCGCCGCAGGAGGTGAGCGCTACGCTAAATGATAAAGGACAAATGATAAATGATAAACTTACCAGATGCTTTCCTAATTTATTTGTATTCATAAATAATCTCTTTTAATATTTCATTTTTCATTTTTCATTTAGGGCGAAGCCCGCTTAGAACTCCACATTCAGGCCCACGGTGAAGCCACGGTTGTAGTAGGTCCAGCCAGTGTCGAGGTCCATAAAGTCGATGGAAGAGTAGAGCATGCCCAGGTTCTTGCCCTGCACATAGACCTTGGCGCCATTGATGCCCAGTGCCTTGCAGATGCTCTTGTCGAAGTTGTAGCCCAGCGAGAGGTTGCGCACCTTGATGAACGAAGCATCCTGGAAGCCCAGCAGAGCGGCCTTCTTGTCGCCACCGCCGGTGCTGTAGATAGGCTTCTGCCACTCTGCACCAGTATTGTCGGGACGCCAGTAGTCGATTTCGCGCTGCTGGTACATACCCAGCTGGCCTTCGCCGCCAGTGCTGATCATATAATTGAAGCGGCCCTGCAACTCGAGTGTCAGCTCAATGCCCTTCCAGGTCAGGGTGTTGGTCCAGCCAGCGGTCAGGCGCGGGTTCTGGTTGCCCAGGATGACACGGTCCTGATCGTCAATCTTATAGTCGCCATTCTGGTCGACGGGGCGCACCATACCCGCAGAGAATGCTTCGCCCTTCTCGTTGAACTTTGCCATTTCCTCTGCATCGCTCTCCTGCCACAGGCCGGCGTTCTCATAGCCGTAGAACACCTTGATGCTCTCGCCGATGAACCAGGCGTTGTTGATATCGTCTTCCTTACCGTTGGAGAGTTCCTCAATCTTGTCCTTCTGCCAGGCGAAGTTCAGGTTCGACTGCCACATGAAGTCCTTTGTCAGCACGGGGATGGTGTTCAGCGTCAGCTCCAGACCCTTGTTCGAGGTCTTGCCCACGTTGTCCATCATTGAGGGATAGCCCGAGAGTGAAGGCACGGTCATGAGCATGAGCAGGTCGTTGGTCTTCGAGGTGTAGAGGTCCAGGGTACCACCGATGCGGCCCTTCAGGAAGCTGAAGTCGATACCGAGGTTCCACTGTGTGGTCTTCTCCCACGACAGGTTCTTGTTAGGCATCTTGTTCGAGCCGCTGGAGTAGTAAGGCTCGTTGGTGACGAGAATCTGCGAGTTGCCGGAGCTGAAGGGCATCCAGTAGCTGCTGATGACACCGAGTGTGCCATAGGCATCGACGGCCGAGTTGCCAGTCACACCGACGCCCAGGCGGAGCTTCAACTGGTCGAGCCAGCTGGCATCCTTCAGGAAGTCCTCCTGCTCCATGCGCCAACCTAAGGCCAGCGAGGGGAAGAAGTCCCACTTATTGCCCTCGGCCAGCACGCTGGAGCCGTCCCAGCGGGCAGAGGCGGTGAGCAGGTAGCGGTCTTTCCAGGAGTAGTTGATGCGGGCCATGTAGGAGGCCAGCGAGTACTCCGACAGGCCGGTGCCCATCGAGGCCTTGTTGCTCGACTCGGTGATGTCGATCGAGCCCATGTTGTTCCACAGGAACGTAGCCAGCGGCATACGCTCGCCGTGCATGTTGCTCGTCTCGGTGTTACTCTTCGAGGCCGACTGCAGCAGGGTGAGTCCGAAGCTGTGGTCGCCGATGCTCTTGTTGTAGAGAATCATATTATCGAGTGTCCAGGCGAAGTTACGCGTGTCGTTGCGGGTGGCATAGTTGTTGCCGCCGCCACGGGCCGACGACGAGGCGTCGATGAAGATGCCCTGACGGAAGAAGCGGAAGTCGGGACCGAACTGCAGCTTGTACTGCAGGCCCTCCAGCGGCTCCCAGATCTTGCCGAAGTCGACCAGTCCGTAGAAGCTGCCCAGTGCGCGGAACGTCTGGCGGTTATCGTTCGACTTGTTCCACTCGTCCATGACGGTGTAGGTGTTGGTCACCGAGCCGCCGGGCACGAGGATGATGTTGCCGGCATCGTCGTATGGCAGCGTATAGCGCAGGATCTGCTTGGCAGCGCCGTAGATGTCGGTGGGGCCAGAGTTGCTCGACTGTCCGGTACGTGAGAAGCCATACTGCTGCTCACCGTAGCTGGCATTGAGCGAGCCACCTGCCTTGAACCAGGGCTTGGCCTGCACGTCGGCCGTGGCACTCAGCGTGAAGCGCTCATAGTCCTGTCCCTTCTGCGTACCTTTATTATTAAGGTAGCCGAAGGAGACGCTGCCGGTCAGGTTCTTCGTGCCGCCACGGGCGCTGAGCGTGTGCTCCTGCGTCACGCCGGTGCGGGTGACGAAGTCGGTCCAGTCCGTGTCGGTCACACGTGAGCCGTCCCACGAGCCGCCGGCCCAGCCCTTCTCAATGTTGGCCCAGGCCACCTCGTCGCCCGAGAAGAAGCTCTTGTCCTGGTCCAGCGTGGGCTGGTCGCCGGGGGTGTACTTGTCGGGGGCGGAGTTGTAGTAGGCCCAGCGGCGCCAGGTGATGTAGTCGCTGGCCGACATGGCGGGGCTCTTGTCCACAATCTTCTCGAAGGTCACAGTACCGCTGTAGTTCAGCTGCACCTTGCCCTCCTGTCCGCGCTTGGTGGTGATGAGCACCACGCCGTTGGCGCCGCGGCTTCCGTAGATGGCGGTAGAGGAGGCGTCCTTCAGAATGTCGATGCTCTCGATGTCACGCGGGTTCAGCGTCTCGATGCCGCCTGCCTGGAGGGGCACTCCGTCGACCACGTAGAGGGGTGAGCTGGAGGCGTTCAGCGAGCGTGTACCACGAATCATAATCGAGCCCACCGTACCGGGGCGCTCACTCGAAGTGATGTCCACACCAGCGGCCTTGCCCTGCAGGGCCTCGAAAGCGTTGGAGACGGGCTTGGCGTTCAGTTCCTTCTCGCCCACACGAGTCAGGGCACCGGTCACGTCGCTCTTGCGCTGCACGCCGTAGCCCACGACCACCACTTCGTCAAGCATTTGCTTGTCTTCCTCCAGCGTGATGCTGAAGTTGCTCTTGCCACCCATGGGAACGGTCTGAGTGCGATAGCCCACGTATGACACAACCAGATTGCCGTTGGCAGGGGCTTTCTCAATGTTGAACTTACCATTGAGGTCGGTCACAGCGCCTGTCGACGTACCTTTCACCATGACGCTGGCGCCTATGACGGGCTCGCCCATTGCGTCAACCACAGTTCCTGTCAGTTTGCCTTGGGCGTAGGCTCCGGCGGAGCACATCAGGCAGAACAACAAGAACATCAGCCCTCGGAGAGAATATCTTCTCGCCGGGGAAGTGTTAATCATGCTGTTTCTCATACATTAGTTAAATTAGAAGAATTAGTAATTAGTTAGGTAAAGAAAATAGAAATCGAGTGCAAATATAATATAAATTTATAAAACGACAAAAGTTTTTTCGGAAAAATTTATAAATTTGCACCCGAAAAGAAAAAAGTCGAAGAATTTACACACAGAATGTGGGTAGAGAGACCTCTTAATAAAGAAGATGAAATTTTTGAAAGACAATATCACAGGAGAAGTGCACCGCCCGGGCCGAATCGAGGTGGTGTGCGGTTCGATGTTTTCCGGCAAGACCGAGGAGTTGATTCGCCGTATGCGGAGGGCCCAGTTTGCCAAGCAGCGTGTTGAGATTTTCAAGCCCGCCATTGACGTGCGCTACTCGGAGGAAGACGTGGTGAGCCACGACCAGAAGCATATTCAGAGCACGCCCATCGACTCTTCGGCCAGCATCCTGCTGCTGGCCAACGACATTGAGGTGGTGGGGATTGACGAGGCGCAGTTTTTCGACGAAGGCATCGTCGACGTCTGCAACCAGCTGGCCTACCGTGGTGTCCGCGTCATCGTGGCCGGCCTCGACATGGACTTCCGGGGTGTGCCCTTCGGCCCTATGCCGGCCCTCTGCGCCATTGCCGACGAGGTGACCAAGGTGCATGCCATCTGCGTGAAGTGTGGCGCACTGGCCTACGTCAGCCATCGCAAGGTGAGCAGCGAGCGCCGCGTGCTGCTGGGCGAGACGCAGGAGTACGAGCCGCTCTGTCGCGACTGCTACCAGAAAAGTCTGGAAGAGAGCGCCCGCAGCGGCCAGAAGGAAGCCTGAAGTCTATCGGGGCAGCAGGGCCTGGATATACGGGCGGTCCCAGTCGCGCAGGTGATAGCGATGGTTGTCAAACTGCAGCAGGTCCAGGTCTATGCGCACCACGCCCTTTTGGCGCTCTTCGGCCGTGCGGCCCATGCGCTGCTCAATGTCTTTCAGCGCAGCCTCCAGTTCTGCCGCATTGAGCGTCGTGGTGGCCTCAACCAGCTGGTTCAGGTAGAGCGGCGATTTGGTGGAAGCGGCGAAAGGCTCCGTCCAAATGGCTTCCGTATAGTGACAAGACGAGAGAATCTGCGCCAGGCACAAGTGTGCTTGGTGCAGATTCTCTTCTTGGTCATAATTGCTCGCCAGCGAGATGAGCGTCTGATGGGTCATAGCGTGCTGTGGATGAGCTTGTCTACATAGGCGTCGATGCCGGCGATGGCCACGATGTTCACCACATCGCGCACCGAGGCGCCGAAGTCGATGAAGTGGATGGGCTTGTTCAGGCCAATCTGGATGGGGCCAATGATTTCGGCATCGGTGCCAAGCATCTGCAGCATCTTGTAGCTGGATCGCGCCGAGGTGAGGTTTGGGAATATCAGCGTGTTCACGTCTTTGCCATAGAGGCGGCTGAAGGGGTACTGCTGGTCGCGCAGTTCGCGGTCCAGGGCGAAGCCAATCTGCATTTCGCCGTCGATGGCCAGGTCGGGATAGAGACGGTGCATCTCCTCCACGGCGCGGCGCACTTTCAGGGCCCCGTCGCTCTGCGAAGAACCGAAGTTGGAGTGTGAAATCATCGATATGACGGGCTTCTCGTTGAAGAAGCGCACGGCCTTCGATGCCAGCTTGGCTATGTCTACGAGTGTTTCGGTGTCAGGGTTCTCGTTCACCAGCGTGTCGGCTATGTAGATGGTGCCGCGAGGCGAGTTGATGATGTGCATGGCAGCCAGGTGCTTGTATTCCGGCCGTATGCCGATGACCTCCTTCACCACCTTCACGGTGTTCGAGTATCTTGTGTAGAGGCCGGTGATGAAGGCGTCGGCCTCGCCCGTCTCCACCATCATCATGCCGAAGTAGTTGCGCTCGAACATCTTGTCGTTGGCCTCCTGGAAGGTGTAGCCGTCGCGCTGGCGCTTCTCGGCCAGTATGCGGGCGTAGCGCTCGCGGCGCTCCTGCTCCGAGGGATGGCGCAGGTTGACTATCTCAATGCCTTCGAGCGAGAGGTCCAGCTCCTTGGCCATCTTGGCAATCACCTCGTCGTTGCCCAGTAGGATGGGCTTGCAGAGGCCCTCGGCACGTGCCTGGGCGGCGGCGCGGAGCATCGTGGGGTGAACGGCTTCGGCAAAGACGATGCGCTGCGGGTGTTTGCGGGCGGTGTCGTAGAGCTTCTGCGTGAGCTTGGTCTCCTGTCCGAGCAGCAGCGAGAGGCTCTTCTTGTAGGCGTTCCAGTCCTTGATTTCCTTGCGGGCCACGCCGCTGTCGATGGCGGCGCGGGCCACGGCTGCGCTCACTTCTGAAATGAGGCGCGGGTCTACGGGCTTCGGGATGAAGTAGTCGCGGCCGAACTTCAAGTTGTTCACCTTGTAGACGTCGTTCACCACATCGGGCACGGGCTGCTTGGCCAGGTCGGCAATGGCATTGACGGCGGCCAGCTTCATCTCCTCGTTGATGGCCGTGGCGTGCACGTCGAGTGCTCCGCGGAAGATGTATGGGAAGCCGATGACATTGTTAATCTGGTTGGGATAGTCGGTGCGGCCTGTCGACATCAGCACGTCGGGACGTGCGTCCATGGCGTCCTCATAGCTGATTTCGGGCACGGGGTTGGCCAGTGCGAAGATGATGGGGTTGGGCCCCATCGAGCGCACCATGTCCTTGGTGAGCACGTTGCCCTTCGAGAGGCCCACGAACACGTCGGCGCCCTTCACGGCCTCCTCCAGCGTGTGTATGTCGCGGCGCGTGGTGGCGAAGAATCGCTTCTGCTCGTTCAGGTCCTGGCGGTCGGTGCTGATGACGCCCTTCGAGTCGAGCATCACGATGTTCTCCTTGCTGGCACCGATGGCCATATATAGCTTGGTGCACGAGATGGCGGCAGCGCCGGCGCCGTTCACCACTATTTGCACATGGCTGATGTCCTTGCCGATGACCTCCAGGGCGTTCTTCAGTCCGGCGGCGCTGATGATGGCCGTGCCGTGCTGGTCGTCGTGCATCACGGGGATGTCAAGCGTGCGTTTCAGCCGCTCCTCTATATAGAAGCACTCCGGGGCCTTGATGTCTTCCAGGTTGATGCCTCCGAAGGTGGGTGCGATGCGCTCCACGGCCTCGCAGAATTTCTCGGGGTCTTTCTCGTTCACCTCGATGTCGAACACATCGATGCCGCCGTATATCTTGAACAGCAGGCCCTTGCCCTCCATCACCGGCTTGCCGCTCATGGCCCCGATGTCGCCGAGGCCGAGCACGGCTGTGCCGTTGCTGATGACGGCCACCAAGTTGCCCTTGTCGGTGTATCGGTAGGCATCGTCGGGGTTCTGCTGAATCTCCAAGCAGGGATAGGCCACGCCGGGCGAGTAGGCCAGCGACAGGTCGGTTTGTGTACGGTAAGCCTTTGTGGGCTTCACTTCAATCTTTCCGGGGCGTCCGCTCTCGTGGTAGAGCAGGGCCTCCTCTTTTGTAATCTTTGCCATAATAGAACTAATATGATTATATGGAGGCTCTTTCCTTGTCGAAGGCCTCGTAGGCGTTTACAATTCGCGTCACCAATTTGTGGCGCACAATGTCTGACTGGCCCAGATGAATCACGCTGATGCCCTCCACGCCCGTCAGGATGTGGAGTGCCTCCACCAGTCCGCTCTTGGCTTTGGGCGGCAGGTCTATCTGGGTCATGTCGCCGGTGATGATCATCTTCGTGTTCCATCCCATGCGGGTCAGAAACATGCGTATCTGTGCCGGCGTGGTGTTCTGCGCCTCGTCCAGTATGACCACCGCATCGTTCAGCGTGCGGCCGCGCATGAAGGCCAGGGGCGCTATCTGTATCTGGTGCTTCTCCATCATGTCCTGCAGCTTGACTTGCGGCAGCATGTCCTCCAGCGCGTCGTATAGTGGCTGCAGATAGGGGTCTATCTTGTCCTTCATGTCGCCTGGCAGGAACCCCAGTTTCTCGCCAGCCTCCACGGCCGGTCGCGAGAGGATGATGCGCTTGGCCGTCTTCTCCTTCAGGGCCTTCACGGCCAGGGCTATGGAGAGATAGGTCTTGCCCGTGCCGGCAGGCCCCACGGCAAACACCATGTCGTGGGTGGAAAAGGCGTCGACCAGCAGCTGCTGGTTCTCCGAGCGGGCCTTGATGGGCCGTCCGTTGGTGGTGTAGCACACCACGCCGTCGGGCACCTCGTCGCGGGTGCGGTGCCCTTTCACTATGTCGAGTATGTCCTCCTCGGCCAGCGAGTTGAATCGTAACACGTGGCTGCGCAGCCGCTCCACGTTCTGCGCGAAGGCCTCCATCTGCTCCTCGTCGCCCAGTATGCGCAGCACATTGCCCCGTGCCATAACGCGCAGTTTGGGGTAGAGTGCCTTGAGCATCTGCAGATGTGCATTGCCCACACCGTAGAATACTACGGGGTCAATGTCTTCCAATACAATATGTTTCTCAGTCAATGTTCAGTTTTTTGGCCGCAAAGGTACGGATATTTTCGCAAATGACCAAAAAGCGAAAGGCATAAATTTATCCTGTCTACTAAAAAATATTTACATTCTCAAGAGGGTGCCCGAAGCGGACTTAGAGATAAGTGGCACTTATCTCGGAGATAAAAGGCACTTATCTCGAAGATAAGTGGCACTTATCTCTAAGGGGGGTATTTTGGGTGTTTTGAAAAAAACGGAAAAAAGTTCAAGGAAGGCAGGTGAGAATGAGTCTTTGTCTCCCTTGGCCCCCTTTACTCCCTTAATTCATTTGACCCCTCAACAATATTATAATAATGTGCCACCCCACATGGAAGCCAGCTCCATGCTCACGACGATGTAGACCGACAGTTCGACAAGCGTGCAGATGGCCCCGCAGCAGTCGCCGGTATAGCCGCGCAAGCGCCGCCAGATGAGCAGATAGAGGAAATACATGGTCAGGGCCGGGATGAAGAGCACCATGTCCCAGCGCAGGCCCGTGAGCCAGAGAAACAGGCCTATGGGCAGCAGCCCCTGCACGGCCAGTCCGACGGCCGCGGCGGTGGTGGGCCGCCGGTAGACGGTGCGCGACTTGGCCTCCTCCTGCCGTCGGGCGTAGGGCATCATCATCACCAGCTGGGCCGTGACCATGCGGGCAAAAGGCGTGGCGACGAAGATGGTCAGGGCGGCCAGGGCACGTCCGTCAAGGTCGAGTGGGGTAGGGTCTGGGGTGCAGGCAATGGCATAGAGCGAAGCCGCCAGCAGCAACAGGTAGGCGACGAGGGCGAGAACGCCGTAAGTGCCTATGTGCGAGTCTTTCATAATGGCGAGGATGCGCTCACGGTCGTGGCCGCCTCCGCCGAATCCGTCGAAGAAATCGGCCAGCCCGTCCTCGTGAAGCGCACCGGTGACGAGCAGCCGCACGACGATGGCCAGCACCACGGCCACGGCAAGCGGCAAGACCATGCTGCCCAGATAGAGCGTGGCAGCCATCAGTCCGCCCGTCAGCCAGCCCGTCAGCGGCCAGTATTCCACCACTGAGTCGTAGGCCTGACGGGGCGGCTCGTGAAGGCGCCAGAACGGCAGACGGGTAAAAAATATGAACGACGCCCAGAGACGGTCGTACCAGCGTGTGCGGTCAATGTTTGCTTCCATGTGAAAAGGCAATATTTAAGATGAGCTGTTCGGAGCGCAAAAGTACAAAGAAAAAATGAAAAGGCCACATTTCTATGCAAAAAAGTGCAATATTTTTTTGTAGATTCAAGAAATATTACTACCTTTGCACTCAACATTAAAATTAGGAACTTATAATCATTTAGCTTATGTCACAAATTACAGGACACATCTCTCAGATTATCGGCCCCGTCATCGATGTCTATTTCGACACCAAGGGTTTAGACGCTGAGAAGGTGCTGCCCAAAATTCACGAGGCATTGAAGATTGACCGTGGCGAGGGCCGCGAGCTGATTGTCGAGGTGCAGCAGCACATCGGCGAAGACACCGTGCGCTGCGTGGCCATGGACAACACCGACGGTCTGCACCGCGGGCTGGAGGCCGTGCCCCTGGGCTCGCCCATCCAGATGCCTTCGGGCGACCAGATCAAGGGTCGTATGCTGAACGTCATCGGTCAGCCTATCGACGGTATGAAACAGCTCGACATGAAGGGCGCTTACCCCATCCACCGCGAAGCTCCAACCTTTGAGGAGCTGTCGACGAAGAAGGAAATCCTTTCTACCGGCATCAAGGTCATCGACCTGTTGGAGCCTTACATGAAGGGCGGTAAGATCGGACTCTTCGGCGGTGCCGGCGTAGGTAAGACGGTGCTCATCATGGAGCTTATCAACAACATTGCAAAGGGTCACAACGGATTCTCGGTGTTTGCCGGTGTGGGCGAGCGTACCCGCGAGGGCAACGACCTCATCCGCGAAATGATTGAGAGCGGTGTGATTCGCTACGGCGAGAAATTCCGCAAGGCCATGGACGAGGGCAAATGGGACCTCTCGCTCGTGGACCCCGAGGAGCTGAAGAAGAGCCAGGCCACACTGGTCTACGGCCAGATGAACGAGCCGCCCGGCGCACGTGCCAGCGTGGCCCTGAGCGGTCTGACCGTGGCCGAGGGCTTCCGCGACGGCGGTGGCAAGGACGGCGGCGCTGCCGACATCCTGTTCTTCATCGACAACATCTTCCGATTCACGCAGGCAGGCTCTGAGGTGTCGGCTCTGCTCGGACGTATGCCGTCGGCCGTGGGCTATCAGCCTACACTTGCTTCAGAGATGGGTACGATGCAGGAAAGAATCACTTCAACCAAGAAGGGGTCAATCACCTCTGTGCAAGCCGTTTATGTGCCTGCCGACGACTTGACCGACCCGGCTCCTGCCACCACGTTCACCCACCTGGATGCCACCACCGTGCTCGACCGTAAGATTGCCGAGCTGGGTATCTATCCTGCCGTGGACCCCCTGGGCTCAACATCGCGAATACTCGACCCGCTGATTGTGGGCAAGGCTCACTACGACTGCGCACAGAGGGTGAAGGAGATTCTGCAGCGCTACAAGGAGTTGCAGGACATCATCGCCATCCTGGGTATGGACGAACTGAGCGACGAGGACAAACTGACTGTGAACCGTGCACGCCGCGTGCAGCGTTTCTTGAGCCAGCCCTTCTCGGTGGCTTCGCAGTTCACCGGACTGCCCGGCGTGATGGTGCCCATCGAGGAGACCATCAAAGGCTTTAACGCCATTCTCGACGGAGAAGTGGACGACCTGCCCGAGCAGGCATTCCTCAACGTCGGCACCATCGAAGATGCAAAGGAAAAGGCGAAGAAACTGTTGGAAGCAGCTAAAGGATAAACAATTATGCTGAAGTTGAAGATTGTCTCGCCCGAAAGGGTTGAGTTCGATGGTGAGGTGGAGAGCGTGACGGTGCCTGGCACAATGGGCAACTTCGAGGTCCTGACCGGCCATGCGCCAATCATCTCCTCGCTGCAGAAAGGCGTGGTGGAGTATGACGGCAAACAGCTGCCCGTCACGGGTGGCTTCGTGGCCGTGCAGAAAAACGAGGTGTCGGTGTGCGTGGAAATCAATGAGTAGTGTCCTCGCTGCCCTGTTGGTGACCCTGCTGGGTGTGGCCTATGTGAAAGGTTACGACTACGTGAAGAAACGCTCGCCGGAACATCTGGCCCACTTCTACCTCATCATGGCAACGGTGCGGATGTTGCTGATAGGCACTGCCGTTGCTCTCTACGTGCTCTTTGCTGACAGTCGTGAGGATGCCGTCAGATTCGCACTCGTCACATTGATAATGTACGCAGTAATGATGGTCACGACGCTCACGATGAGACATTGAAAACTGAAAGAAAATGAATAGGAAACTGAAAAGAATATTGTGCTTGGCGCTGCTTCTGCTCGCACTGACACCCACGGCAACGGCCGCGGATTTCAGTGCCAAAGAGGTGGTGCTGGAGCATATCAAGGACTCGCACGAGTGGCACGTCACGGGCGAGGGCGAGAACAGCATCGTCATCCCCCTGCCTGTCATCGTCAAGAGCAGCACGGGCTGGCACTTGTTCTCATCGTCGCGCTTCGAGCACCATGCCGACGCCGACGGCCTGCGGCATGTCAAGGCCGATGCACCCTTAGATGTGCAGGGCCTGGCCATTGCCACTGAAGGCGAAAACGCCGGCAAGATTGTGGAGAACGGCGAACCCGTACTTGACCTGTCAATCACGAAGACCGTGGCCGTCATGTTCATCAATGTGGCGCTGCTGCTCTGTTGCATCCTGCTCAGTGTCCGCTGGTACAAGAAGCGCAACTCCAGCGACCCGGCACCAGGCGGATTCGTGGGCTTCGTCGAGATGCTGGTGATGTATGTAGTAGAGGATATCATCAAGCCGGGCGTGGGTAAGGGCTACGAGAAGTACGCCCCCTATCTGCTCACTTGCTTCTTCTTCATCTTCACCTGCAACGTGATGGGACTCATACCGTTTCCACCGGGCAGTGGCAATGTGACCGGCAATATCGCCGTGACCTTCTTCTTGGCCCTGTGCACCTTTGTGGTGGTGCAGTTCTCGGGCAACAAGCACTACTGGAAGGAAATCTTCTGGCCCGACGTGCCCACATGGCTGAAGGCGCCTGTGCCCATCATCCCCCTCATCGAGTTTGTGGGCATCTTCACCAAGCCCTTCGCTCTGATGATCCGACTCTTTGCCAACATCATGGCCGGACATGCCATCGCCGTGGCCATGCCGTGCATCATCTTCCTGGTGGCCTCGATGACCGCAGGGGTGTTCTACAGCATGAGCGCCGTAAGCGTCCTGATGAGCATCTTCATGATGTGTCTGGAGTGCCTGGTGTGCTTCATCCAGGCTATGGTGTTCACCCTCCTCTCGTCTGTCTTCATCGGAATGGCCCGTGCCGTCCCGGAGGAGCATGAAGCTTAAAAACTGAAAATCAGAAAATTAAATATTAACAATTAAAACAAAGAATTATGATTACAACATTATTAGCAGTAGAAGGCGTTGCCAAGCTGGGCGCCGCCGTAGGTGCAGGTCTCGCCGCAATCGGCGCAGGTATTGGTATTGGTAAGATTGGCGGTTCGGCCATGGACGCCATGGCTCGTCAGCCCGAGGTTATCAGCAAGCTGATGACAAACATGATTATTGCCGCTGCCCTTATCGAGGGTGTGGCCCTCTTCGCTGCCGTGATTGCATTCATGTGCCTGTAGTTTTCTATAGAGAGTAAGAAAACAAAAATTCAGCATCTATGGATTTATTGATTCCGAGTACTGGCTTGTTGTTCTGGATGTCGCTGACGTTCTTCGTCGTGCTGTTCATCCTCTGGAAGTTTGGCTTCCCTGTCATCACCAACATGGTGGCAGAGCGCAAGGCTTTCATCGATGACTCGCTGCGCAAGGCTCACGAGGCAAACGAGCGACTGGCCAATATACAGAAAGAAGGTGAATCCATCCTGCAGGAAGCTCGCGAGAAGCAGGCACAGCTCTTGAAAGAGGCTGCCGAGACCCGCGATGCCATTGTAGAGAAAGCTCAGGAGAAGGCACGCATGGAAGGTGCCCGACTGCTCGACGACGCGAAGGCTGAGATTGAGCAGGAGAAGAAAGCCGCCATTGCCGACATCCGCCGGCAGGTGGCCACGCTGAGCGTCGAGATTGCCGAGAAGGTACTGAAGCAGAACCTTCAGGGCGACAAGGCACAGATGGATTTCATCAACCGTATGCTGGATGATGCTTCGCTTAACAAATAGACAAGATACGTATGGATATAGGAGTTATATCGGTTCGTTACGCCAGGGCACTGCTCAAGAGTGCCATAGATGCGAAGGTCGAGGATAGCGTGTACCAGCAGATGCTGCTCTTGGCAAAGAGCTACGTCGAGGTGCCGCAGCTTCGGCACACGATAGACAATCCGATGCTCTCGAAGGACAAGAAGGAGATGCTGCTTGTCACCGCCACGGGTGGTGAACAGGCAGCCCCCCTAACCAAGGCCTTCATCAGCCTGGTGCTGAAGGAAGACCGGGAGAACATGATTCAGTTCATGGCTAATTCCTACGTCACTCTCTATCGTAAGCAGAAGAACGTCATTCGTGGAAAGCTTATCACCGCGGTTGCCGTCGCACCGGAAACGGAGCAGAAGATGCGCAACATGGTGGAAAACCGCACTCAAGGTACGGTGGAGTTTGAGTCGGAGGTCAATCCCGACATCGTCGGAGGGTTCGTCCTCGAATATGACACGTATCGCATGGATGCGAGCGTGAAGACAAAGCTCAACTCCATCCTGAACACTTTGACTCATTGACGATTTAGCGATTTTCGAGCTTCGCGTTGTTCGTCAGTCGGACATCGGAATCATCAGGAAATCGGGCTATAAATCGAAAATAGTAATTTGTAAATCGTAAACAACAATTATGTCAGATAAGATTAAACCAAGCGAAGTTTCCCAGGTGCTGCTCGACCAGCTGAAGGGCATCAGCGACGGTGCACAGTTCGACGAGGTGGGCACCGTGTTGCAGGTCTCCGACGGTGTGGCACGCATCTACGGCCTTCGCAATGCCGAGGCCAACGAGCTGCTGGAGTTTGAGAACGGCACGATGGCCATCGTGATGAACCTGGAGGAAGACAACGTGGGTTGTGTGCTGCTGGGCCAGACGTCGGGCATCAAGGAGGGAATGGTGGTGAAGCGCACCAAGCGCATTGCCAGCATCCGCGTGAACGACAATATGCTGGGACGTGTCATCAATCCACTGGGCGAGGCCATCGACGGCAAGGGTGAGATAGACCTGAAGAACGCTTTCGAGATGCCGCTGGACCGCAAGGCACCGGGCGTGATTTACCGCCAGCCGGTGAAAGAGCCGCTACAGACGGGTCTGAAGGCCGTTGACTCGATGATTCCCATTGGCCGCGGACAGCGCGAGCTGATCATCGGCGACCGCCAGACTGGCAAGACCGCCATCGCTGTCGACACCATCATCAACCAGAAGAGTTTCTATGAGGCAGGAAAGCCTGTCTATTGTATCTATGTGGCTATCGGACAGAAAGCCTCGACGGTGGCTGCCCTCGTGCAGACGCTGAAGGAGCGCGGCGCTATGCCTTACACCATCATCGTGGCTGCAACTGCCGCCGATCCTGCCGCCTTGCAGTACTATGCACCTTTTGCCGGTGCCGCCATCGGCGAGTACTTCCGCGACCGTGGACTGCCCGCTCTGGTGGTCTACGACGACCTGTCGAAGCAGGCTGTGGCCTACCGCGAAGTGTCGCTGATTCTGCGCCGTCCCTCTGGGCGTGAGGCTTATCCCGGCGATGTGTTCTATCTGCACAGCCGTCTGCTGGAGCGTGCGGCCAAGATGAACGAGCAGCAGGAGGTGGCCGAGCAGATGAACGACCTGCCCGAGTGTATGAAGGGTCATGTGCGTGGTGGCGGCTCGCTCACCGCTCTGCCCATCATCGAGACACAGGCAGGCGACGTGTCGGCCTACATACCCACGAATGTCATCTCCATCACCGACGGTCAGATATTCCTTGAGAGCGACCTGTTCAACCAGGGCTTCCGCCCCGCCATCAACGTGGGTATCTCGGTGAGCCGTGTTGGTGGTTCAGCGCAGATCAAGTCAATGAAGAAGGTGGCCGGAACGCTGAAGATTGACCAGGCACAGTACCGTGAGCTGGAGGCCTTCTCGAAATTCTCAAGCGATATGGATGCCGTGACGGCCATGACGCTCGACAGGGGGCGTAAGAACAACCAGCTGCTCATTCAGCCACAATACAGCCCTATGCCCGTAGGCGAGCAGGTGGCCATCCTGTATTGCGGCGTGCACGGACTGATGCGCGACGTGCCCATTGACAAGGTGCGCCAGTGCCAAGACCAGTTCTTGGAGAAGCTGCGCACGGCGGCCCCGGAAGTCATCGAGACACTTGCCGCCGGCAAAATTGACGACGAGACGACCAAGAAGATTGAGGCCGTAATGGCTGACATCGCTGCAACATTTAAAGCTTGATAGCCTATGCCATCATTAAAGGAGATTAAAGGTCGTATCGCTTCAGTCAACTCTACGCGAAAGATTACGTCGGCTATGAAGATGGTGGCGTCGTCGAAGTTGCACCATGCCCAGGTGGCCATCCAGAATATGCTGCCCTACGAGACGATGCTGGAGCACATCCTCAAGTCGTTTCTCGCAGCAGAGGCTGAGGCGCAGACCATCTATGACCAGGAGCGGCCCGTCAAGCGGGTCGCACTGGTGGTGTTCTCCAGCAACTCTTCGCTGTGCGGCGGCTTCAATGCCAACATCATCAAGGTGATGATGAAGGCTGTTGACGCTCTATCCGGTGAGCTGGGCATGGAAAACGTTGAGATATATCCCATCGGACGCAAGGTGGCGGAAAAAGCCACCAAGCTGGGGTACAACGTGAAATGTGACCTGGCCGACCTTGTGGATCACCCCAATGTGAAGCAGTGCATCAATCTGGCTGTGGAGCTGGGCGAGCGCTTTGAGAAAGGCGAAATAGACAAGGTGGAACTCATCTACCATCACTTCAAGAGCGCCGGCTCGCAGGTCTTGACCCACAAGACCTTCTTGCCTATCGACATTGAGACCGAACTGGAGCGTGACCATGAGCGTGACCTTACTTCAAACGTTGTAACAAAGCAAGTACAGGACTATCTGAAGAAGAAGAGGAAGGAAAAGAAAGTCAGCGAAGAAGAGGAAGTGAGGCCGCTGAACGACAACTTCATCGTCGAGCCCGACATGATTTCTGTCCTTTCGCTGCTCATTCCTAAGATGGGACACCTGATGCTCTATACTGCACTGCTTGACAGCGTGGCCTCGGAGCATGCCGCCCGAATGGTGGCCATGCAGACAGCCACCGACAATGCAGACGAGCTGCTGCGCCAGCTGAACTTGCAGTACAACAAGAGCCGCCAGCAGGCTATCACCAGCGAACTGCTCGACATCGTCGGCGGCTCGGTGAATAATTGATGAGATATAAGCCAATAGCCACTCTTTTCCTTTCCACCCTCTTGGCCGGGTGGGGAGGTTTGCCTGCAAATTCTGTCGATACAGACAATTTGCAGGCAAAGCTTGATACGGCCAAGGGCGAATATCGCATCCACCTGTTTGAACAAATCTATTACAAAAGTTTAGAGACCGACGACCTCGACTATCAGTATCGTTGCGTGAACGACCTGATAGCCGAGACTCGTCGTCAGAAATACGACAAGGCCGAAGCAGATGCCCTTGCCGAGCGCACACTGCTCTTCTACAACAATGCGATGGACGACTCGGTGCTCACGGTGTCGCGGCAAGACATGCAGAGACTGAAAGAGCTGAACTGCTGGGACTTGTACTACGAGGTGTGGTGGTATGTGGCCAATACCTACGTCTATATGGGGCAGAACAACATTGCCATCCGTGAGACGCAGGCAATGTTTGATGATGCCAAAAAGCGCAACAACCCGTTGGGCATGGGTCAGGCTAACTGCATTATGGGACAGGCCTACAGCAATATGCGCAATTTTGAAAAGAGCATCGAGGTCTTCGACAAGTCGCTTGACTATCTGTCATCCATCACTCCCACGCCCTCTGTCCTCGCCGAGGTATATGTCTTTTATGGCGAAGCCCTCAACAACAAGAAAGACTACGCCAGGCTGGAGCAACTCACCCACCGATGGCATGCCTTCCTGCAAAAAGCCATGAAGGAGCGCAAACTTGAGGGCACACCTGCCGGTGACATCTATTGGTCATACTACTATCTGGCGTGTGTTCAGGCCGATTTGGGCTTGGGCAAGGCCGAAGAGGCAGCACAACACCTGAAAGAGGCGCGCCGATACATCAAGAACAACATTGACAACCAGTTGGGCGGCAAGTGGTATTATTGTTCCGCCCAACTCGCCATGCTTCAGGGTCGCTACGAAGAAGCGCTGAACTTAAATACTGTCGGTGCCGAAAAGCTTTTGGCCGGCAACGACAGTTCCGTACAGGTGGCCGTGGGCATGCAGCGGGCCGAAATACTGGAGAAACTCGGACGCTATGCCGATGCCGCCCACCTCTACAAAGACACGTATGTGCTCAACGACTCGCTCAACGCCCAGGAGACCCGCAGACAGCTTGTCGAGATGAACTCCATCTTCCAGGTGGGAGAGAAAGAACTGGAGAATGAGCGTCTGCAACGTGAAAACGAGCGGGCCACCTTCCGTTTCGTCATCATCGTTATCTCCGTCATCGTCGTATCGTTGGTCATCTTCCTCTTTTTCCGTATCCGCTCTGCCCGCAAGCTGAAAATAGCCCATACGAAATTGCAGACCGCATACGGCGACCTGCAGGCTGCCAATGCCGTCATCGAGGAGACAACGGCTGCCAAGGAGCGCATAGAGAGCGAACTGCGCATTGCCCGCGACATTCAGATGTCAATGGTGCCAGCCATCTTCCCTGACCGCCCCGATCTGGACATCTACGCCTCGATGACGCCAGCCAAAGAGGTGGGTGGCGACATGTACAGCTATTTGCTCATCGAGGAGACCGACAAACTTTATTTTGCCTTGGGCGACGTCAGTGGCAAGGGTGTTCCCGCATCGCTCTTCATGGCTCAGGCCACACGCCTGTTCCACACCCTGGCCAAACAGCAGCTGCCACCGGCAGAGATGGCCACACGCATGAACGGCGAACTGGCAGAAGACAACGAACAAGGAATGTTCATCACGATGTTCATCGGACTGCTCAACCTCCGGACCGGCCATCTTGACTTCTGCAATGCTGGTCACAATCCCCCAGTCCTCAACGGCCAATTTATAGACATGATTCCCAATGCGCCTATCGGTCTCTGGCCAGGATTAGAGTACGAAGGCGAGGAAGTTGACGACATCAGCGGAAAGCCGCTTTTCATCTATACCGACGGTCTGAACGAAGCTGAGAATCGGCAGCAGGAGCAATTCACCGACGAGCGTCTGCTCCAAATATTGCAAACGACTCCATTTGAGAGCGCACAGCAAACCGTGGAACTCCTCAAGGCTGAAGTGGAGCAACATCGTGACGGGGCCGAACCCAACGACGACCTCACCATGTTGTGTATATTGAATAGAAAACAATAACAACTAATAGTTTGACCATCATGAAACAAAAAACAATCAATCGGCTGGACTTAAAGTCAGGATTACATTACGTCACTACAAAGTGGCTCGCGCTGTTGGCATTACTGCTTCTGCCCGTAGTCGTTTCGGCACAACCTGCATTAGAAGATTCGCCATACGGCCTATGGATACAAGGCATTGCCGTGACTGACGACAACAAGGCTAACATCCTGAATGGCGAAACAGCTTCAGTCAGTTTCAATGCAGAAACTGGCGTACTGTCTCTGAACAATGCAACCATCGAGGGTTCTACGATGAGCAATGGCTGCATCCTTAGCGGCAGGAGTGAACTGACCATTTCCATTTCCGGCTATTGCACTATCAGCTCAACCGACACCTGTACCGCCATCCGTGCTATCAGTGAAGACGAGCAGACCCTCACCATCGCAAAAGGCGGTGACAATTGCATACTTGCGTTTAATGTCTCCCGCGCCATAAGAGACTTCGTTTCGGTATCTTATACAGACCTGTATTGGGATGGCAACTACACATATTCCTATCATCGCGACTATCAAAGTTATATGCTTCTCAATCCATACAATGAAGAAGTGGAAAATGCAGTGTTGACTGATGCAGAGCCATACCCTCTGTGGATTGGAGAAGTTCAGGTGACGAGTGCCAATGCTGACAACGTGCTCGGTGGCAATGGAGAGGTGAGTTATGATCAGGCGACGAACACCTTGACGCTGCACAACGCATCGATAATGCCAGAACAGGAAAGTCCGGCTATAATATATGAAGGAACGGACGATTTAGTCATCATGCTGATAGGCACAAATCATGTCCAGGGCAGTAGTGGCTGCGAGGGCATCCGTCTTAATAGTCAAACTGCGGGATTGATTTTCGCTACCGAGGGAGACGGTAAGTTGATTTCCACGGGCGAGGAGGTTTTGTTTGAAAGTTACATATCTGTTGAATACCGGAATGGCCTCGGTCTGAGCACCTTTGCCGGAGGACAAATTGTCGGCGTGTTTGAAAGCTATAATCTCTGGGTGATGGGCAACCGCGTGACAAGCATGAACAAGGAAGACATTACGGGCGACGGGACAGTGCGCTTCACCCCGTCCACCAACACGCTGTCGCTCTACAGTGCACGACTGGGCTCATTGAAGACAGACACCATCATTTCCAGCGGCTTGCCCAATCTCACTATCGACCTGCGCGGAAACAGCATCTTCCGCTTCATAGAGTGTGGCATCACTTCGCGCAATACCGCAAACGCCACTTCTCTGATTTTCACGACCAACACTTCGAATCCAGGACAGCTCAGTTGGGTTGTCGATACAAACGAAGCAGATGTGCCTCCGTTCACGATGGGCTTTGAGGTGACCTGCGAAGCCCCTCTCCGTTCCTACGAGACCTGCGAGGAAGAACGACTGATTTCGGCAGAGACGCTGACCACTTATGATTTGGCCATAGGCACTACGGCTGTCACAAGTGCCAATTGCACCGATGTCCTCGGCGATGGCAATGTGAAATACATTCCTGAAGACAAAATACTGGTGCTTGACAATTCCTACCTCACCGAACCTATTGTAAGTAGTCTGACAGACGGCTTGACCATTTACCTCTTGGGCGAAGTTATAATTAATGGCGACGAAAACCTCATCACCTCAACAGTGGCCGACGCCCCGTTAACCATTATCACATCTGAAACGGCACCTGGCTTCCTGATTCTCAACAAGAATGTAGATACGGGTTTGTGGGTGAGTGGCTTTGGTACGATGACCATCCCTGATGATTATGCCACTACGACCATAGCCAATGAAATGACCATTGACCGTGCTGTCGGTATTTCCCCAATCATAGCAGAAACTGAGGACGGCTCCCGGCCAAAGACAGAAAGGCCGACTGAGGCGTTTTATTGGGCCATCTACAATGTTCCTGATGAGGAGATGAATACTTATATTTCTGTCGGAATAGACGATGTAATCTACACATTGAGGCCATGCGATTTCAATGATGGTAACTATGACGACCCTAATAATGATCCTTCAGGCGTCAATCTGACAGAAGTGCCTGCCGATATGTCCACAATCCTGACCCTGACTCCAGGCTCCAGTTCTTTTACCAATTTATTCAGGGGACTCACCATTGAGGTGCCTGCCGGCAACGGTGAGGTGACGGTAAGAGGCGAGATTGGCACCGGTGCCATACTGGCTGTGAAGATAGGCAGCAATGAGCCTGTGCTCTTCCCCAATGCTGAATATCCTGATTTTAACACGCTGGAGACAATCAGCATCCCCTATTCGTGCTCAGAAAACACATTCGTCTATATCTATCTGGCACAGACAACCCCCTCGTCGGCACGCGCCGAGAGTCCGTTCCGAGGCCGTGTGCTGGGTGGACACATCAAGATTTCGAATGTCGGCGCTGCCGCTTCTTCTGTCGTAAGCACCAACAGTTATTCCTATCAGAGCAACACCCTGATGACCCGCGTTGTCGCCTACGACTTGCCTGCATCTGCCACCGCATCCAACAACCGCGGCATCGTGCTCTCCACCATCAGTATGGAGTCGCAAAATGCTCCCTCACGTGGCATCCGCAGGGTTGCTGAAGAGAAGAAAATCACCGAACTGGGCGCCAATATCTTTGACAACTTGGATAAGGAAAAGATACTTTACGTTGACTTGAGCGGTACAGCTATCAAAGATATGACGGTGAACCGCAACTCAGGCACCTTCGGCGGCTTTAAGCAGAACACGCTCATCTATCTCCCTGCCGACAACGACGATGGTGGAGAGAGCAACGTCATTCTTGGCGACAAGTGTAAGCAGCTGAGTCTTACCGAAGCTATGGACTTCTGTGCCAACAGGGACTTTATGGCCGACAATGCCGAGTTGGACCGTAGCTTCAGCCCTGGAAAGACTTCTACCGTCTTCCTGCCTTTCGCCCTTTCCGTTGACCAAGCCGATGCCTTGGGAACTTTCCACACCTTCAAGGAAATTCAGGGGTCAAATGCCATATTCAACCCGGCTGAGACCGCAGGCACGCTGGCCAATACACCCTATATCATTCTGCCAAAGGCCGCAAAGATAGATGTCCAGAATGTCAGTATCGAAGGACTTGACGACACTTCAGTGCAGACTGGCAACATGATTGGCACCTACGAGAAAGTGGAGTGGGCTACAGAGCAGACCAACATTTACGGCTTTGCTGCCAAAGACCTGGGCGATGTCGTGGCCGGAGAGTTTGTGCGTGCTGATGCAGGTGCATGGGTTCCTCCGTTCCGCGCTTACATTCAAGCGGACGAAGCCCCCGCACGTCTGAACCTGCTCATTGGCGACAATACCGCAACAGGTGTTTACTCGGTTGGCGTACAGCCTTCAGAGGATGAGCACTTGTGGTATAACGTCAACGGACAGCGCCTCTCAGGCAAGCCCACAATGAAAGGATTGTTTATTAATAATGGTAAGAAAATCACAGTAAAATGAAAAAGCAATATATAAATCCGGCTACCGTAGCCGTTCATGTCGCTTCGACTCTTTTAGACTCGGTTTCCCAGCCATCGAAATATGGTGGCGAGTTCGCTTCGCGCCGCAACCGTCGCAAGGACGTTTGGGATGATGAAGAGGAGGAATATGATGACGAAGAGGAAGAGTATAACCAATAATCGCCGTTGCTCCCTGTTATGAAAGGAATATTTCCAATAGATAAGTTTGCACAGCTGCGCACACCGTTCTACTATTACGACATGGAGCTGCTGCGCCAGACACTCGATGCCATCAACAGCGAAGCCCGCCGCCACGAAGGATTTGTGGTGCATTATGCGGTGAAAGCCAATGCCAATCCGAAGGTGTTGCGTTCCATCCGTCAGGCCGGACTTGGTGCCGACTGCGTGAGCGGTGGCGAGATTGAGGCCTGTGTGAGGGCCGGTTTCCCAGGCTCAAAGATTGTCTATGCTGGCGTAGGCAAGAGCGACTGGGAAATCAATCTTGGCCTTGACTATGACATCTTCTGCTTCAACGTGGAGAGCATTCCCGAGTTGGAAATCATCGATGAGTTGGCTGCAGCCAAACGGAAGGTGGCGCGAGTGGCATTCAGGTTGAACCCCAATGTGGGGGCCCATACCCATGCCAACATCACCACGGGTCTGGCCGAGAACAAGTTCGGCATTGCCATGCGCGACATGATTCCCGTCATCGAGCGTGCTGCTCAACTGAAAAACGTCAAGGTCGTGGGACTGCATTTCCACATCGGTTCGCAGATACTCGACATGGGCGACTTCCAGGCATTGTGCAATCGCGTCAACGAGTTGCAGGATATATTGGAGCGCCACCATCTCAGTGTGGAGCATATCAACGTGGGCGGCGGTCTCGGCATAGACTACCAGCACCCCAACCGTGTTGCCATTCCCGACTTCAAAGCCTACTTCGACACCTACGCCCGCCAACTGAAATTGAGGCCGGGGCAGACCCTGCACTTTGAGCTTGGCCGCGCCGTGGTGGGCCAGATGGGCACGCTCATCACCCGCACATTATATGTCAAGGAGGGTGCCGTCAAGAAATTCGCCATTGTCGATGCCGGCTTCACCGACCTCATCCGCCCCGCCCTCTATCAGGCTTACCACAAGATTGAAAACATTTCGAGCGACGACCCGCAGGACACTTACGATGTGGTTGGCCCTATCTGCGAGTCGACCGATGTCTTTGCCAAGCAGATTGACCTGAACTGCTGCCACCGTGGCGATTTGCTGGCCATACGTTCTGCCGGGGCCTATGGCGAAATCATGGCCTCACAGTACAACTGTCGCCCCTTGCCGCAAGGCTACGCCAGCGACGACCTATTATAACGAAATAATTTCATTCATTTATTAATAGTAATTATTCAATGTCACAAACAATTCAAAAGACGCTGCGCGATTCCGCAGCTATGCGATGGACAGCTCTGCTGCTGCTGGCTTTGGCCATGTTCTGCAGCTACATCTTCATGGACATTCTCTCACCCATTAAGGACTTGATGGAGACCACCCGTGGCTGGGACTCCACCGCCTTTGGCACCATGCAGGGGTCCGAGGTGTTCCTCAACGTTTTCGCGTTCTTCCTCATCTTTGCCGGTATCATCCTCGACAAGATGGGTGTCCGCTTCACCGCCGTGCTCTCGGCTGTGGTCATGCTCATTGGTGCCATTGTCAAGTGGTATGCCGTGAGCGAGACATTTGCCGGCAGTGGCCTGGAGCAGTGGTTCACCAACAACCTCAATTACATTCCCGTCTTCGACGAGTTGGGTGTGTCTCCTTTCTATGAGGGCATGCCTGCCTCTGCCAAGTTTGCTGCTTGCGGCTTTATGATTTTCGGCTGTGGCTGCGAGATGGCCGGCATCACCGTCAGCCGCGGAATCGTGAAATGGTTCAAGGGCCGTGAGATGGCGCTGGCCATGGGCTCCGAGATGGCGCTTGCCCGTCTGGGCGTGGCCACGTGCATGATATTCTCGCCCTTCTTTGCCCGTTTGGGCGGCCAGGTCAGCGTGACGCGCTCGGTGGCTTTCGGTGTTGTGCTGCTGTGCATCGCCCTCATCATGACCATCGTCTACTTCGTCATGGACTATAAGCTCGACGCACAAACTGGCGAGGCCGAGGAGAAAGACGACCCCTTCAAGGTGTCCGACATCGGCAAGATACTTACCGACAGCGGCTTCTGGATTGTAGCCCTTCTCTGTGTGCTCTACTATTCGGCTATCTTCCCCTTCCAGAAGTATGCCGTCAACATGTTGCAGTGCAACCTCACGCTGACACTTCCCGAAGAGGGCTCGTTCTGGGCTTCGTCGTCAGTGACCATCGTCCAGTACGTCATCATGCTCGTGGTGGCTGCTGCCGGTTTCGCCAGCAATTTCCAGAAGAAGGCAAACTTGAAGTATGGCCTGCTGGGCATCTCGATAGCCGCCCTCATCACCTACTGCTACATGGGCTATATGCGTCAGTCGGCCGAGAGCATCTTTGCGGTGTTCCCCCTGCTGGCCGTGCTCATCACCCCCATCCTTGGCAGTTATGTTGACCATAAGGGCAAGGCCGCCTCGATGCTTGTGTTGGGTTCGCTGCTGCTCATTGCCTGCCACCTGACATTCGCCTTCGTCCTGCCTCTGTTCAAGGGTTCTGCCGTGGGAGGCATCATCATTGCCTACGTCACCATCCTTGTGTTGGGCTCCAGTTTCTCGCTCGTTCCGGCCTCTCTGTGGCCTTCGGTTCCCAAGCTGGTCGACGCCAAGGTGATAGGCTCTGCCTATGCCCTCATCTTCTGGATTCAGAACATTGGCCTGTGGCTCTTCCCCCTGCTCATCGGCAAGGTGCTCGATGCCACCAACCCCGATGTGACCGACCCCACGCAGTTTGACTACACCGCTCCGCTTGTGATGCTTGCTTGCCTGGGTGTGGCAGCCCTCCTGTTGGGCCTCGTGCTGAAGGTGGTTGACCGCAAGAAGCATCTCGGCCTTGAAGAGCCTAACATCAAGGAATAGTCTCAGGGCGATTCAAAAGTGAGTGAGAAACAGCTGTCGTACAGCGAACTTGGAATCAAAGAGAGTGATGTCTTCAGGCAAATGGGCTATGGAGACATCGCTCCTGACGAACAGACAAGAGGTGAGACCCTGGCGGTGATGGACGATGTCCGCTCCTGGCTGCGCCCACGCTTCTGCTACTTCATCGACAGCCATCTGCCCGAAGGCTTCAGAGTGGGGCCGACCATCAGCCGCCAGCTCGATGGTGCCGAGGCCTACGCCTATTTCATAGCTACGGCAGGCCGCGAATACGAGGACTACCGGCAGCGTCTCCATCAGGAGGGAGATATGGTACGTACCTACATTGCCGACGCGCTGGGCAGTATGATTGCCGAGGCTTGTGCCGACGCCATGGAGCGCCATCTACAGTCTACTGTCGACAAGCTGCAGTGGAAGCACACCAACCGCTTCTCTCCCGGCTATTGCGGATGGGACGTGGCCCAGCAGCAGTTGCTTTTCCCTCTGTTCCAAGGCCACACCTGCGGCGTTCAACTCACAGCCAGCTCGCTCATGCTTCCCATCAAGTCCGTGAGCGGCATCGTAGGACTGGGCAGAAGCGTCAGTCGACGAGACTACGCCTGCCATCTTTGCAACCAAGAAAAATGCTACAAAAGACAAACATGGAAAAAGACGTCTACATATTAGGTATAGAGTCGAGTTGCGATGACACCTCGGCAGCAGTATTGAGAAATGATGTGTTGCTCTCTAACGTGACCGCCTCGCAGGCCGTCCACGAGGCTTATGGCGGCGTGGTGCCCGAACTGGCCAGCCGCGCCCATCAGCAGAACGTGGTGCCGGTGGTGAGCGAGGCCATCCGTCGGGCCGGCATCAGCAAGGAGATGCTTTCTGCAGTCGCTTTTACGCGTGGCCCCGGCCTGATGGGTTCGCTCTTGGTGGGGGTCAATTTCGCCAAGGGCTTTGCCCGCTCATTGGGCATCCCTCTTATCGACGTGAACCATCTGCAAGGCCATGTGATGGCACACTTCATCCACACTGCCGACGACCCCGACCAGAAGTTCCCCCCATTCCCCTTCCTCTGCCTGCTCGTTTCCGGCGGCAACTCCCAGATTGTCAAGGTCAATGCCTACAACGACATGGAGGTGCTGGGACAGACCATCGACGATGCCGCCGGCGAGGCTATCGACAAGTGCTCGAAGGTGATGGGCTTGGGCTATCCCGGAGGCCCCATCATCGACCGTCTGGCCCGTCAGGGCAACCCGAAGGCTTTCCATTTCGCAGAGCCGCAGATTCCTGACTACGACTACAGCTTTTCCGGTCTGAAGACATCGTTCCTCTACAACCTGCGCAAATGGATTGAGGACGACCCGCTCTTCATCGAGCACCACAAGGAAGACCTGGCGGCGTCGTTAGAGTGGACCATTGTCGACATTCTGATGAAGAAACTCAAGAAGGCCGTCAAGGACACCGGCATCAAGCACGTGGCCGTGGCTGGCGGCGTGAGTGCCAACACGGGGCTCCGCAACGCCTTCAACGACCACGCCAAGCGCTATGGGTGGACGGTCTATATACCTAAGTTCAGCTACACCACCGACAATGCGGCGATGATTGCCGTGACGGGCTATAACAAGTATCTCGACAAAGAGTTCTGCCCCATCGACGCACCCGCCTTCTCGAAGGTGACGTTTTCTTGAAAGTATAACATAAACTCTATATAAGAAATGGATTTTGAAGGAAAAATGATTAGCAGGGAAATCAGCGAACTGCTATGGGAAAATGAAAAGACACTGGCCACTGCCGAAAGTTGCACCGGAGGCCGCATAGCCGAGGCTATCATTGCCGTTCCCGGCGCATCAAAATATTTCAAGGGCGGCATCATCAGCTATGTCAACGAAGTCAAGGAGCGCCTGCTGGGCGTGTCGCATCAGTTACTGGAGGAGAAGACTGCCGTCTGCGAAGAGGTGGCCATCGAAATGGTGAAGGGTGCCTGCCGTGCCTTGCAGACCGATTATGCCATTGCTTCCACCGGCATTGCCGGGCCGGCAGGAGGCACTAAGGAGATTCCCGTGGGCACCATCTGGTTGGCCTGCGGCAGTCTGGACAAGGTGGTGACCTGCAAGGTGGTCGAAGACCATGGCCGTGACATCAATCTGGCCATTGCCACCAATTTGGCTACCCAACTCTTCCGCGATTTCCTGAAAGAGGGTAGGGAAGTGGCCGAGGAATAATGGTGCAAAGCAGGCCGATTTTCCCAAAAATCTTTAAACTTTTCCATAAAAAGAGGGAAAAGCTTGCGGGATTCGGCGAAAAAGAGTAATTTTGCACCCGCTTTCACGAGCTGGAAGCATGAAATTCAATCAATTAACAAAACAAAAAACAACAAAAACAAATGGCAACAAAAATCAGATTGCAGCGCGGAGGCCGTAAGGGCTATGCTTTCTACAGCATTGTCATCGCCGATGCCCGTGCACCACGTGATGGTCGTTTCACTGAGAAGATTGGTTCTTATAACCCCAACACCAATCCCGCCACAGTAGTCTTGAATTTCGACCGTGCATTGTACTGGCTGGAGGTTGGCGCACAGCCCACCGACACCGTCCGTAATATCCTGAGCCGCGAAGGCGTACTGCTGATGAAGCATCTGCGCGGTGGCGTGAAGAAGGGCGCTTTCGACGAGGCTACTGCACAGCGCAAGTTCGATGCATGGAAAGCCGACAAGCAGCGCGGCCTGGAGAAGGTGGCTGCCGACGAGGTGAAGGCCAAGAAGGAAGCCGCAGAGAAGGCTCTGGCCGAAGAGAAGAAAGTCAACGAGGCTATCGCCAAGAAGGTGGCCGAGAAGAAGGCCGCTGCCGTGGCTGAGGCCGAGGCTGCTGCTGCCGAGGCAGCTCCCGCTGAAGAGGCTGCTCCTGCTGCCGAGGCATAAGCCGTCGCTTTCAGAACATCACTTTAAGGATTGCTGCTCCATAAGGGCCGCAATCCTTTTTTTGTGCATAGCCGTTGAAACAACCTCAAAAAGCCACAAAATGCCCTTGAATGAAAATATTTATGGCGAAACGTTCTGCCATTTCAGAATTAATTTGTAACTTTGTGGCCAAATTATTGTTTTTTATTAATCTAATAACTATTATGAACGACAACAAAGTGATGAATCGCGCAGCCGACAATATCCGAATCCTGGCCGCAGCGATGGTTGAGAAGGCAAAGAGTGGTCACCCCGGCGGAGCCATGGGTGGCGCTGATTTCATTAACACGCTCTATAGTGAGTTCCTGGTCTACGACCCTGAGAATCCCTCATGGGAAGGCCGCGACCGCTTCTTTCTGGACCCCGGCCACATGGCTCCGATGCTCTATTCGCAGCTGTGCCTCATTGGCAAGTACCAGTTGGACGACCTGAAGAACCTACGCCAGTGGGGCAGCGTCACGCCTGGTCACCCCGAGCGCGAGATTGAGCGCGGCATCGAGAACACTTCCGGTCCTCTCGGACAGGGCCACACCTTTGCCGTGGGAGCCGCTATCGCTGCCAAGTTCCTGAAGGCTCGTCTGGGCAATGTGATGAACCAGACCATCTATGCCTACATCAGCGACGGTGGTGTGCAGGAGGAAATTTCGCAGGGCGCAGGCCGTATTGCCGGCACTTTGGGACTCGACAACCTCATCATGTTCTACGACGCCAATGACATTCAGCTCTCTACCCGAACCGAGGTGGTGACTTGCGAAGACACTGCCAAGAAGTATGAGGCGTGGGGCTGGTATGTCCAAAAGATTGACGGCAACGATGTGGATCAGATTCGCGAGGCCATCAAGAAGGCACAGGCTGAGAAGGAGCGTCCATCGCTGATTATAGGCCACTGTGTGATGGGCAAGGGCGCCCGTAAGGCCGATGGCAGCAGCTACGAGAGCAACTGCGCCACTCACGGTGCACCGCTCGGCGGCGACAACTTCGTGCAGACCATGAAGAACCTGGGTGCTGATCCCGAGAATCCTTTCCAGATTTTCCCCGAAGTGCAGGAACTCTATGCCAAGCGTCGCGAGGAACTGAAGAAGATTGTGGCCGAGCGCTATGCCGAAAAGGCTGAGTGGGCAAAGGGTCACCCCGAACAGGCCAAGCAGATGGAAGAGTGGTTCAGCGGCAAGGCTCCCGTCATCGACTGGAGCAAGGTGGAGCAGAAGCCCGGCTCGGCCACACGTAGCGCCAGCGCTGCCGTTCTGGGCCAGCTGGCCGAGCAGGTGCCCAACATGATCTGCGCTTCTGCCGACCTTTCCAACTCTGACAATACCAACGGCTTCCTGAAGAAGACCCACGACATTGTGAGGGGCGACTTCAGCGGCGCTTTCTTCCAGGCTGGTGTGGCCGAGCTCACCATGGCATGCTGCTGCATCGGTATGGCTCTGCACGGAGGCGTAATCCCTGCCTGCGGCACCTTCTTCGTGTTCAGCGACTATATGAAGCCTGCCGTCCGTATGGCTGCCCTGATGGAGCTGCCTGTGAAGTTCATCTGGACCCACGACGCCTTCCGTGTGGGCGAGGATGGTCCCACCCACGAGCCTGTTGAGCAGGAGGCCCAGATCCGCCTGATGGAAAAGCTGAAGAACCACCACGGCCGCAACAGCGTCCTCGTGGTCCGTCCTGCCGATGCCGAGGAGACCACCGTCTGCTGGCGTATGGCTATGGAGAATGTCAACACGCCGACAGCCCTCATCTTCTCCCGTCAGAACATCGACATGCTGCCCGAGGGCAATGACTACAGCCAGGCCACAAAGGGTGCCTACGTGGTTGCCGGCAGCGATGCCGACTACGATGTCATCCTGCTCGCTTCGGGGTCCGAGGTGTCCACGCTCGAAGCCGGTGCCAAGCTGCTCCGCGAGGACGGCGTGAAGGTGCGCATCGTCAGCGTTCCTTCCGAGGGTCTCTTCCGCAGTCAGCCCAAGGACTACCAGCAGAGTGTGCTCCCCGCAGGCAAGAAGAAGTTTGGCCTCACCGCCGGTCTGCCCGTCAACCTCGAGGGTCTCGTAGGTGCCGATGGTTGCGTCTGGGGGCTTGAGAGCTTCGGCTTCAGTGCACCCTACAAGGTGCTCGACGAGAAGCTGGGCTTCAACGGCCAGAACGTCTACGAGCAGGTGAAGAAACTCCTGGCCTAACCTTTTCGCAGGACCAGATACAAAAGCGGGGTCTCATGGGTGTCAATGCCATGGGGCCCCGCTCTTCTTTGTTGCTATATTTGTGGTTAATTCATGGTGATTCGCGTGAAAAAGAAAGACTTAGCGTCATTCAGTTTAATTGCCGTGAATAATTCAGGCTAAGCCGAAATACCCCCCTTAGAGATAAGTGCCACTTATCTCCGAGATAAAAGGCACTTATCTCCGAGATAAGTGGCACTTATCTCTGAGTCCGCTTTACCCTACCCTTAGCGATGTAAAGTATTTTTTCTGTGTGGTGATAAAAGGACTAAAGAATGTTAATACTCTCTGAATGTGCGATAAATACAGTACTTTTGCAGCAAAACCAGTAAATATGCTGCTCAAAGATTTCTTCTCCAGGTTCCCAGATGAGGAGAGTTGTGTTTCCTATTTCAAGGAGATACGACAAACGGTTGGTATTACCTGTCCTAAATGCGGTGGTACTGTACATAGTTGGTTAGAAGGCCGTGGTGAATTTCAATGTAAGAAGTGCGGTTGTAGGGTATCACTTACTAAAGGCACTGTTATGGAAAACAGTAGGCTTCCGATGTACTCTTGGTTCTTTACTGCACACCTAATGACCTCGTTCAAACAGGTGCTTTCTGCGAAGGAGATTCAGCACCAGTTGGAAATGAAAGAGTATCCACCCGTGTGGCTCATGATGATGAAGTTTAGGGACATCATGGGTAAACGCGATGCCATGTACAAGTTGTCTGACCAGATAGAACTTGACGTTTCCTATTTCCCCACTTCTGTTTTTGTCGAGACGGGTGGGACAAAGGTGCTGGAGACAAAGAAAACGACTGTACTCGTGATTGCCGAGAGCAAGGCCGTGGACGAAATCCTGTCTGAATATTTGTCGAACATCACTGATAATGAATCTATTAACAAAGCATCTCGCCTTATCAAGAAAGCCGAAAAGCAGAGTGTGAAGAAGGCAGTACATTATATAAAGATGTTTGCCGTTCCGAATCAGCAGTTTGAGACCATCAAGCCATTTGTCGCAGCAAGTGTGGACCAGGACACGAAGGCCGTAACGGATGGAGGCAAGAGCCTTTTCCGACTGAAGGAACTGCTCAAGGCACATGAGATACATCAGGAAACTGAGGGAGGAGCACATGAAGTTGTTGTCAATGTCCTCCCTTGGGTGCATATAGTAACGGGTGAGTGTCGGAGTGGAATTGAAGCGATACACAAGGAAATCGATGAGAGGTTCCTGCAACTCTATCTAAACGAGTATTGCTGGAAGTTTAATCGCAGATTCTTTCGTGACAGCAAACATCCGAAGTATGACCTGTTCGACCATCTGATAAAGATTGCTGCTACTTATACATCTGACATCAAATGGAGAGATTATGCTGGGGCCAAGAATTCGATTAACATTTCTTAGTCCTTTTATCACCACACAGAAAGTATTTTCTATTTCCGTCCCTGCTTGCGCAGTCTATGCCATAGGCATCTGACAGGGGTAGCCAGCCATTTCAATGGCTGGTACGGGTATGGCCGCCACAGCAGGCGTGCCTTTAGGTACGCGACCTGGGTGCCGTGTGGGTCGCGTACCTACGGCACGCCCCCCCCATTTTCCGCCGTTTCCCAGCCGTTGAAACGGCAGGCTACCGCTGTCAGGCCCCTGTGGGGCATTGGCTGCGCGTAGTTTCCTTAGCGTCATTCAGTTTAATTGCCGTGAATAATTCAGGCTAGAGAATTTGCGAGATAAGTGGCACTTATCTCCAGCATGGGTTGGCAGTGTCGTCAAGTTTGGATGGCCCATTGTTTGCATTTGTCCCCGCTTATCTTGCACTATTCGCGCCGAAAATATCGGCTGAGTCCGCTATAAGCCCGGCCTAAAATGAGAAAAAGGGAATCTCGGCAGTGCGATTCCCTTCGTGGTGCGCCTGACAGGACTCGAACCTGCACTTCGGGAGAAACCAGATCCTAAGTCTGGCGCGTCTACCAATTCCGCCACAGGCGCATGGGCTAAAGAAAAAAGCGATGACTCAATGCATCGCTCTTTCTTGTGTCGACACTTGGATTCGGACCAAGGACCCCCACCATGTCAAGGTGATACTCTAACCAACTGAGCTATGCCGACGTTTTGGGTGTGTCTTTAATTTTCGTGTGCAAAGGTAATGCTTTTCCAGCATATAGCCAAATTTTTTTTGTTTTTTTTTCATTCCGCCCCTATTATAGGGCACTTTCCGCCGGTTATGCTCGGTCGTCGGACGTGTTTTTTGATTATTTATAGCGGTCAATCAGGTGCTGGGGCAGGCGGACAATGCAGATGTTCATTGAGCGTCCGTCGTCGCTGAGCATAGCCGACTGGATTTCTATTTCGGTGCCATCGGGCTTGAATGTGGGGTGCACGTGGTCGCGGGCGGTGGTCTTGTGGCCTGCCGTGAGCAGGATGCGCTCTTTGGTGTGGCGGTCGATGAGCCACAGTTCGCGGGCAAAGTCGTCGCCAGCCACCCAGTGTCCATCCTGCGAGCCTGCCACGTGCCAGAAATTGTCGCCGTCCACCTGTCCCTCCATGGTGAACTGTCGGGTGCGCATGTTCACCACGGCGATGCCGGTGGGATATTCCTTTGTGCCTGCCGGTCCCCAATCGTTTGACATGGCAAACGACTCAAGGCCGTCGATGCTTTTCTTCTCGTCGGCGGCGATGGGTCGGTGGCCAACGAGGGCAATGACCAGTTCGTCGGCACTGATGACGGCCTCATGGGTCACCCAGTCGTGCTCAGTCTCCCGATAGATAGGGCGCAAGTTTGTGCCGTCGGCATTGACCATCCAGGTGCGCTGTGGGGCCTTGCCGCCTGTCTCCCAGCAGAATATCACCTCGCCTGGATGCCACGGGTTGCCCTGAATGTGGCCTACCTTGAAGTGGACGGCCACCACGGGCTCGGCCTTTCCCGTCTGCAGGTCCATCTTGCCGATGCCGCCCGGTCCTGCCCCCATGTGTCGGGGGCCGAAGTCTGGGGCAATGGGTTCGGCAATGGGCATGTGGCGGGCGTAGTCCTTGTCTAATCGGAAATAGACAAACGTCTCGCTGCCATCGAGCGCCATGTCGCCCTCGCTGCACATGTTGGCAGGAATGGTGCCGCAGACGCGCTCGTAGGCTTTCTTCTTCTTCAGTTTGCCAGCCATGCTGTCGGCCAAGAGCCGCTCCAGGTTCACCTCGACCACCTCCATGCCGGTACGTTTGCCGTCCTTGCCGAGGGCGGTGCGCATGTGGTAGAGGTTCATCGACTTTCGAGCCACACAGAGCATGCCTGTGAATCCCCCTTCGGTCACCTGCACAATGTCGCCCGTCTCCTCGTTGACAGCCATGGCTTCGCCCTGCACGCGGTCGGAGCGGAAGATGACCCACTGCCCGTCGCTGGTCCACTGGTTGTGGGTCTGGTAAATCTTTGAGTCGCCGGTGCCGCTCTTGCTGGTGAGGAACACCAGTTCGACGCCAGTCTTCGGGTCGTTGATGACTTTGCGCTCTGAGGGGAAGCGGCGCCCCATCTGTGCACACATCGCAGTACTGCCGATGAGTGCAACAAGTGCTATAAATATCCTTTTCATAGCTGTGTCAGTATCTTATTTTTCCGTCGTAGTTGAAGATGGGCTGGTCGGTGGGCACCTCGATGTCGTAGAACTGCACGGCTGAGTCGTTCAGCTTCGGGAGTTGCTGGCGCAGCAGGCGCAATGTCTCGGCCCCGGCCCAAATGGCAGGCCCGTAGCCATGAGCGGCCATGGGGTGAACGGGGCGGTAGGCATAGAAGGCGGCATCGAAGCCCATACCTGTACCCACGCAGACATTCTCCACCTGTCCTTTAGCGTTGATCTGCGACTGCACGGCTTGCCATCCCAGCAGTGCCACGGGGCCGAAAGCCTTGGCGTTGAGCCAGCCCTGATTGACGGCATGGGCCATGCAGTAGGTGTAGATGGCCGTTGCCGAGGTCTCCAGATAGGTGTCATTGCGGTCAAGCAGCTGATGCCAGAAACCGTCGTGGTGCTGCAGACGGGCCAGTCCGGCAGCGTGCTTGCGCAGCAGCTCAATGATGGGCTGCCGCTGCGGATGGTCGACAGGCAGCACGTCGAGCACTTCGCACATGGTGAGTATGGCCCAGCCGTTTGCCCTGCCCCAGAAGAAGGCAGGGTGGGGTTCCATCGCCTCTACCCATCCGTGGCGGAACAGGCTCTGCTCGTCCACCCACATACGGCTGGCAAACTGCAGCACCTGCCGGGCAGCCTCGTCGTAGTAGCGGCTCTCGCCCGTCAGTTTCCCTAAATAGGCTATGGTGGGTATGCCCATAAACATATCGTCGAGCCACACCGTGTTCTTCTGAGGGCGCAGGCGGCCAAAGGTCCCGTCGGCCAGTCGGTATTCGCGCTTCATGATATAATTGGAGTAGTTGTCGATGAGGGGGCGCAACTGGTTTTTCGTGCAAACGCCCATCAGCTCGGCCTTGATCATCGAGCAGCACACAGCGCCGGCATCATCCAGTGCGTGCGGGTCGATGACGCGGCGTATGTTGCCGTCGATGGCCTTCTGACTGGCATAGATTTTCTGGAAATAGGGGGCAATATCGGCCAACAGCTTGTGGCGCTTCACCACATAGTCGCGATAGGCCTGGTCGCCGGTTGCTTCGTAGGCGGCCAGCACCGCCGAATAGGTGACACCCCATTCATAGCTTGTCAGCCGGAATCCGCCCCGCTTCAGTTGTGTGTCGGCATTGATGTCTTTCAGCCGTGTCACCTCCCGTCCCGTCTGCTTGTCTACCAGCACGGCAGGTGTCTCGGAGTCGATGTAGCGCAGCACGCGGTCCATGGTCTGCTTCACGCTCTCCGCGGTCGGGATGCCATAGCCCACGCGGTAGGCAGGCTTCATCAGATGCAGGGGCGTGTTGGTGTCGTTCACCTGCTGTGCGCTGGCTGTCGTGAGCCCCGCGCTACAGCCAATGAGTAGCATAAATAACAGTCTTTGTTTCGTCATATCAGCTCTACTTTAGTTTTAGGTGCTACAAAGATACGAATAATTTTTTGTAGGTTCGCATTTTTTGTGTACTTTTGCAGAAGAAATTTTAAAATTAGCATAAAAGTATATGAAAATAGGTGATAAAGTGAGGTTTCTCAGCGAGGTGGGAGGCGGCCGTGTGGCCGGTTTCCAGGGTAAGAACATTGTGCTGGTCGAGGACGAAGACGGCTTTCAGGTGCCTATGCAGCTGAACGAGGTGGTGGTGATAGGCGAAGAGAACTACGACACCAGCCACGCGGTGGAGGTGAAGCAGCAAGCATCAAAGCAACAGGCACCAGAGCCTGAGCCTGCCGACCGGCCCATCACCTTCAAGGTGGCCCCCGAAGAGCGAAAGGGCGGCGACCAGCTGTCGGCCTACCTGGCCTTTGTGCCAATGGACGTGAAGGAACTCACGCAGACACGTTTCGAAACCTATTTCGTGAACGACAGCAATTACTATATGCGGTTCACCTATATGATGGCCGAGGGGGCCAGCTGGCGGCTCATTGCCTCGGCCGAGGTGGAGCCGAACACCAAGTTGTTCCTCGAAGAGTTCGGGCGTGAAGACCTGAACCAGATGGAGCGTGTGGCCGTGCAACTGATGGTCTACAAACGCGAAAAGCCCTTTATGCTGAAGCCTGCCGTCGACGTGCAGTTGCGCATAGACGGGGTCAAGTTCTACAAGCTGCACACCTTCCAGGAGAACGACTTCTTTGAACAGCCAGCGCTGGTCTACACCCTGATTGAGAACGACAAGCCGGTCAGGCCGCTCGTCATCGACGCACAGCAAATGAAAGCCAGCATGTATCAGAAGGACGACGAGCCGAAGCCCCGTCCGGTGGTGACACCCGCCCGCAAGGAGGGCGACCCTGTGGTGGTGGACCTGCACGCATCGGAACTGCTCGACACCACCAACGGCCTCTCGGCCACCGACATCCTGAACTATCAGCTGGACACCATGCGCAAGACGCTGAAGGAATATGAGAAGAAGAAGGGCACTAAGATTATCTTCATCCACGGCAAGGGCGAGGGGGTGCTGCGCAAGGCTATCATCAACGAACTGCAATACCGCTACAAGTCGTACACCTATCAGGACGCCTCCTTCCGTGAGTATGGCTACGGGGCCACTCAGGTGACCATCAAGTGATTCGGAAGACGAACTGGTGGCTGTCCAGCTGCCAGTCTATGAGGCCGTAGCGGATGAGGCGGGCTGTCAGGGCGATGACCTTGGGCCGTGGCAGACGGCTTTGGCGCACCAGCTGGTTGAGCGTGCGCCAAGCACCGTCGGCAAGTACTGCCAGCAAGCGCTTCTCAGCCTCGCCGTAGGTGAACGTTGTGGACTTTGCCGACTGCTCTTCGCGCCAAATGCAGAGGTGGACGGGCGATGCCACAATGTTTTCGTCGGCTATGCGTATGTAGGCCCGTTGCCGGCCGTCGTCGTCGATGGCACATACCGGGCGGTGGTCCGACTTTGGCACGGTGGCCACGACGATGGTGCAATTGCCGGTGCTCATTCCGCCCCTGCGAGCCACATGGTAGGTGTCGAACTTGATGCTGGCCTCCGGGCGGCAGTAGCGGTAGGCAGCCTGGTGCATCACGTAGATTTCCTCTTCAGAGCGCACCCCGCAGAGACAGCCGTCGTCGCGCACGCCTATGAGCAGACGGCCCCCGCTGGTATTGGCAAAGGCCGACACCGAGCGGGCCAGCTTGCGGGCATCCTCCACGCGGTACTTGAAGTCCTGCTGCTGGTGCTCCCCCTCACTGATGAGTCCTTGCAGATAGCGTAGGTCGTCCATTCAGTCTCTTTTGGTCATGTTGCGCTGTGCGTCAATGCGCAGGAAGATGAAGAGCAGCAGGGTGAAGCCCCAGAGCGACGAGCCGCCGTAGGAGAAAAACGGCAGGGGGATGCCGATGACGGGCGTCAGGCCCAGCACCATGCCCACATTGATAAACACATGGAAGAGGAAGATGCTCAACACGCAGTAGCCGTAGACACGTCCGAAGACGGTGGGTTGTCGCTCCGACAGGTGAATCAGCCTCAATATCAGGGCCAAGAAGAGCAGCAGCACGCCGGCGGCACCCAGAAACCCCTCTTCCTCGCCCACGGTGCAGAAAATGAAGTCGGTGTCCTGCTCAGGCACATATTTCAGTTTGGTCTGTGTACCGTTCAGAAATCCCTTGCCCTCCAGTCCGCCAGAGCCGATGGCTATCTCGCTCTGGTGCACGTTGTAGCCCACGCCCTTAGGGTCTTCCACCAGTCCTAAGAGCACGTTGATACGTGTGCGCTGATGCTTCTCCAGCAGGTGGTTGAGGGCATAGTCGGCAGTGTTGTAGAACACCAGCGAGCCAATGGTGAAAGCTGCTATCCACCAATAGTTGCGCAGCATGGAGTTGAAGCCTCGCCATATCAGCCATACTATCAGCAGTATGCAGAGCGGCATCTGTATCCAGAAAAGGTCGAAGGGAATGACATAGAGCGAGAAGAGCATGGCCACCACCGTGATGCCCACCGAGAGCCCCAGCACCCATTGCGTCTCACGCCAGTTGCGGCAGTAGATGCCCACAAGCACCGAGGTGAATATCTGTACCAGCAGCAACACCACAAACCGCCCTATAGCCGTGGAGTCGTTGAGTATGGTTGGCTCAGCATAGCGTATGCCCACCACAAAATAGATGACCATGGCCAGGCCGGTGAAGAGCACGCTGCCCGTCATTCCCTCGCGATAGAGCATCAGAAAGAAAGCCAGATAGACCAGAGCCGAACCCGTCTCGCGCTGCAGCACAATGCACACAATGGGCACAAAGATGAAGGCGAGCGTTATGAGAAAGTCCTTGGGGCGGTGGATGTCGTAGCCATACCTGCCCATAAACTTGGCCAGGGCCAAGGCTGTGGCAAACTTGGCAAATTCGGCTGGTTGCAAGCGCAGGGGGCCCAGCACCAGCCACGAATGGGAGCCTTTGATGCTGTGGGTGTTGAAGATGGTGACGAAGAGTAGCGCCAGCAGCACTATGTAAATGATGAAGGCAAACGTCTCGTAGATGCGCTCGTCGAGCAGCAGCAGCACGAGGGCCAGCAGCAGCGACGTGCCTATCCACACTATCTGCATGCCGGAGCGGGCAGAGAGCGAAAACAGATTGGTGTCGCCATAAGTGTAGCTGGCACCGCACACGCTTACCCACCCAAAGACCAGCAGGGCTACGTATATCAGGATGGTCCAGTAGTCGAGCGACCTCAGGACACCTTTTTCCTTGTTCTCGTTGTACATATTATGATTGTTGCATTACAAAAGTGGTTATGCTTCGTGCGGGCAGCGTGGCAGTGCCAGTGGTGGTACCCACGGGGCACAGCGTCTCTCCCTCGGCATCGCTGGTGCGGTACATCGTCCATTCCTGCTTGACAGCCGGGGCGGTGGCCAGCGTCAAGGGCTGCTCGGCAGTGCTGTAGTTGATGGCCACACACACCAGAGAGCCGTCTGTATTGCGGAAGGCTGAGACCATCACACCGTAGGGGTCTTCACGCTGGCGGCTGCTCACGTCGAGACGCACGGCACCGGGACGGACAAAGCGGCTGTAATTGCCCAGAGCCCAGAGCAGACGGGAGTCCTGTGCCCGGTGCTGACGGTCGAAGACGCGGATGAGCCCGTCTTTGTAGTTGCCGCCGCAGGCCCTCCACCACGACCAACTCTCGGCGTTGGCATAGACCAGGTCGTGATGGATAACGCGTGCCACATAGAGGGCCGTCTTCATACTGAAGTCGTAGCCGCCGCCACCGCCAATCTCCTCGTCGTTGCTCATGATGCACAACTCTGACTGCCAGAAGCTGGCCTTATACTTCTTCAGCAGGCTGCGCAGTTCTTGCCGTGTTTTCTTCATCTTTTCCACCGGCGTGTTGGTCCAGTAGCTGTGGCCCAGGATGAGGCGCTGCGTGTGGGGCGTGTCGCCCAGATAGGTGGCAGTGCTGTCGGGGCAGAAGAACGAGGCTATTGTGTTGCCGCGCTCCCACGTAGTCATGTAGACGCCCATCAAGCAGCGCAGGTCGCTCGACTCGTTGAAGACTATCTGCGTCTTCAGTCCGTGGTCGTCCAGCGCCTTGCTGGTGTGGCGCACCACCTCTGCCGTCTCCCAGTTGGTGGCTGGTGTGCCCTCCTGCTTCGGGCCTTGCCAGTTCCAGTGGCCGTCGGGCTCGTTCACCGGCGAGAGGTAGTCTATATGGATGCCGTGCTCGCGCTCCAATCCTGCCACTGCCTCGGCCATAAAGTGGGCAAAGTCGTCGTAGCACTCCGGGCGGAGGTTCAGCGTCCCGTCGCGTCCCGTGTTGGTGGCCAGCTCGTTCTGGGTGAAGTAGACGGGCGGCGAGTTGAGGAATGCCAGTATGTAAGGCACGCCGCGCTCCTTTGCCATCTTGAGGAACCGCAGCTGCCCCGCCTGGCGGCTCCAGTCGTAAGTGCCGTCGTATTGCAGGAAACACTCCGTCCGCGTGTCGCGGTTGATGTAGGACGAGTCGCCCTGCTCTGCACTGCCAGCGCCGAGATTGAAGCGCCACAGCGACAGGCCGATGCCCAAGGGCTGCCCGCTCTCGTCGGTCTCCATCGAGAAGAGCCAGTCGGCTATTTTCCGCTGTTCGTCCTCTTCCGGCCAGAGGCCGATACGCTGCATCGACCAGGCGTCGCTGGCACCGAAGTGCGCTATGGTCTGTTGTGTGTGCTTCGTCTCGATAGTATAGGTGTCGGCGTTGGCGGCCAGACAGCGGCTCGTCAGCGGCAGAGCCAGCAGCAGCATGGTTATTAGTCGTTTCATAAACGTTAAAATGAAATTTCCGGCAAAGGTACGAAAAAAAATGAAAAGGAGAAAAAATATAAGGTGAAAGATTGAAAAGGTGAAAAATAGATTTGTAAACAACTAACTGCTCCTTGCTGAATTATTTTCCCTGAAAGATTTTGCCGTTTGCAGAAATACTCGTAATTTTGCAGCCGAAAACGAATGATAATCAGCAAGGCGAATGGCAAACAATCTCAGATTTCAAGTTGTAGAGGAAGCATTTAAGAAGCATGCCCTCGAAGTGGAGACTCCGAAGGAACGTCCTTCAGAATATTTCGGCAAGTATGTGTTCAACAGGCAGAAGATGTTCAAGTATCTGCCTGCCGATGTGTACAGGAAACTCATCGACGTCATCGACAACGGAGCCCGACTGGACCGCTCGATAGCCGACCCTGTGGCTGCCGGTATGAAGCAGTGGGCACAGGAGATGGGCGCCACCCACTACACCCACTGGTTCCAGCCTCTGACCGAGGGGACGGCCGAGAAGCACGATGCCTTTGTGGAGCACGACGGCAAGTGGGGTATGGTGGAGAATTTCAGCGGCAAACTGCTCGTGCAGCAGGAGCCCGACGCCTCCAGCTTCCCCAACGGTGGCATCCGCAATACCTTCGAAGCCCGCGGCTACTCAGCCTGGGACCCCACCAGTCCCGTCTTCATCATCGACGACACACTCTGTATTCCCACCATATTTATAGCATATACGGGCGAGGCCCTGGACTACAAGGCCCCGCTGCTGCGTGCCCTCCACGCCGTAGACAAGGCTGCCACAGACGTGTGTCAGTATTTCTACGACGATGTGAAGAAGGTGCACGTGAACCTGGGTTGGGAGCAGGAGTACTTCCTCGTTGACGAGGGGCTTTACTCTGCCCGCCCGGACCTGATGCTCACGGGGCGCACGCTGATGGGCCACGAGAGTGCCAAGAACCAGCAGATGGACGACCACTACTTCGGCACCATTCCCGACCGTGTTCAGGCATTTATGAAAGACCTGGAGCAGCAGGCCTTGATGCTGGCCATCCCCTGCAAGACACGCCACAATGAGGTGGCCCCCAACCAGTTTGAGCTGGCCCCCATCTTCGAGGAGTGCAACCTGGCCGTCGACCATAACATGCTGCTCATGTCGCTGATGAAGCGTGTGGCCCGCAAGCACGGTTTCCGCGTGCTGCTGCACGAGAAGCCCTTCGCCGGCATCAACGGCAGCGGCAAGCACAACAACTGGAGCCTCTCCACCGACACCGGCGTGCTGCTCCATGCACCGGGGAAGACCTCTTCCATGAACGAGACCCTCCGCTTTGTCACTTTCATCGTCGAGACGCTGATGGCCGTATACAGGCACAACGGACTGCTGAAGGCTTCCATCATGAGCGCCACCAACGCCCACCGACTGGGGGGCAACGAGGCCCCGCCCAGCATTATCTCGTCGTTTTTGGGCAAGTATGTCTCCGACCTGCTGGACCACTTTGAGAGCGAAGACTTGGGCGTGGAGAGCGAAGAGTTGAAAGTCAATTCACTCCTGAAGAAATGGGACATTCCGCAGATTCCCGACCTGATTGTCGACAATACCGACCGCAACCGCACATCGCCTTTCGCCTTCACCGGCAACCGCTTTGAGTTCCGTGCTCCTGGCAGCAGCGCCAACTGCGCCTCGGCTATGATTGCACTCAATGCCTCTATGGCCGAATCGCTCTGCTCGTTCAAACAGCGCGTCGATGCAAAGATTGCCGAATACGCCACACTGCCCGAATATGCCTCCGGCACCGGCCATACCGCCAAGTTCCACGCCATCGTTGACGTGCTGCGCGAAGACATCAAGACCTGCAAGCCTGTTCGCTTCGACGGCAATGGCTACAGCGAGGAGTGGGTGCGCGAGGCCGCCAGAAGAGGGTTGGACGTGGAGCAATCGTGCCCGGTCATCTTCGAGCATTATCTTGACGAGCAGAGCATTGCCATGTTCGAGAGTACCAAGGTGATGAACCGCAAGGAACTGGAGGCCCGCAACGAAGTGAAGTGGGAGATGTATGTGAAGACGGTGCAGATTGAGGCCCGCGTGCTGGGCGACCTGGCCATGAACCACATCATTCCCGTGGCCACCCACTACCAGAGCCAGCTCATCAAGAATGTGCAGGGCACCAAGAGCGTCTTCTCCGAGGAGAAGGCCATACGCCTCTCTGCCCGCAACATGAAGCTCATCGAGGAGATAGCCGAGCGTACCGAGGCCATAGAGCGACTGGTGGACGAGCTGACCGACGCCCGCCGTGTGGCCAATCGCATCGTTGACATCCACCAGCGTGCCATTGCCTACCACGACACCGTCTGTCCGCATATGGAGGCCATCCGTAAAGAGGCCGACCTCCTTGAAATGATTGTGGAGGACGGCCTCTGGACATTGCCCAAGTACAGGGAGCTGCTGTTTATCAGGTAGAAGGAGTCAAAGTGTATTCTCACCTCTCACCCCTCACTTCTCACCTCTGAGCCTCTCACCTCTCACTTCTGAGCCTTCTTCATCTTCAGATGTCGCTGCAGGGTCTGCATGCACTCACGCCGGGGGATAATGACGCTGGTGCCATGATAGTTCAGTTCGTCGCGGATGGCCTGCGTAATCTCAGGCATATTCTTCGGCAGGGGCACTACCACGCGCAGATGCTCGTCGCTGAGTCCCAGCCCGCGGCAGATAGCCTCAAACTTGTTGGTACCGGCAGAATCCTGGCCCCCCGTCATGCCAGTGGTCAGGTTGTCGCTGATGATGACCGTGATGTCAGCATTCTCGTTGATGGCATCAAGCAGCCCCGTCATGCCGCTGTGGGTGAAGGTTGAGTCGCCGATGACCGCTACGGCAGGCCACTGCCCGGCGTCGGCTGCACCCTTTGCCATGGTGATGCTGGCACCCATGTCTACGCAGGAGTGGATGGCCCGGAAGGGGGGCAAGAAGCCCAGCGTATAGCAGCCAATATCGCCGAAGACACGCGGATTGTCGTACTCTTTCAGCACCTCGTTCAGGGCGGCGTAGACATCGCGGTGGCCACAGCCCTGGCAGAGTGCGGGCGGACGAGGAACCACGTCGGTACAGGGGTCGAAGACCTCTTCTACGGACGAGAGGTGTGAGTTGAGGGGTGAGAGGTGGCCGATGGCTTTCTTCACCACATCGGGGTTCAGTTCGCCCGTGCGGGGCAACGTGCCGTCAAGCTTGCCATGTATGTCGGGGCAGTCGGCCACGCCACGCACCATGTCCTCAATGAAGGGCTGTCCCTCCTCGACAATGATCACCCGCTGGCACTCAGCAATCATCCGGCGCACCAGTTTCTTGGGCAGGGGGTATTGCGACACCTTCAGGATGGGGAAGGGGCACCCGTCGGGGAAGCACTCGCAGACGTAGTTGTAGGCAATGCCGCTGGCAATGATGCCGAGCCCGTGGTCCTGACCCTCCAAGTATATATTATAGGTGGAATTGGCGGCAGCCTCTTCAAGGTCGGCCTGCTGCTTGGTGACGATGTCGTTGCGGCGGCGCGCATTGGCAGGCAGCAGCACCCAGTTCTTGGCCTCGGCATCGTAGTTCAGTGCGTTCTGCTGGCGTGGCTCCGTCTTCACCTCGACCACGGCGCGGCTGTGGGCCATGCGGGTGGTAACGCGCAGCAGCACGGGCAACTTCTGCTGTTCGGAGAAGTCGAAGGCCTGCTGAACCATGTCGTAGGCCTCCTGCTGGCTTGAAGGCTCGAAGGTGGGAATCATAGCAAACTTGCCGTAGAAGCGCGAGTCCTGCTCGTCCTGCGAGGAGTGCATCGAGGGGTCGTCGGCAGCGAGCACCACCACGCCGCCATTGACGCCCGTCATGCCGCTGTTGACGAAGGGGTCGGCACATACATTCATGCCCACATGCTTCATGCAGACCAATGCGCGCTTGCCCATAAACGACATGCCCAAAGCCTCTTCCATGGCTGTCTTCTCGTTGGTGCTCCAGCGGCTGTGTATGCCGCGCTCGGCGGCCAGCGGGTTGCCCTGGATGTACTCGGTGATTTCGGTCGAAGGTGTGCCGGGATAGGCATAGACGCCAGAGAGACCGGCATGGATGGCTCCGAGGGCAATGGCCTCGTCGCCCAACAATAGTTTCTTTTCGGTCATCATTTTTCTCTTGTTTTATGTTGATATTTATTTGCTTTCGATTAAGTGTATTTCTGGATAAGGGCCACAAACCGCTGGCCGTATTTCTTGCTTTTGTATTCGCCCACGCCCAAAATGGCTGCAAACTGCTCGGCGGTGGTGGGCTTGAAGGCCGCCATGGTGTGGAGCACCTTGTCGCTGAAGACGATGTAGGGCGGGAATCCCTCTTCCGTGGCACACGTCTGCCGCAGTTTGCGCAATGCCTCAAACAGGCTGCTGTCCTCTGACACCGCCGCCTGGGCAGGGTAGGGGGGACCTGCCGGGATGTGCAGCTGCAGCTTGGGCTTGCGCTGCCGTGGCGACTCCTTGACACTGCGGTCGGGCACACTCAGCTGAATGGTGCGCCGGCCAAAGAGCACCTCCTCGCCCATCGGCGTGATTGTGGCGCGGTTGCCCTGGTCGTAGGCTATTTCGATGAGTCCCATCTGGAGCATCTGCAGCAGATAGTCCTGCCAGTCGTTGAGCGTGATGTCGGCCCCCACGCCGAATGTCTTCAGCTGGTCGTAGCCACGCTTTTTCACCTCTGGCGACATGATGCCCTTGACTATCTCGATGGTGGTCGATATGCGTATTTGCTCGTCGGTGCGGCGCATGGCGCTGAGTGCCATCTGGCAGTAGCGGGTGCCGTCGAAGCGGCGTGGCGGGTTCTGGCACACGTCGCAGTTGTTGCAGTCGTGGTCGGACTGCTCGCCGAAGTAGTTGAGCAGTATGCGCCTGCGGCAGACGCTCGACTCGGCATACTCGCGCATACGGCGCAGCTTCTCTATGTTCACCTCCTGCTGTCCGCTCTGTTTGGCAAATTCGGAGAGCTGGACAATATCTTGCAGGGAGTAGAAGAGCACCGTGTCGGCAGGTGCGCCGTCGCGTCCGGCACGGCCAATCTCCTGATAGAAACTCTCTATGCTCTTGGGCATATTGTAGTGGATGACCCACCGCACATTGCTTTTGTCGATGCCCATGCCGAAGGCCACAGTGGCACAGATTACCTGAACTTGGTCCTGCTTGAACTGCTCCTGGGCTTGGCTGCGCTCCCAGGCCGACAGGGCGGCGTGGTAGGGCAGGGCCTGGATGCCTGCGCGCCGCAGGTCTTCGGCCACGCTTTCGGTGGTCTTGCGGCTCAGACAGTAGATGATGCCTGGGTCGAGTGGACGCGCCTTGATGAAGTTGAGAATGAATGCCTGCTTCTCCCTCGACTTGTAGCCACGCTTCACCGAGAGGCTCAGATTGGGGCGGTCGAAACTGGCGATGAACTCCTTGAAGGGCCGCTGGCCGTCCAGGTGAAGCTGGCGCACAATGTCATTGCGCGTAATCTTGTCGGCAGTAGCGGTCAGCGCCATCATGGGTACTTGGGGGAACCGCTCGCGCAACTGTCCCAACTGGGTGTACTCAGGACGGAAGTCGTGTCCCCACTGGCTGATGCAGTGGGCCTCGTCGATGGCGAAGAGCGATATTGTGATGTTCTGCAGCAGATAGTCCATCTCGGCCAGCAGTTTCTCGGGCGAGATGTAGAGCAGTTTCAGCTGGCCGGAGGCACAACGGCGCCTAATCACCGTGTCCTGCGTCAGGTCGTTGTTCGAGTTGAGGGCTTCGGCCGCAATGCCGTTGGCCCGCAGGGTCTCCACCTGGTCCTTCATCAGGCTGATGAGCGGCGAGACAACGATGGCCGTGCCGTTCAGGGCCAGGGCGGGAATCTGGTAGCAGAGGCTTTTGCCGCCGCCCGTAGGCATGAGCACCAGAGCGTCGCCACCGGCCATGACGTGGCTTATGACCTCCTCCTGGTTGGGGCGGAAGGTGTCGTAGCCGTAGTATTGCTTCAGCAGTTGGTGAATCATCGGCTTTACTCGTCGGGAAGGAACAGCGGGTCTTCGGGCATGACCATCACGGGCTGCGTCTGCCATGCCTTCATCACTTTCTCCGGCACGTACTCATTGGGCACCACCAGACGGAACATATACTCGCGAAACCAGCGGTTGCTCATGATCAGACAGCCCTTCTGCCCCCAGTCGGCCCCCCACGAGTTCTCCACTTTCCACTTCACGGCACGGCCTTTCTTGTCAAGGTCGACGGCGCAGAGCGTCATGGCGTGGGTCGAACCGCTGTCGAAGGTCTCGATGCGCTCGGCCTTGTTCATACCGAAAGTGGTGCCGAAGAGCGAGCCGTAGTCGAAGTTCTCCGTGTCGCAGTAGCCACGCTTACGGTCCAGCTGCTTGCCCACGTCGTAGCTGCTGTACAGCTTGTGGCCGGCACGCAGGGTGGCAATGGCCATCTCCTCGATGTCGTCCATGGGCAGATTGACGTATTTCCAGTTATGGCCGTCGTAGGTGTGGCGGTCCAGTTCCACCTCGTAGGTCTTGTAGTAGGGGCGGCGGGGGTCGTTCATCACCATGATGAATGTGCCGTTGAGCTGGCGGCCCACCACCTCCTTATAGAACGTCTGTGGGGTGAACTCCCTGGCTTCGCCCACGGCATTGCCCTTGGTGCTGCGGAAGGTGTAGGTGAACTTCTGGGGCGGCTCGCCGATGGTGTACTGCAGCATGTGGTACACTTGGCAGAGCATGCGGGTCTTGGCCTTCTCTATCGAGGCGGCCTTCTTGCCCTTCTGCACCATTTCACGGAGCTGAAGGCCGAACTCGCGCAACTTCGACGAGATGAGCTGGCGGGCCTTCGACGTGTTGTCACTGGCAAACGATTCGGGCATGGCCTCACGGGGCACCAGCCCGTACTTCTCGGCCAGGTCGGCCACACCGCAGAAGGTACCGCCGTCGCTGACGGGATGGTGGAAGAAGAACTGTACGCGCTGGTCGTCGATGGGCTTGCTGCCGGTGTCTATGCACCCCTGCAGCATCAGGTTGGCCTTCTCTAACTGGTCGTAGAAGAAGAGGTAGGCCTGCGAAAACTCCACCTGCACCGAGTCGGTGCGCAGCAGATAGTCGCCGCGCAGCACGTTCATGCCGCTGAACATCCAGCAGCGTCCGCTCTGCTGCTGGTTGGTGATGCTTTGCTTCTTGGTCTCTATACTGAAGTGGGTGTCCAGTGCACCGGCGTTCTGATGGTTGGTGGCCAGATCGTCAATGGCGTTGGCGGCAATGGCATTCATCAGGGCCTTGTCGCCGGCAGTCAGTTTCTGCTCCTTCTGCATTTCGCTGAGCATCTTGTTGCTGATGCCGCCTTCCTTCTTCTGTGCCTGCGCGCCCATGGCCAGACAGAGGCACACCAGGAATAGTGTCTTTCTCATTGTTGATTGTCCTGTTCGGTTTGTTTATAAAATTGTTCGTGTGCAAAATTAATGTTTTTATCTCGGATTGCGGCATTGCGTACCGTTAAATATTCTTTAAAACACTTCTGTGATGGGTGGGATAAGTGCCAAGGCCAGAAGGAAAACCCAAAAGGCACGGATGGAAAACGGCAATCGCCTAAATGGTTCCGTCCGGATAAAGAAATTGGTTCGTCCAATCACTAAGAGTGGACGAACCAATTGGTCTGTCTGGCAGGGTGTCACTTATAGCAGGCAAACATCCTGTCGAGCTGCTGGCTGGGAAGTTTGGGGGAAACGAGGCTGACCAGCCACACCACGGGGAAACCGCCCACCATGGCGATGGCGCCGCAGTTGATGGGGTTGATGGGGTTGCCGGCAAGCATGTTGATGACCGTTAGGCCCACGCCCCAGATGAAACAGGCCCAGACGGAAGCCGTGGTGACACCACGCCAATAGAGGCCCAGCATGAACGGGGCAAGGAAAGCGCCGGCCAGGGCTCCCCACGAAATGCCCATCAACTGGGCGATGAACGTGGGCGGATTGAGGGCAATGAGCAGCGAGATGGCAATGAAGAACATGATGAGCACGCGCATCACCACCACCTTGCGGCGCTCAATCTTCTCGGCCACCACATCGTCGATGGTGCCCTCTTCCACCTCGCCGGGAAGCGACTTCTTGTCGCGGTAAATGAGGTCGAGCGTCATCGTCGACGAAGAGGTGAGCACCAGCGAGGCAAGTGTCGACATGGATGCCGACAGCACCAGCAGCACCACCAGGGCGATGAGCGCCGGCGACAGCTGGACCAGCATGGCCGGTACGATGGAATCGTAGGCAATCTTGCCGTTGGCACCGATGACGGGGTCGTAAAGACGGCCGAATCCACCGAGGAAATAGCAGCCGCCGGCCACGATGAATGCGAAGATGGTGGAGATGACGGTGCCGCGGCGTATGGCGCTCTCGTCGGTGATGCTATAGAATTTTCCCACCATCTGCGGCAGGCCCATGGTGCCGAGCGAGGTGAGCACCACAACGCCGAACAGGCCCCAGGGGTCGGGGCCGAAGAGCGTGGCAAACATACCGCTGCCGGGCTCGGTGGCACCGTCGGCGGGCAGTTGGCCCAACTTCTCGACGGCAATCTCCAGGCCACCCTGGGCATTGAGCACGGCCACAATGACGGCCACAATGCCGAAGAGCATGATGATGCCCTGGATGAAGTCGTTCATGGCCGTAGCCTTATAGCCGCCGATGATGACGTAGACGGCGGTGAGTATCGACATGATGATCACGCAATACTCGTAGGGAATGTCGAACCCCATCTCAAAAAGTCTTGATATTCCGCTATATACGCCTGCCGTGTAAGGAATGAGAAACACGAAGGCGATGATGCTGGCCGCCACACGAAGCCCTTGGTCGCTGAAGCGGGTGCCGAAGAAATCGGGCATGGTGCGGCTCTCAATGTGCTGGGTCATCAGCTTGGTGCGCCGGCCCAGGATGATCCAGGCCAGAAGCGAACCGATGATGGCATTGCCGATGCCTATCCATGTGGAGGAAAGGCCGTATTTCCAGCCGAATTGACCGGCATATCCTACGAAGACAACCGCCGAAAAATAACTGGTGCCGAAGGCGAAGGCCGTGAGCCACGGACCCACGGCGCGACCGCCGAGCACAAAGCCGTCAACACTTCTGGCCTGCTTGCGCGAGTAGATGCCCACGCCTACCATGACGGCCAGAAAAATAAGTGTCAATAAAATCTTGATAATCATATTAATAGCTGATTTCTGTTAAAATGCCACTTGCACTTGGGCTTGCAGCCAGTTGTAGTCTTTGTTGGAGATGTTTTCGCCGCAGAGGCAGCGGGTGTACTGCACCTGAAGTCGGCACTTCTTGTAGAACCAATACTGAAGGCCTACCGTCAGGTTGGTCTGGTCCCAGCCGTCTGCCTTGGTGTTGCGGTCGAAGGTCTCGCCGCTGGCCACTATGTCGAGGGCGTCATAGACGGGGATGCACGTCGTCACATAGCCGCCGCGGCTGCCCACGTCGCCATCCTTGCCGCCCAGCCACTCGGCACGTATGCTGGCCGGACGCGCCTCCTTGTACAGGCCCTCGGAGTAGGCCTGGGTCTTGTATTCCGCTCCCACCGAATAGCGGTTGCGCTTGTAGTTGTCGCCCTTCTGTATGGTGGGGTTCCAGGCCGCCGTTCCAACGGCGTTGCCGGTGCCAAGATACCCGGATCCAACGATGCGGAGACCGTCGAAGGGTCTCACTTCAAGTTTGCAGAGGAAGTCCTTCTGGTTGTTCTTGTCGTCGCAGTTGATGCCCTGGCCGCTCATCAGGGCCAGTTCGTAGTGAAGGCGGTCGTTGAGAAGGTCGCCAAAGACCATCAGACCCTGGTCGCGGCCGTAGTTCACTCCGTTCAAGGGGTCGGGGCCCTCTCCGGCAAGGTAGAGCACGGCCTGCGAATAGACATCAATCAGCTCCAACTGCGTGGGCGACATCGGGTTCTCCATCGTGTAGGAATGTTTGAACTGACCCAAACGCACGGTCAGACTTTTGTCGCGAGTGATGCGGTAGTCGGTGTAAAATTCTTGTACCACACTTGAGAAGTCGTGCATAAACAGGAACGACCATCGGTCGGTGATGCGTGCTTTGGCCCAGAGCAGCGTGCGCTTCAGGTTGTACATGTTGGTCTCGTCGGCAGGCTTTTTGGGGTTGATGTTCGACCATCCGGCCTGGGCATAGCCATTGAGGGTGATGCGCGAGGTCAAGTTCTGCAGCCAGTTAGGCTCCTGCTTGTCTGATTTCTGTTGAGCCACCACGGGCGAATGGCTGAAAGCGGCCAGTGCTGCAACCATTGTGGCGATTAGGAGGGTGTTGCTTTTCTTCATGTCGTTGCGTCGGTTTGGTGGTTTGTCATTTGAAAAACGTCGCAAAATTACACAATATTCGGTAAAATGCAAACAAAAAGTAAGATTTTTTTGCGCTTTGCTCACTTTTTATGGGTTTCGTCAACTTGGCACAATTCTTATCCTATTTTCTCAATTTGAGCTAAAGGAATCAAGGACGTGCAGGAGGAAAGCAATGTGAAGCTTGAAAAAGTTTTACATCGCCGAAAGGGTGGGTAAAGCGGACTTGGAGATAAGTGCCACTTATCTCGGAGATAAGTGCCTTTTATCTCGGAGATAAGTGGCACTTATCTTTTAGGGGGGTATTTGGGCCATTTTGGAAAAATCGAAAAAAACTTACATCAAGCAGCAAGGGCATGGTCAATTCTGCACGCGCCAAGGCTATGAGCTATTGTCGGAAGTGGAGCGATTGAGAGATGTATTCTCTAACTTAAAAGTATACCACCCATTCTAATCTAAAAGTGTACCACTAAGCATTGATGGAATCAATTCGTTTCGGTCAATGCCTGTTGCTCT